>JAUXWO010000129.1 GCA_030680175.1 Vicinamibacterales bacterium
GCCGGCGCGCTGGTGGCGCTCGCGGCCTCGGCGTTCGAGCGGCGGCACGGGCAGCGCGCGCGCGAGGCGCGGCAGGCCCGGCGGACGTCCGGGACGGCGTCGCTCGGACGCCTCGTCGCCTGGCATCTGCCCGCCGGCGCGCTGGCGACGCTCGCGCTCGTGGCCTACGAACAGCGGCTGCGCGCGGGACTGCCCGGGCTCGATACGGATGTGCTCCGCTTCTCGCTCCACCCCTGGGATACGGAGCGCGTGCTGCTCGGGCTGAGCCTCGTGATCCTGCATGCGGCGGTCCTCGGCGGGATGGTGCTGGTGCTCCGTGGGGCGTTGCTCGCGTCGGGGCCCGCGGCCTCGGCCGGCGCGCGGCTGCTGGTGCCCGCGCTCTGGGCCGCCTCCGCCCTGGCCGCCGTGGCCGACCCGGCCACGCGCGCGGCCCTGCCCGTCACGCCGTTTCTGCTCGCCACCGCCTTCGTGATCGCCGCGGCGTGGACGTCGGGCGCCTATCGGCTGGCGCTCGGCCGCGCCTCGCAGGCGCAGAGGCTCGCCGGCTTCTTCCTGGCCCTGCTGCTGCCGTCCATCGTGATGTACCCGTCGATCGTCGATGCGGGCGGCCGCGCGCGCCGGCAGATCGTCGAGACGCGCTATGCCGCCGACGTCATCAGCCAGCGCGCCGACCTGCAACTGCATCTCGCCGCGGCCCTCGAGGAGATCGATCGGCTGCCGGCGCTCGACGAGCTCGTCGCGACGGCCGCCCCCGCGGCGGTCGGGCCGCTGTCGACCGATGCGGCCTTCCGCGTCTGGTCGCAGACGACGCTGGCGGACCAGCGGCTGACGTCCTCGATCGAACTCTACGACCCGGGCGGCGCGCTCGTGAGCCGCTTCGCGTTGAATCTGCCGGACACCACCGGCGGCGGCGGCATCGGGTGGCAGGATGCCACGTGCGCCTGGGAGGTCTTCGAGGAGGTGTCGCCGTTCTTTGCCGACGAGCGCCGGCTCCTCCACGCGGGACGCCGGTTGTGCCAGGGCCCCACGCCCGGCGCGGGCGATGGCTGGATCGAGGTCCACGTGATGCTCGACTACGGCAACCTGCCCTTCATCACGGCGCAGAACCCGTACGTCGCGCTCCTCCGTTCCGGCGGCCTGAACGCGGATGACGTGGCGCACGACGACCTCGAGTTCACCGTCTACGGCTGGAGCCGCCGGCCGTTGTACGTGTCGGGACCGGATGCCTGGCCGCTGACCGAGGACGTCTTCGCCCGGATCTACGCCTCGCGCGATCCCTTCTGGGAGGTGATGACGCGCGGCGGCACGGCCTACGACGTCTACTTCATGAACGACCGCGGTGCGATCTACGCGCTCGGGTACCCGCGCGCGTCGGCCTTCGGCCAGATCATCGCGATCGCGGAGCTGACGGTGCTCGTCGGCGCCGGCTTCGTCGGCCTGCTCCTGGGCGGGTTCGTCTGGGGCGCACTCGCGACGCGCACGCCGGTGTCGGGGCGCGCGCTCCTCCGGGAGATCCGCGCCAGCTTCTACCGCAAGCTCTATCTCGCGTTCGTGCTGGCGGCCGTCGTCCCCGTGCTCGCGTTGGCGGTCGTCACGCGGACGTACATCGCCGGCCTGATGCGCGCCGACGTCGAGGGCGAGGCCATCCGCACCGCCGCGGCGGCCAGCCGCGTCGTGGCGGACTTCGCGAGCATCCAGGCCCGTGGCGCGACCGACGTGCCCGGAGTGGACGATTCCCTCATCGTGTGGCTCAGCCGCGTGGTGGCGCAGGACGTGAACCTGTACGAGGGCGCATCGCTGCTCGGCTCGAGCGAGCGGAACCTGTTTGCCTCCGGCCTCCTCTCCACGCGCACTCCCGCGGACGTGTACCGGGCGATCGCGCTCGAGGGGCGTCCGGCGTTCGTCGGGCAGGAATCCGTCGGGCAGTATCAGTACCTCGTGGCCGCCGCGCCCGTGCGGGTGCAGGGCCGCGATGCGATCCTCACGGTGCCGCTGACCCTGCGCCAGCGGGAGATCGAGCGGCAGATCGACGAACTCGACCGCCGCGTCCTGCTCGCGGCCCTGGTCTTCATCCTCGTGGGGGCGGCGATCGGCTACTCGATGGCGGAGCGGATCGCCGACCCGGTCAACCGCCTGATGACGGCCACCAGGCGCATCGCGGCCGGCGACCTCGATCAGCATGTGCTCGCCACGTCGCGCGACGAACTGCAGCGGCTCGTGGACGCGTTCAACGGGATGGCGGCGGACCTGCGCCGTCAGCGGCGGGAACTCGAGCGCACGAACCGCCTCGAAGCGTGGGCCGAGATGGCGCGGCAGGTGGCGCACGACATCAAGAATCCCTTGACGCCCATCCAGCTGAACGCCGAGCATCTCCGGCGCGTGCACCATGACCGGGGACGGCCGCTCGACCCGGTGCTCGACGAGTGTGTGTCGACCATCCTCACGCAGGTGCGCCTGCTCCGCCAGATCGCCTCGGAGTTCTCGAGCTTCGCGTCGTCACCCGAGGCCCGCCCCGTGGAGGCCGAGCTCGGCGCGCTGCTGAGCGAGGTCGTGGAGCCGTACCGCGCGGGCCTGGCGGATCGCATCGCGATCGACCTCCAGGTGCACACGCCGCTGCCGCCCGTGCGCATCGACCGGACGCTCGTCGGACGCGCGATCACCAACGTCATCGAGAACGCCCTCCATGCCATGCCGGGCGCCGGCACGTTGACGATTGCGGCGGGTCCGGTGGAGGGCACGATGGTGCCGGTCGTCGTGCGCGACACGGGGATGGGGATGGACGAGGAGGCCGTGGCGCGGCTGTTCGAGCCCTACTTCTCCACCAAGGCGACAGGCACGGGCCTCGGGCTGACGATCGCACGGCGCAACATCGAGCTGTGTGGCGGCACGATCGGCGTGCAGAGCGCCCCTGGCGAGGGCACGACCGTGCGTGTGTGCCTGCCGGTCACGGATCGGCGGGCGCCTGCCCCCGCGCCCGCCGCCTGAGCCGTGGCGGGCGCTACTCCCCCGTCGTCCCGGCCGGTTCGTCCGGTGCGCCATCCTTGCGGCGCACGTAGGAGATCACGCCATCGATGATTGGGGAGACGAGATAGAGGTAGGCCATCACGACGAGGACTCGCTGCGGCTCGGTGACGATCAACGCGATGATCGCCGCCAGGAGCGCCAGCCACTGGTAGCTGCGCCGCGCGCGGAGATCGAACGTCTTGAAGCTCTGGAAGCGGAACGCGCTCACCATGAGCAGCGCCACGATGAGCAGCATCGCCATCGCGAGATACGCTTCGGGGCGGCTCTCGAACCCGGCCGGATAGTAGTACACGGTCGACGCCGGCACCGCCGCCGCCGCCGGGCTGGGCATCCCGACGAAGTAGCGCTTGTCGGCGACCGGCTGGATGTTGAAGCGCGCCAGGCGCAGCGCGGCGGCCGTCAGGTAGAGGAAGCCCACCGCCCACCCGAGCCGGCCGAGCGGCAGGAGCCCCCACAGAAACACCAGCACCGCCGGCGCCATGCCGAACGAGATCAGATCGGCCAGCGAGTCGAACTCGACGCCGAACGCACTGGTCGTGCCGGTCATGCGCGCGATGCGGCCGTCGAGCATGTCGAGCACGATCGCGAAGCCAATGAACGGCGCCGCGGTCAGGAAGTCGCCGCGGATGGCGTAGACCACGCAGGCCCATCCGCAGAACAGGTTGGCGACCGTGAAGAGGCTCGGCAGCAGGTAGACGCCGCGGCGCAGGCCGCGACGCGTGGGCACGGTGTCGCCGGCGATCGGGACGTCGGTCACCGGGACTCCAAGACGGCCAGGATGGTTTCGCCGCCCACCACCCGGTCGCCCGTGGTCACCCGCAGGGTGGCCGTCAGCGGCAGGAAGACGTCCATCCGCGAGCCGAACTTCATCACACCGAACTTCTGCCCGCGGGTGACGGTGTCACCGGGGGCGATGCGGCAGACGATGCGGCGCGCGAGGACGCCAACGACCTGGCGGAAGACGATCGGGATGCCGTCGTGATCCAACTCGATCTCCGTTCGCTCATTGATCGCACCAGACTCCCGCCTGTAGGCCGGCAGGAACTTGCCCGGGTGGTAGTCCACCCGGGTGACGCGGCCCGCGACCGGCGTCCGGTTGACGTGGACGTCCACCGGCGACAGGAAGATCGTGATCTGCTGCCACTCGCCGGGCGGCGCGCCGGGATCGGCCGCGCCGGCCAGCATCACGCGCCCGTCGGCGGGCGACACGACCAGCCCCGCGTCCGCCGGCACCGTCCGTCCGGGATCGCGAAAGAAGAACAGGAAGAAGGCGGCCAGCACCACGAGGGGCACCGCACCGGCACGCCCCAGCCACCAGCCGGCGACGAGGGCCAGGCCGAGGGCCACGAGAACGAAAGGCCAACCGGCCCGATCTATCAGCATGTGTGTGAAAGCAATCAAGGGCCGGGCGTGATCGCCCGGGCCGTCACTGACCCGGGCGCCGCGCAACAACACGCCGGGAAGCAGGGGCGAGCACCCCGGCCTCGCCGCAATCGATCAGGCCGGCATCGCCGCACCCGAGACACCCCCGCGGTACTGGCGGAGCATGTCTTCCATCCGATCTTTCAGGTGGAGCTTCTGCTTCTTCAGTGTGACTTCGTTGAGTTGTTCCTCGTCGGAGAGGTAGGGCTTGGAGGAGAGCTCGTCGAGTCGATCTTCGAGCTCGTGGTGCTTTGCGGCCAGCTGGCGGAACTCGTCGTTGGTCTCGAGCAGCAGGTCCTTGGTGTCCTCTGCATCAGCCATCGTACGCTCGGCCTCCTTCCCGGGTGTCGGCCACCCGATGTGGCCGTCCCTAGTTGGCACTCTACCACCGGCCCTCACGGGGTTCAAGGCGGAGACGGCTCCGGTTCGCGCCAGAGAATCAACGCATCTTCGAGCGGGTTGGCGTAGTACTGGCGCCGGAGGCCGGTCTGCCGGAATCCGGCCTGTTCGTAGAGGCGAAGGGCGGCCTCGTTCGAGCGGCGCACCTCGAGCGTGGCTCTGGGCGCGCCGAGCCGGGTCCCTTCCGCCAGCACATGCCGCAAGAGCGCGGCGCCGAGCCCCTGCCGCCGCCACTCGGGCCGCACCGCGAAGCTGTTGATGTGGATCTCGTCGACGATGCGCCAGAACGAGCAGTACGCGGCGACCCTGACGCCCGGCGCGCGGGCCAGGAGGATGAAGCAGCGGCCCGGATCCGCCAGCTCCCGCTCGTAGTCGGCCCGGGACCAGGGATGGTTGAAGCACGCCTCGTCCACCGCCAGCACCCCCTCCAGATCGTCGGCGCCCGAGAGCCGGTCGAAGGTCCAGGTCACGGCGTCGGGGGGACGAGCTGAGCCCGGCGTTCGCGCTCGAGCTCGACGTCGGGACGCCGGACGTACAGCGGCTGCAACGCATGCGGCGGTCCGGCCTGTCCGGCGAGCGCGCGGAGGCGCCCGATGTGCGCCAGCGCACCGGCGAGCAGCGGGTGCGCGGGGTGCACGGTGAACCGTCCGCTGGCGCCGATCAGGTCCGCATGCCGGCGCGCGGCGTCGCCGACGAACACGGTCCCCGCCGGCAGCCAGGCGGCCCAGTCTGCGAGGACCTGCGCGGGTGGCCCCACGACGGGGGCCGCGTCGGGGACGGGATCGCGCGTGTCCGGCCCAAAGGTGTACGTCGCGCCGAAGACCTCGCCGCGCGAGGCCTCCATCCAGACCGCCATGGAGGCCGCGCCGCCCTCCGGCGCCCGCGCGCTCCAGGCGAGCGCATCGAGGGCCGAGACGCCGATCGCCGGACGGTCCAGGGCCATGGCGAGCCCCTGGACCACCGCCAGTCCGATGCGGAGGCCGGTGAACGCGCCCGGCCCCGTGGCGACGACGAGCAGGTCGAGGTCCTGGCGGGCGACGCCCGCCTGCGCGAGCACCTGCGCGATCTCTGCGGGCAGCCGCTCGGTGTGCGTGCGCGTGCGGTCCCCCTCGAGTTCGGCCAGCAGCCGGGCATCCTCGATGACGGCCACACTGCCGGCGGGGGTCGTGGTATCGAGGGCCAGGGCGCGCATGGTCGCCCTCAGGATAGCGCGGTATACTCGACCCTGTCGCCCGGCGCCGCCACGGCCCCCCATCGACGAGGTCCCAACCACCCGTGTCCCGCCCCCTCGAACACGCGCCGCCGCTGCCCGCGGAGGGCGCGACCGTCACGCCGGCCATGCGGCAGTATCTGGACGCGAAGCGGGCCCATCCGTCCGCCCTCGTGTTCTTCCGGATGGGCGATTTCTACGAGATGTTCTACGAGGATGCGCTGGTCGCCGCGCGCGCGCTCGACCTGACGCTCACCTCGCGATCGAAGGATCCGACCGGCGCCTCGATCCCGATGTGTGGCGTGCCGTTCCACGCGGCGGACGGCTACATCGGCCGGCTCGTGAGCAAGGGCTACCGCGTCGCGGTCTGCGAGCAGGTCGAGGATCCGAAGAAGGCCAAGGGCGTCGTCAAGCGCGAGGTCGTGCGCGTGGTCTCGCCGGGCACGCTGACGGACGCGGCGTATCTGGACGCGCGCGAGCCCGCCTTCCTCATGGCGGTCTCGGGTCTCGATGGCGGCGACGACGCCGTGGTCGGGGCGGCGGTGCTGGATCTGTCGACCGGCGAGTTCAGCGTGGGCGAGTACCGCGGGCGTGCGGGGCTGCAGGCGCTCGCCGACGACGTCGCGGTGATCCGCCCGCGCGAGATCGTCGCGCCGGCCGGCGTGGATGTGCGGGCGGCCATCCCGGGCGTCGCGCAGGCCGAGATTCCGCTCACGGCGCTCGAGGGCTGGCAGTTCGACTACGCCTCCGCCCGCCAGACGTTGCTCGACCAGCTGCGCGTGCACGGGCTCGAGGGCTTCGGCCTTGACGGCCACGAGCCGGCGGTGGCCGCCTGCGGCGCGCTGATCCGCTACCTGCGCGACACGCAGAAGGCCGACCTGCTCCACGTCCGCACGCTGCGCGTCCGCACCTCGGCCGACGCGCTGCTCGTGGATCCGACCACGCTGAAGCACCTGGAGGTGGTGGAGTCGGTGAGCGGCGGGCGCGCCGGGTCGCTGCTCCACGAGATCGACCGGACCTCCACGGCCATGGGCGGCCGGCTGCTGCGCGCGTGGCTCCTGCGTCCGCTCGTCTCGCTCGAGGCGATTCGCGAGCGGCTGGATGCGGTCGAGGAGTTCGCGTTCCGGACGACCGAGCGCGGCAAGCTGCGCGACACGCTCCGTACCGTGCAGGACCTGGAGCGCCTGGCCTCGCGCGTGGCGCTCTCGACGGCGGGCCCGCGCGACCTCGTGGCGCTCAAGCAGTCGCTGGCCGCGGCGCCGCGCGTGAAGATGCTCCTCGCCGAGTGCGAGGCGCCGCTCGTGCGCAGCCTCCTGGCGTCGCTCGACGAGCTGGCCGACGTGCGCGGATGGATCGAGCAGGCCGTCGTCGACGAGCCGCCGGCCCTGGCCCGCGACGGCGGCAGCCTCCGTGACGGCGTCGACGCCGAGCTGGATGACCTGCGCCACATCAGCCGGTCCGGCAAGCAGCTCATCGCCGAGATGGAGGAGGCCGAGCGGGCGCGCACCGGCATCGCGTCCCTGAAGGTGCGCTTCAACCGCGTCTTCGGGTACTACATCGAGATCTCGAAGGCCAACCTCCACCTCGTGCCCGACGACTACCTGCGCAAGCAGACGATTGCCGGCGGCGAGCGTTTCATCACGCCCGCCCTGAAGGACTACGAGGAGAAGGTGCTCGGCGCCGACGAGCGGATCCTCGAGCGCGAACTCACGCTGTTCGAGGCGCTGCGTCAGCGCGTGGCGGCCGAGTCGTCGCGCGTGCTCGACACGGCGCGCGCCATCGCCTCCCTCGACGTCCTGGCGGGGCTCGCGGAGACGGCCGCCGTGGCCAACTTCACCAAGCCGCATGTCCACGAGGGCGACGAGCTCGTCGCGAGCGACGTGCGCCATCCGGTCGTGGAGCGGCTGGCCGGCGGCGCGTTCGTCCCGAACGACGTGTCCCTCGACGGCACGGCGCGCCAGCTGGTGATCCTGACGGGCCCCAACATGGGCGGCAAGTCCACCTACCTGCGGCAGGTGGCCCTGCTCTCGCTGCTCGCGCAGTCGGGATCGTTCGTGCCGGCGCGCGAGGCCAAGCTGAGCCTGGTGGACCGCATCTACGCCCGCGTCGGCGCCTCCGACAACATCGCGCGCGGCCAGTCGACCTTCATGGTCGAGATGCAGGAGACGGCGCACATCCTGAACGGCGCGACCTCGCGCAGCCTCGTCGTGCTCGACGAGATCGGCCGCGGCACGGCCACCTTCGATGGCCTGAGCATCGCCTGGGCCGTGGCCGAACACCTGGCGACGAGCGCGGTCGCGCGGCCGAAGACGCTCTTCGCCACGCACTATCACGAGCTCACGGACCTGGCCGACGGCGTCGAGGGCGTGGTCAACCATCACGTCGCCGCGCGCGAGTGGCAGGACGACATCATCTTCCTGCACAAGATCCTGCCCGGCCGCTCCGACCGCAGCTACGGCATCCAGGTCGCGCGGCTCGCCGGCCTGCCGCCCTCGGTCATCGCGCGGGCGCGCGCGATTCTGGGCGCGCTCGAGACCGACGAGCTGTCGCGGGGCGGGCGGCCGGCCCTGAGCGGCGCCCCGGCCGCCGCGCCACAGCAGCAGCTCGGGCTCTTCCAGACCGTCGTCGACGACCGCTTCCGTGACCGGCTGCGGGCGCTCGACATCGATCAGACCACCCCGCTCGAGGCCCTGCGGCTGCTCGCCGAACTGCGGCGGGAGGCCACGGAGGAATGACGCGCGCTCGCGTGGGCCGCGCGCTGACGCTGGCCGCCGCGCTCGCGGCCGCGGCGGCGTGTGCCGGCGCCCCGGCGACCGACCCGGCGTACATCACCGTCGCCGTGCCAAGCTCCCCGAACAGCTTCGACCCGCGCGTCGGCACCGACGAGGTGTCGCAGCGCGTCTACCAGCTGGTCTACGACAACCTCTTCAACCTCGACGATCGCCTCCGCGTCTCGCCGGGGCTCGCGACCGGGTGGGAGACGCCCGACGATCGCACCTACGTCGTGCACCTGCGCGACGGCGTGACGTTCCACGACGGCCAGGCCTTCGACGCCGACGATGTGGTCTACACGTTCGGGAGCCTGATTGACCCCGAGTTCCTGTCGGCGCGCAAGGGCGCCTACCGCATGCTCGAGCGCGTGGAGGCGCTCGATGCGCGCACGGTGCGCTTCACGCTGAGCGAGCCGTTCGGTTCCTTCCCCATCAACCTCGTGCTGCCGATCGTCCCCGACGGCGCGGGCGCCGGACTGCGCGACACCCCCGTGGGGACCGGGCCGTACCGGTTCGTGCGCTATGCCGTCGACGACCGGCTCGAGCTCGCGCGGTTCGACGGCTACTGGCAGGGCGCCGCCCGCAACGCCGGCCTGGTGCTGAAGGTCGTCCCCGACGACATCATGCGCGGACTCGAGCTGCGCAAGGGCACCGTGGACCTGGTCATCAACGACCTGGCCCCCGACATCGTGTTCCAGCTCGAGGAGGACGACGCCCTGCAGGTCGTGCACTCCCCCGGGACCGACTACGCGTATGTCGGCTTCAACCTGCGGGACCCGCTGCTGGCCGACGTGCGCGTGCGCCAGGCCATCGGCTATGCGATCGACCGCGACGCCATCGTGGCGCATCTGCGCCGCGGGCTGGCCCGGCCGGCCGCCGGCATCCTCCCCGACATCTCGTGGGCCTTCGAGCCCGCGGTGTTCCAGTTCACCTACGACCCGGCGCGCGCGCGGCAGCTGCTCGACGAGGCGGGCTATCCCGACCCGGACGGCGACGGGCCAGCGCCCCGCCTCCACCTGACGCTGAAGGTGTCGACCAACGAGTTCATCCGGCTGCAGGCGGCCGTCATCCAGCAGGATCTGCGCGCGGTGGGCATCGAACTGGACGTGCGCTCGTACGAATTCGCCACGCTCTACGCGGACGTCCTGCGCGGGCAGTTCCAGCTCTTCACGCTGCAGTGGGTGGGCGTCTCCGACCCCGACATGCTGCGCCGGGTGTTCCACTCCAGCCAGATGCCGCCGACCGGGTTCAATCGCGGGCACTACCGCAACCCCGAGGTGGACCAGCTGATCGACCGCGCCACCGTGGCCACCGACGATGCGACCCGTCGCGAGGCGTATGGCGCGGCGCAGCGGCTGATCGCCGAGGAGGCGCCCTACATCAGCCTCTGGTACAAGACGAACGTCGCGGTCGCGCAGCCCGGGATCGAGGGACTGCGCCTGTCGCCGTCCGCGGACTTCAGCGCCCTTCGTCACGTGAGCCGCGCGCGCTGAGCGGCCGCGGCGCTGCGGTACAATGTCGCGCGTGGCGAAATCCTCCCGGTTCCTGAAGGCGCCCGTACAGCCGTTCGAGGTGCGCGCCGGCGCCACCGCCGAGGACGTGCTGGAACGGATGGAGCGCATCTCCTTTCAGGGCCGCACGCTGGCCACGGCACAGCGGGTCTGGCAGCGCATGCTGGGCGACCGGTGCCTGATCTTCCTCGGGCTGGCGGGCGCGCTGAGCGCGGGCGGGCTCCGGCTCGCCGTGGCGCACCTGATTCACACGCGCGCGGTCGACTGCCTCGTCTCGACCGGCGCCAATCTGTATCACGATCTCCACGAGACGCGGGGGCGGCACCACTTCATCGGATCGCCCGCCGCCGATGACGGCGCGCTGGCGGCCGAACGGATCGACCGCGTCTACGACACGTTCGCCAGCGAGGACGAGTTCGCCGACAACGACGAGTGGATCGCGCAGTTCGCCCTGACGCTCGAGGCCCGGCCGCACACGACGCGCGAGTTCCTCTACCGGCTCGGCGAGCGGCTCTGGACGGAGACCGGCGGCGACGGCATCCTGACGGCGGCCTTCCGCGCCGGGATTCCGATCTACTGTCCGGCGATCGCCGACTCCTCCATCGGCATGGGCCTGGCGCAGGCGCGGCATCACGACCCGGCCGCCGGGCACATCGACACGATCGGCGACGTGATCGAGTCCACGAACCTGGTCATCGCCCATCCGCAGACGGCGTCGGTCGTCTTCGGCGGCGGTACGCCGAAGAACTTCATCAACCAGGCGGCGGTCGAGGCGGAGTACTTCTGTCCCGACGTCAAGGGCCATCGGTATGCGATCCAGATCGTGACCGACGTGCCGTTCTATGGCGGCGCCTCGGGCTCGACGCTCGAAGAGGCCGAGAGCTGGGGCAAGCTGGCCGCGGATGCGGCGCGCGTCAGCGTCCGTGCCGATGCCACGCTCGCCGTCCCCCTGCTGCTGACGGCCCTCAGCGGCAGCGCTGCCGATCTCCTCGCCACGCGTGTCCTGCCTGCCTTCTCCCAGGACGGCGGCACGCTGCGGATCAACGACGCCCCTGTGTCCACTTCACGATTTGCGAGTTCCCAATGAGCCTGCCGTTTGAGTACGACCACACCGCGCCCCTCCAGTTCCTTGGCAGCCGTCCCGTCGCGCCGTCGTTCGACGATGCGCGCGTGATCGTGCTGCCGGTGCCGCTCGAGCGGTCCACCTCGTATGTGCCGGGCACGCGGTTCGGTCCGCGCGAGATCCTGCTGGCCTCGGCCCAGGTGGAGCTGTTCGACGAGGAGCATGGGGTGGACGTGCATCCCGTGGGGGTCTACACGCTGCCCGAGATGGAGTTTCACGATGGCGATCTCGGCGCCTGCGTCGCGCGCATTCGCAAGGTCGTGAGCGAGATCGTCGAACGCGGGAAGCTCCCGATCGTCCTCGGCGGCGAGCACTCGATCACGCCCGCCGTCGTCGGGGCCGTGGCGCCGGCGTTCCCGAAGCTCTCGGTGCTCCAGATCGACGCGCACAGCGACCTCCGGCAGCAGTACCAGGGCAGCCCGCACAGCCACGCCTGCGCCATGGCCCGGTCGCTGGAGTTCGCCCCGGCGGTGCAGGTCGGCATTCGCGCGATGTCGGAAGAGGAGCGCGCCTCCCTGCCGGGCCTGCAGACGCGCGTGTTCTACGACTGGAACATGCGGGAGGACCCCGCCTGGATGGACGCCGTGGTCGACGCGCTCGACGAGCAGGTCTACATCACGGTGGACGTGGACGGCATGGATCCCGCGATCATGCCGGCCACGGGGACGCCCGAGCCTGGCGGGCTCACGTGGCCGGAGATGCTCGGGTTGATGCGCCGCGTGTTCGCGCGGCGCACCGTGGTGGGATGGGACGTCGTGGAGCTGAGCCCGAACGGGACGCACGCCCCGAACTTCCTCTGCGCGCGCCTGATCTACAAGATGCTGGGCTACAAGTTCGCGCGCGAGTTCACGACACCGTGATCTGGTCGAGCGCCGCGCGCGCGGCCGGTGCAAACGGCGACTCGGCATGCTGCTCGACGATCGTCGTGAGCGTCGTGCGGGCGTCGTCGAGCCGGCCGGCCAGCTGGTAGACGCGGGCGAGTTCCATCAGGAGGCCCTCGGCCGGCAGCTGCGCATCCGGGGTGCCGACGAGCGAGGTGTAGACCGCGATCGCCTCGTCGTACTGGCCCGCCTGCACGTGCGCCTCGGCCTTCCCGAGCCGCGCGGTCCGCGCCATCAGATCGCGTCCCGACATCAGCTGATCGTAGTGGGCGATGGCCTCGTCGTGGCGCCCGAGGCTGACGAGCACGCCGGCCGCATGGAACCGGGCCGTGCGCGCGGCGTTGGTGCCGGGAAACGCGTCCGCGGTCTCGAGGAACTGCGGCAGCGCCGCTTCGAGCCGCGCGCGGTCGCTCGGGAACGTGCCCGGCATCTGCCCCGTCATCGTCGGCTGGTCGGGCGTGCTCGAGGGTGCGGGCGGCATCACGCGCGATTCGTAGGTGACCATCGCCGCGGCGAGGCGCGCGCGCGCGTCGTTCTCGATGGACGCCTGCCACGCGACGTAGCCCGCAACGCCCGCGATGAGCAGCACGACGGCGATGGCCGCGATGGCCAGCGCCTTCGCGTTGGTGCCAAACCAGACCTGCGCGCGCGCCAGCACCAGGGCCAGATCGTTCTCCTTCAGATGATGCCGTTCAGACGTCTTCATGCCTCTCCTCTGTCGCCATTGCCTGTCCGCGTCACGTGCCCGTGGCCACCGCCGCGAGGGCTCCTGGCCCCTTCGCTCGCTAACTCTCCCAGGCGAGCGAAGGCTGGTGCGCCCGGCAAGAATTGAACTTGCGACCCCCCGCTTAGGAGGCGGGTGCTCTATCCCCTGAGCTACGGGCGCGGAACACTTGAGTTTATGCCAGTTTGCCCCGGATGTCGCCGGGTCAGTCGTACTGCAGGACCGAGAAGACCTGCTCCCCGTCCAGCCGGGCCCGTCCCTTGAGGAAATTCAACTCGATCAGGAAGGCGATCGAGACCAGGTTTCCCCCGAGCGAGCGCACGAGGTTCGTCGCGGCGCGGGCCGTCCCGCCCGTCGCGAGCACGTCGTCGATGAGCAGCACGCGCTGCCCCGGCCGGATGGCGTCGTGGTGCACCTGCAACGCGTCGGTGCCGTACTCGAGCGCATACGACTCGGTGATCGTCGCCGAGGGCAGCTTGCCGGGCTTGCGCACGGGCACGAACCCGGCGCCGAGCCGGTCGGCCACGGCCGCCGCCAGGATGAACCCCCGGCTCTCGATGCCGACGACGCGCGCGACCTGCTGATCGCGATACGGCTGCACGAGGGCATCGACCGTGTCGCGGAACCCCTCGGCATCGCCGAGCAGCGTCGTGATGTCGTAGAACAGGATGCCCGGCTTCGGGAAGTCGGGCACGGAGCGAATCTTGGACTTCAGGTAATCCATCGGCAGCAGGGCCTCGATGCGGTCGTCACGCGCCGGCGCGGACCGTCACGCAATCAGAAAGCCGGGGCCGCACGCCCCCGGCGTCAGGGTCTCGACGAGCACGTCGGTCACGCGGGCGTGTGACGGCCCGCGGCGGATGGCGCGTTCGAACCGGAGCAGGGCGCCGGCGTCGCCCTCCCCCATCACCTCGACGCGCCCGTCATCCAGGTTGCGCGCGTGGCCGTGAATCCCCTCGAGGGCCGCCGCGTCCCGCGCGAACATCCGGAAGCCCACGCCCTGCACTCGCCCACTCACCAGGAACCGCCGCGCGATCCGCATCGCGGCAATTGTAGCGCAGGCCCCCACCGCCTTACGCGTCCGGCTGCCGCGACATCCAGCCCAGGATCACGAGGCCGGCGCCGTTCCAGCAGAAGATGCGCAGCCGGCGCACGAGGGCGAGCGCCACGCCGACGGTCGGATCGAACTGCAGCGCCCGCGCGACCAGCGCCGCACCGGCCTCGTCCACCCCGAGGCGGAACGGCACGAACTTGAACAGCACCGTGACGAGCCGCCCGGCCGTCTCGAGCACGAACGCGTCCACCAGCGTGGCCTCGGACGCGCCAGGCAGCAGGCGGAGGACCAGGTAGACCTCGGCGATGGCGGCCACGTGGAAGACCACCTGCCAGCCCGCCACCCGTGCGATGCGGCCCGCCGGCCACTGCAGCAGCGCGTAGAAGCGGTGCTCCACCTCGCGGAGGAAGTCGGGCGAGCGCTTCGCGCGGCCGGTGACCCGTGCGGCCACCTCGGCGAGGCGCGACAGGACCGCGGGGCGCCGCCGGGCGACGAGGAACGCGACGACCAGGCTGGCCAGCGCAAGGACGACGAGTCCCTGGCCGGCCAGGGCGAGATTGGGGGGCACGGCGGCGCGCCGGAAGAACACGATCGCGCCGACGGCGATCATCAGCAGGACCGATGTCGTGTAGAACACGTTGTCGGTGGCCACCGAGGACAGGCCCGTCGCCGTCGAGAGGCGGCGGCGCACGAGCAGCACCTTCGCGGGCTCGGAGGCGAGGAGTCCGAGCGGCGTCACATTGCCCAGCGCGTCCGCCGCGAGCACGGCGCCGAAGGTGTGGCGGAAGCCGAGCGGCGCCGTCTCGGCGTCACCGGCGACGGGCGCGGCACAGGCCATCCACGACCGCGTCCGCGCGGCGAATCGGAGGCCGCCGAGCGCCACGATCGCCAGGAACCACCACCCGAGGCTGGCCAGGCCCTCGCGCACGCTGTCCCACCCCACCTGACGCACGGTGAGGACAAGCAGGAGCAGGCCGATGACAGCCAGCGCCAGGTTGAGCGGAGAGACGCGCCAGCGCGGGGCGGCTGACGATGAGGGGACCGACGACACGACTCGTCAGTATAGATCCCGCCGCCAGGATCCCGCCGGGGAGGGCCGGGATTCGCCGCCCAAGGCGGACGGCCTGCCGGGCAAAAAAATGCCGGTCGAGCGCACACTCGACCGGCGAGGGGGATGGAGGTCGTGGCGGCTCAGGCGCGGCGCCTGGTCCGTGGTCGAAATCCTGTGGTTGCGAAGCGCCGGGGCGACCCAGTCATACGCGTGGGGCGCGGCACCGGCTATCGCAACACCAGACACCAATGCGAGGTTCGTGCCACCGGGTGGACCAGGAAAATCAAGGGATTCCATCCACGGGCTAGTGGCCACATGGCGATTTCGCGTCGTTCTGGTGTCGATTACCCGGCTGAGTGTGGCGGCGGGGCTACATTGGCGAGGTCGGCACACTCACCCCGCCAGGTGGCGGGGTGAGTGTGGAGGGTCGCGCCGGGGCTCAGGACTCGATCTCGAGCTCCGGGTCGAGCACGATCGTCCCGAGTGTGATGGAGAACTTGTACAGCCCGCGCCGGCCAGCGCTCACGCGGTACACGCGACGCTCGCCGGGAACGAGCACCACCGGTGCGGCGACTGGCTTTCCGCTCATCAGGAAGTCGTCGAGCGCGAGCCGATCGCCGGCGCCGACGCCACAGCTGGCCGGGACCGTTCCCGTGAGTGTCAGGACGATGGTGTCCTGGGGACGGGCGCTGAGACGGTAGTTGGGCGGCGCCAGGTCGGTGGTCAGCGAGCAGGGGCTCCCTGCTTCGACGGTCACCGCAATGGTGAACTCGCGGGGCGCCTGGGCGAGGGCCACGCCGAGTGAAGTCGACACGAGGACGGCCGCGAGGGCGAGGGCGAGGACGTGCCGGGATGGTGTCATTGGGGAATCTCCTGTCGGTCTGCCTACTTCTGCCGCTGCACGAGCGCCTGGAACGCCGGGCGCGCGCGCAGCGACGCCAGGTCGTCGTCTTCGTTCACGAGGGTGACCGAGTAACCGGCCTCGACCGCGGCCTCGAGCGATCGCAGCGCGTCATCGTCCTTGCCACCGAGCGCCAGGACCACGGCGGCGCGGAACAGCACGGCGCCGTCCCCCGGCCGCAGCGCCACCGCCTCGGCGGCGTGCTGCTCGGCGGCGGCGGCGCGTCCAAGCTTGGCTTCATAGACGGCCAGGCGCGACACATTCTGTGCATCGGTCGGATTGACCTTCAGCTCCGCTTCCGTCAACTGCACCGCGCGCTCGTAGGCCGCACGGGCCTCGTCGCGCCGCCCGAGTCGCGCGTAGGCGTCGCCGAGATTGCGGTGCGTGATGGCGCGGGTGGGCGCCAGGCTGATGGCCTGGCGATAGGCGTCCGCGGCCTCCGAATACCGGCCCTCCATATAGAGGATGCTGCCGATGTTGGAAAAGGCCGGGGCATACGGGCTGCGCGTGACCGACGCGCGGTAGTTCCGCAGGGCGTTCGCGAAATCGCCGGTGGTCTGGTACAGCGTGCCGAGCTGCTGGTAGCCCCGGGCGCTTTCGGGCGCGAGCTCCGTCACGCGCCGGAACGCGGCTTCCGCCTCCGGATACCGATGCGCGGCGAGCAGCGCCACGCCCAGTTGGGTGTAGTTCTCGACGTAGCCGGGGCGGAGCGCAATGGCCTTGTCGAACTCGACGATCGCTTCGTCGATCCGGTCCTGTCCCGCCAGCATGATGCCCAGCAGTCGAGGGGCGTCCACGTGATTGGGCCGGAGCGCCTGCACACGCCGCAACTCCTCGACGGCCTCGCTGATGCGGCCGCTGCCGTGATAGATGACCGCCAGCGAGTAGCGCGCCTGCGGCTCCTCGGGGGCAAGACGAACGGCGGCGAGCGCCGCCTGAATGGCCAGTTCAGTCCACTCCGAGTTCCGCGTCTGCGCATACAAGGCCCAGTACGCCTCTCCAAGCCCGGCGTGCGCGAGGGCCAGCCGGCCATCGACGGCGATCGCCTGCTCGAAGGCCTCGATGGCGCGTTCGACGTTGCCGGGGAGGTCCCGTCGATCGAGCAGGATGCGTCCCTGCCAGTACTCGGCGAGCGCCGTGGCGTCAGGCGAGGCACCACCAGGCACCTCCGGGGCGGCGCCGTCGGTTCTGATGCGCAGGGCGGCGCCGATGCCCGCGGCCATGCGGCGCTGGAGGTCGAACAGATCGCCGGTGCGTCCCTCGAAGCGCTCCCCCCACAGCACCTGCCCCGAGGCGTGCACGAGCTGCAGGTTGACGCCCAGTCGATCGCCTTCCTGCTGGACGCTGCCGCGCACCAGGTACGCCACCCCGAGGGCGCGCGCCAGCGAGGGCGTGCCGTCGGCAGTGAGCGAGGTCAGGCTCACCTCCGCGCGCGACACGACCGCGAGCGTGGGCAGCATGGCGAGGCTCGTGCTGATCGTCTCGGCGACGCCGACGCCCACGTAGTCGCGACTCGCGTCCCCGCTCAGGTTCTGCAGCGCAAGGACGGCCACGGCCGTGGGCCCTCCTCCTGACGGCACGGCGTCCGGCGCCCATCCGCGCCAGGCGACGGCGCCGATCAGCATCGACGCCGCGGCTACGGCAGCCAGCAGGAGTCCGCGCCCCGCAGCCCGGCGAGGCGCGGCGACGTGTCCCTCCGGCGGGGCGCCGCCTTGCGTCGCGACCGTGCCCAGAGCCTGAAGCGCCGCCGCCATGTCGCGGGCCGTCTGGAACCGCTCGAGGGGGTCCCGCGCCATGGCCTTGCCGACCAGCGCAGAGACCTCGGCAGGGACCCCGGCGTTGATGGCGGCGGCGGAGGGCGGCGGTGCGGACAACGCGGCGAGGATGCGCTTGAACGGCTCGGCGTCCTCGAACGCCGGACGCCCCGTGAGCAGTTCGAACAGCACCGCGCCCACGCCGTAGATGTCGGCGCGCGCATCGACGTGCCCCCCGGTCAGCTGCTCGGGCGCGCTGTACCCCGGCGTGCCCACCATCTGGCCGGCAAAGGTGAAGCTCATGGCCGTCGCCGCGGCGTGCCGCTCGGTCTCGTCCACCTGCTGGACGCGCGCGATGCCGAAGTCGAGCACCTTGACCCGGCCGCCGGGTGTCAGCACGAGATTGCCCGGCTTGAGGTCGCGGTGGACGACGCCCTGCGCGTGCGCCACGACGAGCGCGTCGATCAGCTGGCCGGCAATCGCCAACGCCTCGCCGCACGGGAGCGGCCCGCGTGCGACCCGATCGGCCACGCTCTCGCCCTCGACGAACTCCATCACGATGAACGCGCGGTGCTCGAATTCGAGGACGTCGTAGATGGCGGCGATGTTGGGGTGGTTCAGGCCCGCGGCGGCCCGTGCCTCATGCAGCAGCCGGGCCCGGGCCTCCGAGGCCTCTGCAAGGCCGGCCGTGAGGCTCTTGAGGGCGACGCGCCGCCCGAGCCGCGTGTCCTCGGCGAGCAGCACCTCGCCCATGCCCCCGGCACCCAGCCTGGCGATGAGTCGATAGGGGCCGATCGACTCTGTCATCAGCGGCACCTCGGGAACCGAAGGGCGATCCGGCTGAGCATACAGAGCCAACTCATCGGGGTCAATGAGCGAAAAAGGGGGGCACGCGGTGCGGGTCGCGGCCAAAAGAAAAAGGCGCCCTCTGCAGGCGCCTGTTCTCTTCTGCGACCCCTGGCCGCCACTTCTGTGCCGGCAAGGAGGAAAGTTGGTCGGGGCGAGAGGATTCGAACCTCCGACCCCTCGGTCCCGAACCGAGTGCTCTACCAGGCTGAGCCACGCCCCGACAACCTGATGATTCTACTCCGAGTCCCGCACGGGTGCCAAGCAGAACTTGGCCGTCCTTGCCTAGTGGAGTGTATCGACTGAAGAGGTACTACCAGCGCCTCTGCCCAGCCGCGATTCTGCGGGCCGCCCAGCGGGCGGCCCGGTAGTCGATCGTCAACGACACCCCACTAGTCGGCGGTGGTCCGGAGCTCCGCGGCCAGCGTTTCGACGATCATCAGCGCGTCGTACGCCGTCATGTCGGGCTGAATCGGCGTGACCGACACGTAGCCGGCCATCACGGCCTCGTAGTCAGACTTGCCGCCGTTGATCTCCCAGTCGTTCAGGCCTTCCTCGATCCAGTAGTAGAGGCCGCCCCGGGGATCCGTCCGGCTGTCGATCTTCGTCACGTGGTTCCGCTTCGCCTGCACCGTCGCCCGCAGGCCCTTCGGGACGCCCGTCGGGACGTTCAGGTTGAGCAGCGTCCGCGGCGGCAGGCCCTGCCGCAGGACCGACTCGGCGACGGCGGCCGCGGCGCGGGCCGCCTCCGTGAAGTCGAACACGGCCTCGCGCTTGAGCGAGACGGCGATCGATGGCACCCCAAGAAGGATGCCCTCGAGCGCGCCCGACACCGTACCGGAGTACGTCACGTCGTCGCCCAGGTTCCAGCCCTTGTTGATGCCGGAGACCACCAGCGCCGGCGGGTGGTCGCGCATGATCACGTCGACGCCCAGATTCACACAGTCGGTCGGCGTGCCATCGACCGCGTAGATGCCGGTGCCGTGCGTTTCAATCCGGAGCGGCCGGCGCAGCGTCAACGCGTGGCCGATGGCGCTCGCCTCCTGGTGCGGCGCCACGATGGTGACCTGTCCGAGCGGCGCGAGCGCCGCCGCCAGGACACGAATCCCCTCGGAGTGCACCCCATCGTCATTGGTTACAAGAATGCGTGTCATAGGAATCCCCGATCATAGCATCTGAGGCGCCTTTGGCACCTTTGGCGCCGGGCGTCCGTATATCCCTGATGACATGCACAGCCTCTGGCTCGACTTCCGCTACGCCCTGCGCCGGCTGACGGCCAGCCCCGGGTTCACCGCCGCCGCCCTCATCACGCTGGCCCTCGGGATCGGCGCCAACACCGCCATCTTCACGGTGGTCAACGCCGTCATGCTGCGGCCGCTGCCGGTCGATCGCCCGGAGAACCTCGTCGAGGTCTACACGACGGATGCCGGCGGCACCCCCGCCACCTCCTCGTACCCGGACTACCTGGACTATCGGGACCAGGCGACGGGCCTCGGCGGGCGCGTCACCGCGTTCAACGCCACCCTGCTGACCCGCTCGGAGAACGGCCGGTCGGAGCTGCTGTTCGGCGAGGCGGTGAGCGGCAACTTCTTCGACGTGCTCGGCCTGCGGCCCACCCTTGGCCGGACGTTCGGCCCCGACGATGACCAGCCGGGCCGGCCGCATGTGGCGCTCCTCGGCCACGGCATGTGGCAGCGGCGCTTCGGCGGCGACCCCACGATCGTGGGGCGCGACCTCACCATCAGCGGCCAGCCCGTCACCGTCATCGGCGTCATGCCGGAGCGCTACAAGGGCAGCATCGTGGGCCTCGAGGCGGATCTCTGGATTCCCATGCACACGGACTTCGCCTTCTCGCCGTCCCGGTCGCTGCGAACGGAGCGCGGCAGCCGATCGCTGTTTCTCCGCGCGCGCCTCGCCGACGGCCAGTCGATCGCCGAGGCGCAGGCGGAACTCGATGTCGTGGCCGCGCGGCTCGCGGCCGAGCATGCGGCGACCAACCAGAACCGCAAGGTGCATCTCGTCGCGTCGAACGACGTTCGCATTCATCCCGAGGTCGACAAGGTGCTGGCCCCGGTGGCGGCGCTCCTCATGGTGGTGCCGGGGCTCGTGTTGCTGATTGCCTGTGCGAACGTCGCCAACCTCCTGCTGGCGCGCGCCTCGGGCCGGACGCGCGAGGTGGCGGTGCGTCTGGCCATCGGCGCCAGCCGGCGGCGGCTCGTGCAGCAGCTGCTCACCGAGAGCGTCACGCTCTCGGTCGCGGGCGGCGTGCTGGGCCTGGGCCTGGCCTACGTTCTGATGCGCCTGGCCGCCGGCTGGCGGCCCGAGGGCCTGCCGGTGCCGTTGACGCTCGATCTCTCGATGGACCCGCGCGTGTTCGCCTTCGCCTTCGGCCTCGCGGTGGCGACCGGCGTGATCTTCGGCCTCGCGCCCGCCCTGCAGGCCACGCGCCCCGATCTCGTGCCGGCGCTCAAGGACGAAGGCGGCGCCGGCCTGCGTGCGCACCGGCGCTTCGGCCTCCGCAATGTGCTGGTGGTCGTGCAGGTCGCCGTGTCCCTGGTCCTCCTCGCGGCCGCGGGCCTCTTCGTCCGCAGCCTGCAGCAGGCGCAGCTGATCGACCCCGGGTTCGAATCCGTGCGCGCGGTGGTGCTCTCCCCCATCCTGAGCCTGACCGAGCCGGATCCCGCCGTGCGGCACGCGCTCACCCTGCAGATCAAAGAGCGGCTCTCCGCGCTGCCGGGGGTGGAGCGCGTGGCGCTGGCGGACCGTGCCCCGCTCGGCGCATCGGTGCAGACGTCGAACCTGCTCCCCGAGGGGGTGGACCCGGACGCCGACGGCCGCGGCGTGGATATCGACGCGGGGACGATCGGCCCCGGCTACTTCGCGGTGATGTCCGTGCCGATCGTGGCCGGCCGCGACTTCAACGACGGCGACACCCTCGAGGCGCCGCGCGTGGCCATCGTCAGCGACGCGTTCGCGCGCCGGTTCTGGCCCGACCAGAACCCGATCGGCCGCCTCGTGCGGATGCCGGTCCGTGCCGGCGTCGAGCCCGTGCCCCCGTTCGAGGTCGTGGGCGTGGCGCGTGACACCAAAGTGCGCACGCTCGGCGAGGCGCCGCGCCCGTACTTCTATCGCGCCTCGACGCAGCAGCCCAACAGCGACCCGGGCTTCATCATCCGCACGGCCGGCGCGCCCGAGGGCGTCGTGGAGCCGGCGCGGCAGGCCGTGCTGGACGTGGCCCCCGATGCCGCCATCATGGAGCTGCAGACGATGCGCCAGCACCTGGGGCTGATGCTGACCCCGCCGCGGATGGCCGCGGCCCTGCTCGGGGTGAGCGGCCTGCTCGCGCTGCTGCTGGCCGCGGTGGGCCTCTATGCGGTGGTGGCCTACTCCGTTGCGCGGCGCACGAAGGAGATTGGCATTCGGGTGGCGCTCGGCGCCACGCGCGGCGCCGTCGTCTGGCTGGTGGTGCGCGAGGGCATGGCGCTCGTGCTGGTGGGGATCACGCTCGGGGTGACGGCGGCGTTCGCGGTGGCCCAGCCCCTGTCAGGGTATCTCTACGGCGCGCGGCCGGTGGAGCCGCTGACGTTCGCCGCCGTGGCCTCGGTGCTGGCCGGCGTGGCGCTCGTCGCGAACTACCTGCCGGCACGCCGCGCCGTGCGCGTGGATCCGCTCCGCGCAATCCGCTACGAGTAGCGCGCGGCGCGTCCCGCCTGTCACGCGGCGGTGGCAGGCGGGCGTCCGGCGCGCGACGTCACGGCACGTAGGCAATGCAGTCGATCTCGACGCGCAGCCCTTCTCCCGGCAGCCCGGCCGCCTGAATCGTGGTGCGCGCCGGGCGATGGTCGCCGAACATCCGCGCGTAGACCTCGTTCATCTGCGCGAACTCCTTCATATCGATCAGGAACACGCCGCAGCGCAGCACGTGCTGCAGGCTCGACCCGGCCGCCTCGAGGATCGCCTGAAGGTTCTTCAGGCACTGCTCGGTCTGCGCGGCGGCATCGGCGCCGGCGAGCTGCCCGGTGGCCGGGTCGGTGGCGCCCTGGCCCGAGACGAAGATCAGACGCTCGAACCCCATGCCGGGCGAATAGGGGCCGACGGGCTTCGGAAGATTGCTGGCGTGGACGGGACGATGGCTCATCGGTGCAGGCTCCTCGGGAGGCGTGCCGCGGACGACGGTGCGCGGCCGGCCGCTATTGTAGCCGCTCGCCCAAGTATGATCATCCCGTGCCCCGATTCAAGCTCACCATCGAATACGCCGGCACCCGCTACAGCGGGTGGCAGAAACAGAAGAACGCACGGACGGTCCAGGGTGAACTGGAGCGCGCGATCGCCGGGGCGATTGGCCGGGCGCCGGTCGACTTCCAGGGGTCGGGACGCACCGACGCGGGGGTGCACGCGCTGGCGCAGGTCGCGCACCTCGAGATCGACGTGAACCTCCCGCCCGCCACGATGCGCGCCCGGATCAACGACAGCCTGCCGGCCGACATCAACGTGCTGCAGATGGTGAAGGCGCCCCACCGCTTTCACGCGCGGCATGCGGCCGTGATGCGCAGCTACGTCTACCAGATCGCGCGCCGGCGCACGGCGTTCGCCAAGCCGTACGTGTGGTGGGTCAAGGACCCGCTCGATGTGGCCCGCATGCAGCAGGCCGCGGCGGCGTTTGCCGGGATGCAGGACTTCCGCGCGTTCAGCGATGACGATCCCGACGAGAAGTCCACGAAGGTGCTCGTCGAGGAGGTGCAGGTCGTCGAGGCGGGCGACCTGGTGCTCGTGCGGGTGGCCGGATCGCACTTCCTGTGGAAGATGGTGCGGCGGATGGTGGGCGTGCTCGTCGAGATCGGCAAGGGCGGCCTGCCGCCGGAGGCGATCGCCGGCCTGCTGGCGGGCGACTCCGACGTGCCGGCCCGTCTGACGGCGCCGGCGTCGGGGCTCTTCCTCGAGCGGGTGTGCTACGAGGGCGACCCGTGGCCGGTGCCGGTCGCGCCGGCGGTGCCGGTCGGCCTCGGGCCGGCGGCTCCCTCCGCCGCCGGCCGTCGGTAGTCGCGCGGGGCTACTGGTTCGCCAGCGTCACCATCAGCGCCTCGGCCCGCGTCCGCGCGGTGTTGAGGCGTTCGCGCAGGTTCGTGAAGATGAACTCGTGCCCGGCCTGCGCGGCTTCGATCAGCGGGACCTCCGCCTGCTGCCACTGGGTCTCGAGCGCGGTCCGTCGCGCCGGGTCCTTCACGCGCCGGATGAGGCTGCGCGCCTCGTCGAGGGTGGCGCGCACCTCCCGGACCCCGGTCATCAGGATGCCCGCGTCGGTCGCGCGCTCGGGACGCGGCTGCGCCGACCGAGGCCCGTGACACGTCGCGCAGGCATTCTGCAGCG
This sequence comes from Vicinamibacterales bacterium, assembly GCA_030680175.1. GTDB lineage: Bacteria > Acidobacteriota > Vicinamibacteria > Vicinamibacterales > UBA2999 > JAUXWO01. The sequence continues at coordinate 24,039 of JAUXWO010000129.1, forward strand.
CGCGCGGCGAGAGCAGATTGGCGCCCACTTCCCCATGGCACGTCGAGCACGTGGGCACGGCGTTGTTGCCGGCCTTCAGCAACTCGAAGTGATGGCTCTTCTGGAACGCGACGAACGGCCCCGTGTGACACGTGCCGCACGTGGCCGGCAGGTTCGCCGGGTGCACGGGGCTCGCCGGGTTGCGTGAGTTCAGCATGCCCTGGTGCGCCTGGAACCGCTCGAACGTCGTGGCGTCTCCGCCGTGGCACTTCTCACAGCCGACGTTGGCCCGCTGGTGCGGGGAGTGATCCCAGTCGCTCAGGTGGCGCGAGGCGAAGGCCGACCAGTTGACGGTCGGCGACTCGGCGTTCGCGAGATGGCAGTCGGCACAGCGGCTCGTCTGTGCCGCGGCGGGCGTGGCCAGAGCCACGACAAAGAGAGCGAGTACGAGGCGCATCATGATGGCCCAGTATGCAAGGCGGACGCCACGGCGTCAATCGCCATTCAGCCGCACGGAGGGCGCCGACCTGCGCGATCGATCAGGCCGCGGCGCTTCCGGCGCCGAGGTTCCGGCACCCGGCGTCCGGCAGGGCCGGCGCGACACGCGCCGCACACGACGGGCACGAGGCGCGGTACGGCGCCCACCGGCGGATGCCGTTCGCGCGCAGCCAGGCCCGGCGGGAGGCACAGGCCTCGCAGGCCTGGCGGACGGCGACCGGACGGGGGCGGAACCAGATGCGTAACGTCATGTCCCGAGCGTAACGGGGCGCCGTGACAGATGAGGTCCCGAGCGGGTACGCTACGGCGCATCCATGCCCAAGGTCGAACGACACGGCGAGATCGTCCGCCAGTGGCGGCTCCTGGTGGCGCTCGAGTCGGCGTCGCGGGGGCTGACCCTCGCCGAGCTGCGCGAGGCGGCCACGGACGCGGTCACCGATCGCACCATCCGCCGCGACATCGAGGCGCTCACGCAGGCCGGCTTCCCCATCGAGACGGCACGGCGCGATCAGAAGACGCGCTTCTCGCTCAATCGTGACGCGTTCCGCGGCGTGGCGGCCGCCGGCTTCACGCTGCCGGAGCTCTGCGCGCTCTACTTCAGCCGCAGCCTGCTCACCGCGCTCGGCGGAACGCCCTTCCACGACAGCCTCGACAGCGCCTTCGAGAAGCTTGCCGACGCGCTGCCGCCGGCGCTCTGGGCGTTCGTGGACCGGCTGCCGCAGGCGCTCGCGGCCAAGGGCCACCTGGGCCAGGCGTCGGCGCATCCGGTGAGCCAGGATCTCGTGGCCACGCTCGTCGGTGCGGCGCTCGACCGGCGGCGCCTCGACATGCGCTATCACTCCTTTTCGAGCGGGCGCGAGAAGGACTACCTCGTCGAGCCGCATCGGCTGGCCTGGGCCCATGGCGCGCTCTACCTGTTTGCGTTCGTGCCGGAGTACGGCGAGATGCGGACCTTCGCGGTGGCGCGCATCGTGTCGGCCGTGGCCCGCACGGAGTCGTTCACGTCGGAGGTCGGCAGCGACGAGGTGTTCCCCCAGAGCCTCGGGGCGTTCTCCGGGGCGTCCGAGCACGTCGAGATCGACTTCGCCCCCGCGGCCGCCCGGTACATCCGCGAGCGGGCGTGGCACCCGAGCCAGGTGCTGATCGAGCGACCGGACGGCGGCGTCCGCCTGCAGCTGACCGTGTCGGTGGACCCGGCGTTGCGCGCCTGGGTCCTCGGCTTCGGCCCGGACGCCCGCGTTCGCCGGCCGGAGCGCCTCGCCGCGCTCGTGCGCGACGCCGCCGCCGCCACGCTCGACACCTACGCGAGCGTGGAATCCCGCTAGCCCCCGCATGTCGTTGATACGGACGTCCGAACCGCTGAAGCCGTTGCCTATCCGCAGATGACGCGGATGACGCAGATGCACCGGGATTAGTCGTGACGCATGTGGTCCCGCGCGGCAGCCGCGGCACCGCACCCTCTGCGTCATCCGCGTCATCGGCGGATGCCCCCCACGTACTCGTGGCTCAGCTGTGCACATTGACTCGCTTCGTATCAAGGCCTATACTTGACGCATGTCAAGGAGCCTGGCGTGGCCGACGACCTGATCTTCATCTCGATGGCGGCGCGGATGCTCGGCATGCACCCGCAGACGCTGCGCAAGTACGAGCGGCTCGGGCTGGTACGGCCCACGCGCACGATCGGCAGCATGCGGCTGTACTCGCGCGACGAGCTCGCGCGCCTGCGCTTCATCAAGTACCTGGTCGAGGACGTGGGCGTGAACCTCGCGGGCGTGCAGCAGCTGCTGGAGATCGGCCAGGTGATGCGGCGGATCCAGCCGCTCATGGACGAGTCCCTGCTGGCCCGCGGCGACACGCGCCGCCGGCTCCTCCGCGAGATGTCGCGGCTCAATGCCATGCTCGGAATTGACGCGTGAGGCCGGCCGTGGACTTCAAGGACTACTACGCGACGCTCGGGGTGGCCAAGACGGCCACCGACAAGGAGATCAAGCAGGCCTATCGCAAGCTGGCCCGCAAGTATCACCCCGACGTGAACCCGGGCGACCAGGCCGCCGAGCTGAAGTTCAAGGAGCTGAACGAAGCCAACGAGGTGCTGGCCGACCCGGAGAAGCGGCGGAAGTACGACGAGCTCGGCTCGAACTGGCGGCTCTACGAGCAGGCCCAGCAGGGCGGCCCCGCAGGTCCCGGCGCCGGGGGCGGCACCTGGACGTACGACTTCGGCGGCGGCTTCCGGCCGATGAGCGAGGACGAAGCCCACGGGATGTTCGAGGGCGACGACAGCCCGTTCTCGGACTTCTTCCGCACCTTTTTCTCTGGCGGAGGCGGCCCGGAACCCGGGGGCGGCCCGAGGCGGGCCCGCGCGGGACGGCAGCCGCGCCCCGCCCGCGGGCGGGATCTCGAACACGCGGTGGAGCTCTCGCTCGAGGACATCGCGCAGGGTGTGACGCAACGCTTCTCGGTGAATCAAGGAGGGGTGGCGCGCAGTGTCGAGGTGCGCATCCCCGCCGGCGTCACCGAAGGGTCGCGCGTGCGCGTGGCCGGCGAGGGCGAACGCGGCGGGGGCAGCGCGCCAAGCGGCGACCTGTTCCTGCGCGTCCACCTCAAGCCGCACCCGCGCTTCGAGCGCAAGGGCCGCGACCTGCACACCCGCGTGCGTGTGCCGGTGACGACGGCGGTGCTCGGCGGCGAAGTCGACGTGCCGACGCTGGCCGGCAAGCCCCTGCGCCTGAAGGTGCCGGCCGGCACGCAGAACGGCCAGGTCTTCCGGCTGCGCGGACACGGGCTCCCCGCCGTCGGCGCCTCAGGCGACCGCGGCGACATCTACGCGGCGGTGGAGGCGCAGGTGCCCGCGACGCTGACCGCCGAGGAGCGGACGCATTACGAGGCGCTCAGGGCGCTCGCCGGCGCGACGCCTCCGGTCGACAAGGCATGACGGGCGGCACGGGCCGCTCGCGACGCACGGGAAGTTCGGGCAAGGCGGGATAGACGGGCAAGACGGGCAAGACGGGAAGCGCGGGAAGGACGTCATCATGAATATCAGCAAGTTCACCGAGAAGGCACAGGAAGCCATCCTCGCCTCGCCCCAGGTGGCGACCTCACTCGGTCACGCCCAGGTCGAGCCCGAGCACCTGCTGCTCACCCTCGTCGAGCAGCGTGACGGCGTCGTCCCGACCGTGCTCCAGAAGATGGCGCAGGATCCCGTCGCCGTGGCGGCCGCCCTGCGCGCCGATCTCGAGAAGCAGCCGAAGGCCTACGGCGGCGCGGAGCCGCACATGTCGCCGCGCCTCCGCGTGGTCGTCGAGGCCGCCGAGGCCGACGCCAAGCGGATGCAGGACGACTACGTCAGCACCGAGCACCTGCTGCTCGGCATCCTGAGCGAGCCCGGCCGCTCCCCCGCCGCCCAGGCGCTGCAGCAGCGCGGCATCACGCGCGACCGCGTGCTCGAGGCGCTCACCTCGGTCCGCGGCACGCAGCGCGTGACCGATCCGAACCCCGAGAACAAGTACCAGGCGCTCGAACGCTACGGCCGCGACCTGACCGAACTCGCCCGCCGCGGCAAGCTCGACCCGGTCATCGGCCGCGACGAGGAAGTGCGCCGCGTGATCCAGGTGCTGTCGCGCCGTACCAAGAACAACCCCGTCCTCATCGGCGAGCCCGGCGTCGGCAAGACCGCCATCGTCGAGGGCCTGGCGCAGCGGATCGTGCGCGGTGACGTCCCCGAGGGATTGAAGAACAAGAAGATCCTCGCGCTCGACATGGGGTCGCTCGTGGCCGGCGCGAAGTACCGCGGCGAGTTCGAGGAGCGGCTGAAGGCCGTGCTGAAAGAGATCGCCGACTCCGAGGGGCAGATCGTGCTCTTCATCGACGAGTTGCACACCGTGGTGGGCGCCGGTGCGGCGGAAGGCTCGCTCGACGCGTCCAACATGCTGAAGCCCATGCTGGCCCGCGGCGAACTCCACACGATCGGCGCGACGACGCTCGACGAGTACCGGAAGCACATCGAGAAGGATGCGGCGCTCGAGCGCCGGTTCCAGCCGGTGAACGTCGGCGAGCCCACCGTCGAGGACACGATCAGCATCCTGCGCGGGCTCCGCGAGAAGTACGAGATCCACCACGGCGTGAAGTTCCGCGACTCGGCGCTCGTCGCCGCGGCGGTGCTCTCGCACCGCTACATCACGGACCGCTTCCTGCCCGACAAGGCCATCGACCTCGTCGACGAGGCGGCATCCCGCCTGCGCATGGAGATCGACTCGATGCCGGCGGAGCTCGACGAAGTGCACCGGCGGATCATGCAGCTCGAGATCGAGCGCGCCGCCCTCGGCAAGGAGACCGACAAGGCCTCGGTCGAGCGGCTCGCGAAGCTCGAGAAGGAGCTGGCCGACCTCAAGGAGGAGCAGACCCGTCTCCGGTCGCACTGGGAGCAGGAGAAGGCGGCCATCCAGGGAGGCCGGGAACTGAAGGGCGAGCTCGAGAAGGTGCGCCAGCAGATCGAGCTGGCGCAGCGGCAGGGCGACTACGCCGTGGCGTCGGAGCTGCAGTACGGCCGGCTCCCCGACCTCGAGAAGCAGATCGGCCAGGAGGAAGCCCGCCTCGCCACGCTGCAGCAGTCACAGCGCATGCTGAAGGAGGAGGTCGACGAGGAGGACATCGCCGAGGTCGTCGGCAAGTGGACGGGCATCCCGGTGAGCCGCCTCCTCGAAGGCGAGGTCCAGAAGCTCCTCCAGATGGAGTCGCGCCTCCACCTCCGCATCGTCGGGCAGGACGAAGCCACGGTCGCGGTGGCCAATGCCATCCGCCGCGCGCGGGCGGGGCTGCAGGATCCGAACCGCCCGCTCGGCAGCTTCATCTTCCTGGGCCCGACCGGCGTCGGCAAGACGGAGCTGGCGCGCGCGCTCGCGGAGTTCCTGTTCGACGACGAGCAGGCGATGATCCGCATCGACATGTCGGAGTACCAGGAGAAGCACACCGTGTCGCGCATGATCGGCGCGCCGCCCGGGTACGTCGGCTACGAGGAGGCCGGGCAGCTCACCGAAGCCGTGCGGCGCCGGCCGTACGCGGTGGTGCTCTTCGACGAGATCGAGAAGGCGCATCCCGAGGTGTTGAACGTGATGCTGCAGCTGCTCGACGATGGGCGGCTGACGGACGGCAAGGGACGAACGGTCGACTTCCGCAACGCGGTGGTGATCATGACGTCGAACCTCGGCAGTCAGTACATCGCCGATGCGGCGTCGCGCGGCGTGGCCGAGGGCGACGCCGCGGGCGCCCCGGCGCTTGACGAGGGCGTCCGCCGGCAGGTCACCGAGGCCCTGCGGGGGCACTTCCGTCCGGAGTTCCTGAACCGCATCGACGAGATCATCTACTTCCACGCGCTCTCGCGCGCGCACATCAAGCAGGTGATCGACATCCAGCTCCAGGGCCTGCTGCGGCGGCTCGAGGACCGGAAGGTCCACGTGACCCTCACCGACGCCGCGAAAGACTTCCTGGTGGCCGAGGGGTATGATCCGATTTATGGAGCGCGTCCGCTGAAGCGCACCATTCAGCGCCGCGTGCTGGACCCACTGGCCCTGCAGGTGCTCGACGGATCGGTGAGCGAAGGCGATCACGTCACCATCGACACGGGGGCGGCCGGCCTGGTGTTCAGCCGGACCGCGCCCGTCAGTGCATAGCCAGACAAGGACCTTGATTTGACGAGCCCGACCATTCCGCCCCGTGGTCCAAAGGACAGCCGCCCGACGCCGCCGCGGCCGACGGCGGTCTGGTATGTGCTGGGCGCGATGCTGTTCATCGCGCTGATGCAGGCGATGTTCCTCGCGCCCACGGGGCGGTCCATCCCCTACAGCGAGTTCAAGAGCATGGTCCGCACCGGCCAGATCGCCGAGGTCACCGTCGGGGAGACGGTGATCCGCGGCGTCCTGAAGCGAGCCGACGGTAACCCGGCGTTCACGACCTCGCGCATCGACGATCCGAAGCTGATCGAGGACCTCGAGGCGCAGAACGTGCGCTACACGGGCGAGGCCAGCGCACGCTGGCTGTCGGAGATCCTCGGCTGGGTCGTGCCGATGCTCCTCATCATCGGCTTCTGGATGTTCTTCCTTCGCCGGATGGGCGGCGCCGAGGGCGGCGTCATGTCATTTGCGAAGAGCAAGGCCAAGATCTACGCCGAAGACGACGTGAAGGTGAGCTTCGCGGATGTGGCGGGGGTGGACGAGGCCGAGGATGAGCTGCGCGAGATCGTGGAGTTCCTGAAGAACCCCGGCAAGTACACCACGCTGGGCGGGCGCATCCCGAAGGGCGTGCTGCTCGTCGGCCCTCCCGGCACGGGCAAGACGCTGCTCGCGCGGGCCGTGGACGGCGAGGCCAAGGTGCCGTTCTTCAGCCTGAGCGGGTCGGAGTTCGTCGAGATGTTCGTCGGCGTCGGCGCCGCCCGCGTCCGCGATCTCTTCAAGCAGGCCGAGGCCAAGGCCCCCTGCATCGTCTTCATCGATGAGCTGGACGCGCTCGGCAAGGTGCGCGGCCACGGCCCGATGGGGAGCCACGAGGAGCGCGAGCAGACGCTGAACCAGCTGCTCGCCGAGATGGACGGCTTCGATACGCGGAAGGCCGTGATTATCATGGCCGCCACCAATCGTCCCGAGGTGCTCGACCCTGCCCTGCTCCGCCCGGGCCGCTTCGACCGCCAGGTGCTCGTCGACAAGCCCGACGTGAACGGGCGCGAGGCCGTGCTCTCGATCCATGTGAAGAACGTCAAGCTCGGCCCCGACGTGCAGCTCCGCACGCTGGCCGCGCGGACGGCCGGGTTCGCGGGCGCGGACCTGGCGAACCTCGTGAACGAGGCCGCGCTGCTTGCCGCGCGTCGCGACAAGAAGGCCGTGGACATGGCGGACTTCGAGGAGGCCATCGACCGGCTGATTGCCGGCCTCGAGAAGAAGCGTGTGATGAGCACGAAGGAGCGCGAGATCGTCGCGTATCACGAGTCCGGCCACGCGATCGTGGCGTCCATCCTGCCGGGCACGGATCCCGTCCACAAGATCTCGATCGTGCAACGGGGCTTCGGCGCGCTCGGCTACACGATGCAGCTCCCGCTCGAGGACCGCTACCTGCTCCAGGAACTGGACCTCCATCACCAGCTCGCCATCCTCCTCGCCGGCCGGGCCGCGGAGGAGATCGCGCTCGGGAAGATCTCGACCGGCGCGCAGAACGACCTGATGCGCGCCAGCGACATCGCGCGTTCCATGGTGGCTGAATGGGGCATGAGCGAGAAGGTGGGCCCGGTGAGCCACGACGCGGGACGGACCAGCCGCTTCCTCGACACGGGCATGCCCGCCCAGCGCGGCGCCTACAGCGAGGAGACGGCCCGCACCATCGACGAGGAGACCAAGCGCATCGTGAGCGCGGCGCAGACCGAGGCGCGGCGGATCCTCACCGACGAGCGCGACCTGCTCGAGCGCGTCACGCGGCGGCTGCTCGAGAAGGAAGTGATGGACGGCGACGACCTGCGCGAGATGATGGGCATCGTCGTGCCCGACGCGCCGCCGGCGGCGGACGAGGGACCGAGCCCCGAGCCGGTCGCGTAGCCCTGCGGCCGGCGTGGTCACAGGTTCATCCACGGATTACGCGGATTACGCGGAACGATCCTGCGTTGAGAGAGAAACTGCGCGTCCCGCGGCCAGCCAACGGCCGGCCGGCGTGCGGGCGAAGCGGTGGAGGCGTGAGTCGCTGGGACGTCGACCGGACTCACGCCTCCGCCGCTTCGTCCGCGCGCCAGGCAGCTGGTCTCCGACCAGCCGCCGCGGGACGCCCAGCGGATTGAATCCGTGTCCTCTGCGTCATCTGCGGATGACCTGAACGGAACGCAGGATCGACATCCAGACAACCTCATCAGCTTGGACACCAGAATCGTTGCGCAGGGCCAAGGACGCGGTGTGCACAACGGAACAGCGACAGGCCGCGCCGATCGCACACAGTGGGAGCGGCGGCGGGTCCCGGCTCTGAGACGTGCCAGGTCGGTGGACACCATCGGAGCCCTGGGGACGGCGTGGGCTGCTCCGGGGCGCCCCCGCCAATTCATCGCACTGAAAAGGAGGAGGCCATGCCGCTCGTTGAGATCGTTGTTGTCCTGATCGTCGTCGGCGTCCTGCTCTGGCTGGTGAACACCTATATCCCGATGGCCGGGTCGATCAAGTCCATCCTGAATGCGGTCGTCGTGATCGCCGTGGTGATCTGGCTCCTCGGCGTCTTCGGCATCCTGCCGGCCGTCCGCAACTTCCGCGTCGGATGACACCCGGCGATGGCCGGCTGCCCGGAACGATGAGGTGGATCACTCCTGCCGCAGGGCCACCATCGGGTCGATGCCGGCCGCGCGCCGTGCCGGCAGGTACGTGGCGAGGAACGCGATCGCCCCGAGCAGCAGCGCCACCACGGCGTAGGTCGTCACGTCGATCGGTGTGACCTCGAAGAGCAGCGCGCTCATGAAGCGCGAGAGGCCTGCCGCCGCCACCAGCCCGACGGCCATGCCGGCCAGCACCGGCGCCATGCCGTGCCACACCATCAGCCGCACCGTCTGGCCGCGCGGCGCGCCAAGCGCCATGCGGATGCCGATCTCGCGCGTGCGCTGCCGCACCGCGAAGAGCACCACGGCCGAGATCCCCACCGCCGACAGCAGCACCGCCAGCGCCGCGAAGCTCGCCAGCAGGGTCGTGAAGAGCCGCGGACGCGCGACCGCGCCCGACACGACGGCGTCGAGCGCGACGAAATCGCTGATGGCCAGGCCGGCATCCGTCTCCCGCACGGCATGCGCCACCGCGCCAGCCAGGCGCATGGGATCCCCAGACGTCCGCAGCACGAACGTCATGGCGCGGCGCGGGATCTGCTGGAGCGGCACGTACACGGTGGGGGTGGGGGCCGTCTCGAGCGCACGCTGGTGGACGTCGCCGACGATGCCCACGATCGTGGCGTCGACGCCCGCAAAGCCCAGCCGCTGCCCGAGCGCGTCTTCGCCGGCAAACAGGCTCCGCGCCAGCGTGTCGTTCACCACGATCGACAACGGCCCGCCCTCGCGGTCGTCGTCCGACACCGCGCGGCCCCTGATCAGCGGCACCCCAAGCGCGCGGAAGAGATCCGGGGTCACCTGCAGCATGTCGACGACCGGGCGTTCGGCCTCGGGCACGTCCGGCCTGCCGGAGACCTGCACGCGCAGCTGCTCACCCGTGCCGCGCATCGGCAGATTGCGAATCGAGCCGGCCGCGCTCACGCCGGGCAGCACGCGGAACCGCGCCAGCAGTTCATCGTGAAGGCCCAGGTACTCGGCGCGCTCGGCGTAGCGCGTCGACGGCATGGTCATCGTCACGGCCAGCGTGTCTTCCGTCCTGAAGCCGGGGTCCACGTTGTGGAGCGTCCAGAGGCTGCGCAGCAGCAGGCCCGCGCCGACGAGCAGCACGAGCGCAATCGCCACTTCCGCGGCCACGAGCGTGCCGCGCGCGCCAAGCCGGGAACTGCCCCGGTCCCCGCCGCCCTCGCGAATCTGCTGCGACACCTCCGCGCGCGTCGCCGCCAGGGCCGGGAACACGCCGAAGATGCCGACGGTGAGGACGGACACCGCACACGCGAACGCCATCGCGCGCGCATCCGGCGTGACGTCGGCGGCCCGCGGGATCAGGCCCGCGCTGCCGGCCACGAGCGCATCGACGCCCCAGATCGCCAGCAGCCAGCCGCCCGCGCCGGCCAGCAGCGCCAGCGCCAGCGACTCGGCCAAAAGCAGCGCGACGATGCGGGCGCGGCTGGCGCCGAGGGCGGCCCGCACGGCGATCTCGCGCTTGCGCCCGACGCCGCGCGCGAGCAGCAGGTTCGCCACATTGACGCACGCGATCAGCAGCACGAACCCGACCGCGCCGAACAAGACGAGCAGCGCCGTCTCGACGTGGCCCACCACCGCCTGCCGCAGCGGCTGCGCCGCCGCGCCCTCGAGGCCGGCGTTTGACTCAGGGTGCTCCCCCGCCAGCGCCGCCGCGATGCTCGACAGCTCATCGGCCGCCTGCGCGGCGGTGATGCCGGGTGCGAGCCGGCCGATGGCGTTCAGGAACCGGACGAACCGCAGGTGCTGGGGGATCGAGTCGGCCGGGATCGTCGAGAGCAGCGCGTAGGCTTCGATCTCCGGCCTCGGAAACCCGAACCCCTCGGGCATGATGCCGACGATGCGGAACAGCTGGTCCGAGAGCATGACGCTGCGATCGAGAATCGCGGGGTCGCCGCCGAAGTGCCGCATCCACGCGGCGTGGCTGAGCACGGCCACGCGGGCCGCCGCGTCCTCTTCTTCCTGCCGGAACACGCGTCCGATCACCGGCTCGACACCGAGCGTCGGCAGCACGTCCCACGACACGTGGGCGGTCGCCAGCTCGCGCGCACCCGACTCGTCCTGCAGCACCAGCGCCGACGGCAGCGTCGAATAGACGCCCATCCGGCTGACGGTGCGCGTGCGCGCGGACCAGTCGCGGAAGTCGGGGACCGACAACGTGCCGCGGTCGATGCCGCGCTGCGGATACGCCGAGTACAGCAGCGCGAGGCGGTCGGGGTCGGGATACGGCAGCGGGCGCAGCAGCACCCCGTTCACCACGGTGAACAGCACCGTCGTCGCCGCGATCCCCAGCGCGAGCGTCACCGCGGCGGCGGCCGTGAACCCGGGGGCGCGGCTCAAGGTTCGCAGTCCGTAGCGCAGGTCCTGCAAGACAGCGTGCAGCATCTCGTTCTCCCTCACGGACGCCCCGTCGGAGGTGGCGCCAGGCAGCAGCGGAAATGCACGACGCATGCCGCCTCCGGGTCATCCGCGAACCGCGCAGGCAGCGTCCCCCCTGACGACGCGGCACCGGCGGGTGTCCGCTCGCGGGACGTGGGGTCCGGGAGCGGACGCTGACAGGGCCATCCGCAGATGGCGCAGATGACGCAGATCGGACTGGGCCGCTGTGCGTTCTGAGTGAGAGACGCACCGTCCCGCGCCCGGCGGCTGGTCTCGGACCAGCCGCCGCGGGACGCTCGCCGGACTGAATCCGCGTCATCGGCGTAATCCGCGGATGCCCTCTGAACGGAACTTCCGGCTTGCCGCCGTCGTCTTCCTGATTTAGCCTGCATTGCAGACATGAAGCCCACTCCGTATCTCGGTGAGTTCGAATACGCCGTCCTGCTGGCCATCCTCCACGTCGAGACCGACGCCTATGCGGTGCCGGTGCGCGAGGTGCTCGAAGGGCGCACGGGGCGGCCGGTCGCGCGCGGCGCGCTGTACACCGCGCTCGAACGGCTCGAGACCAAAGGCTGCGTCCGCTCACGGATGGGCGACCCCACGCCCGAGCGCGGCGGCCGTGCCCGGCGCTACTTCTCGGTCACGCCGCTCGGCATGCGCGCCCTCAAAGCCACGCATGCGGCGCTGGCCAGCCTGTCGAAGGGGCTCGAGGCCCTGCTGGAGCAACCATGAACGCCCCGCCGCCCTTCGCCGAACGCCTCATCCGCGCCGCCATCCGCGATGCCGAGTGGCGTGAGGCCGTGACGGGCGACCTCCGCGAGGAGTTCTCCGCGCTCGCCGCCCGGCATGGCGCCACCATCGCCCGTCGCTGGTACTGGCGGCAGGCGGTGGCCCTCGCCCTGCGCTTCGCCGCCGGCCGCCTTCGGCCGGGTGCCGTCCGCACACGGCGATGGGAGATCGTCGAGGCCGAGGAGTCGCGCGGCTGGTTCAGCGGCCTCCGCCAGGACGTCACCTACGCCGCCCGCACGCTGCGCCAGCGCCCGGCGCTCACTGGGGCCATGCTGGTCGCCCTGAGCCTCGGCCTCGCGGCCAACGCCACGATCTTCACCCTCGCGGATGCGATCGTGCTGCGGCCCCATCGCCTGCCCGGCGTCGACCGCGCCGTGATGGTGACCTCCTCGGGCCGCCACGAACTCGAGGGCACGTCGACGGTCGCGCCGGCGGACTTCCTCGACTGGCAGGCGCAGGCCACGGCGTTCGAGCGCCTCGCCGCCGTCGAGGCCTACGGCGAGGTGACAATCACCGGAGACGGGGAACCGCTCGCCGTGCCCGTCGGCCTCGTCACGCCGGAGTTCCTGTCGGTGCTGCAGGTCTCCCCCACGCTCGGCCGCGACTTCCTCGCCGCCGAGGGGGTGCCTGGCGGACCCCGTGTCGTCATCCTCAGCGACATGCTGTGGCGCGTGCGCTACCAGTCGGACCCCGGCATCATCGGCCGGTCGCTCCTCATCGACGGCGCGCCCGCGGTCGTGATCGGCGTCGCGCCGCCGCGCTTCAGCATCCCGATGGGATCGCGGCTCTGGATGCCCTTCCGATTCGACGAGACGATGGTGCGCCAGCGCGAGCGCGGATGGCTGATGGTGATGGGCCGGCTGGCCGAGGGCGTCACGATCGCACGCGCGGACGCCGAGATGCAGACGCTCGTCGAGGCGCAGCGGCGCGCCTACCCCGAGACCAACGCCAACCGTGTCGTGTCGGTGCTCACCTTCAATCGCGGCATGGGCGATCCCGGCGCGGCCAACTTCGTCGCGGTCTGGCAGGCCGCGGCGCTGCTGCTCCTCCTGCTGGGCAGCGCCAACGTCGGCAACCTGCTGCTGGCGCGCGGGGCCGAACGGCAGCAGGAGCTGGCGATGCGCATGGCGCTCGGCGCGAGCCGCTGGCGCGTGCTGCGGCAACTGATCATCGAGGGCGGGCTGCTGGCCGCCCTCGCGGCGCTGCTGTCCGTGCCGCTCGCGATGGCCGGGATCGCCGCCTCGCGCACGGCGATTCCCGAGAGCATCCAGCGCTACGTGCCCGGCTGGGACCACCTGTACCTGCAGCCCCGCCCCCTGCTGGTCATGGCCGCCCTCGCCGTGGCGGCGACGATGCTGTTCGCGCTGGCGCCGGCCGTGCAGGCCATCCGCACCGAGGTACTGGAGTCGCTGCGCCAGGGCACGCGCACCGCGACGGCGGGCCGAGGACGCCAGTGGCTCCGTGCGGCCTTCGCGACGACGCAGATCGCCCTGGCGCTGGCGCTCCTGACGGCCGCGGTCCTCAGCGTCGGCGCCGCCCGGCGCGCGGTCTCCGACTCGCTCGGGTTCGAGCCCGCCCGTGTGATGACCGCCCGCCTCACGCTGCCCGAGACGGCGTACGCGGAACCCGAGGCGCGCCGGCAGTTCGCGGACCGCGTCCTGACCTCGCTCGCCGGCGTCCCCGCGATCACCGACGCGGCCGTCAGCAACACGATCCCCTACGCCGGGTTCGGCCAGAGCCGGCCGTTCTGGCCGGAGGGCGTGGCGCTCGAGACCGCCGAGGTACGCCAGGTGGACTACCGGCGCATCACGCCCGGCTACTTCGCGACGATGGGGCTTCCGCTGAGGAGCGGCCGGCTGCTCACGGAGGCGGACCACGAGACGAGCGCGCCCGTGGCGGTCGTCAGCGAGATGCTGGCCGAGCGGTACTGGCCCGGCGCCGACCCGCTGGGCCAGCGCTTCCGTCTCGATCCCGACGGCCCGCCGTTCACCGTCGTGGGCGTCGTCGGCGACGTCATGCAGGACTGGTTCATGCGCCAGGTCTCGCCGACGGTGTATCGATCGCTCCGGGCCGACCCGCCCACGACGCTGTTCGTCGTGGCCCGCACCCCTGGCCACCCGCTCGATCTGGCCGGCGCGCTGCGCACGGCGATCAACGCCGGGGACCCGCAGCAGCCCATCACGCGGCTCCAGACCTACGACACCGTGATCGCCGACAAGACCGCCGGCATCCGCTTCGCGGCCTCCACTCTGACGACGATGGGTGTGATGGCGCTCTTCCTGGCGGTGATGGGGATCTACAGCGTGATGTCGTACCTGGCGAGCCGGCGCACGCAGGAGATCGGCGTGCGCATGGCGCTCGGCGCGACCGCCGGCGATGTCGTGCGGCTCGCACTCAGGCAGGCGGTGCCGATCACGGCCGGCGGCACGGCCATCGGCCTGGTGCTGGCGCTCGCGGTCGGCAAGACGATGGAGTCGGTGATGTTCGGGATCGTCAGCGGGAGTGTGGCGACGACGCTCGGGGTGGCGCTCGTGCTGGCAAGCGCGGCGTTCGTCGCGAGCTACCTCCCCGCTCGCCGGGCCGCCAGGCTGGACCCGACGACGGCGCTCAAGGCTGGGTAGTGGGTAGTGGGTAGTAGGTGGTGGGTAGTAGGTGGTGGGTAGTGGGTCGTAGGTAGTGGGTCGTGCCGGGGGGCTACTCGGCGGGGGGCGCGTTGGGGCCTGGCGCGGCCTCGTCGGCCTTGAAGTCGCACAGCTTGTGGCTGGCGTCGCAGAACGGGCGTCGCTTCGACTGGCCGCAGCGGCAGAGCGCGAACGGCGTGCGCCCCAGCACGTACTCGTGGCCGTCCCAGTCGACGAGCCGGACATCCTCGCCCTCGACCAGGAACGACCCGTTCCTCCGCACCTTGATGGTGACCATCGTTCGCAGTTCGCGGTTCGCTATTCGCTGGCAGCCCGGCAGGTGTCGGCATTCTGCATTTCGCAGTGTGCCTTCGCGCGGCGCCCGTCCGGCCCGCGCGCCGCTAGCCCATCTTCTGCATCGCCGACAGGAAGTCCGCGTTCGACTTCGTCTTCCCCATCTTGTCGAGCAGCAGCTCCATGGCTTCGACGGCTGACAGCGGCGTGAGGACCTTGCGAAGGACCCAGATGCGGTTGAGGTCGTCGCGCGGGATGAGCAGCTCTTCCTTGCGCGTGCCGCTGCGCTGGATGTCGATGGCCGGGAACACGCGCTTGTCGACCAGCTTGCGGTCGAGCAGGATCTCCATGTTGCCCGTGCCCTTGAACTCCTCGAAGATCACGTCGTCCATGCGCGAGCCGGTATCGACGAGCGCCGTGGCGATGATCGTGAGCGAGCCGCCCTCTTCGATGTTGCGGGCGGCGCCGAAGAAGCGCTTCGGCTTCTGGAGGGCGTTGCTGTCGAGACCGCCCGAGAGCACCTTGCCGGACGAGGGGATCACCGTGTTGTAGGCGCGCGCGAGGCGCGTCACCGAATCGAGCAGGATAACGACGTCCTTCTTGTGCTCGACGAGGCGCTTGGCCTTCTCGATCACCATCTCCGCGACCTGGACGTGGCGCTGCGCGGGCTCGTCGAACGTGGACGAGACGACCTCGCCGTCGACCGAGCGCTGCATGTCGGTCACCTCTTCCGGCCGCTCGTCGATGAGCAGCACGATCAGGTAGACCTCGGGATGATTGGTGGTGATCGACTGCGCGATGTTCTGCAGCAGCATCGTCTTGCCGGTGCGCGGCGGCGCGACGATCAGGCCGCGCTGGCCCTTGCCGATCGGCGTCATCAGGTCCATGACGCGGCCGGAGAGGTTGTCGCTGCCGGTCTCGAGCTTGAGGCGTTCCTGCGGGTAGAGCGGCGTGAGGTTCTCGAAGAACAGCTTCTCGCGCGCGACCTCCGGCCCTTCGAAGTTCACCGCCTCGACCTTGATCAGGGCGAAGTAGCGCTCCCCTTCCTTGGGCGCGCGAATCTGCCCCGAGACCGTGTCGCCGGTCTGCAGGTCGAACTTGCGAATCGGGGAGGGGGAGACGTAGATGTCGTCGGGACCGGGCAGGTAGTTGTAGTCGGGGGCGCGGAGGAAGCCGAAGCCGTCCGGCAGCACCTCGAGCACGCCTTCCGAGAAGATGAACCCGCTCAGCTCGGTCTGCGCCTTCAGGATCTGGAAGATCAGCTCCTGCTTGCGCATCCCGGTCGCGCCCGGGACGTTGAGATCCTTGGCCACCTGCGTGAGGTGCTGGATGCTCATCTCCTTGAGCTCGCTGATGTTCAGCCCGGGCTTGCGGCCCTCGGGCATCTGGGGCATCTCTTCGCCCTGCACATCGGGCTGCGGGGGGGCCTGACGGCCGCCTGAGCCGCGCGCGTGCGAACCGTGTCGCTTGTGACTACTCGCCATGAAATTTCTGCGCTGACGTGTCTGGGGTGGAAGACGGCGCGGCGTGGATCCGCGCGAGCGAACGACCGTGGGAAGGGAACCGGATTCGCAGGCAAGTATAGAGGGGCGCCGCGATGATGTCAAGGACGAGGGGCTCCGCATCGCGGAGCGAGGCGCCCGCCGGCGCGGCTCAGAAGTCCGACGGCCGCCGCCCCAGTCCGACGATGCTGCAGGCCTCGATGGGACGCAGCCCGAGCGCCTCGGCGCGTGCGCGAAGGGCCGGGGACTCGGCGCCGGGATTCAGCCACACCTCCCCCACGCCGCGGTCCGCGATGCCGTCGAGCAACGTGAGGCCGACGTCCGGCGGCACGTAGACCGTGGCCATGTCGATCGTCCCGGGGGCCTCCGCGACCGAGGCGTAGGCGCGATGCCCTTCGATCTCGGCATGGGACGGCGTGATGGGGAGAACGGTGTAGCCGGCCTCGGCGAAGGCGCGGACCGCCTTGTTCCCGAACTTGCGCCGATCCGGGGAGGCGCCAATCACGGCGACGACGGGCATGCCGCGAGTATAGCGCGGCGCCGGTGGATCTGGCGGGGTGCAGACCCGCGGATTGCCGCTACAATCCATGGATCGTGCGCGCCTCCCTGGTCCCCGTCGTGCTGCTGGCTGCCCTGACGTTTTTCGCCGGGCTGGGCCGGGGTGCGATCACCGACTCCGACGAGGCCTTCTACGCGGAAGCCGCGCGCGAAATGGTCGAGTCCGGCGACTGGGTCACGCCGTACTACAACTACGAGCCCCGCTTCCAGAAGCCGGTCCTCTACTACTGGCTCACGGCCGGCGCGTATGCCGTGGCGGGCACCAGTGAAGCGGCCGCACGGTTCTGGGCGGCGATGGCCGGGCTCGGCCTGGCGCTGCTGACGGCCGTGGCCGCCCGCCGCTGGTATGACGAGTCGACGGGCCTGCTCGCCGGGGCGATTGCGGCGACGAGCTTCGGCTATTTCGCGCTCGGCCGCATGGCCCTGCCGGACCTGCCGCTCGCCTTCTTCATCACGCTGGCGATCTGGGCGGCCTTCGTCGCCACGCTCGAGCGCGAGGACCGTCCCAGCCGCTGGGTGCTGCTCTCCGCGCTCGGGGTCGGGCTCGGCTTCCTGATGAAGGGCCCGCTCGGCCTCATCATCCCGGTGATGGTGGTCGTGCCGATGCTGCTCATCGAGCGGCGCTCGCTGAACCTCACCGGCCGCGACGTGCTCACCGGCGCCGCCGTCTTCGCGGTGGTGGCGCTGCCGTGGTATCTCGTCATGTGGTACGTCCACGGGACGGCGTACCTCGAGAGCTTCTTCCTCGCCGACAACTTCGAGCGCTTCGCCACCGACCGCTTCAACGACCCGCGCCCCTGGTGGTTCTATCTGCCGATCGCCGCCGGCGGGCTGCTGCCCTGGTCGCCACACCTGCTGCTCTGGGTCGGGCCGATGCTCGGCGCGCTCACCCGCCGGCGCGACGTGGGCGCCATTGAAACGCGGCTCGTCTTCTGGGCCGTCGTGCCCCTGATCTTCTTCACGCTGTCGGTCGGCAAGCAGCCGCGCTACATCCTGCCGATCCTGCCGCCGCTGGCGATCCTCCTGGCCGCGACGATCACCGAGCGGACCCGGACGTGGCGCGGCGTGGGGGGCGGGGCGTTCCAGCCGCGCCGCAGCGGCGGGCTCGTGTTCACGTGCCTGCTGAGCGGCGCCCTGCTCGTGACGCTGGCCGGGCTGCTCTACCGCGCGCAGCCGCTCTTCATCAACGTGCCGCCGATCTTCACCTGGGTGGCCGTCGGCGTGGTGGGCGTCTCGGGGCTGCTGGTGATGGCGGTGTCGGCCTCGCCCGCGTGGCGCGCGGCGCCGTGGGTGCTGGCGCTGGCGGCGGCGCTCTCCTTCCCCGCCGCGCAGTGGGGCGCCCTGTCGGCGCCCGGCGAGGAGCCGGTGCAGCAGATGGCGCGCCTGGTGCGCGCGCATCGCACCGGGGCGGAGGTCGCCGGGTCCTATCAGGTCTTCGTCCGGAACCTGGTGTTCTACACCGGCGTGCGGCAGGTCGATCTGATCAACGAGGAGCAGCTGCGGGGGTTCGTCGGCAGCCCCGACCGCGTGCTGGTCGTGCTGCCCGAGCACGCGCTCGACGCCTTCGAAGCCGCCGGCGGGCCACGGCTGATCCGGCTCGGCGATGTCCGCTACTTCAACGAAGCCGGCCTGCGCCTGCGCACCCTGCTCTGGCCCGATCCCGAACGCGACATCACACGGGTGGTGCTCGCGGCCAACCGATAGTCGACGGGCGGGGACGAATCATCTGATGACCTTGTGATGTGGTGATGTGGTGATCTGATGTGGTGTTCTGAGATCTCAGGATCTATCTCCTGATCTCAGGATCTATCTCCTGATCTCGGCTGTCGACCTCCCACATCTTCCCCGGGTTCAGGATGCCGTGCGGGTCGAAGGCCGCCTTCACGCGGGCCATCAGGGCCATCACGTCGGGGGACAGCTCGAGGCCCAGGTAGGGCGCCTTGGCGAAGCCGATGCCGTGCTCGCCGCTGATCGATCCTTCGAGCGCCACGACGCCGGCGAACAGCTCCTGCTCGGCGAGATGCGCGCGCGCCATCTCATCGTCGTTGGCGGGATCCACCATCAGGTTGACGTGGATGTTGCCGTCGCCGGCGTGGCCAAAGCACGGGATGAGCAGGTCGTGCCGGGCGCGCACGGCCGCGACGAGCGCGAAGAGCTCGGGGACGCGGCCCCGGGGCACGACCAGGTCGTGATTGATCTTGCGGGGAGCGAGCGCGCGGAGGGCGAATGAGAGCGCGCGCCGCGCTTCCCAGAGGGCCTCACGCTCGGCCTCGTCGCGCGCGCGCCGGACCTCGGTGGCCCCGGCCGCGTGACAGGCCGAGGCGACGCGCGTGATCTCCTCCTCAACGCCGCCCGGGAAACCGTCGACCTCCGCGATCACGAGGGCGCCGGTGCCGGCGGGCACCACCGGCCGGTCGAGATACGCCTCGACGGCGCCGAGCGAGACCGCGTCGATGATCTCGATGGTGGCCGGTACGACCCGCGCGGCCAGCAGTCGCGAGACGGCGTCCACCGCCTCGTCAATCCCCGGAAAGGCGGCGCTCAGCGTGGCCTGCACCGCGGGCTTCGGCACGAGCCGCAGCGTCAGCTCCGTCAGGATCGCGAGGGTGCCCTCCGATCCGACGAGCAGCTGCGTCAGGTCGTACCCGACGACGTTCTTCACCGTCTTCGAGCCGGTGCGGATGATCTCGCCGGTCGGCAGGACCGCCTCGAGCGCGAGCACGTAGCGCCGCGTCGTCCCGTACTTCACGGCGCGGGGGCCGCCGGCGTTCTCGGCGACGTTCCCGCCGAGCGCCGACTGCTTCAGGCTGGCGGGGTCGGGGGGATAGAACAGGCCGCGCGCCTCGACCTCGCGCTGCAGGTCGCCGGTGATGACGTTGGCCTGCACGACGGCGAGCTGGTTGCCCTCGTCGATCTCGAGGATGCGGTTGAAGCGCTCCATGGAGACGAGGATCCCGCCGCGGACGGGCACCGCGCCTCCGGTGTACCCCGTGCCGGCCCCGCGCACGGTGAGCGGGACGCGGTGGGTGTGGCAGAGGGCGGCAATCCGCGCCACCTCCGCGGCCGTCTCCGGCAGCAGCACGAGGTCGGCCGGGTGGCCGCGCATGAGCGCGTCGGTGCCGTAGCGCGCGCAGCTCCCGGCATCGGCGCGCGCCCACGCCTCGCCCACCACGGCGACGAACTGGACGCCGAGCGCAGGGTCCAGGGACACGGCGCCCGTCTATCCGCGCGCGGCCGCGGCGCGCGCGCGCGTGTGGACGAACTCGTGGATGCGCGTGACGCCCTCGCGGAGCTGCTCGCGCGACGTGGCGTACGAGAGGCGGAAGTAGCCGGGCGCGTCGAAGCCCTCCCCCGCCGTCAGCGCCACGTGCGCCTCCTGCAGCAACGCCTCGGCGAACTCGGCCGTCGTGCGCAGCCCGCAGGCCGCGACGGCCTCGGCGGCGTACGGGAACAGGTAGAACGCGCCGCGCGGCTTGACGCACTCGAAGCGCGGGTCCTCGAGCAGCCACTCCCACACGAGGTCCCGCCGCACGCGGTACTCCTCGAGCATGGCGGTGACGCCATCCTGCGGCCCGGTGAGCGCCGCAACGGCCGCCTTCTGCGCAATCGACGAGACGTTCGACGTCGAGTGCCCCTGGAGCGCGTTGCACGCGGCGATCACCGCCTTGGGACCGACGGCCCAGCCGCACCGCCACCCGGTCATCGCGTACGCCTTGGACGTCGCGCCGCAGAGGATCGCACGATCGCGCAGGCGCTCCGACAGGATGCGCGGCAGGTTGTGCGGCACCGGGTCGTAGATCAGCTTCTCGTACGTCAGGTCCGCGATCACCCAGATGCCCGCGCGGGCCGCCGCGTCGGCGATGGCCGTCATCGCCTCTTCCGTGATCAGCGCCCCCGTCGGATTGCAGGGCGAGTTGATGATGATGGCCTTCGTGCGCGGCGTGATCGCGTGGATGATCGGGTCCGCATGGATCGTGAAGCCGTCCTCGCGGTGCGCGGGCACGATCACCGGCGTGCCGCCGGCCAGCTTGATCTGATCCGGAATCGACGGCCAGAACGGCCCGTGCGTGATCACCTCATCGCCATCGTCACAGAGCACCATGGCGAGGTTGTAGAGGGCCTGCTTGCCGCCGGCCGTGGCGATCACCTCATCGGCGGCGTACGACACGCCGTAGTCCTCGCGGTAGCGGCCCGCGATCGCCTCCCGCAGCTCCAGGATGCCGGCCGAGGGCGTGTACTTCGTGAAGTGGGCATCGATGGCCGCATGCGCGGCCACGTTGACGTGCTCCGGCGTGCCGAAATCGGGTTCGCCCGCGCCGAGATCGACGACGTCGATGCCCTGGCGGCGGAGTTTGTCGGCCTCGGCCGTAACCTTGAGCGTGGGTGACGGGACGATACGGCCCATCCGTTGAGCGAAGTTCATGCCTGTCGTGTCTCCGGCCCGCCCGTCAGGCTGGCCTGCTTCTTCCGCAACTCGTCCTCGACCAGGGGCGGCACCATGCCGCCCACGGACCCGCCGAGCATGAACACTTCCTTGATCAGCCGCGAGCTGATGTAGGTGTACTGCTCGCCCGGCATCATGAACACGGTCTCGAGCTGCGGGGCGAGCCGCCGGTTCATGAGGGCCATCTGAAACTCGTACTCGAAGTCGGACACGGCACGCAAGCCGCGCACGATCGCGTGGGCGCCCTTCCGCCGCGCGTAATCCACCAGCAGGCCGCCGAAGGTATCGACTTCGACCTTCGGGTTGCCGCGGAAGGCCGCGCGGAGAATCGCCACGCGCTCGTCCACGCTGAAGAGCGGCCGCTTCTCGATGTTGACGAGCACGGCGACGACGATCCGGTCGAACAACCGCGCGCCGCGCTCGATGATGTCCACATGGCCGTTGGTCAGCGGGTCGAACGACCCGGGGTACACGGCCATGCGTCCTGTGGCGGTCGGCTCAGCCTGGCTGCTGCTCATGGTCCTGGCGCTCCCCTTCTTCAGGGTGGAACAGACTCAACGCGCTGTCACCGGCGCGGACGGTGCGCACGCGGCGCGCGCCGGCCACCGCGGCCGGCACCTCGCGCCGCCACGCGTGTTCGAGGATCACCACGCCGCCGGGCGCGAGTTGCTGCACGGCCTGCTCGACAATCGTGACCAGATCCGGGAGATCGTACGGCGGGTCCAGCACCACGAGGTCGAAGGGACCGCCGGCGATCGGCGCGCCGAGCGCCGTCTCCGCGGAGGCGTGCTGAATAGCATAGCGCCCTCCGGCGCCGCAGCGCTCGACATTCTCGCGGATGAGGGCCGCGGCCCGGCGGTCGCGTTCCACGAACACGGCGAGTCGCGCGCCGCGGCTGATCGCCTCGAGCCCGACCGCGCCGGTGCCGGCGTACACGTCGAGCACGGCCGCGTCCGGCACGCGCGCGGCGATCACGTTGAAGAGCGTCTCGCGCAACCGGTCGGAGGTGGGCCGCAGCCCCTCCCACGTCGGCGCCTTCAGCGCTCGCCCCTTGAACTCCCCCCCGATAATCCGCATCGCTCATTCACCATCGCACACAGAACAGATCACGTACAAACACGAAGGACACGAAGACGTACGGAGGACAATCCTCTCCAGGAGGAACTCCAAAGGCAGGGACCGTTCATCCTTATGCCCCTTCGTGGCCTTCGCGTCCTTCGTGTTTGTACGGAATCGCCCTCTCTCAGCCCACGGCGATCAGACCGAACTGGCGCTGCCAGACCTGCTGGACGTAGTCGCGCACCGGCGCCGGGAGCGCGTGGTCGTCGACGCGGCGCCGGGCTTCGTTGTAGGCAAGTTCGAGCAGATCGGCGTCGCGCGTCAGGTCGCCGGCGCGCAGCTGCGGCAGGCCGGACTGGCGGGTGCCGAAGAAGTCGCCGGGCCCGCGCAGCTGCAGGTCGCGCTCCGCGATCACGAAGCCGTCGTTGGTCTCGGCCATCGCCTTCAGGCGCTCGCGCGCCTCCTCGGACCACGGCGCCTGGTAGACGAGGACACAGGTCGAGGCATGCGCGCCGCGCCCCACGCGTCCGCGCAGCTGATGCAACTGCGAGAGCCCGAAGCGCTCGGCGTGCTCGACGATCATCAACGTCGCGTTCGGCACGTCCACGCCGACCTCGACGACGGTCGTCGAGACGAGGACGTGAATGGACCCGGCCGCGAACGCCTGCATCACCGCGGCCTTCTCGTCGCCCTTCATCCGCCCGTGGAGCAGCGCCACCGTCAGGTCGGGGAACACCGCCGTGGCCAGGTGCTCCGCCATGGCCGTGGCCGCCTTGAGATCCACCTTCTCCGACTCCTCGACGAGCGGGTAGATGACATACGCCTGCCGGCCTTCGGCCACGGCCGCGCGCACGAGCGCGTACACCTCGTCGCGCCGCGAGTCGGGCGTGACACGCGTGTGCACGGGCCGGCGTCCCGGCGGCAGGCCCCGAATCACGGAGACCTCCATGTCGCCGCACTCGGTCAGCGCGAGCGTCCGGGGGATCGGCGTCGCCGTCATCACCAGCACGTCGGGATGCAGCCCCTTGGCGGCCAGCGTGGCGCGCTGGATGACGCCGAACCGGTGCTGTTCGTCGATGACGGCCAGGGCGAGCGCCTGGAACTGGACGGCCTCCTGGACGAGCGCGTGCGTGCCCACGACGAGGTGGACGTCGCCGCGCTCGATCTCGGCCATCAGCGGCCGGCGGGCGGCCTTGCTCACACGGCCGGTCAGCAGCGCGACCTTGAATCGCGTGCCCGACAGCCACCGCGCGATCGTCCGGTAGTGCTGCTCGGCGAGGATCTCGGTGGGCGCCATGAAGGCCGCCTGGAAGCCGTTCTCCATCGCCACGAGCGCCGCCAGCAGCGCCACGATCGTCTTGCCGGCGCCGACATCGCCCTGCAGCAGACGCTGCATCGGCCACTCGCGCTGCATGTCGGCGACGATCTCCGCGAGCGCGCCCTTCTGCCCGTCGGTGAGCTTGAACGGCAGCACGGCCCGGGCGGCCGCGCGCACGCGGTCGTCCACGCGGCACACCAGGCCCTTGCGCACCGCGGCGTTCTGCTGCCGCCGAAGCGCCAGGCCCGCCTGGAAGACGAAGAAGTCCTCGAAGATCACGCGCCGCTGCGCCGGCGTGCGGAAGCGGTTCAGGTCGGATTCCGACGTGCCGGCGTCGGGGAAGTGCGTCTGCGCAAGCGCGGTGCGGCGTGACGGCCATCCTTCGCGCACCGTGAGGTCGGCCGGGACCGGATCGAACAGCGCCGCGGGCAACAGCTCCAGCGCCTGGTGCACGAAGCGCCGCTGCATGTTCGTCGTCACGCTGCCCGTGCGTTCGTAGACCGGCACGATCCGTCCGGTGTGCAGCGTCGCGGGCATCGCGTCGGCCGCGTCCGCGTCCGTGGCCGCCGGGAGGATCTCGAACTCGGGGTCCGTGATCTGCAGGCCGCGCGTGCCCCAGATCTCGGCCCGGCCGAAGATGACGATCTGCTGGTGGGGCCGGATGACGTCGCGCAGGAAGGCCTGGTTCGGCCACACCACCTGCACCTGGCCGCTGGCGTCCTGCACGAGCGCGCTGAAGAGCTTGAAGCCGGGGCGCCGGGTGGCCGCGAGCCCGGCGCTCAGCACCTCGCCGGCGACGGCGGCCATCTGTCCCGGCTTGACGGAGGCAATGGGCTGCAGCCGGCTGCGATCCTCGTAGCGGCGCGGGAAGCGGAAGAGCAGATCCTCGACCGTGTGCAGGCCGGCCTTCCGCAGGTCCGCCGCCTTGCGCGGGCCCACGCCCTTCAGGAACTGGAGCGGGGTCTGAAGCGGCGCCGTGTCCATCCCACTACTGCACGACGACGGCCTGGCCGCGCGCGATCTCGATCCGGTCGATGCGGGCAGGCAGCGCGAACGGTTCGTCGAGCCGCACGCCGCGCGGGGCCTCGTCCGATCGCGTGTAGAAGGACACGATCTCCTGCAGCAGCATGGGCGGCATCGCCACCCCCCCCACTTCGGTGCGTTCGAGCTGCAGCCGCGCCAGCCCACCGCGCGTGTCGATCGTGCCGATCGCCACCACGGGCAGCCGCCCGCTGAGATACGCCAGCGGGTCGAACCAGCCGCCGCTGCTGCCCCCGCGCACGACATCGAGGTCCACGATGGCCGCCGCCGAGAGCCGCCCCGCGCCGAGCAGGGCCACGGTCGGGCGCGTGACGCTCGGCGGAAGGTGCTCGGTGGCGCCGAGCGAGAGGTAGGAGTTGACCTCGGACTCCGTGAAGGTCGTCCGCCGCGGTGCCGCCTCCTCGTCCTCGGCGTGGACGAGCACCTGCACCACCTTCTGCGTGAAGCGATCCGCAGGCGCCTGCGCGTCCACGCCCCCGCCCACCACGACGCCGAACGCTGCGATCGCGAGGCTCATCTTGATGGTCATGGTGGAGGCTCCCGGCTCATTGTACGACGGCCCGCGCGCCGACGCGGACCAGAGACAGACAGCGAAATCTGGGATGGGCCGGGCGGCGCGTCAGAAGCGGGAGCCCGGGGGGCGGCCGCCGCCCTGCCGGGCGCGCGTGATCAGCTCCAGCTTGCGGCGTTCGAGCTGCTCCTCGAGCACGCGGAAGCGCGCGCGCTGTGCCACATCGAGCACCTCGTCAAGAGCCCGATAGGCCTGCCGCAACTCACCGGCCTGCCGGGACTCGAACTCGCTGAGTTCGTCGAGGCGCGCGGCAAGCAGGCCCTCGTCAGCGGGCCCGCGCTGGGGGTTCGAGAGGCGTGCCAGCTCGCCGAAAATCCGATTGCGCTCGCCGAGCGCCCGGCGGCGCACCATCTGCAGCCCACGCAGCCGCGCCGTGAACGGCTCGACCTGCTCCGGCGCGAGATCGAGGCGCTGCCGCGCCTGGCGCAGCACGAGATCGTCGAAGACGCGCTGCACCTCCCCGGGCGGCATCTCGCCCTGCGGCTGTGGACGCCCCTGCGGCGGCCGTCCCGGCGGCTGCGCCGCCGCGGGCCACGCAGGCAGCAGGCACATCACCACCAGCAGCCAGCCGCTCCGCCGCAAGACCGCGCGTGGGGTCACGGGTGCGCCACCCCGGCTTCGTCCTCGATCAGCCGCTGCAAGGTCGCGAACTCCTCGCGTGAGAGGCCCGCCACCAGCCGCTCGCTCACGCCGGGGCGCACATCGATGCCCGTGCCGGCGAACGCATCGACCTCCGACAGGTCGAGGGCGGCCAGCACCTCGACAAGGGCGGGCCAGGCGTCGGACTCGTCGTCCACCGCCGCGTCGGTCACCACCGCCACCGGCGCGCCCCAGCCCCCCCGCTCGGCCACGCGGTCCACGGAGACGGCCAGCGCGAAGACCAGCACCGCCAGGCCGGCGATGGGCACCAGCACGGGCGGCGCCAGCCAGGAGAGCCAGCCCCACCCCGGCGACGGCTCCGCCTCGATCGCCGACGACAGCCGCGTCGAGAAGCGGGCCCACTCCCCCTCGGAGGGCTCCGGCACCCCGGCGCCGCGCGCCGCGTCGAGCGGCATCGCGAGCCGCGCCGCCTCCTCGCGGCAGAGATCGCACGTCTCGAGGTGCGCGGCCCGGCCGGGCGCGAGTGCCCCGTCGAGCAGGTCCACGAGTTCGTCAGGCCTGAGGTGCGTCATGGCTGTTCACCCAACAGGCGGCGCAGGTTCCCCAGCGCGTGGAAGAAATTGGCCTTCACGGCCCCGACGGTGTTCCCGAGCACCTGCGCGATCTCCTCGTGCGGCATGTCCTGGTAGACACGCAGCAGGAGCGTCGCGCGCTGCTTCGGCGGCAGCTGCGCGATGGCGGCACGCACGCGGGCGGCCCGCTCGTCGCGCACCAGGTCGCCGTGCGGGTCGCGCGCGCCCGGGTCGACGAACTGCCGGTCGTCGATCGGCTCGGTCGGCAGCCGCTTGAGCGCCACGCGGTTCAGGCAGACATTGACCGCGATGCGGTGCAGCCACGTCGAAAGCGCCGCCTGCCCGCGGAACTTCGCCAGACCGCGCCACGCGCGCACGAACGTCTCCTGCGTGAGGTCGGCGGCATCCTCGGGCTGGTTCACGAAGCGATAGCAGAGCTGGTAGACCACCCGCCGGTGTCGCTCCACGATTTCGTCGAACGCCTCACGGCGCCCGTCCAGCGTCGCGGCCACGAGCGCCGCATCGTCGAGGTCGGCCAGCCGGGGGATCGGGGCGTCGCTGCTCTTGACGGTGCGGCTCACCGGGACTCCGACGGGGGCCCAGGTGCCCGGCCAGTTGCTGGTTCGTTCCGCTGCCATATGGTCCGCGCCCCTCGCCTGATCCGATACGCGTGCATGCGGTGGCGTCCCTGCTGGTGTGCCCTGCCAGGCATTCGGCCCGTACACGCTCAACGGGTTTGACCGGCCTCGGTGGCCGCAGGTTACGTCGGCGCACCGGTCGTCCGCAACAGGGCGTCCACCTCTGCCGGAGTGGGCAGATGGCCGCGGGCGCCCAGCCCCTGACAGCCGAGGGCCGCCACGGCGTTGGCCCGGCGAAGCACCGCCTCAACCGACGCCGCCCCGCCCAGCCAGCCGGCGATGAACCCGGCGCGGAAGAGGTCCCCGGCCCCGGTCGTGTCGACGATCGGCACCGGGAAGGCCGGCGTGCGTACCTCTCGCCCACCGATCCGGGCCAGGCTTCCCCCCGGACCGAGCGTGGTGCAGACCATCGCCGCCCCCGTGGCCGTCTCGAGCGTCGCCAGCGCACGGCCGAGGCCGGTTTCCCCGGTGAACGCCTCGGGAAACGCCTCGGCCGTCACGATCACATCCATGACGCGCAGCAGGTCCTCGAGGCCGGGACGAGGTTGCTCCACGTCGATAATCGTCCGCACATCAGCATGCCGGGCGCGAGTGGCCACCTCGACGGCGGCAGCCCCGAAGTCGTCCACCAGCAGCACGCGCGCCGAGGCGAGAATCGCCTCCGGCACGTCGCCCGACTCGAGAGCCAGGCCCGGGTCCTGCTCCCAGAGCACCGTCCGGTCGCCGCTCCGCTCGTCGACGATGACGATGGCCGACCGGCTGGCGGCGCCCTCGACGCGGACGACATGCGTGCAGTTCACGCCGGTGCGTTCGAGGCTCGCGATGCCGGCGGCCCCGGCCTCGTCGGCGCCGAAGCGGCCGATGTACGCCGTGCGCCACCCGAGTGTGGCGAGGGCGGCGGCGGCGGAGGCCACCTGCCCGCCTGGCTGGTGCGACAGCCCACGCAACCGGACCTTCCCCCCCGGCTCCGGGAAGGCCGGGGCCAAGGCGACGAGGTCGAGGCTGTTCTCGCCGACGGCGACGACGTCGATGGCGCGGCTGGTTGCCGTGGCGGGCGTGAGCGGGAGGCGCACCGGCGGATGATAGCAGCCTTGACTTTCGCCTTTCCTTTGTTTACGATTCGCGAAGTCGGGGCTTTGGCCGTTTGTTCGCCCCACCGGAGGAGACCGTGCAACCGCTCACCAAACGCCAGCGCGAAATTCTGGATTACCTGAACGAGTTCATCCAGCAGCATGGCTACGCCCCGAGCCTCGAGGAGATCGGCAAGCGCTTCGGCCTTTCCTCGCTGGCCACCGTGCACAAGCACCTGAGCAACCTGCAGGAGAAGGGGTTCATCAAGCGCTCGTGGAACCGCAGCCGGTCGGTGGAGCTGCTGCCGGGACGCGCCGGGGGCCGCACCGTCGAAGTGCCGCTGCTTGGCTACGTCGCCGCCGGCATGCCCATCGAGGCGGTCGCGACCACGGAGACCATCGCCGTGCCCGAGTCGCTGCTCGGGAACCGGCGCGACACCTACGTGCTGCGCGTGCGAGGCGATTCGATGATCGACGAACAGATCCGCGATGGCGACTGGGTCATCATCGAGGACCGCAAGACCGCCGACAACGGCGAGATGGTGATTGCGCTGCTCGCCGGCGCCGACGTCACGTTGAAGAAGTTCTACCGCGAGAACGGCCGCGTGCGCCTCCAGCCGGCCAACGCCACGATGCAGCCGATCATGGCGGATCCGAACGACGTCCAGATCCAGGGCGTGGTCGTCGGGGTGATGCGGCGGTACTGATACACTCGGCTCCATGGCCGACCGCAAGCAGATTAACTTCACCATCGTCCCCGGGGACGAGACGCCCGCCGAGGGCCGGACCTACGCGAACTTCTGCGCGGTGGCCCACACGCCGTTCGACTTCACGCTCACCTTCTGTGAGGTGCCGCCGCTGTCGGAGAAGGAGATCCGCGAGGCCGAGCAGGACCACACGGTGCATGCGCCCGTGCGCGCCAAGCTCGTGTTGCCGGTCCAGTTCATTCCGACCTTGATCGCGGCGCTCCAGGAGAACCTGGAGGTCTTCACGGAGTCGCACTCCGGGCCGGTGCCTCCCCCGCGCGCGCCCCGGAAGGGGGGGCCGGTCCACTAGCCGCGCGTCATGACTCCGACTGACGTGCTCGACGCGCTCGAGACCCACCACCCGAACGCCGACACCGAACTGCACTTCCGCAACGCCTTCGAACTGCTCGTCGCCACCGTGCTCTCTGCGCAGTCGACGGACGCGCGCGTGAACGAGGTGACGCCGGCGCTCTTCGCACGGTATCCCGATCCGAAGGCCCTGGCCCGCGCCGACCTCGCGGAGCTCGAGACGCAGATCCATTCGACGGGCTTCTTCCGGCAGAAGGCGCGCGCGCTCGTCGGGCTCGCCACCGAACTCCTGGAGACGCACCACGGCACGGTGCCCGCCGACATGGACGCGCTCGTTGCGCTGCCGGGCGTCGGCCGCAAGACGGCGAACGTCGTGCTGGGCCACGCCCTCGGCGTGCCGGGCCTGCCGGTCGATCGCCACGTGCTGCGCGTCGCCAACCGCCTGGGACTCGTCACCTCCGACGATCCGGTGAAGGTGGAGCACGCCCTCGGCGCGCTGTTCCCGCCCGAGCGCTGGACGCGCGCCTCCGATGCGCTCATCCTTCACGGCCGGCGCATCTGCAAACCGAAGCCGCTGTGCGACCGGTGCCTGGCGCGCCCGGGCTGCCACTACTACGTCTCGGGCGGCGCGGTGATCAAGGCGGGACGCGGCGCGCAGAAGGCCTCGAAGACGCCGAAGGCCCGCGCACGCCGATGACGCGCGATGACTTCGAGGCGTTGGTGCGCGAGGCGATCGATACGATCCCGCGCCGCTTCGCGCGCCACATCCGCAACGTCGCGATCGTCATCGAGGACGAGCCGTCGCCGGAGCTGCTCGAGGAGATGGAGATCACGCCACCGGACAGCCTGCTCGGCCTGTACCAGGGCACCCCGCTTCCCGAGCGGCGGTGGGATCACGGCAACGCACTGCCCGACAAGATCAGCCTCTACCAGTTGCCAATCGAGGACGAGTGCGATGGCGACGAGGACGAGATCGTCGTGGCCATCGGCGAGACGCTGATCCATGAACTCGGCCACTACTTCGGCATGAGCGAAGAGGAGATCATGGAGGTCGAGGATCGGTACTGGCGCGGCGAGCCGGATCCTGCCGACGTCGAACCGGGCGAGCCCGACGGCGGAGCCGGCCGGTGAGGGCACGCAAGCGCTTCGGCCAGCACTTCCTCGAGCCCGCGTGGGTGGCCAAGCTGGTCACCGCCATCGATGCCCGGCCCGACGAGGCCGTGCTGGAGATCGGCCCGGGCCGTGGCGCCATCACGCTGCCGCTCGCCTCCCGCGCAGGGCGGCTCCTCGCCATCGAGATCGATCGTGACCTGGCCGCAGCGCTCGAGGCGCGCGCCCTCCCCCGGGTCACCGTCGTCACCGGCGACTTCCTCGACCTGGACATCCCGGCGGTCGTGGAGACGTGGCTCGGCGCCCCGCTGGGCCCCGAGAGCGCCGTGCGCGTCGTGGGCAACCTGCCGTACAACGTCTCGTCGCCGATCCTGTTCCGGCTGCTCGAGCTGGCGGCGACGACCGGTGGCTTGCGCGACGCGGTGCTGATGCTCCAGGCCGAGGTCGCGGACCGGCTCATCGCCGCGGTCGGGACGGCGGAGTATGGGGTGCTGACGATCCTGACCGGGCTCGGCGCCGAGACCGAACGGCTCCTCGCCCTCCCGCCAGGCGCCTTCCGCCCCGCCCCCAAGGTGCGCTCCGCGGTCGTCCGGCTGCGCTTCCGGCCACCGCCGGTCCCCATCGCCGATCCGGCGCTGCTCGTCGCGATGGTCCGGTCGATGTTCACACAACGACGCAAGACGCTGCTGAACGCGCTCAAGCCGTTTGCCGCGGATCTCGGCTGTGAGACGTCGGAGGCCCTCTCAAATGCGGGCATCGCCCCTATTCGAAGGCCTGAAACGCTCCAGCTTGTTGAAATTGCTAGACTTGCAGATACTTTTGCGGCGGTTCGCCGCTGAAGCTGTGCTATAGTTTCGCCCTAAACCTGCCCGCTTTTTCTCAGGCTCTCCCAGCAGCCTGAAAGTCGCCGGCCGTGTGTGAGACGCCCCATTGGCGTCCCGGTCGACGATGCCGTATTGCCCTGCTCGCCCGAGCACGGCGGGACGGCGATGACAGAGATCACCAGGCCCGTTCGCCTGGCTGGGATTCGTATGACTGATTCGGCGCCGCACCAGCCCGTGGCTGGCGCGCCCGCGGTAGAGATCGTGGCCCTCGGGGGCTTCGACGAGTTCGGCCTGCACATGCTGGCCGTCTCGTGTGGGGAGACCACCATCCTCATCGACGCCGGGTCGATGTTCCCCGACGACGATCTCCCGGGCGTGGATTTGATCGTGCCGGACCTGTCGTATCTGGAGGAGCGCCGCGGCCAGGTGAAGGCGCTGGTGCTCACACACGGACACGAGGACCACGTCGGCGCGGTGCCGTACGTCGTCCCCCACGTGGACGGCCCGGTGTACGGCACGGCCCTGACGGTGGCGTTCGTCGCGCGCAAGCTCGAGGAGCACGAGGTCGAGGCGCGCTTCGAGACGGTGCGCCCGCGCGACGTCGTGGAGATCGGCCCGTTCCGCGTCGAGTTCCTGCGCGTCACGCACAGCATGCCCGACTGCGTGGCGGTCGCGATCCACACGCCGGCCGGCGTGATCCTGCACACCGGGGATTTCAAGATCGACCAGACGCCGCCCGATGGCGAGCTGTTCGACCTGCACCGCTTCGCGGAGCTCGGCGCGCGCGGGGTGCTGGCGCTGCTCTCCGACAGCACGAACGTCGATCGCCCGGGCGTCACCGGCGCCGAGGTGAGCGTGCGTACGGGCTTCGAGGAGATCCTCGGCAGCACCGAGGGCAAGGTGATCGTCGGCGCGTTCGCCTCGAGCCTCTACCGCATGCAGGTCGTGCTCGACGTGGCGGTCGAGTTCGAGCGCAAGGTGGCGTTCATCGGCCGCGGCATGATCGAGAACTCGCTGCTGGCACAACGGCTGGGCCACCTGCGGATCCCCACCGGCACCGTCATTCGCGACGTGGACGTGGCCAGCTTCCCGGCGCAGGATGTGCTCTGCCTGGCGACCGGATCCCAGGGCGAGGCGAACGCGGCGCTCTCACGGATCGCGATCGACGACCACCGCCACGTGAAGATCACGCCGGGCGACACGGTCGTGCTCTCCGCCCGCGCGATCCCCGGCAACGAGAAGGCCATCGGCCGCGTGATCAACCACATCGCCCGGCGCGGTGTGGACGTGATCACCGACGCGACGCACCACATCCACGTCTCCGGCCACGGCAGCGCCGAGGAGCTGAAGCTGGTGCTCTCGCTCGTGCGTCCGCGGTTCTTCATCCCGGTCCACGGCGAGTACCGGCAGCGGGCGCGCCACGCGCGGCTGGCCGGCGAGGTGCTGGGCGGCGGCGCGATGCCGGTCACGGTGCTCACGCCCGAGAACGGCGAGGTCGTGCGGTTCGACGAGCACGGCGCCACCGTCACCGGGCTCGTCACCACGGGCCGGGTGCTGATCGACGGCACGCGGGTCGGTGAGGTGGGCGACATGGTGCTGCGCGACCGCCGGCACCTCGCCTCGGACGGCGTGCTGGTGCCGGTCGTGGCCATCAACCGGCAGACGGGCGCCATCGAAGGCGTCCCCGAGGTGATTGCGCGCGGCTTCGTCACGGCGCCGGAACCGGAGGCCGTCCTGACCGAAGGCGCCGCCCTCATCGCCGCGGTGATCGAGGGCGCGAGCATCGAAGAGCGGACGGACCCGGGACTGATCAAGGAGAAGATTCGCGTCGAATTGCGGCGGTTCTTCAAGAAGCGCACCGGCCGGCGGCCCATGGTGCTGCCGGTGGTGCTGGAGATCTAGTGGTGGCAGGACCTGGTTCGACGTTATCGCGGCGCCTCAGCGAGGTCGTGGGCGTGGCGTTCTTCGCCACGGCGCTCATCTGGCTGATCGCCCTGGTGAGCTACGACCCGCATGATCCCGTCTGGTTCTTCAGCACCGGGCTGCACGAGGTGCCGGTCAACTTCGTCGGCCGCATCGGCGCGTTCGCCGCCGAGCTGTCGTACCAGGTGCTCGGCTACGGCGCCTATCTGCTGCCGGCCATGCTCGTCGTGGCGGGCTGGCACTACTTCTGGTGCGCGCCGATCGACGCGGTCTACACGAAGCTGACCGGCTCGGCGCTGCTGGTCGGCTGCACGAGCACGTTCATGAGCCTGGTGCTCGGCCGCGTCGATGTCGGGCAGCGCCCGTTCCGCGCCGGGGGCTACACCGGCGAGTTCTTCGCCGGCTGGATGGGCGAGTACCTCGGCGCGAGCGGCTCCGTCATCGTCATCCTGACTCTGCTCTTCGTCGCGGTGGTGCTCGCGACGCAGTTCTCGTTCGGGCGGCTGTTCGGCGCGCTCTTCGCCGGGCTGGGACACGCGGTGAGCCGCGCCCGCACGGCGGCCATCGACTGGGTCCAGGAGCGTCGCAAGGCCCGGCAGCGCCGTGACGTGATCGCCAAGCACACCAAGCGCGGCACCGCGTCGCCCGAGGCGCTCAAGGCCGCGGAGCGGCCGGCTCCGACACCACCGGTC
>JAUXWO010000133.1 GCA_030680175.1 Vicinamibacterales bacterium
CGGCTCGTCGGGCACGCCGAAGATCGGCGGCGGCCCCCCGAGCGACATGTTGCCCTGCGTGCCGATGTAGATCGGACTGAAATCGTTCTGCGTCAGCTCGTGCGTCCGGATGATGCGCGGCGTCAGCAGCATGACGATGTCGGTCTGCTGGATCGTGGCATCGGTCGAGGAGAACAGCTCGCGCAGGATCGGCATGCGCAGGACGCCGGCAAAGCCGCGCAGGGCCTGGCGCTCGTCCTCGCGCAGCAGGCCGGCCAGCAGGTTCGACTCGCCGTCGCGCAGGCGCAGGCGGGTCGAGACCTTGCGCGATCCGAACGACGGCAGGTTCTGGCCCGCGATGTTCGAGTCGCGGCCGCGCGCGCTGCTCTCCACCACCAGGTCCATGATGATCTCGCCGTCGTAGGTCACGCGCGGCGTCATCTCGACGATCACGCCGATGGGCCGGTAGCTGAAGGACGTGAGGGGGTTGACGTTCGCCCCGCCGCCGGCAAACGGCGTGAAGGTCGTGCTCGGCACGGGCACCTCCTCGCCGAGGTTGAGCGTGACCTTCTGTCCCTCGCTGCCGCGCAGCTGCGGCTTGGCGACGACCTTGGTTTCCGAGTCGCTCTCGAGAAACCGCACGATGGCCGACGGCACGCTCATGTAGAAGTCGGCCGTGCTGACGCCGCGCGAGATCGTGTTGACGTTGAACGGGGCCGGGTCGGCGCCCGGGGCGACCTCCGGGGAGAAGAAGCCGGAGATGGAATAGGCGCTCAGGTCGAGGCCCATGTTCTTCGTGCGCTCGCGGCTCACCTCGAGGATCGAGACATCGACGACCACCTCCGCCCGCGGCTTGTCGTTGGCCTCGATCATCCGCTCGATGATGCCCGCCACCGACGTCGACGCGCGCACGGTGATCGTGTTCGCGGTCTTGTTGGCGGCAATCATCGGCTGGATGGCCATGGCCGGCACGCGGATGACGGTGTTGACGAGCTGGGCCAGCTCGGTCGCGTCCGAGTGCGACACATAGAACGTGCGAATCACCTGCTCTTCGTACTGCTGGCGCTTCTGCGTCGTGTCGGCGGCGACGAGGATGGAGCGCTCGCTCAGCACCTTGTAGAAGAACTGATTGGCGACCATCAGCTGCTGCAGGGCCTGTTCGAGGGTCAGGCCGTCGAGCTGGATCGTGATCGACCGGTCCTGGAAGTCCCGGTCGTACGTGATGTTGATGCCCGTCGAGTTGCCGACGAACGTCAGGATGTCGCGCAGGCTCGCGTTGGTGAACCGCAGGTCCAGCAGATCGCGCGACGCCGGGTTGAGCACCGGCTCCTGGGTGTCGCGCCGGGCCTGCTCGCGCATCACCTCGACCGCCGGCCTCGGACGCGCGGCCTCGATGCGCGCCACGATGGTGCGTTCCACCTCCGACGCCCGGAAGGCGCTCTGGCGGTTCGACGGATCGAAGTCGCTGGCCTTCCGGTACTCCCGAAGCGCCTCGTCGAGCCGGTCCTCGGCTTCGAGGACCCGCGCGCGGTTGAAGTGCCAGATCGACGCCTGCTGCCGGGCGCGTTCGAGCGCGATGCGGTACTCGGGGCGGTCCGGCCGGTCACGCGCGGCGATCCGGTAGTACT
Organism: Vicinamibacterales bacterium; assembly: GCA_030680175.1. Taxonomy (GTDB): domain Bacteria; phylum Acidobacteriota; class Vicinamibacteria; order Vicinamibacterales; family UBA2999; genus JAUXWO01. The sequence continues at coordinate 1,608 of JAUXWO010000133.1, forward strand.
CGACCGCCTCCTCCCAGTTGTCGAGCCGGGCCGCCTGCTCGCCGCGCGAGTAGGCGCGGCCGGCCGCGCAGCCGGCGGCCAGGCTCACGACGACCAGCAGCGCCGTCAGCCGGAACACGGCCCGCGTCCTCGAACTCATCACCACCTCACCCAAGATACGCCCTCAATCTCTTCCCGTGCCACCCGGCGTGCCGCATGCTCCCGGGAACCTATTGCCCCGTCAGGCGGATGGTCTGGCGTCCGCGCCCGTCGACGTGCGCGATCTCGATCGACTCCACCCCGATCTTCAGGATGCGGTACCGGCCCTCGATGATATCGCCCTCCTGGCCGTGCGAGACCACCTTCCCGTCGGTCAGGACGGCGAGCTTCAGGCCCGAGGCCGACTCCACGATGCCGATGAACTTGAGCGCGATCGGCGGCGCGGGCGGCGGCCCCGGCGGCGGCGCGGGCATCGACAGGCCCGGCCGTTCGGCGGGCGGCTCCACCACGCGCGGTGGCGGCGCCGCGACCCGTGCCTGGAACTGGAAGGGATTCCGCCGGAGCTCCCCGGGGACGCCCCGGTCCGCGGCCAGCCGGTCCAGCCGCACCGTCGCGGGTGCGCCGAGCGGCACGGCCTCGCGGG
>JAUXWO010000055.1 GCA_030680175.1 Vicinamibacterales bacterium
GGGACGCGCGGCGCGGCGCCGAGCCGCTCCACGTCGCGCCGTGCGGTCATCGCGGCGCGCTGCGCCACCTCCACCACATGCCGCAGCTCCTCGATCGCCTCCATCACCACGCGCTCCCGCGCATCGTCGAGCGGCGTGACCTGCTGGAGGAAGTGGAGGAGGAGCAACTCGAAGTGGGCGAGGCCCTCGAACGCGTCGTGCAGGGCGGGCAGGGCGTGTGCAAGCGCATCGTGGGCGTCACGGTGCGCCTCGGCGTTGCGGTTGAGGTGATCGACCACGGCCGCGTTGAAGGCGCGCTGCCGCTGCAGGTGCGGGCCAACGGTATTCCAGACGAGGCCGGCCAGGCGGCCGCGCCAGCCGGCCGCAGGGGCGGGTGCCCCGTCGGGCAGGATGTCCCACGCCTCGTTGATCGGCGTGATCTGCGTCTCGTCGTACCGGGGCGGCGGATCCGGCCACGCCGCGAACGTCTGGCGCGCCAGATCGAGGGCGCTGAGCGCCTCGTTGTAGCGGCGCGATGCCGCGTCGCGCTCGGCCTTGGCCTTGGTGAGAAGGGCGGCGGCCGGATCGATCGTCATCCGCGTCCCGCGGGCGCGCCGATCACACCCTCGACCGGACTGCTGGCCGAGGCGTACATGCGGCGCGGGATCCGTCCGGCGAGGAAGGCGAGGCGCCCGGCCTCGACGGCCAGCTTCATCGCGGTGGCCATTGCCACCGGGTCCCGGGCGCCGGCAATGGCCGTGTTCATCAGCACGCCGTCGGCGCCGAGCTCCATCGCGACCGCCGCATCAGAAGCGGTGCCGACGCCCGCATCCAGGATGAGCGGGACCTGCAGCGACTCGCGAATGATGCGGATGTTGTTCGGGTTCTGGATGCCGAGACCGGAGCCGATCGGCGCGCCGAGCGGCATCACCGCCGCGGCGCCGAGGTCGGCGAGCTTGCGGCACACGATGGGGTCGTCGTTCGTGTAGGGCAGGACGACGAAGCCCTCCTTGACGAGCACCCGGGTGGCTTCGAGCAGGCCCTCGTTGTCGGGGAAGAGCGTGCGCTCGTCGCCGATCACCTCGAGCTTCACCCAGTTCGACAGGCCCGCCTCGCGCCCGAGCCGCGCCGTGCGCACGGCCTCGTCGGCCGTGTAGCATCCGGCGGTATTCGGCAGCAGGAAGATGCTGGCGGTGTCGATGTAGTCGAGCAGTGATTCCTGGCTGCGGTCGGTCAGGTTCACGCGGCGGACGGCCACGGTCACCATGTCGGCGCCCGAGGCGAGGTGCGCCTGGCGCATGAGGTCGTGCGACGGGTACTTGCCCGTGCCGACGATCAGACGCGATCGGAACGTGCGGCCGGCGATGATGAACGGGGTGTCGGGCATCGTCAGGGCACTAGCAGTAGGGGCCAAAGGCAGAAAATGCGAAATGCGAAATGCGAAATGCAGAAAACACAACGGCGCCCGCGCCCGGCGCGCGGCGTCCCGCGAACCGCGAACCGCGAACCGCGAACCGCGAACTGCGAATAGCGAATCGCGAACTGCGAGCGGCCTCCGCGGCCGCAGGCCGCTACGGCGAGACGCTGCGTCGTATGTTAGCCCAACCCCATTGGGCCGCCTACTTCCGGCGAACGGTGCGTTCCAGATAGCCGGCGATCGCCTGATGAATGGCCGGGTCGGCCCAGGCGCGCGCCACCCCGGCGTCGACGCCGGCGAGCGAGGCGACCTGGTCGAGCACGGGCTGGACGAACGCCTGCTTGGTGAGCGCGAACGACAGGGCCGGAATGGCCGCCAGCGTCGTGGCGACGGCCAGCGCCTGTGCCATCAGGGCATCGGGGTCGCAGATCTCATCCACGAGGCCGACGGTGAGCGCTTCGTCGGGGAGCACGGTGTCGCCGCTGTTGACCAGCCGCCTGATCGCCGAGGCCGGGACGCGCGCCCGCATGATCGACAGCGGCAGCGCCGGGAACGGGACGCCGACGAGCAACTCGGGGACGCCGATGCGCCCGTTGCCCCGCGCCATGATCCGGTGATCGCACGCCGCCGCCAGAATGCACCCGCCCGCGATGGCGTGCCCGTTCACCGCGGCGACGACCGGCTTCGGGCACGTGAGCACCGCGCGGAACAGGGCGTCCATCCTCGGCAGGAACGCGCGCACATACGCTTCACCGCCCGCGGTGACGCGAAACAGATCCACCCCGGCGGAGAACGCCGGCCCGGTGCCGGTGATGACGACGGCCCGTGCGTCCCCCGCGCCGATGCCGGCCAGCGCCTCGACGATCGCGTCACAGAGCTCGATGTCGAGCGCGCTCACCTTCCCGTGCGCCAGCCGCACGACCGCCACCGCTCCCTGGTCCTCTCGTACGATCACACTGCACCCCCGGGGTAGAATGGTAATTCGCTGTTCGCGATTCGCTGTTCGCTATTCGCTATTCGCGCCCCTTCATTCTGCAATGGAATCCCTTCGCCCTGCCTCGACAGTGATTGTGCTCCGCGCGGCCGCGGACGCCCCGTTTGAAGTGCTCATGGTGCGGCGGCACGACAAGGTCGCCTTCATGGCGGGCGCGTACGTGTTTCCCGGTGGGCGGGTGGACGAGGCGGACCGGCAGGGGGCCGCCCCCGCGACCGAGGCGCCGTCGCGGTTCACCGACCTGACACCGGTGGAGGAGGCGGCGTACCGCCGGGCCGCCGTGCGCGAACTCCAGGAGGAAGCCGCGGTCACCCTTCCGGTCGAGGCGTTGATCCCGCTGGCGCACTGGGTGACGCCCGACATCGAGATCCGGCGCTACGACACGCGCTTCTTCCTGGCGGTGGTGCCCGCGGGACAGCACGCGCAGCACGACAATCACGAGACGACGGCTCTGGCGTGGCTGACGCCGGATCAGGCGATCGTCGAGTACCGCGCCGACCGCATCCTGCTGCCGCCGCCGACGTGGACCACCTTGCGCCAGCTCGCACGGCACACGTCGCTCGACGCCGCGGTCACCTGGGCGCGCACCCGCCCCATCGTCCGCGTGCAGCCGGGGTTTCTGAAGCGCGAGGCCGACACGCTCCTCACGCTCCCCGGCGACCCGCTCTACCCGGCGATCGAGGGGTGGGAAGTGCCGGCCGAGACGCGGTTCCGGCTCGACGAGGGCCGGTGGCGGCCGGTGACGGTGGAGCCGGGTCTCGCGCCCGACGCCTGAGAGTCGTGGGGACCGTGCGACTGACGAGGCTCGACCAGCGCCTCTCATCGGCCGCGAGCCCGCGGGCCGCCCCACGGGCGGCCCGGTCGTGGATCGTCAACGACGCTCCACTAGTGGACGGTATCGACCATTTGTTCCCTGTCCGAACTGCCGATCGGACAGGGATTCCGGGCCGTTCCTACGGAACGGCCCCTTTCGATATCGACCACACACTCCACTAGCTGGCGGGCGGGGCCGGCTCGTCGGGCAGCTGCAGGGCCGCGCGCACGAACATCTCCTCCGGCAGCGCGCCCATGATTTCGATCGTCTCGTTGACGATCGTCTTCGGCACCCCGGTCACCTGGTAGCGCCGGGTCAGCTCCATGAACTCCGTCGCCTCGATCGCCGATGCCGTGATGTGCGGGTTGGCGAAGGCCATCTTCTGAGCCAGGACGACCGCCCTGGGACAGTGCGGTCAAGTGGGGGTCGAGAAGACCTGCAGGTGCACGGGCGTCGTGACCCCGGCCAGCAGCGCCAGGGTGGCCGGCTCGAGTTCCAGCTCGTGGGTGCCGGCCAGCAGCACGGCCTCGACGAGCGGCACGAACTCGTACCCCGACGGTGCGCCGTACATCCGGATGCGCGTGTCCTCGCCGTCCGACAGCACGACGATGGCGGGCGACTTGTCGACGCCGTACTTCGCGCGGTCTTCGGTATCGAGGACGAAGTTCTTCTCGACGACGGTGACCTTGTCGCTGAGGGCGGCCAGCTCGTCGACGACCTGCTTGGCGAGCAGGCCCGTCTCCGACCCGCCGAACGTCTGGGTAAACAGGAGGAGCGTCACCTCTTTGGTGATGGTCGAGAGGTGCTGCTTGAGGAGCTGTTCGTCGGCCGAGGAGAGCAGGGGCATCCCGACATTATAGGCCTCGCCCCAAGCGGAGTCGAAGGGCGTGACCTAGATTTTGAACAGGTCGTCGAAGGCCTTCTTTGCGCTCGAGGTGCTGCTCGGGGCGGAGGCCGAGGAGGTTTCGCGCTCCCACGACGTGCGGGGCGTGAAGAAGGTGCAGTCGTTCGGGGCATCCTTCGGAGAGACGCGCGCGGGGATGGGCTGCGTGCATTCGAGGCTGGCGCCCGAATCGAAGTGCATGCACTGCACGCACGAGCGCAGCGCCTGTCCGCAGCGGCCGCACTTGCTGAGCGAGAGGATCTCGGCATCCACGGGGCTGGCGCAGCTCGCGCACTTGGCCACCTCGTGATAGCCCATCATGCGGGGGTTCTTCGCGCCCTCCGATGACAGCCGGCGCGTGCCCGCCGGCGCGCCCGGCGGCCGATCGGGCCGCGCCCCTTCGGGACCGGGCCCCTTGCGATCCCCCGTCCGGGCCGGCTTCGCGCCGGAATCCTGGTAGCCGCGCTGACGATACTTGCGATCAGACATCCCTACTTCACCGCACGCGCCAGCTCGAGCGCCAGATCGCGCAGGTTGCCGGCGTTGCCGACGTTGGTCAGCAGCGCCACGCTGAGGCGGCGCGCCGGGTCGCGCAGCAGGTAGGTGGTGCCGCCGGTGGCGCCGCCGCTGTGCGCCACCCAGTCGCGGCCCTGCTCGTCTCGAAAGACCATCCACCCGAGGCCGTACCCCGTCAGGGTGCCGTTGGCCAGCCGCATCGGCGCGTGCATTTCGGCGATCGTCTCGGGCCGGAGGAGCCGGCCGTCGGTGAGCGCGATGTCGAAGCGGGCGAGATCCACGGCCGACGCGATGATGCCTCCGCCCGCCCATTTGATGCTGAGGTCCGCGTACGGCGCGTTGCGCAGCGGCGGCGTGCCGCCCCCGCGGACGTACTGACGCACGCGGCGTGGCACGATCTCGTGCGGCTGCTCGAGGCTCGTCGCGCGCATGCCTGCCGGCTCCCAGATCCGCGTCCGGAGGTACTCGCCGAAGCTCAATCCCGCGGCGCGCTCGACGACCCCCGCGAGCAGGTTGTAGCCGTAGGTGGAATACAGGTAGCGCGTGCCGGGCGCGAAGAGCAGGGGGTCGTCCTTGAAGATTGCGATCGCCGCCGCGAGCGTGGCATAGGACTCGCGGCTCTCCATCTCGCCCGGCCGGTAGTGCCGGATGCCCGAGGTGTGCGTCAACAGGTGGCGCACGGTGACGACCTGCTCGCCCTTGGACGGATACGCCGGCACGTACTTCTGGATGGGGTCGTCGAGGACGACGCGCCCGCGCTCGACGAGCTGCATCACGGCCACGGCGGCCATCGGCTTCGAAATCGACGCGATCCGGAACACCGACTCGGGGCGCACCGGGACGTCGTTCTCGACATCGGCCTGGCCGAAGCCCGCTGCCCATGCCACCTGTCCGTTCCGCGCGATCGCCACCGAGAGCCCCGGCGACGCCATGCGCTCGCGCGCGGCGCCGGCGATTCGTGCGAGCACGGCCGCCTCGGCCGGGGAGACGGTACCGGCGGCCGGTGGCGGGGACTGCGCGGCGCCGAGCCCCGCGCCCCACAGGAGCGCGACGACGGCGGCGACGACCGGCCCTCGTCTGACGAGTCGGGTCGAGGTGGACATCACGACCCGTCGGTTATGTGCTGTTGGCGCGCACAAGTCAAGTCGGCCGCGCACGAAGAGCGGGCGTTGGGCCGGATCCCCGGCCCCTCGGGAGGAAGGCCTCTCGATGCAAACATTTACACCGACACCGGCACCCAGTGCGGCTAAGATGGCGTCTTTCCTGTAAGTTTCCCATCCCTGGTCGCTGGTGCTCTAACTCAATTCGCGCATCCCAGTCCCGGCTGGAGGGAGTTCGCATGTCCCGCACGTCTCGTCCCCTTGCGTCCATTCTGGGCGTGGTCCTGCTTGCCGTTCTGTGGGGTGCCGCGGCGGCCTCGGCGCAGCCCGCCCCTGCGCCCGCCGCCAAGCGCCCGATGACGCTCGTGGATCTGCTGAACATCCCCGGGGTGCTGGATCCCCAGCTCTCGCCCGATGGCCGGCAGGTGCTGTACGTGCAGGACGCGGCGGACTGGCGGGCCAATCGGCGGATCGGCCACATCCACCGGATCGACATCACCGGTGAGAACGCCGTGCAGCTCACCTTCGGCGAGCGCGGCGAGTCGAGCCCCCGCTGGTCGCCGGACGGCCGGCGCATCGCGTTCCTCGCGCGCCGCGATCAGGACGCGTCCAACCAGATCTACCTGCTCGAGGCCGACGGCGGCGAGGCGCGCCGGCTGATGGCGCATCCCACCTCGCCCGGGGCGATCCAGTGGGCGGCCGATGGGCAGTCGATCTACTTCGTGGCATCGGACGCGCCGAGCGCCGAGGAGCGCGAGCGCCAGCGGCTGCAGGACGACGTGTTCGCGTTCGAGGCGAACTGGAAACACCGGCACCTGTGGCGCGTGACGCTCGACGGCGTCACGACGCAGGTGACGGCCGGGGACTTCTCGGTGTGGAGCTACGCGTTCGACGACGCCGGCCGGCGGGTGGCGCTCGCGCGAGCCCCGGGGCCCATCCTCGAGTTCGCGCTCGATCAGGAAGTGTGGGTCATGAACGCGGACGGCAGCGACGCGCGGCAGCTCACCGACAACGCGGTCGCCGAGGGCAACGTCGGACTGTCGCCCGACGGCACGCAGGTGCTCTTCACCGTCGACGCGAACCAGGCGTTCGAGCCGTACTACAACGACAAGATCTTCGTGGTGCCGGCGTCCGGCGGTCCGGCGCGCGTGCTGATGGCCGATGCCGCGCAGGAAGTGGAGCGCGCGGCGTGGACGAAGGACGGCCGCGGGATCTACTTCGTCGCCAACGTGGGGGTCACGAGCCATCTCGCGCGCGTGGATGTGCAGTCGCAGCAGGTGACGGTGCTCACCTCGGGCGATCACTCGCTGCAGGGCTGGTCGTTCGTCGCGAGCGCCGATCGCCATGTCTTCCAGGTGGACGAGCCGACGCGGTTCGGCGACGTGTGGACGCTCGCCGCGCAGCCGGGCGCGACGATGACGCGCGTGACGGACGTCTTCGGCCACCTCGATCGCGAGTTCCAGATCCCGCGGCAGGCGCGCGTGACGTGGAAGGGCCGCGACGGTGCGACCATCGAAGGCCTGCTCCACTACCCGATCGACTACACGGAGGGCCGGCGCTACCCGCTGGTCGTCAACACCCACGGCGGGCCGGCGGTCTCCGACAAGTTCGGCTTCAGCGGCTGGACCAACTACGTGCAGGTGCTTGCGGCCAGGGGCTACGCCGTGTTCCGGCCGAACCACCGCGGGAGCACCGGCTACACCGATGCGTTCCTGCGCGACATGGTGGGCCACTACTTCAACGAGGCGCAGCACGACGTCATGCTCGGCGTCGATCATCTCGTCGCCATCGGCCTGGCGGATCCGGAGCGCCTCGTGAAGATGGGCTGGAGCGCCGGTGGGCACATGACGAACAAGATCATCACGATGACCGGGCGCTTCAAGGCGGCGAGTTCGGGGGCGGGGGCGGCCAACTGGATTTCGATGTACGCGCAGAGCGACATGCGGAACAACCGCACGCCGTGGTTTGGCGGCACACCGTGGCAGGCGGACGCGCCCATCGACGCCTACTGGGATCACTCGCCGCTCAAGGACGTGGCGCGCGTCACGACGCCGACCCTCTTCATCGTCGGCGAGGCGGATCCGCGGGTGCCGCCGCCGCAGTCGGTGGAGATGTACCGGGGGGTGAAGGCGGCCGGGGCGCCGACGGCGCTGTATCTGGCGCCGCGCGAGGGGCACAACTGGGTGGAACTGCGGCACCGGCTGTTCAAGATGAACGTGGAGCTCGAGTGGTTCGAGAAGCACGCGATGGGCCGCGAGTACACGTGGGAGCAGGCGCCGTCCGAGGCGTCCGCTGGGGGACCACGGTAGGGCGGCTCCAAGATGTAGTGTTTTGGTATTTAACCAAAGCACTACAGGTGGGTGGCCTGCCGACATCCGGAATAATAGGTGTGGCTGGTTTCGGCAGGGTCCGGCCGGGCGCCCGTCCCTGAGGCCGGGGTTCCCGAACCTCTGGCGTGTTGACCCTCCCCCCTACCTTCGTGATACAAACTGCTTGCGAAAGTTTTCACAACTATCGCCCCGCGGCCCGGTTGGGCGGTGGTGTGGTCGCCAAGCTTCCCTCGGCACAGTGTCGGATCCGGCTCTGTTCGCTCCGATGACGAGAGCGTGAAGGGGGATTGCTCGGCCCTTTGGTGGGGCTCCGGCCCGGCCGTGTCCGCGCGCGCCCGTGCGCGGGACGGCGCAGCCGGGCGAGGCGTGCAGCAGGGACATGTCGCAGATCTTCAAACAGAGCGCCAACGCATGGTCGAAGGCCAGCATCTTCGCTCTCGTCTTCACCCTCCTGGCACTGGGGTGGGCGGTCATGGTGCTGCAGCGGTCCGACTTCGTGACGTCGGCCAACCAGTTCATCGCCCAGCCGGTCCAGTTCAGCCACCAGCACCACGTCGGCGGCATCGGCATCGACTGCCGGTACTGCCATACGTCGGTTGAGGTCGCGGCGTCGGCCGGCATCCCGCCGACCAAGACCTGCATCAACTGCCACTCGCAGATCTGGTCCGACAGCCCGTACCTCGAGCCGGTCCGCGCGAGCTTCCGCAACGACACGCCGCTCGAGTGGGTGCGGGTCCACGACCTGCCGGACTTCGTGTACTTCAACCACAGCATTCACGTGGCCAAGGGCGTGGGCTGCGAGACCTGCCACGGGCAGGTCGACAAGATGCCGCTGATGCTGCAGAAGGCGTCGCTGCAGATGGAGTGGTGCCTCGAGTGCCACCGCAATCCCGAGCAGTTCGTGCGCCCGCGGTCCGAGGTCTTCACGATGGGGTATCAGCCGGCTTCGAGCCAGGCCGAGATCGGCCCCGCGCTCGTGAAGGAATACAACATCGCCGGCAGTTCCAACCTGACCAACTGTTCGGTCTGCCATCGCTAGGCAGGGCAGGCGTTGCGGCGATCGCACGGCTATCACGCGGGGACGGACATTCGACCGATGAGTGCAGAGCAACTTGACCTGACCGCCATTCGCGCGCGGCTTCGCGACGCCGACGGCCGCCAGCCGTGGCGCAGCCTCGAAGCCGTGGCCGAGACGCCGGAGTTCCAGGCGTACCTCCACCGCGAGTTCCCGGCCAACGCCTCGGAGTGGCTCGACCCGGTCGGCCGCCGTTCGTTCCTGAAGCTGATGGGCGCGTCGCTGGCGCTGGCCGGCGCGACCGCCTGCACGGTGCAGCCGACCGAGCTGATCGTGCCGTACGTGCGGCAGCCCGAGCAGCTCATCCCCGGCCGGCCGCTCTTCTTCGCGACGGCGATGTCGCTCGGCGGCGTCGCCACGGGCCTGCTCGTCGAGAACCACGAGGGCCGGCCGACGAAGATCGAGGGCAACCCGGAGCACCCCGCGGGCCGCGGGGCGACGGACCTCTTCGCGCAGGCGTCGATCCTCACCCTCTACGATCCCGATCGTTCGACCGTCCTCACGCAGCTCGGCGAGATCCGGCCCTGGGGCGCGTTCATCACCGCGATGCGCGCGAGCCTGTCGGCGCAGGCCGCCACGGGCGGCGCCGGCTTCCGGCTGCTGACCGAGACGGTCAACTCGCCGACGCTGGCGTGGCAGATTCAGCAGGTGCTCGCGGAGTACCCCGCGGCGCAGTGGATCCAGTGGGAGCCGCTGCCGCGTGACAACGCGCGCGCCGGCGCGCGCCAGGCCTTCGGCGAGTACGTCGAGCCCGTCTACGACTTCGAGGCCGCCGACGTCATCCTGTCGCTCGATGCCGATTTCCTCTCGGCCGGGCCCGCCGGCAACCTGCACGCCGCGCGTGGGTTCTCGGCGCGCCGCCGCATCGGCGCCGACCCCGACCGCCTCAACCGCCTCTACGTCGTCGAGCCCACGCCGTCGGTCACCGGCGGCCGCGCGGATCACCGCGTGCCGCTCAAGGCCAGCCAGGTCGGCGCGTTCGCGCGCGCCGTGGCGGCCCGTGTCGGCGTCGCGGGCGTCACGGGCAGTGCGCCCGCGGGCACCGACACGCAGGTGGCGGGGATCGCGGCGGATCTGGCCGCGCACCGCGGCCGCGCCCTCGTCGTCGCCGGCGATGCGCAGCCGGCCTGGGTGCATGCGCTCGCGCACGCGATGAACGACGCGCTCGGCAACACGGGCACGACCGTCCGCTACCTCCCGACGCCCGAGGCCGTCCCGAGCGAGCAGCTCGCGGCGCTGCGGGCGCTCGTGGTCGACATGGAAGCGGGCCGCGTCCAGACGCTCGTCATCCTGGGCGAATCGAACCCCGTCTTCACCGCGCCCGCCGACTTCCGCTTCGCGGAGGCGATGAGCAAGGTGCAGACGCGCCTGCACTCGGGCCTCTTCCACGACGAGACCGCCGAGCTCTGCCACTGGCACGTCCCGGGCACGCACTTCCTCGAGATGTGGAGCGACGCGCGCACGTTCGACGGCACCGCCACGATCGTGCAGCCCCTCATCCAGCCGCTCTACGGCGGCAAGTCGCCGCACGAGATCGTGGCGACGATGACGGAGCGGCCGGAGCGGAACGGCTACGACGTGGTCCGCGAGTACTGGCAGACGCAGGCGGCGGCCGTGGCCGCCACGCCCGGCACCGAGGCGGCGGATCCGGCCGCCACGTTCGAACGCGCGTGGCGCGCGTGGCTGCACGACGGTGTCGTGCCGGCGACGGCGCACACGGCACGCGAGGTCGCGCTCGCCGAGGGCTGGGCCGCGGGCGCCGCGCCGGCCGCGGCGGACGGCGTCGAGGTGATCTTCCGCCACGATCCGTCGCTCTACGACGGCCGCTTCGCGAACAACGGCTGGCTGCAGGAGCTGCCCCGCCCCGTGACGAAGCTGACGTGGGACAACGCGGCGCTCGTCGGGGTGGCGACGGCGGAGCGGCTCGGCGTGGCCAACGGCGACTTCCTGGACATCACGCAGGACGGCCGCACGGTGAGCGTGCCGGTGTGGATCGATCCGGGCCACGCGGCCGACGCGGTGACGGTGACGGTCGGCTACGGCCGCACGCGCGCCGGGCGCGTGGGCAACGGCACGGGCTTCAACGTCTACCCGCTGCGCGGATCGGCGTCGCCGTTCTTCGGCCCCGCCGAGGTCCAGAAGGGCCGCGGGCGCTACCCGCTCGTCAGCACGCAGGACCACTGGACCATCGACGGCCGCAACATCGTCCGCTCCGAGACGCTGGAGGGCTTCAAGGCCAACCCGGCGTTCGCGAAGGACATGGAGCACCTCAAGCTCTCCGAGGGCCTGACGCTGTTCCCGGCGTGGGAGTACAAGGGCTACTCGTGGGGCATGGCCATCGACATGAACGCGTGCACGGGGTGCAACGCGTGCGTGGTGGCGTGCCAGGCCGAGAACAACATCCCCGTCGTCGGCAAGGAGCAGGTGGCCAACGGCCGCGAGATGCACTGGCTGCGCATCGACCGCTACTACTCGGGCGACCTCGAGAATCCCGACACGTATCACCAGCCCATGCCGTGCCAGCAGTGCGAGAACGCGCCCTGCGAGGTCGTCTGTCCGGTCGCCGCGACCGTGCACAACGACGAGGGCCTGAACGACATGGTCTACAACCGGTGCGTGGGCACGCGCTACTGCTCGAACAACTGCCCGTGGAAGGTGCGCCGGTTCAACTTCCTGATGTACCAGGACTGGAACACGCCGCAGTTCAAGCTGCAGCGCAACCCCGACGTCACCGTGCGCAGCCGCGGCGTGATGGAGAAGTGCACGTACTGCGTGCAGCGCATCAATGCGGCCCGGATCAACGCCAAGCGCGAGGAGCGTGAGATTCGCGACGGCGAGGTGGTCACGGCGTGCGAGGCGGTCTGCCCGACCGAGGCGATCGTCTTCGGCAACATCAACGACCCGGAGAGCCGGGTCGCCAGGCTGAAGGCGAGCCCGCGGAACTACGCGACGCTGGCTGAACTGAACGCGCGGCCCCGGACGACCTACCTGGCGGCCGTGCGCAACCCGAACCCGTCGCTGCCGTCGAACCCGACGGTCGGCGGCCACCACGGCGCGAACGAATCGGCGACGGGGAGCGAGCACTAACGATGGCGCAGCAGGGTCACATGCAGGCCGGATCGACGGCCGTGCTCGACGAGCCGGTGCTCGGACCGGGCCAGAACTACGAGACGATCACCGAGTCGGTGGCGCAGATTCCGCTCTCGTCGCGGACGCCGCTCGGCTGGGTGTTCGGCTTCCTGATCGGCCTCGGCGGGCTGATGATGCTGCAGATGGCCATCGGCTGGCTGCTGCTGCGCGGCGTCGGCATCTGGGGCAACAACGTCCCGGTGGGCTGGGCGTTCGACATCATCAACTTCGTCTGGTGGATCGGCATCGGCCACGCGGGCACGCTCATCTCGGCCATCCTCCTGCTCTTCAAGCAGCAGTGGCGCATGTCGATCAGCCGCTTCGCCGAAGCGATGACGATCTTCGCCGTGGCCTGCGCGGCGCTGTTCCCGCTGCTCCACACCGGCCGTCCGTGGCTGGCGGCCTACTGGCTCTTCCCGTACCCGAACACGATGGGCCTCTGGCCGCAGTTCCGCAGCCCGCTGATCTGGGACGTCTTCGCGGTCTCGACGTACGCGACCGTCTCGGTCGTGTTCTGGATCGTCGGCCTTATCCCCGACCTGGCGACGATGCGCGACCGCGCGGTGTCGAAGGTGAAGAAGCACGTGTTCGGCGTGCTCGCGCTCGGCTGGCGCGGGTCGGCGCGGCACTGGCACCGGTATGAGGTCGCGACCCTGATCCTGGCCGGGCTGTCGACGCCGCTGGTGCTGTCGGTGCACACGGTCGTGAGCTTCGACTTCGCGGTGTCGGTGCTGCCGGGCTGGCACGCGACGATCTTCCCGCCGTACTTCGTCGCCGGCGCCATCTACTCGGGCTTCGCGATGGTGCTGACGCTCGCGATTCCGATTCGCGCGGCGTACGGCCTCGAGCACCTCATCACGATGAAGCACATCGACAACATGGCCAAGGTCATGCTGGCGACGGCGCTCATCGTCGGCTACGGCTACGTCATGGAAGCGTTCTTTGCGTGGTACAGCGCCGCGCCGTACGAGCGCTACATGATGTTCAACCGGATGACCGGGCCGTACGGCTGGACGTACTGGCTCCTGATCTTCGTGAATATCGGGCTGGTGCAGCTGCTGTGGCTGCGGAGCGTGCGCTACAACACGAAGCTGCTCTTCGTGCTGTCGCTCATCTTCAACGTCGGCATGTGGCTCGAGCGCTTCGTGATCATCGTCACGTCGCTGCATCGCGACTTCCTGCCCTCGTCGTGGGACATGTATTACCCGACGCGGTGGGACTTCATGATGTTCTTCGGGACCATCGGGCTGTTCCTGACGCTGTTCTTCCTGTTCATCCGGTTCGTGCCGATGATCGCGATGTTCGAAGTGCGCACGCTGCTGCCCGAGGCCAAGGTCCACGTCGACCACGGCCCGACGGGCGGCCACTAAGTGGGGTGCCGTTGACGGTCCACTTCCGGCCGCCCGTTGGGCGGCCCGCAGAATCGGAGCTGAGCAGAGGCGCTGGTCGCACCTCTTCAGTTGATACACGCCACTAGGAATTCGTCATGCACGTGCACGAGGAAAAAACCGGACTCTACGGCCTGATGGCCGAGTTCGATCAGGCGCAGCCGCTCGTTGACGCGGCGGTGGCCGTGATGGGCGCGGGCTACTCGAAGGTGGAGGCGTACTCGCCGTTCCCCATCGAAGAGCTCAACGACATCATTCACAGAAAGCGGACGATCCTCCCGAAGCTGGTGCTCGGCGCCGGGCTGACGGGGATGGCGAGCGGGTTCGCGCTGCAGTACGGCACGTCGGTGCTGGCGTATCCGCTGAACGTCGGCGGCCGGCCGCTGGCGACGTGGACGGCGTGGGTGGTGCCCTCGTACGAGCTGACGATCCTCTTCGCGGCGCTGACGGCCGCGGTCGGGATGATCGCGCTCAACGGGCTGCCGCAGCCGTACCATCCGGTGTTCAACGTCGAGCGGTTCGACCGGGCGAGCTCCGACAAGTTCTTCCTCGTCGTGGAAGCGGCGGACCCGCGCTTCCAGAAGGACGAGACCACCCGGCTGCTCGAGGGCCTGGGGGCGAAGGGAGTGTACGACGTTGCGGAGTAGCGCCTCGATTCGCCGCGCCGCGCTGGTGCTGGCCGCCGTGGCGGTCCTGGCCGGATGCCGGCAGGACATGCACGACACGCCTCGCTACGAGCCGTTCGAGGCGAGCACGTTCTTCGCCGACGGCCGCGCCTCGCGCGCATACCCGATCGGCACGGTCGCCCGCGGGCAGCTGCGCGCCGACGACCATCTGTACACCGGCCGCGTCAACGGCGAGTTCGCCGAGACGTTCCCGTTCGCGGTGTCGCACGCCGAGATGGCGCGCGGCCAGCAGCGCTACAACGTGTACTGCGCGCCGTGCCACGGCCAGATCGGCGACGGGAACGGCATGGTCGTCCAGCGCGGGCTGCGGCAGGCCGCCACGTACCACCAGGACCGGCTCCGCGGGGAGCGGATCGGGTACTTCTACGACGTGATTACCAACGGCTTCGGGGCCATGCAGGGCTACGCCGAGCAGGTGCCCGTGCGCGACCGCTGGCTGATTGCCGCCTACATCCGCGCGCTGCAGCTCAGCCAGCATGCGCCGCTCGAGGCCGTGCGGCCGGGCGACCGGCCGCGGCTGGACCAGACGCCGGAGGAGCAGCTCGCGCCGCCTCCGACGGCCGCCACCGGGCACTAGCCTCTTGATTGCAGATTGCAGATTGCAGATTGAGGAACTTGCGAACGGCGAACGGCGAACGGCGAACAGCGAACGGCGAACAGCGAATAGCGAACGACGAATAGCGAACGACGAACAGCGAACGACGAAGAGCGAATAGCGACGATATGACCACGGAAACCTATCAGGCGCCTGACAGCGTCTCGGGCCTGCAGACCAAGGGGATTGGCACGGCCGTGCTCGGCCTGCTGCTCACCGGCGCCGGCTTCGCGATGGCGGGCCTCGATCGCTTCTACGAGGCGTACCTCGTGGCCTACGTGTTCTGGGTGGGCGTGTCGCTCGGCAGCCTGGCGCTGCTGATGGTGCACCACCTGTCGGGCGGCGCCTGGGGCGTCGTGATCCGGCGGCCGCTCGAAGCCGCGACGCGCACGCTGCCGCTGATGGCGGTCCTCTTCCTGCCGATCGTCGCGGGGATGGGCCACCTCTATCACTGGACGCACGCCGACGCCGTGGCCGCCGATCCGATCATGCAGGCCAAGGAGGCGTATCTCAACGCGCCGTTCTTCCTGGCGCGGCAGGTCTTCTACTTCGCGTGCTGGATCGTGATGGCCACGCTGCTCAACCGGTGGTCGGCCGAACAGGACCGCACCGGCGACCCCGCGCTGGCGGTGAAGATGGCGCGGCTGTCGGGCGGTGGGCTGCTCGTCTTCGGTCTCACCGTGACCTTCGCGGCCGTCGACTGGACGATGTCGGTGAACCCGCACTGGTTCTCGACGATCTGGGGCATGCTCTACATGGTCGGCCAGGGGCTGTCGGCGCTCGCGTTCGTCATCGCGGTGCTGGTGATGCTCTCGACGGTGCCGCCGCTCGACCGCGTGGTCAACGCCTCGCACCTCCACGACCTCGGGAAGCTGCTCTTCGCGTTCCTGATGCTGTGGGCGTACCTGTCGTTCTCGCAGTTCATCATCATCTACTCGGCCAACCTCGCCGAGGAGATCCCGCACTACCTGGTGCGGTCGGCGGGCGGGTGGCAATGGGTGGGGTGGAGCCTGGTGTTGCTGCACTTCGCGCTGCCCTACGGGCTGCTCCTGGCGCGCGATACCAAGCGCAACTTCAACCGCCTGCGCGTCATCGCGATGTGGGTCGTGGTGATTCGCCTGCTCGACTACTACTGGCACGTGGCGCCGGAGTTCCACACGACGGGCCTCTCGGTGACGCTCGTGGACGTGGCGCTGCCGATCGCGCTCGGCGGGATCTTCGTGGCCGTGTTCGCCGCCCAGCTGAAGGGCCGTCCGCTGCTGCCGCTGCAGGATCCGGGCCTGGCGAAGGCGCTGACCCATCACACGCACTAGAGACGACGATGAAGGATATCGAACACGGATACGGGACGACGCCGGAGGGGGCGGGGCACGAGCACTCCGACATCGATCCGTCGTACGGCTACACGTTCGGGATCTGGCTCGCGGTGGCCATGGTCATCTCGGCGGGCATCGTCTACGGCACGTTCCTGCTCTTCGAGGGAAAGATGGTGGCGCGCGATGCGGCCGAGCAGCGGTTCCCGCTGGCCGCGGGCCGGCCGCAGGAGCCGCCGGCGCCGCGCCTGCAGACGCAGCCGTTCAAGGACGTCTACCTGCTCCGGCAGTCCGAACGGCAGACGCTGCAGACCTACGGCTGGGTGGATCAGGAGAACGGGATCGTGCGCGTGCCGATCCAGGACGCGATGCGGCTGACGATCGAGCGCGGCCTGCCGGCGCGCGCGGAGGCGCCCGGGGCCGACTTCAACCGGGTCGTGCAGGACAGTTCGTCCGGCCGGACGGCGGGGGTCAGATAGATGGATTCGGCGATCTCGTGATGTGGTGATGTGGTGATCTGGAGATGGGATCTCCGGATGTGGGATGTGCGGATCGATCTGGTGATCGATCTGGTGATCTGGTGATCGGTCTGCTGATCTGGTGATCTGGTGAAGTATCTGGGGATTGTGGTGATGATCGGGCTGCTGGCGGGCGTCCCCCCTGCCGCGGCGCAGGGCGACGCGCCCGGGCTGCGTCCCGCGCCCGGGCTGCCGTCGAGCACGATGCCGGCGGTGCTGACGGGCGTCGGCTTCGAGCAGCGGCTCAACACGGCGCTGCCGCTCGACCTGACGTTCCGCGACGAAGACGGCCGCACCGTGCGGCTCGGCGACTACTTCGGACGCCGGCCGGTGCTGCTCGCGTTCGTCTATTACGAGTGCCCGATGCTGTGCACGCAGGTGCTGAACGGCCTGCTGAGCGCGATGTCGGTGCTCGACGAGACCGCGGGCCGGGACTTCGACGTGGTCACGGTGAGCTTCGACCCGC
Source organism: Vicinamibacterales bacterium (assembly GCA_030680175.1). Classification (GTDB taxonomy): domain Bacteria; phylum Acidobacteriota; class Vicinamibacteria; order Vicinamibacterales; family UBA2999; genus JAUXWO01. The sequence continues at coordinate 17,204 of JAUXWO010000055.1, forward strand.
GCGAGACGCCGGTGCTCGCGTCGGCGAAGAAACAGGCGTACCTCGACCGCTACACGCGCGAGGGCGCCGCGGCGGGCTGGCACTTCCTGACGGGCGACGCGGACGCCATCGCGGCGCTCACGGCGGCGGCGGGATTCCAGTACGTCTGGGATGAGCCGTCACAGCAGTTCGCGCACGCGAGCGGCATCGTGGTGGCGACGCCCGGCGGGACGTTGTCGCGGTATTTCATGGGGATCGAGTACTCCCCGCGCGACCTGAAGTTCGCGCTGATGGAGTCCTCCGAGGGGCGGGTCGGGTCGCTGGCCGACCAGTTGCTGCTTTATTGCTATCACTACGACCCCGCCACGGGGACGTACGGGCTCATCGTGATGAACACGGTGCGGCTCGCCGGCGCGGCCACGGTGGTCGCGCTCATGGGGTTCGTGGTGGTGACGCTCAGGCGCGATCGACGCGCCGCTGCCGGACACTGACATATGTTTTCTGGCCTTCCGTTGTTTCCCGAGCAGGCGTCGAGCTTCGCGGCCGACGTCGACGCCCTGTACTTCTTCATCATCGCGGTCTCGGCGTTCTTCGCCTCCCTGATCGCGATCCTGGTGCTGATCTTCGCCGTCAAGTACCGGCGGCGGCACGATCAGGAGGTGGGGGCGCCGATTGAGGGGTCGCTCCCGCTGGAGCTGGCCTGGTCGCTCATCCCGACGGTCATCGCGATGGTGATGTTCGCGTGGGGCGCGCAGGTGTACTACGACCTGCGGCGGCCGCCGGCGGAAGCGCACCAGATCTACGCGGTGGGCAAGCAGTGGATGTGGAAGTTCCAGCATCTCGAGGGCCCGCGCGAGATCAACGAGCTGCACGTGCCGACGGGGCGCCCGGTGAAGATCACCGTGACGTCCGAGGACGTGATTCACTCGCTGTACTTCCCGTCGTTCCGGACCAAGATCGACGCCATCCCCGGCCGCTACACGACGCTGTGGTTCGAGCCGACGAAGCCGGGGCGCTACCATATCTTCTGCGCCGAGTACTGCGGCACGATGCACTCGGGCATGATCGGCACGGTGGTCGTGATGGAGCCGGCGCAGTACCAGGCGTGGCTGTCGGGCGGCGCCGGCGAGGGCACGCTGGCGGAACAGGGGGCGCGGCTCTTCCAGGACCTCTCGTGCAACACCTGCCACCTCGAGACGGCGCAGGGGCGCGGCCCGTCGCTCAAGGACATCATGGGCAAGCCCGTCCAGCTCACGACGGGCGAGTCGGTGATGGTGGACGAGGTCTACCTGCGCGAGTCCATTCTGAACTCGCAGGCGAAGATCGTCGCCGGTTATACGCCGCTGATGCCCACCTTCCAGGGGCTCATCAGCGAGGAGGGCCTCGTCGCCCTCATCGAGTACATCAGGACGCTGTCGCCGCAGGCGGCCACGGCTCCGGCGGCGGCGCCCGCGCCGCCCGTCGAGGCGCCCGCGCCCGCGCCGCAGGGTGATCGGAACTAGTCATGCTGGACACGTTGAAGCTCCCGGAACGGCACTACCTGAACAACGGTCACGGCCTGAAGTCGTGGTTGTTGACGAAGGACCACAAGCGGATCGCGATCCTCTACCTGATCTCGATCTCGGCGTTCTTCTTCCTCGGCGGGCTCTTCGCCGTGGGCATCCGGCTGGAGCTGACGACGCCGCAGGGCGACTTCTTCCAGCCCGACACCTACAACAAGATGTTCACGCTGCACGGCGTGATCATGGTGTTCTTCTTCCTGATCCCGTCGATCCCGGCGGTGCTCGGCAACTTCCTGATCCCGCCGATGATCGGCGCGAAGGACCTGGCGTTCCCGCGCATCAACCTGCTCAGCTGGTACATCTACGTGCTGGGCGGCCTCTTCGCGCTGTTCGCCATCCTCGTGGGCGGGGTCGACACCGGCTGGACGTTCTACACGCCGTACAGCTCCGCGGCGTCGAACACGAACGTGATTCCGACGGCGCTCGGCGTGTTCATCGCCGGGTTCTCGTCCATCCTCACCGGGCTGAACTTCATCGTCACGATCCACCGGATGCGGGCGCCGGGGATGACGTGGTTCAAGCTGCCCCTGTTCGTGTGGGCGCACTACGCGACGAGCCTCATCCAGGTGCTCGGCACGCCGGTCGTGGCCATCACGATCATCATGGTGTTCGTGGAGCGCGCGTTCGGCTTCGGGATCTTCGACCCGCAGCGGGGCGGCGACCCGGTGCTGTTCCAGCACCTCTTCTGGTTCTACTCGCACCCGGCCGTCTACATCATGATCCTGCCGGCGATGGGCGTCATCAGCGAGCTCATCTCGACCTTCTCGCGCAAGAAGGTCTTCGGCTACAGCTTCGTGGCGTTCTCGAGCCTCGCGATCGCCGTCTTCGGCTTCATCGTCTGGGCCCACCACATGTTCGTGGCGGGTATCTCGGTGTACGCCGCGATGGTGTTCTCGTTCCTGAGTTTCTCGGTCGCCATTCCCTCGGCCGTGAAGACGTTCAACTGGACCGCCACCCTGTACAAGGGGTCGCTCACGTTCGAGGCGCCGATGCTGTACGTCTACGGCTTCCTCGGGCTGTTCCTGGTCGGCGGGCTGACGGGCCTGTTCCTGGCGACGCTCGGCGTCGACGTGCACGTCCACGACACCTACTTCGTGGTGGCCCACTTCCACTACATCATGGTCGGCGGCGCGATCATGGGGTACCTCGGCGGCCTGCACTTCTGGTGGCCGAAGATCGTGGGCCGGATGTACTCCGAGTTCCTCTCGCGCATCAGCGCCATCCTGGTGTTCGTCGGTTTCAACCTGACGTTCTTCCCGCAGTTCGTGCTCGGCTACATGGGCATGCCCCGGCGCTATCACATGTATCCGGACGAGTTCCAGGTGCTGAACGTGATGTCGTCGGCGGGCGCCGCCGTGCTCGGGCTCGGCTACCTGCTGCCGGTCATCTACTTCCTCTGGTCGCTGAAGCACGGCGAGGTGGCCGGCCCCAATCCCTGGGGCGCCTCGGGGCTCGAGTGGCGCACGGCGTCCCCGCCCCCGACCGAAAACTTCGCCGAGGTGCCGACGGACATCCCGGAAGCTTACGAGTACACGCCGCACGTCGTTCGGGAGGCCAAGCTTGTCTGACGCAGCCGTTCACACCGGGGCCCACGGGCACGCGCACCACCCCGCGTTGCAGCATCACTTCGACACGATGCAGCAGCAGAAGGAGGCGGGCGTCCTCGGGATGTGGCTCTTCCTGCTCACCGAAATCCTGTTTTTCGGCGGGCTGTTCATGGCCTACACGCTGTACCGCATCTGGTACTACGATGCGTTCGTCGCGGGCAGCCTCGAGCTCGACCTGTTCTGGGGCACGCTGAACACCGCGGTCCTCATCGGCAGCTCGCTCACGATGGCGCTCGCCGTCCGCGCCGCCCAGACCAGCAACCGGAACCTGACCATGGCGATGATCATCGCCACGATGGTGCTCGGGACGGTCTTCCTCGGCGTCAAGGTGATCGAGTACGAGCACAAGTTCGCGGTGGGGCTCATCCCCGGACCCGGCTTCGTGTGGCACGGCAACGAGGCGCTCGGCCGCAACGTGCAGCTGTTCTTCAGCCTCTACTTCACGATGACGGGGCTGCACGCCCTGCACATGATCATCGGCCTCGGCATCATGACCGTCATCCTGTGGATGACGTGGAAGGGCCGGTTCGACGCCGAGTACTACGCCCCGGTCGAGATGACGGGCCTCTACTGGCACTTCGTCGACATCGTGTGGATCTACCTCTTCCCGCTGCTGTACCTGGTGGAGCGCCATAACTGATGGAGCGCCTCGACGATTGCCTGCGCGTACGAACGGCTGAGCGGCCGCGATGGCCGGGCCGCTCCCACGGAACGGCCCCTTTCGCTTTCAACAGGACACGCCACTAGTCATGGGACACGTTGCTTCAAAATCGATGTACTACGGGATCTTCGCGGCCCTCATGGTGCTGACGTGGATCACCGTGGCCGTGGCGTACGTCGACCTCGGTGCGGCCAACAAGGCCGTGGCGCTTGGCATCGCCACGATCAAGGCGACGCTCGTCGTGCTGTTCTTCATGCATGTGAAGGAAAGCAGCCGGCTGACGAAGGTCATTGTCGCGTCGGGCTTCTTCTTCCTGGCCATCCTGGTGGCCCTGACGATGACCGACTACGCGAGCCGGGGCTTCCTCCCCATGCCGCCCGGCCTGCAGTAAGACGCGGTCACCTCCGCGCGCGCGCTCGCGAACGTGCAGGGCAAGGGGCAGGCCGCCGGCCCGCGGCGCGTGATCAACGCGTAGCGCCCTACACGCGGGCGAAGACGTTGAAGCGATACTCGCCCATGCGGTAGCCCTCGACCCGCTGCTGGCCGATCTGGATCGCCGACGCGCCCATCTGATCGAGCATCCGCAGGAACCACAGGCGGTCGAAATACAGATGATCGAGGCCCCGATAGCGGGCCTCGTACTCGTCGGCACCCAGCGTGCCCCGCCTCAACTGCAGCGCCTCTTCGCGGAAATCCACGTCGGGCACATCGAGAATGGCCACCGCCCGCGTGGCCTTGGACGTCATGCGCGCGAGCACGCCGCGGGCGTATTCGTGATCGGGGAAGTACAGGAACGATCCGCACGCCACGACCACATCGGCCGGTTCGGCCGGATCCAGTGACGCCGCATCGCCGACGAGCCAGTGGCCCTCGGGCATCACCTGCCGGGCCGCCGCGATCAGGGCCTCCGACTGATCGATCCCGCCGACGCGGCAGCCGGCTTGCTGCAGGGGGTAGGTGAAGGCGCCGGCGCCGCAGCCGACGTCGAACACGGACTCGTCCTCGCGGAGTTCCAGCGTCTCGGCGACGCCGCCGATGAAGTGGCGCCAGGCGGCTTCGTCGACGCCGCCGGCCCCGGAGTCGAACCCATCGGCGGCCAGCAACTGGGCGAGCACCGAACCCCGGGTGGGATCGAGCCGCCGCCGCGCCCAGACGTCTCTCCACGACGTGGTCATGACGACGCACTCCCACCCTGGCGCGCGGACAGCACCTCGCCGAGCGCCGCGCCAAGCCGCGCACGGTCGGCTGCCGTCCGGACGCCCACGCGCCGTCTGGGGACGGCTGACTCGAAGCGGTGCGACACGTTCTTCACATCCATACCTTTCACGAGCCGCTCGCGCCTGATCGCCGGGGCCGGGCCGGCATAGGGCGCGAGATCCAGCCGCAGGAGGTGCACGCCGCTCGGGTGCACGCGCCCCGCCGACGCGTGGCCGGGCGCACCGGACAGGAGACGCGCGCGCCCCTTACCGCTCCCGGAGCCGGCCAAGGAAGGCGAGCACGTGTGCCACCAGGACGTCGCGGTCGAAGTCCACGGCGACCAGGTGGGCGGACCGCGGCAGCCACAGCGTCTCGACCGGTGCGCTGAGGCGCCCGGCCAGCTCCTCGACGTGCGCGCGCGGGACCGTCCGGTCGCGATCGCCGTGGACGAGGAGCACCGGACATCGCACGCGCTCGTGCAGCGCTTCCGTCTCCTGCATCAGGGCCACGAACTCCAGCAGGGACGCCAGCGGGCAGACGTCCATGCGCCGGAGATCCGCCACCACCGCGCGATCGCACACGTCGATGCCCGCCTCCTTGCGCACTTGTCGGAGGCGCGGCAGCGGGAAGGACCGCGCGGCCACACTCTGTGACACGAGACGAAGGCGGGTCCGGAAGGGCATGCGGAGCGGCGGCGCCAGCAACACCAGCGCCGACACATCGGCCGGCTGCTCCGCGGCGAGCTCCAGCGCCAGCAGTGCGCCCATGGAGCCGCCGATGACCGCCACGGGCGCGCCGGTGGCGGCACGACGCCCGGTGAACGCGTCACCGGCGGCACGCCGCCAGTGCACCCGTGTCGCGCGGGCGAGCATGCGCGCATCGTGTCCGTGTCCCGGAAGCATCGGGGCGTCGACGCGAAAGCCGGCGTCCGAGAGTGCACCTGTCAACGGCGCCAGCTCCCGTGGCGACCCGGTCAGACCGTGCAGCGCGAGCACGCCGGATCCCGCGGCGTCGTCGGAGTGAGGCCTCATCATCACGTCAGGGAAGCAGCTCTCGCGCGGTCCTGCCCGAGGCATCGGTTGCCTGCTCGTCGGCGCCGGCGTCGACGAGCCGCGACACGATGCCGGGATGCCCCCCAAGGGCCGCTGCCATGAGGGGCGTCTGGTGGCGGGAGGAGCGCGCCTCGAGACGCGCGCCTCGCGCGAGCAGTGACTCGACCACCTCGCGGTGGCCCCCGGTGGCCGCCCACCCGAGCGCCGTCCACTGACGCTCCACGCCCACGCGGCGGGCGTGCTCGAGGTCCGCGCCGGCGTCGGCGACGGCATTGACGATGTCGAGGTATCCGAGGTGGGCGGCGAGCGTCAGCGGTGTCCAGCCGTCGGGGAGGGAGGCGTTCGCCGACACGCCGGCGGCGAGGTGCTCCCGGACGGCGCCGGCATCGCCTCGCCGGATCGCCTCGTCGAGCCGGCCGATGGCCGCACCATCGGCACACGCGCTGGCGAGGATCGCCGCGAGCGCCACCGCCCGCCAACGTGGCCGCCCTGAACTGAGCCCTGTCAACGGGAGCTTCGGTTCTCTCGTGGCGTGTATCGACTGAAGAGGTACTACCAGCGCCTCTGCTCAGCCGCGATTGTGCGGGCCGCCCAACGGGCGTCCCGGTAGTAAATCGTCAACAACACACCCTTAGTGGTAGTGCCCGTGCTCTGGCGACCAGACGCGGCCGGGTCCGGCGGGGGCGGAATCGTCCGTCATGGACGTGAAGCCCAGGATCAGCGCGCCGAGCATCGCGCCGACGACCGCAATCAGCATGAGCTTGCCCGAGGTGGACTGCTCGGTCCTGGTGGCGCAGCAGCGCTTGAATTTCTTGCCGCTTCCGCACGCGCAGAGGTCGTTCCGTCCAGCCTTGCCCATCTCATCACCCCAGCATCTTCACGTCGATACGCCGAGTTGCGGTGTCGGGGACCCGCACTCCTCGGATTCTACCGTGAATCGCCGGCGGGGGACGTATGGGGGTGGGGGGTGGAGAGTGGGGGTCACGGACAAACACGAAGATCACGATGGCCACGAAGACGACACGAACCCTCTCCTCCAAAGAACACTCTCCAGAAGAGACCGTCCATTGAAGAACGTTTTCGTGCGTCTTCGTGGCCTTCGTGACCTTCGTGTTTGTACGTGACTCCCCACTCCCCACTACCCATACTTGTGTTTCATCGGCTTGACGGGCCCGGTGTAGCGCTCCTTCGCGGGCTTCGCGGGCAGCGGCGCGAGCTCAATCGGCGGGTCGTCGATGTGGAGGTCGGGCACCTGGTCGAGCAGGTGGCGGATGAGGGTGAGCCGGCCGCGCCGCTGATCGTTGAAGTCGACGACGTGCCACGGCGCGTGCTTCGTGTGGGTGGCCTCGAACATGGCCTCGCGCGCCTGGCCGTACTCGCGGAACAGCTCGCGCGCTTTCATGTCGATGGGCGAGAGCTTCCAGCGCTTCAGGGGATCCTCGGCGCGCTCGGCGAACCGCTCTTCCTGCTGCGCCTGGTCCACGGCGAGCCAGTACTTGAACAGCAGGATCCCCTCGTCGACAAGCGTGCGCTCGAAGACGGGCGCCTGCTTCAGGAACGTGCGGTACTCCTCGTCGCTGCAGAACCCCATCACGCGCTCGACGCCCGCGCGGTTGTACCAGCTGCGATCGAACAGCACGAGCTCGCCGGCGGCCGGCAGGTGCGGCACGTAGCGCTGAAAGTACCACTGGGAGCTCTCGCGTTCGGTGGGCTTCGCGAGCGCGACGATGTGCACCTGGCGGGGATTGAGGCGCTCGGCGATCGCGTTGATGGTGCCGCCCTTGCCGGCGGTATCGCGCCCCTCGAAGAGCACGACCATGCGCGTACCGGTGTGCTTGAGCCAGTGCGCGAGGTTGTTCAGCTCGAGCTGGAGGGGCTCGAGGTGCTTCTCGTACGCCTTCTTCTTCATCGTCACCTGGACTCCCTGTGCCTGAGCTGGATGGCCTGCTCCCGTCATGGTATAAGAATCGACGTCAGCCACCTGGCGCCACGATGGCGGCAAGCGCATGCTTGTCGTAGGGCGCCCCCCGCCGGCTGTGCTGGACCCGCCGCCGCGGGGCAGGGCGACTTCCCGGCGGCGGGCGCCGCCGACGTGCGCTACCTGAACGTCCTCGACCGGCCGCTACGGCGTGTCGGGCGAGTGGCAGCGCGCCACGAGCACGAGCGTGACGCGGGTCGAGGACTTCGGCTTCCACTATCGCCTCAACCTGTTCTCGAACTTCACCTACTTCCTCGACGACCCGGAGAACGGCGATCAGTTCGAGCAGGCCGATCGCCGGCTGGCGAGCGGCGCGACGCTGTCGCACCGGCGGACCGGCGTCTGGGCGGGCCGCCAGATCGAACACGCGGCCGGCGTCCAGCTCCGGCACGATCGACGCTCGCGCCGGCCGACGGCCGTGTCTTCGGCAGCGTCCGCCTGCGTGCCTTCGGCAGCCGTCCGCTCATCGAGGACAACAGCGTGCGGTCCGAGGCCACGCGGCTGATCTACGCCCAGGCCGGCTACCGCATCTCGCCCCGCGCGCGCGTGGTCGTCGACGCGTTCAACCTGTTCGATGCGGCCGCCAGCGATATCGACTACTTCTACACATCGCGCCTTCGCGGCGAACCCGCCGGCGGGATCGAGGACGTGCATGCGCACCCGGCGCTGCCGCGCACGGTGCGGGTGAGCCTGCAGCTGTCGTTCTGAGCCGGGCACGGGGGCTATACTGCCGTGTATGGCTCGCCCTCGCGTCGTCCCGGGCGCAGCCGGAGACGTTCCGTTGTGCGCACGAACCCCCTGGCCGCGATCAACTCGGTGGCGCTTGGCATCGGCCGCTTCGCGAGCCTGACCGAGATGCTGGATCACGCCCTGGGGCAGGTCCTCGAGGTGCTGCAGACCGAGGCGGGCGGTGTGTATCTGCTGGATGAGGAGCGCGGAGAGCTGAGCCTCGTGGTCCATCGAGGGCTGTCGGAGTCGGCGTTTCGCGACTTCGACCACCTCGGGCTCGGCGAGGGCCTGTCGGGCCGCGTCGTGATGACGAACGAGCCCATCGTCATCCGCAATCTGAAGGACGATCCGCGCCTGACCCGGATGGCGGCGCGCACGGAGGGCTTCCAGGCGTTTGCGTCGGTGCCCCTCCGGTCGAATTTCAAGACCTACGGCACGCTGAACGTGCACACGCGGGTGGACCGGGAGTTCTCCGAGCCGGACGTGCAGCTGCTGACGTCCATGGCCTCGCAGATCGGCCTGGCGGTGGCGAACACCCGCCTCTATCTCGGCCTGCGCGCGTCCGAGCGCCGCTTCCGCGGCCTGGTCGAGAACGCGGAAGACCTGATCTATCTGACCGACCGTGACGGGCGCATCGTCTACGCCAACCACGCGCTGGCCCTGCTGCTCGGCCGCGATCCGGACGCGCTCGACGACCAGCCGCTGAGCGTGCTGTCCCTGACGCATCCCGACGATCGGGAGGCGATGGCCGAGCGCCTGCCGCGGATGCTTCGCGGAGAGGTGATGCGTGCCGTGGAAGTGCGCTTCCTTGATGCGGATGCGTCGACCGGACGCTGGTTCTCGCAGACGAACGTGCCGTTGCGGGACCAGTCGGGCGCGCTGACGGGCATGCAGTGCATCGCCCACGACATCACGTCGCGGCGCGACATGCAGGAACAGGTGCTGCAGGCGCAGCGACTGGCGGATCTCGGCCGCATGGCCGCGAGCATTGCCCACGAGATCCGCAACCCGCTTGGCGCGATCGTCAACTCGATTGACGTGCTGCGGAGGGCCGGGGCCACGCAGGATCCGGAGTTGCTCAACATCCTGGCGGAGGAGGCGGAGCGCCTCAACACCATCGTGGGCGAGTTCCTGTTGTTCGCGCGCCCCCCGGCCCGGCATCCCATTCCCTGTGACGTGGGGGAGCTGGTGCAGTCGGCGGCGGCGTTGTTCCGGCGGGGGGGCGGGCTGTCCGCGGCGACGGAGCTTGGTGTGCAGTGCGACGGGAGGCTGCCGACGCTCGTGGCCGACCCGAACCAGCTGCGGCAGGTGCTGTGGAACCTCCTGGCCAACGCGTCGGAGTCGATGGAGCACGGCCGCATCGAGCTGAGCGCCGAGGCCCTGGACGACGGCCGCACCGTGCAGATTGTCGTCGCCGATCAGGGCCATGGCCTCACGGAGGGCGCCGCGGTGTTCGAGCCGTTCTTCACGACGAAGGCCCAGGGGACGGGCCTGGGCCTGTCGATCGTGGCCCGGATCGTCGCGGATCACGGAGGGACGATCACTGCGGACAACCGTCCTGGTGGCGGCTCCATCTTCACGGTACGCCTTCCGGTCCTGGACGCGCCGGCCGATGCCCCGGGGAGGACCGGCGCGCGATGATCCGGGTCCTGCTGGTCGACGACCACGGCAATGTGCGGCGTTCCATGGCGCTCGTGCTCGAGCATGAGGGGATGGCGGTGCGGGAGGCCGCCAGCGCCGCCGAAGCGCTGGCGCTCCTCAGCAACGGTGACACCGATGTGGTGGTGACCGATGTCCGCCTCGATCGCGATGCCGACGGCGCCGCCCTGCTCCGGGCCATCAAGGAGCGGGATCCCGAGATCGAGGTCATCCTGATCACGGCGTTCGGGACGATCGATCAGGCGGTCGATGCGATCAAGTCTGGCGCGTACGAGTACCTGACGAAGCCGGTGGATCCCGGCCGGCTCGCGATTACCGTGCGCCGCGCCGCCGAGCGCCGGGCGCTGTCGTCGGAGGTGCGGCTCCTCCGGGCCGAGATCGGAAACGAGGCGGAGATCATCGCGCGCAGCGCGGCCATGCAGGGCGTCGTGCGGGAGGCCGTCCGCCTCGCGGATTCCGACAGCACGGTGCTGGTCACCGGTGAGAGCGGCACCGGGAAGGAGCTCATCGCGCGCCTTCTGTACCTGCGGGGCAACCGCCGCGCGGGGAAGTTCGTCCCCATCAACTGCGGGGCGCTCCCGGAAACGATTCTCGAGAGCGAGCTCTTCGGCTACCAGAAGGGGGCGTTCACCGGCGCACTCGCGGACCGGAAGGGCCTGCTGGAGGAAGCGCATCAAGGGGTGCTCTTCCTGGACGAGCTTGGGGAGATTCCCCACGCCATGCAGGTGCGGCTGCTGCGGTTCCTGCAGGACGGCGAGGTGCGTCCGGTCGGCGGCGCCGAGACGCGCCGGGTGGACGTGCGCCTGGTTGCGGCGACGCACCGGTCCCCGGAGGACGAGGTCGCCGCCGGCACCCTCCGTCAGGATTTCTACTACCGGATCAACGTGATCCAGCTGCGGATTCCGCCGCTGCGGGAGCGTCCCGAGGATGTGCGGGCGCTGGCCGAGCACTTCCTCCGCCGGCTGTCGGCGCGGGTGCGACGGCAGGTCCTCGGGTTCGATGACGAGGCGAGCCGCCTGATCCGCGAGTACGCCTGGCCCGGGAACGTCCGCGAGTTGCAGAACGCGATCGAGCGGGCGGTCAACCTCTCGTCTGGAGACGTCATCACCGCGGCGGACCTCCCCGCGGCGCTGAGCCTCGCCGGCCGGCGATCGGTCGAGGTGGAGCCTGACGAGCGGCAGCGCCTGCTGGATGCGCTGCAAGGGGCGCGATGGAATCGTGCGCACGCCGCGGCGCGTCTCGGGATCAGCCGATCCACCCTCTGGCGCAAGCTGCGCGAGCACCGCATCGACGGCTGAACGCCGGACGATCGGTTCGATGCGGCAGCCGCATTGTGTCAATGCGGTAACCACGCCGCAACATCCACGCGACACGCAATGTTGCAACATCGTGTTGCGCGTGCGACATCTCCGTCCCGCTTCCGCCTGCAAGTTGTTGCGTATTGGCCGCGGCATGGATGGCCCGCCGATTGCTGGGTGAGACGCGACATCGCATTGGCAGCCGCCGAGCTGGTGGCGTTGGGGCAGGAGGGCAGTATGTGTAAGTGGCTGGTTGGCGTCGCCGCCGTGGTGGCGATGCTGGTAAGCGGCACGGGCGTGGCATTCGCACAGAACGCTCAGATTGTCGGAACCCTGGTGGATTCGAGCGGCGGGGTGCTGCCTGGCGTCACGGTCATGGCGCGCAACGACGACACCGGACTGACGCGCACGACTGTGTCGGAGGGCAATGGCGACTTCCGCCTGTCGGCGCTGCCTCCTGGAACGTACACGGTGACGGCGGAGCTGCCCGGGTTCAGAACGGGCACGCGCACCGGCCTCATCCTGGTGATCGATCAGACGTCGCGGGTGGACCTGACGCTGACACCGGCCGAGCTGGCCGAGACCGTCATGGTGACGGGCGAGGCGCCGCTGATTGACGCGCGGCAGTCGACGGTGTCGACCGCCGTCACGAGCGCCCAGATCCAGGACCTGCCCGTCGCCTCGCGCCGCTGGGTGGACCTGGCGATGCTGACGCCGGGCGTGTCGCAGGACAACATCCGCGGCTTCTTCTACCGCGGCAACATCAACATCGGCGCCGGCACCCGCGAGTACTCGAACGGGTTCGTCGTCGACGGCGTGAACAACACGTGGGCGCAGATGGGCGAGCCGCGCCAGAACTTCGCGATGGACTCCATCCGCGAGTTCCGCGTGTCGCAGTCCACCTACAAGGCCGAACTCGGCCTGGCGACCGGCGGCGTGCTGAGTGTGGTCACCCGCTCGGGGACCAACCAGTTGTCGGGCTCGGCGTTCAACTTCTTCCGTGACAAGGCGCTGACGGCGAAGACCTACTTCGAGGCGGAGCGCCCGGACTTCCGCCGGTGGCAGTACGGCGGCACGTTCGGCGGCCCGATCGTGATGGACAAGACGCATTTCTTCATCGCCGCCGAGCGGTCGGACGAGAACCAGTTCTTCACGGTGAACACCGGGGGCCGGTTCCCGCAGTACGACGGCACGTATGTGAGCGAGCAGTACCGCTGGACGTACACGGCAAGGGTCGATCACCAGATCTCGCAGACGCAGAACGTCTTCTTCCGCGGCTCGCAGGAAGTGGAGCAGCGGCCGATCATCACGGCGGGCGGCCGCGTGCACCCGACCAACAGCTTTGATTTCGGCGTGCCGCGCAGCTCGTGGGTGGCCGGGCATACCTGGATCCTCGGCGGGTCGGTGGTCAACGATCTGCGCGTGCAGTACGCGTATGCGAAGTACCAGGTATCACCGCCCTACAGCGGCGGCTCGTGGGAGCCGGGTGACTTCGGCCAGGATCGCGTCGGACAGTGCACGGCGATCTTCAACTACCCGTCGCTCGGCCTTGGCGGCTGCGGCAACAGCCAGATGGGGCCGGAGAAGCGGTACCAGATCAAGAACGACACCTCGATCACGCGCGGGGATCACCAGTTCAAGTTCGGGGCGGACTTCAGCTTCATCGACTTCCGCGGCGACAACCTCGGCTCGCCGCTCGGCAGCTGGACGTTCCCGACCGACGCGGAGTACAACGCGGCGATCCCGAGCACCTATCCGACCCAGTGGGTGAACTCGCTGCCGACCTACGCCGAGATCCCGGTGAGGCACTTCTCGGTGTACCTGCAGGACGACTGGCAGATCGCGCGCAACGTGACGCTGAACGCCGGCCTGCGTTACGACGCCCAGTTCGGCTCGTTCAACGAGGACCTGCCGGACCTGCTGGGCCGGATCGGCGACAAGCTCGGCCCGCAGTTCGCGCAGTTCCCGCTGGAGATTCCGTTCCACCAGGGATCCGGCGACCGCGGCGACCGGAACAACTTCGGTCCCCGCGTGGGTATGGCGTGGGACGTGATGTCCGACGGCCGCACCAAGGTGCACGCCGGCTACGGGATGTTCTACGACAACCACCGCACGCTGCAGCTCTTCGGCGAGCTGACGTGGCCGCAGGCGCAGCAGATCATCATCCGCAACCCCAGCTTCCCCGATCCCCTGCAGGGGCGTTCGCGTGACGAGTTCCTGTCGACGGCGCCGCCGAACATCAACGTGCTCGCCAACGACGCGGTCAACCCGTACGCGCACCAGGCCAGCGGCGGCGTCTCGCGGATGATTGGGCAGAACCTCGGGCTCAACGTGGACGTCATCGTGGTCCGTCGCAAGTCCGACCGCGACACGGTGGACCTGAACCTGCCCGACCAGGTGACCCGGCAACGGCCCTACCCGCAGTTCGGGCGCGTGAACTACTGGCAGTACACCGCCGACAACAGCTACAACGCGCTCCTCGTGAAGTTCGAGAAGCGCATGAGCAACAACTACCAGTACCTGCTGTCGTACACGCTCAGTGAGTCCGAGGACGACGCCTTCCGGAACGTCTACTCGGACTTCTACGGCTTCAGGAAGAGCCGATTCCCCGGGTCGGCCGACCGCCGGCATCGCCTCGTTGCCAGCGGCATCGTCCAGATGCCGTACGGCATCATGGCGTCGGTCATCGCCGACTTCCGCTCGAGCCTGCCGATGAACCCCGTCAGTGGTCTCGATCTCAATGGCGACGGCTACACCGGCGACCTGCCGGCCGGCGTCACCCCGTTCAGCGGCTGCCGCGACCTCAACCTCGACGCCATCAACGCCTTCCGCCAGTCGCGCGGGCAGGCGCCGGTCAGCGAGGTCGAGTGCCCCGGCTTCATGAACTTCGACATGCGCCTCTCGAAGACGTTCCAGATCGGCCAGACGCACGCGGTGGAGATCATCGGCCAGCTCTTGAACATCACCAACCGCGCGAACTTCAACGTGCCGAGCAACAACATCACGGCGGGTACTTTCGGCCAGTCCACCTCGCTGCTCCCCAACATCAACGCCCCGTCGCGCCAGGCGGAGATCGCGATTCGCTACCGCTTCTAGGGCGGCCGCGCGCGCAGGACACGGGACAGCCGGCCGGCTCCACATCGGAGCCGGCCGGGTCCATGCGTTGATGCCGTGTTTGCAGACAAGATCCGTTTACGGGTGAGGTGGGCGTGCGGGTGCTGGTCGTGGACGATCATCGCGGGACGCGCGAGGCCCTGGTGAAGGCGTTGTCGGCGAGCGAGTGCCACGCCTGTGGCGCGGCCGACGCCGAAAGCGCGAAGGCCCTCGTGCAGGCCGCCGAGTGGGACCTCGTGGTGTCCGACCTCAGGCTGCCGGGCGAGTCCGGCCTGGCGCTGGTCCGCTACCTCCGGGCGCAGTACCCGTCGCTGCCCATCTGCCTGATGACCGGCGACTCCCTGCGGGAACACGAGTGGGACGAAACCGCCACGCTGTCGGTGACCGTGCTCACCAAGCCCGTGACGGTGACGGAATTGATGGCGTGTGGCCAGGTGTCCACCTGGCGCATGCGGTGACCGGAGGATTCATGACCAACGAGAGACGCACTCCCCCTGCCCCGCGCCGGGCCTGGTGGCTCTGGGCCGGAGCGCTGTGCCTTGCGGCAACCGCCCTCGGGGCGCAGGCGCCGGCCCCCGCGCCTGTCCCCGGCCTCGCCGACACGTTTGCGCTCGGGCGCTTCGTGGACGACCGCAGCGGCGACGGCTGGGCGGATAGCGTCTCGGCGCGCCTCGTGATGGGCCAGGCGCCGTCGGCGTCGACCGTCGCGGCGGCGGCCGACATCGCGGGCCGCCTTGGCCTCGAGACGATGGCGATGAACCTGCCGCTCTCGACGGCCACGACCGGGCGCGCGATCGCCGTGGGCGACGCCGGTCTCGTCGAGGCCGGCATCGCGCGCGACACGCTGGGCATCGGCACGCTGGCCGCCGGTGAGGGCGCCGTGGTGGCCACGATGGCCGCCGGCGCGCCGGCCGTCGCCGTCCTCGGCGGGGATGCCGCGGGCCTGGCGTCCGCCGCGAGCCTCCTGGCGGGCCGGCTGCCGCATGTCTGGGAGCCGCGGGCGCCCACGCTGACCGATGTCGAGACCGCGGTGCGCGAGGCGCTCAGCGGCGCCGGCATCGAGCCCGCCTCGGTGCGGGTGCCCCACGTCACCGTGAAGGCCGGTGCCACCGAAATTGACCGCATCGTCGTGACGGCCGCCGTGGCGTCGGCCGCCGACCAGCGTCGCGCACGCACCACCCTCACCGCCCTGCGCGCGGCGGCGGCCAGCGACGAGGACAAGGCCCGGCTGTCGTGGCCTGGAGCCCGTGTCGTGGAGGTGCGGCTCACCGCCACCGGCGCGGCCGACGTGCGCGTGGAGCTCGCGCGGACGAAGGCTGCCGATCCCGGGCCGCTCGGCCGCCGCCCCGGGTCCGCCAACAAGGACTCGCTGGACCTGGCGTCGCTGTACGACAACGACGGCATGCTGGGCGACTCGGACAGCAACCTGATCCCCGACCGGCTCGACGTCCTCCTCGTACCGGCGGGCGAGGGCACCGCGAGGACGATCGACGTGGCGGCGCGGCTTGGTCTCGAGACCGCCGGTCTGACCGTGCCCCTGGCGCGTGCGGCCGAGGACATCGCCCGGCCCGAGAGCGAGCCCATGCTCGTGCTGATCGGCGTGACCCACCCGCTCGTGGACACCCTGATCAAGGACAAGAAGTTCGAACGCCCGGCGCTCGAGCCGGGCGAGGGCCTGCTCCAGGTGGTCAAGAAGGCCTTTGGCGAGAAGAGCACGCTCATCGTCACGGGCGGTGACGTGGCGGGTCTCGAGCGCGCGCTCACCCAGCTGGCCGAACGGCTGCCGCACATCTGGGAGCGCGGCAAGGATCGACCGACGCTGGACGATGTCGAGGACGAACTGCGTCGTGCGCTGGGCGGACGCACGCCGGCCGGACAGGCCGCGACGGCGCTCTACAAGCTCAATCAGATTGGCGCCATGCTCGACGGACGCGATCTGGAGTCCGTGCGTGTCAGCGTGCACGTGGAGAAGGCCGAGTCGGGTCTGGCGGCACTGGTGGAGCAGGATGCCGCCCGGCTGTTCCCGTCCGCGTCCCGCGCCGTCGTCATCGACAACATGGACGTGCAGCACGCCGCGCCGATCGAGGTGAACGGACGCCCGATCAGCGAAGAGGTGCAGATCCCCTCGGAAGTGGACGAGTTCTGGCAGGTGTTCCGGTCCCGGGTGCTGCCGGCGGTCCGGCGGCGTCAGCCCGTGGTCGTCGAGGCGCGGCTGAGCGAGTCGCCCGAGTTGCGCCGTCGACTGGAGCAGGAGGCGCATGCCGCGCTCGTGAAGGCCGGTGCCGCGCCGTCCTCGACGGTGCGTATCCTTTCGGCGTACAAGCAGGGCTTCAGCTGGATGGACGAGGTGGTCAAGCCCGCGCTGCAGGGCAAGGCCATCAAGGACATCGTGATCCGCTTCGCCGAGATCGGGCCGCCCCCGGAGTGGACGCAGCAGGCGATGTACGCGCCGACGCGCTGGCTGCTCGAGGCGTTCCCCATCGACGAGGTGCTCGCCCGCGATCTGTCGATCGGCCTCGACCAGATTCGCTTCGAGAAGCAGCCGATCGGGTCGCCCGCCTACGAGGTGGTGGCGACGGGTCCCGATGGCGGCGAGCTCTATCGCGGGACGTTCGAACCGAAGTTCGTCGTGCGGCCCTACTTCGACAGGTTCCCCGACTACGAGCAGGTGCGCGTCACGACCGGCTGGATCACGGCGGCCGTGCAGAGCCGGCAGGTCGTGGATCAGCGCATCGTGACGGACCCAGAGCGATTCTGGGACCACTTCCAGGCGGTGACGCTGCCGGCGGTCTACGACTACGTGATGGCCAACAGCGACGGCGCGCCGCGCGCCGAGGATGCCCCGCACTTCGGTGAGCTGACGGTGGACCTGACGCTGAGCGAGCCCGAGTACCAGCTTGGCATCGACAAGGAGCAGATCTCGCCGATGGAGTCGCTCCACGAGGAGATCTACTTCGGCACGCTGCACTTCTTCGACGTCCTCGGGCGCACCGCGCGCGGACCCGCGCTCAGCTATCCCGGACGGGTGATTCCGATCGTGCGGCCGAAGAGCGATGGCACCCCCGGTGTCGCGAAAATCAGCTTCACCGGCTTCCAGTCCAACCGTCCGGCGGTGAAGGTGGCCTACACCGAGCGCGGCGGGCGCACCGGGGAGGCGCGTCTCGACGTGCCGAAGATCGCCGTGGCGAAGCCCACGGCGCTGGCGGCCCGCGTCCGCGCCGGCCAGCCGGGCATCGCGCGGCTCGACCTGCGCGTCAAGGTGGACAGCGATCGGGACGAGCGCGCGGCGCTCGTGCGCCGGACCCGCGCGGAGCGCGTGGATGCCACCATGCTGTCGGCCGAACAGGTCGAGGCCGTGGTGGCCAATCTCCTCCGCCTTCGTGACGCGGGCCTCTACCGCGCCCAGCTGGCCTGGCCGTCGCTTGGTGAGATTCGGATCGCCGCCGGGTGGACCCACGACGCCGACACCTCCGCGGAACGCGTGGCGGTGCTCCGTCCCAACGGCCAGCCGGCTGCCCTGCCGGACATCACGCGGCTCCTGCCCTCGGGCTGGCGCCACGCCGGCGGCGAGATCGTGCAATGGGACACGCCCATTCCGCCGCCGGAGGCGTACGAGATCCTCGCGAAGATGTCCACCTTCCCGGAGGCGACCGTCTACAAGGTGGGTGAGAGCTACCTCGGCAAGGACGTCTGGGCGATGGACCTGATGCCGGCGGTGGACGCCACGCACTGGTCGCAGGCCAAGGCGACGACGCTCAAGCCCACGGTCGTGTATTCCGCGCGGCAGCACGCGAACGAGGTGTCGTCGACCAGCCACGTGCTCAAGATGGCCGAGCTCCTGCTCACCGACCCGACGTTCAAAGAGAAGCTGAAGAAGGTCAACGTCGTCATTCATCCGATCACGAACCCGGACGGCGCGCAGCTGGCATACGACCTGTACAAGATCACACCCGATCACATGCTGCACGCCGGCTATCTCGGCTCGCTCGGGGTGGACGTGACGTCCGACCAGTGGACGGCGGATGCGATCTACCCGGAGTCCGGGATCCGCGCCAAGATCTGGCGCACCTGGCTGCCGGATATCTTCCTGAATCCCCACGGCTATCCCAGCCATGAATGGGTGCAGCTCTTCTCCGAGTACGCGGGCTGGGTCCGGTCACGCACGACGGAGTCCCGCGACTGGTGGGGCATGCGCGGCTGGTTCATCCCCGGCTTCGGCTACCTCGACGATCCGCGCCATCCCCGGCACAAGGATGCGGCCTTCGACATCCTGTCGCGGATCACGACGAACATGAACGCCGTGCCCGACATCCGCTCGCTGAACGACCGGGCGTACGCCCGCTACCAGCGCTACGGCATCGAGCAGGACGACGAGAACTTCAAGATCGATCTCGTCGACGACGTGCTGGTCTACCGCGCGATCAAGGGGTCGCGCGCCAGTGCCACGGCGAGCGACTTCATGGCGCGGCAGCCGAACATCACCATCTGGACGGGCGGGACCGAGGCGCCCGACGAGACGGCGTACGGCGACTGGATGACGCTCGTGGCAACGATGGGCCTGCAGTGGGACAAGGCCATCCTCGGCTACCTGTTCGAGGGTGACCACAAAGTCGAGCGGCGGGGGGAGAGCTTCTTCGGCGGCTCCACGATCACATTGAGCCGGGCGCGCCCGCCGCAGCCCGAGAAGAGCAACGATGAGCCCACGTCGGGCGTTGGTCAGCAGTAAGGCGCACAGGCCGGGAGGCGGCAAGTGAGGATTGGCGTGGATACGGGCGGCACCTTCACCGATCTGGTGCTGCTCGACGACTCGGGCCTGCGGGTCCACAAGGTGCGATCGACGCCGGATGACCCTTCGCGGGCCATCCTGACGGGGATTCGCGAACTGGCGGGCGCGGCCCCCGTCGGCGACATCGTGCACGGCTCCACCGTGGCGACCAATGCGGTGCTGGAGCGCCGTGGCGCACGCGTGGCGCTCATCGCGACGGCGGGCTTCGAGGACGTGCTGCGTATCGGCCGTCAGACCCGTCGCGAGCTCTACAACTTCCTCGTGGCGGATCGCCGTCCGCTCGTGGACGACGGCCTGACGTTCGGCCTGCGCGAGCGTCTGGCGTACGACGGCCGCGTGCTCGACCCGCTCGAGGATGCCGACATCGACGCGCTGGTGGTCCAGGTGCAACGCTCCGGCGCCGTGGCCGCGGCGGTGTGCTTGCTGCACTCCTACATCAACCCGGCGCACGAGCAGCGCGTGGCGGCGAAGCTCGAGGCGGCCGGGTTCCTGGTGTCGGCCTCGCACGCGGTGCTCCCGGAGTACCGGGAGTTCGAGCGGTGGAGCACCACCGTCGTGAACGCCTATGTCACGCCGCTGATGGCGCGGTACCTGACGGCGCTCGAAGAGAACCTCGAAGGGTCCCGCCTCAGCATCATGCAGTCGAACGGCGGGTCCATCTCGGCGGCGCGCGCCAAGGCGGCCGCGGTGCAGACGATCCTGTCCGGACCGGCGGCCGGAGCGGTGGGCGCGCTGGCCGTGGGCCAGGCGGCCGGGTTCTCGCGCCTCATCGGGTTCGACATGGGGGGCACGTCCACCGATGTGACCCTGATCAACGGCCAGCTGGGCATGACGACGGAGTCGACCGTCGGCGACTTCCCGGTGCGCCTGCCGATCATCGACATCCATACCGTCGGGGCCGGTGGCGGCTCCGTCGCCTACCTGGATGCGGGGGGCGCGCTTCGGGTGGGGCCGCGCAGCGCGGGCGCCGATCCCGGGCCGGTGTGTTACGGCAAGGGCGACGAGCTCACCGTCACCGATGCCAACCTGCTGCTGGGACGGCTCGATCCCGAGTTCTTCCTCGGCGGCCGGATGGCGCTCGACACCGCGCGCACGCAGGCGATCGCCGAACCGTTTGCGGCGCGCCTCGGCCTGACGGTCCACGCGCTCGCCGAGGGCATCGTCCGCGTGGCCAACGCCAACATGGAGCGTGCGATCCGGGTCGTGTCGGTCCAGCGCGGGTTCGATCCGCGCGACTTCGCGTTGCTGGCCTTCGGTGGCGCGGGCGGCATGCACGCGTGCGAGATCGCCGAGACCCTGAACATCGGGACCGTCATCACGCCGCGACACGCCGGCGTGCTCTCGGCGCTCGGCATGCTCCTGGCGGATGTGACGAAGGACTACTCCCAGACCATCCTGCGTCCGGCCGAATCGGCGCCGTTCGGCGAGATCGACTCACGCTTCGAGCCGCTGGTGGCGCACGCCGCTGAGGACCTGCGTGCCGAGGGGTTCGCGGGGCCGCGGGCCGTGATCGAGCGGTCGCTCGATGTCCGCTACGTCGGGCAGTCGTACGAGATCACGGTGCCGTTCACGGCGGAGTTCGCGGCGGAGTTCGACACCCGTCACGCCCAGCTCTACGGCTACGCCAATCCCGCCCGTCCGAAGGAGATTGTGAACCTTCGGGTACGCGCCACGGGCGTCACGGACAAGCCCGAGCTGCCGCAGGCGCCGGTGACCGGTGCCCATCCGCCCGAAGCAGCGCGGGTGAGCCACGCCTACTTCGGCGGCCAGGTCATGCCCACCGGCGTGTACCGGCAGGACGACCTCGTCCCCGGCAGCACGGCGGCCGGTCCCGCGGTGATCATCGGTCCGGCGGCGACCACGGTCGTGCCGCCGGGATTCCGGTTCGAGGTCGATGGCTTCGGCAACATCATCGCCACCCGTACGGGGGCCGCGGCGCCGCGCCGCACGCGCCAGGCGGCGGAAGCCGCCGTCTAGGAATTGGGAACCGGGATGCGTATCGATCCAATCGAGTTCGAAATCTTCAAGAACCTCTTCGTGTCCGTGGCCGAGGAGATGGGCGTCACGCTGTGCCGCACCGGCTTCTCGCCGAACATCAAGGAGCGCCTGGACTACTCGTGCGCCATCTACGATGCCGACGGCAACACCATTGCGCAGGGCGACCACATGCCGGTGCACCTCGGCGCGATGCCGCTGTCGGTGCGCGCGGCCATCGACCATGTGGCCATGGCGCCGGGTGACGTCGTCATTCTGAATGACCCGTTTCGCGGCGGCACGCATCTGCCCGACATCACGCTCGTCTCGCCGGTGTTCCTCGGTCGGGGCGGGGCGCCCGCCTTCTATGTCGCCAATCGCGCGCATCACTCCGATGTCGGCGGGATGAGCCCGGGCTCGATGCCGCTGGCGCGCGAGGTGTACCAGGAAGGGCTGATCATTCCTCCGATTCGCCTCGTCCGCCGTGGACAGATCGATCAGGACGTCCTGGCCCTGATCCTCGCCAACGTCCGGACGCCCGACGAGCGCGAAGGCGACCTGACGGCGCAGCTGGCCGCCAATAACGTGGCGGACGCGCGGCTCCGCGAGATCGTGGACAAGTACGGCCGCCGGCGGGTCGCGACCTATGCCACCGCCGCACAGGACTACACCGAACGGGTCCTGCGGTCGGCCATCCGCGCGATTCCCGACGGGGACTATGCCTTCGAGGACACGCTCGACGGCGACGGGTTCAGCGACCGCCCGATTCGCATCGCCGTGCGGATCCGGATTCACGGCGATGGCGCGACGGTCGACTACACGGGCAGCGACCCGCAGACCGATGGCGGCGTGAACGCGAACTACGCCATCACGCTCTCGGCGACGCTCTACGCGTTCCGGTGCCTGATCGACGAGGACACCCTCTACAACTCCGGGATCTCCCGGCCGATCGAGGTCATCGCGCCCGCCGGATCCATCGTCAACGCGCAGCGGCCGGCCGCCGTGGCCGGCGGCAACGTCGAGACGTCGCAGCGCATCACGGACGTGATGTTCGGTGCGCTGGCCAAGGCGCTGCCCGAGCGGATTCCAGCGGCGAGCCAGGGCACGATGAACAACGTCACGCTCGGCGGGACGGACCCCCGCGATGGCCGGCGGTTTGCCTACTACGAGACGATCGGCGGCGGCATGGGTGGACGCAACGGACTGCCCGGCATCAGCGGCGTGCATACGCACATGAGCAACACCCGGAACACGCCGGTCGAGGCCATCGAGCACTACCTGCCGACGCGCATCCGGCGCTACGGGCTGCGCGAGGGCAGCGGTGGCGCCGGTCGCTACCCGGGCGGGGAGGGCATCATCCGTGAGTACGAGATGCTGTGCGACACGTCGGTGACGGTGCTGTCCGAGCGGCGCGAGCGTCCGCCGTACGGGGCGCAGGGCGGCGACCCTGGTGGCTGCGGACGCAACACCGTGATTCGTGCCGATGGCCGGGAGGAAACCGTGGGGTCGAAGGTGCAGCTGCGGCTGGGCGCCGGCGACCGGCTGCGGATCGAGACCCCGGGCGGTGGCGGCTTCGGAGCGGCGTAGGCGGCGGTTCATTACACGCACGAGGAGACCCATGCGACACCCGCTCCGCGCCTGCCTGCTGGTCCTGCCGTTGGGGATGACCGGCTGTGCCGGCGAGACGCCCGCGCCGCCCGCCGCCCCGATCGCCGTCGAGCAGATGCTCGACATCCGACAGCCGGGCAGCCCGTTCTGGGCGCCGGATGGCCGGACCGTCGGGTTCGTGTGGACGCGCGGCTCCGAGCGGGAGCTGTGGGCCGCGGATGTCTCGGCGGCCGAGGCCGCCGCGCCGGGGGATCCAGGACTGCGCCAGCTGGCGCCGCTGGCCGGGCGCAGTGACGCCGTGGTGTCGCCGGACTGGCGCTTCGCCGCCTACGTCGGCACCAAGCACATCTGGCGGATCCCGCT
This sequence comes from Vicinamibacterales bacterium, assembly GCA_030680175.1. Lineage (GTDB taxonomy): Bacteria > Acidobacteriota > Vicinamibacteria > Vicinamibacterales > UBA2999 > JAUXWO01. Next base: position 40,771 of record JAUXWO010000055.1, read on the forward strand.
CGAGGGGGGCCAGCCCCACCAGCTGACCTCCGCCGAAGGCGAGTACTCCGGCCTCAACTGGTCTCCGGACAGCACCCAGATCGCGTTCGTGGTGGAGACCGACGATCAGACGGACGTGGGGATCGTCTCGGCGTCCGGCGGCGACCAGCGTCTGATCGCCGACCAGTCCGTGGATGAGGACTCCCCCATCTGGGCGCCGGACTCGACACGGGTCGCCCTCCAGCGACGGACGGCCGACTGGAGCGGCTACGACATCTGGCTGGTCGATCTCAGGGGCGGCGACGCGCGCCAGCTCGCGTCGGAACGCTACGAGCGCGGCGTGGAGGAATTCCGCTTCGACGGCAACGCGCACTGGTCGCCCGACGGCACGCGTCTCGTCTACCTCTCCAGCCGCGCCGGCTACAACCATTTGTGGATCGCGTACGCGGACGGCCGTCCCCCGACGCCGCTGACGGACGGGGCGTTCGTGGACTACAGCCCCGTGTGGTCGCCGGCCGGGGATCGCCTCGCGTTTGTGAGCAGCCGCGTCCAGGATCTCGAGGATCGTCACATCTGGGTCGTCGCCTCCTCCGGCGGCGCCCCGGAGCGCGTGTCGCCGGATGGGTTCGCGACGAACCCGGCCTGGTCGGCCGACGGCACGCGCCTCTCCTATCTGCGCTCGAGCGCCACCGAGCCGCCCGAGATCGTCGTGGTGACCCCGGGCGAGGCCAGCGCGCGGCGGCTGACCGAGTCGCGCCCCTTCCCGGAGGCCACCGCGGGGTTCGTGACCCCGGAGGCCGTGCGCTGGCCGAGCCGCGACGGCCTCGATGTCCCCGGGATCCTGCTGCGCGATCCGAACACGCCGCCTGGCGGACCCGGCCTGCTGTACTTCCACGGCAAGGGCGGCATCAACCTCAAGGGGTGGGGCGGCCTGCCGTACTACGCCTTCCATCAGCGGCTGGTGCAGCAGGGGTACACCATCCTCTTCGTGAACTGGCGCGGTACGCACATCGGCTACGGCGCGGAGTTCGAGCGCGCCAACTTCCAGGACTACGGCGGCGGTGAACTCGACGACGTCGTGACGGCGGCCGAGTACCTGGCCCGCGCCTACGGCGTGGACGCGAAGCGGATCGCCGCCTGGGGGGGCAGCTACGGCGGTTACATGACGATGCTCGCGCTGGCGAAAGCGCCGGAGGTGTTCAGCGCCGGGATCTCGCTCTACGGCGTGTCCGACTGGGACATCTTCCTCGACCAGAGCCAGCGCAAGCTGTGGCGGCTGCGGCTGCTGGCCAAGCTCGGCGACCCCGACGCGCATCCCGAGCGGTACGCGCGCTCCGCGGCGATCCGCGACGCGGCGCGTGTGCGCGCCCCCCTGCTGCTGCTCCAGGGTCTGACCGACGACGGCGTGGTGCCGGCGCAGAGCCTGGACCTGCTCGACGCGCTCGTCGCCGCGGGAAAGACGACGTCGAGCTACGTCGGCTACACCGGGGAAGGCCATGGCTTCCGGCAGATCGGGTCCGTGCGCGATCTCTATCAGCGGGTCGAGCGCTTCCTGCACGAACACAACGGGCCACCCCCGGACGCCAGCCGCTGACGCCGGCGACCATGGCGCGCGCGTTCCCCCTCACGCCGTCGCTTGCCTCGCGCCGCGTGCGGCGTGCGCGCGGACACGCGGCCGCCGCCGCGGCCGTGCTGGCCGTCCTCGCCGGACCCGCCGCGGCCCAGACCCCGCCCGAACTGCGCGCGGTTCGCGCCTCCGAGCCGATCGTGCTGGACGGCCGTCCCGACGAAGGCGCCTGGGCGAACGCCCCGGTGTTCGACGACTTCATCCAGCAGGTGCCGCAGAGCGGCGCGGCGGCGACCGTGCGCACGGAAGTCCGGATCGTCTTTGACGACGACGCGCTCTACGTCGGCGTCCTCGCGCACCAGCCGCCCGGTCTGCCGATCATCGCCGATGAGCTGCGGCGCGATGCCGGCCGGATGCACGAGCGGAACGATACGTTCACGATCGCGCTCGACACGTTCCTCGATCGGCGCAACGGGTACGTCTTCTACGTGAGTCCGCTCGGCGCCGTCGCCGACTGGGCCTGCTGGGACGAGGGCCGCGTCTGGTCGCAGGATTGGGACACGGTGTGGGACGTCCGCACCGTGATCGAGGACTGGGGATGGAGCGCGGAGATCCGCCTGCCGTTCCGCAGCCTGCGATTCGCGCAACCCGGCCCTCAGGCCTGGGGGATCAACCTCCGGCGGATCGTCCTCGGCAAGAACGAGTGGAGCTACGCCGCGGCGGTGCCGCCAGAGTGGGGGACCTCGGCCATCGGGAAGTTCTCGTCGGCCGGCACCCTGCGCGGCCTCGAGGTCCAGCGTGCCGGACTGAACCTCGAGGTCAGTCCGTACGCGCTCGCAGGGGCCGCACAGGCGCCGTGTGCGGACGGCGGCTGCGCGACCGATGGCGTGCGGGACATCGGCCTCGACGCGAAGTACCTGCTCACGCCGAACCTGACGCTTGACGCCACCTACAACACCGATTTCTCCCAGGTCGAGGCGGATGAGCAGCAGGTGAACTTCACGCGCTTCAGTCTCTTCTTCCCGGAGAAGCGGCAGTTCTTTCTCGAAGGCAAGGGCATCTTCGACTTCGGCGTCGGGACCGGGGACTACCGGCTGCTGCCGTTCTTCACGCGCCGGATCGGCATCGAGGCCGGGCAGGCCGTGCGCCTCCAGGGGGGCGCGCGGTTGACGGGCAAGGTGGGGCCGTACTCGGTGGGCGCGCTGGCGCTGCGCAGCGACGGACTCGAGGGCGCCCCGGGATCGACCTTCACCGTCGCCCGCGTGCGCCGAGACATCCTGCGGCGATCGAGCGTCGGGGTCATTGCCGTGGATCGACGGGTCGATGGGCGCGCCAACAGCGTCTTTGGCGCCGATGCCCACCTCGCATTCGGGGCCAACGCCAGGGTCGAGAGCTTCCTCGTGACCTCGTCGAGCCCGGAGGCCACCGATGAGGCCTGGGCGGGACGGTTGCGCGTGTCGAACGACACGGATCGGTTCGGCGGCGAGGTCGACTACCTGCGTGTCGGAAGGGATTTCGACCCGCAGGCCGGCTACGTCCGCCGGGTGGACATCGCGCGCTGGTACGGCCGCCTGCAGGCGAGTCCGCGGCCGTCTGCCGGACCGGTGCGCCAGTGGTTTGCGATCGGCAGCCTCGACTACGTGCGGACCGGGGCCGGCCGCCTCGAGACGCGGGACACGCAGGCGCAACTCCGGTTCGACTTCCACTCGGCCGATCAGATTCAGATCATCGCGGCGCGCCGGTTCGACGCCCCCGCCCGGCCGTTCCGGGTCGCGCGGACCCTGACGATCGACCCCGGCGCCTACGGGTTCACCGAGGTGACGGCCGCCGTGACCCTCGCGCCGCTGCGGCGCGGCGCCGGCCGCGTGCAGTACCGTGGCGGCGGCTACTACGGCGGCTCGCGCCACGAGCTCACCGTGTCGAGCATCGTCAAGTCGACGCGCCATCTGCAGGCGGACGTAAACTACCAGATCAGCCGCGTGGATGTGCCGGCCGGGGACGCCGTGACGCATCTGACCGGCGTGCGCGTGAGCCATTCGGCGACGACACGGGTCTTCACCTCGGCGCTCGTGCAGTGGAATTCGAGCACACGGGTGTTCGATACCAACGTCCGCTTCAACTGGATCTACCGGCCCGGCAGCGACGTCTACGTCGTGTTCGGGCGGACGAGCGAGGATCGGGAGCGCGCGGGCGAGCTCGTGGGCCAGAGCCTGGTCATCAAGGTCACGCGCCTGCTGCAGTTCTGAGTGCCTATGACGTTCCGATCGCGTCTGCTGAGCATCCTGTTCTGGTCGGTCATTGCCGCGGCCTTCATCGGCCCCGGGACGGTGACGACCGCGGCGTCGGCCGGATCCTCCTTCGGCCTCACGCTGCTCTGGGCCCTCACCTTCTCGACGATCGCGTGCCTCGTCCTCCAGGAGGCGGGCGCGCGGATCACGGTCGTCTCGGGGTACAACCTGGGGCAGGCCCTGGTGCGCCAATATGGCCACTCGGCGGCGCGCGCGGTGCCGGCGTTCGTGATGGGCGCCATCGTGCTGGGGTGTGCGGCCTACCAGGCCGGGAACATCCTCGGCGCCGTGGCGGGGCTTGAACTCGTGGCGGGCGTCTCGAGGCGCGTGCTGACGGCGGGGATCGGGCTTGTCGCGTTCGCGGTGCTGTGGCTGGGTTCGACGAAGGTCGTGGCCAATCTGCTCGGGATGGTGGTGGCCGTCCTGGGCGTCAGCTTCCTCTCGGCGGCCGTCGCGCTGCGGCCGCCGCTCGGTGCGCTGGTGAGCGGCAGCCTGGTGCCGTCGCTGCCCGATGGCGCCGGACTGCTCGTGCTCGCGCTCATCGGCACGACGGTGGTGCCCTATAACCTGTTTCTCGGGTCGGGTCTCAAGCATTCGCAGCAGATCGGAGAGATGCGCTTCGGCCTCGCCGTGGCCGTGATCCTCGGGGGCCTCATCTCCATGGGCATCCTCGTCGTCGGCACCGCCACCGAGGGCGCGTTCACGTATCCGGCGCTCGCGGCCGCACTCGAACACCGCGTCGGCGCCGCGGCGCCCTGGCTGCTCGGAATCGGACTCTTCGCGGCCGGGGTGTCATCGGCCATCACGGCGCCCCTGGCGGCTGCGGTGACGGCGCGCAGCGTCCTCGCGTCGTCTGGCGAGCCCGGGCGATGGGCCGACGATGCGCCGCGCTATCGCCTGGTGTGGATCATGGTGCTGATGACCGGCGTGGCGTTCGGGATCGCGGAAGTCCAGCCGATCCCCGCCATCATCGCGGCGCAGGCGCTGAACGGCGTGGTTCTGCCGTTTGTGGCGGTCTTCCTGTTCATCGCCGTCAACGATCGTTCACTGATGGGCGACGCGGAGCTCAACCGCGGTCTCAAGAACGTCGTCATGGCCGCGGTCGTGTTCGTCACCCTGGTGCTCGGGGTGACGAGCGTCATGCGTGCGGCGGGCGGGGCGTTCGGCGTGGCCCTGCCGAGCGAGCGCACGTTGCTCGCGATGGCGGGCGTGGTCGCCGCGGCGATCGCCGTGCCGGTGGCGCGGGCGATCGCGCGACGGCGGGTCCTGTGAGGCCCGCCCGACACCTGTCTCATTCACCCGCGTCGAGGGGAGAGCGATGCTGACGTTCTGGACCACGGCCACGCCCGAGGCCCGCCGGGCGCTCGTGGCCGCCTCCGGCGGCTGGCTGCTGAACGCCTTCGACGTGATGCTGTACGCGCTCGTGCTCTCGGAGCTGATCGCGGCCTTCGGCATGAGCCTCGGCGTGGCGGGCCAGATTGGGTCGATCACGCTGCTGGCGTCCGCGGCCGGGGGAATCATCTTCGGCGTGATCGCCGACCGGTTGGGGCGCACGCGCGCGCTGGCGCTGTCGGTCGTCATGTATGCCGGATTCACGGCCGCGTGCGGCTTCAGCCTCACGCTGACGCAGCTGGCCGTCTTTCGAGCGCTGCTGGGCCTGGGCATGGGCGGGGTGTGGGCGAGTGGCGCGTCACTCGTGTCGGAGACGTGGGCGCCCGCGCACCGGGGCAAGGCGCTCGGCCTGATGCAGAGTTGCTGGGCGCTCGGCTACGGGCTGGCGGCGATTGTCACGGCCATCGTCCTTCCGACGCTCGGCTGGCGGGCGGTCTTCTTCGTGGGAGGGCTGCCGCTGCTGTTTGCGATCTGGGTCCGGCGTGCCGTGCCCGAGCCCGAGGCGTGGCGTCGTGCGGTCGCACACCCCGCCACCGGGGGGCAGGGGATCGGCCAGATCTTCCGCCGCCCGCTCCTTGGGCTGACCGTGGCGATCACGCTCATGAACGCGGCCACGATGTTTGCGTGGTGGGGGTTCAATCTGTGGATCCCCGCGTACCTGTCGTTGCCGGTCGAGCGCGGCGGCATCGGACTGTCCACGACGCACATGTCGGTGCTCGTCGTCGCGATGCAGGCCGGCATGTGGCTCGGCTACGTCACGTTCGGCTTCGTCAGCGACGCCATCGGGCGCAAGCCCACGTATGTGGCGTATCTGGTCGCGGCCGCCGCGCTGATCCTCGCCTACGGCATCGCCCGCGATCCCTGGGTGCTGCTCGTGCTCGGGCCCTTTGTCGCGTTCTTCGGGACCGGCTACTTCAGTGGGTTCGGCGCCATCACCGCCGAGATCTACCCGACGGCCATTCGGGCCACGGCGCAGGGATTCACCTACAACATCGGGCGGGTCGCGAGCGCGGTCGCCCCGTTTGCGGTGGGCCGTCTCGCCGACACGGCGGGGTTCGGGGCCTCGTTCACGATCACCGCACTCGCGTTCGCGACGGCCGCGCTGCTGTGGATCTGGATCCCGGAAACGCGCGGCCGCGAGGTCGGCTGACGGGCGAAGGCCTGCGGGGCCACCGCGGAATCAGCAGGTCGCGCGCGCGACCCACTCGCGGAAGAGCGAGTCGCTGACGGCGTAGCGCGGCCCGTCCTTCAGCAGGACATCCTGGCGCACGAGCGCGGCGAGCGCCGCCTGCACGGTGGACGCGCCCGGCAGGCGGTGGCGGACGCGCGCGCCGGCGGACAGGAGGCCGCGGCCCCCGTCGAGCACCGCGGCGCGGAGCACGGCGCGCTGCGCGAGCGTGAGCCGCTGCCACGCCGCCTCGAAGACGGTGTGCTGTTCGCCGAGCAGGCGCGTCAGCGTCACATGCAGATCCTCGAGCCCCGCCGTCCGCCGTCCCGCCGCCCTCACATCGTCCCACGTCTCGTGCGCGAGCCGCTGGACGTCGTAGGGGACATTGGCGCCCAGATCGACGATGGCCTCGCCGAGCCCGGCCTGGGGCCGCAGGCCGGACGCCGTGAAGCGGGCCTCGACGAAGGAGGCGAGCACGGCCGGATCGATCTTGTCGAGCCGCATCACGGGGCCGGCCTTGTAGAACGGCCGCCGCGGGCCGAGCATCCGGTCCATGACCGACGGCTCCGAGCCCGCGAAGACGTAGCCCACGGTGCGCTGGGTCTGCACGGCGGCGCGAAGCGCCTGCTCGACGCTCCCGCCGTCGAAGGCGGCGATGGCCTGGAACTCGTCGAGGGCGACGGCCACCTTCTGCCGGCGCGCGGCAGCGATGCGCCCGGGGAGCGCGAACACCTCCGCCGCGAGGCGCGCGGTATCGCGCGCGGTGCGCACGGCGGGGAACGCGAGCGACAGCCGAGGCTCCCCCGGCGGCACGCTCTCGAGCCGCAGTTCCGGTGTGACGGACCGGAACAGCTCGCCCACCCAGCGGCGCACCCGCGCGGCGGGCGTCTCCGCCTGCACGAGTGCCTGGGCGTAGGCTTCGAGGAAGCCGACGTACGAACTGGAGGCCGCGACGGTGACCTCGACCGTGATGACACGCTGCCGCGCGAGCCGGTCCAGCACGTCGCGGATGAGCGACGACTTCCCGTAGCGGCGCGGCGAGATCAGGAAGACCTTCTGCCCGGCCTCGAGGTCGCGGACCAGGCGGTCGCGTTCCGCCTCCCGATTGGCGAAGGCGCCCGCGCCGGCGATCTCGCCATAGACGAACGGGTTCTCCTCTGCCATAACGTCATTATACGTAATGATTACGCAAGACGACGTAATCGAATCGCCGCGGCGGAATCCGTCCACGGGGGATAATGGGGCCATGCAGATCAAGGATTCCACCGTGCTCGTCACCGGCGGCAGCGGCGGCATCGGCCGTGCGATCGCCGCCACGCTCGCCGCCGCGGGCGCGCGCGTCGCCATCACCGGCCGCGACCGCGCCAAGCTCGACGCGGCGGCCGCCGCCATCGGCGCCCATCCCATTCATGCCGACGTGTCGATCGAGGCCGACGTGCTGCGCACGATGGACGAGACGATCGCCGCACTCGGCCCGCTCGACGTGCTCGTCAACAATGCCGGGTTCGGCGTGTTCAAGCCGCTCGTGGAGATGGACCGCGCCAGCTTCGAGGCCGTCTTTGCCACCAACGTCACCGGCGCGATGCTGATGGCGCGGGAAGCCGCGAAGCACTTCATTGCGCGGCAGCGCGGCAACCTCGTGAACATCGCGTCCACATCGGCGCTGCGCGGCGCGCCGAACGGCACGGCCTACTACGCGAGCAAGTTCGCGCTGCGCGGCATGACCGAGTGCTGGCGCGCGGAGTTGCGCCCGCACAACATCCGCGTGTTCCTGGTGAACCCGAGCGAGGTGCTGACCGACTTCTCGGCGGCCGCCGGGCGCCCGCAGAAGGCCGCCAACGAGTCGAAGCTCGTGGGCGACGACATCGCCCACATGGTGAAGGCGATTCTCGAGATGCACGACCGCGGCTTCACGACGGAGCTGACGGTGTTTGCTACCAATCCCCGGGATTGATCGACTACTCTGGCACCACGCGCCCCGTATGGGAGTCGTCTTGCCGCTCGATGAACCGCGGTCTCCCCGGCCGGTCTCTCCGGTGCCGCGGCTCGTCGTGCGCGCGGCGGTGCTGGCTTCTGTCTGGTGGATCCTCACCGGCGGCGACGCCGGGTCCTGGGTCATCGGGGCGCCTGCCGTCCTGGCGGCCGCCGTCACGTCGGTCGCGCTCGGCCGGCCGGAGCGCTGGCGCGTCAGCCCCGCCGGCGTCGCGCGTTTCCTGCCGTTCTTTGCCTGGCATGCGCTGATCGGAAGCATCGACGTGGCGTATCGGGCGCTCCATCCCCGCCTGCCCATCGCGCCCTCCTTCGAGCACTACGAGATCCGGCTCCCCGACGAGGGTCCGTCGCGCGTGCTGTTCGTCAACGTGGTGAGCCTGCTGCCCGGCACGTTGAGCGCGGACCTCGAAGGCGACGCACTCACCGTCCATGGGCTCATCGGCGGAACCGGCACGATCGACCGGGTGAAGGCGTTGGAGGTCAGGATTGCCGCGATCTTCGATTGCGACCTGTCCGAGGGCGACCGATGACGCCCGCATGGGGAGACGGTCGATGAACGACTGGACCGCGGCGCTCGCGCTGTTCCTCCTGCTGAACCTCGTCGCGGGGCTCGCCAGGGTGTGGCGCGGGCCGACACCCGCGGACCGCATCCTGGCGGCGCAGCTGTTCGGCACGACCGGCGTCGCGATCATGGCGCTGCTGGCCGACGCGCTCGACATCACGTCGCTTCGTGACGTGGCGCTGGTGCTCGCGGCGCTCGCGGCGGTCGCCATGGTGGTGTTCGTTCGCCGTGTCTGGACCGGGCAGCCCGATCCCGAGGAGGCGGCCGATGCCGGTCGTTGACCTCCTCGCGCTCGTGCTGATGCTGACAGGCGCCGCCTTCTTCTTCGCCGGCACCGTCGGCCTCCTGCGGTTTCCCGACGTGTACTGCCGGCTGCATGCGCTCACCAAGGTGGACAACCTCGGCCTCGGCTTCGTGCTGGCCGGCCTTGCGCTGCGATCCGGCTTGCTGACCGTGGCGCTGAAGCTGCTCCTCATCTGGCTGCTGGTGCTGCTGGCGAGCACCACGGCGTGTCATCTCAGCGCCCGCGCCGCCCGGCATCTGGGCGTGGAGCCCTGGCGTCGCGCATGACGGCCATCCTCTGGGCGTTCGACGTCGTGCTGGCCGTGACGCTCGTCGCGCTGGCCGCGGGCGTGCTCGCCACCGCCAGCCTGTTCCGCTCCATCGTGCTCTTCATCGTGTTTGGGCTGACGATGTCCATCGCCTGGGCGCGCCTGGACGCGGTCGACCTCGGACTCGTCGAGGCCGCCGTCGGCGCGGGGCTGACCGGGGCGCTGTTGCTGAACACGCTGGGCCACATGCGCTCGCAGGCCGAGTTCACGCCGGAGCCATCGCACGGGCCGGGTGGCCGCCTCGCGCTGGCGCTGGCGGCGGGCACGGCAGGTCTCGCGATCGGCGCGGCCGTGTGGGCGTGGCCGGACGCGTTCGCCGGGCTCGGCGACCGCGTGGACACCCATCTCGCCGAGAGCGGCGCGCAGAACCCGGTGACGGCCGTGCTGCTGAACTTCCGCGCCTACGACACGCTGCTCGAGATCGGCGTGCTCGTGGTCGCGGTCGTGGCGGTGTGGGCGCTCTCCCCGATGCGCGGGCGGGTCCTCGATGCCGATCCGCCGGGCCTCGTGCTGGCGGGCTTCGTCCACCTGCTGGTGCCCGTGGTGGTGCTCGTCGCGGGCTACCTGCTGTGGATGGGCACCGACGCGCCGGGCGGCGCCTTCCAGGCGGGTGCGGTGCTTGCCGCGGCAGGGGTCCTGCTGCTCATCACCGGGCGTGTCGCGCCGCCGCAACTCCAGGCGATCGTCGAGCGGGGCGCCGTCGTGCTCGGACTCGTGGCCTTTCTGGCCGTGGGGGTGGCCGTGATGGCCGGCGGGCACGCGTTTCTGGAACTGCCCGATGCGTGGGCGACAACGCTCATCCTCCTGCTCGAATCGCTGCTCACGATCTCGATTGCGATCGTGCTCGTGATCCTCTTCGCCGGCGGGCGTACCGACGCGGCGCACCCTCCGGAGGACGCGGCGCCATGACGCTCACCCTCTGGTACGCGTTGACGGGCGTGGCGCTGCTGGTCGTCGGCGTCTACGGCCTCGTGTCGCGCGTCCACGTCCTTCGCCAGATCATGGCCGTCAACATCGTGGGCGCGGGTGTGTTCCTGGTGCTGGTGGCCGGTGCGCACAGGCGGCCGTCCGGCGCCATCGATCCCGTGCCCCACGCGATGGTGCTCACCGGGATCGTCGTCGCGGTGAGCGCCACGGCCGTGGCCCTGGCGTTCGCCCGGCGCCTGCGCGCGGACGCGGACGAGCGCACCGATGGCGCGGCGCGAGAGGACGAGGCCCGTGCCGGCTGACGCGCCCTGGATCGTCTGGACGGTGGTGCTGCCGCTCCTGGCCGCGCCGGTCGCGTTCGTGCTCGGCCGCCGGGGTCTGGCCCCGTTCGCGGCCGCCTCCTCGCTGGGCGTGGCCGCATCCGTGGCCGCGCTCGCCTGGCAGGTGGCGGCACAGGGCGTGCAACGGCACCGGCTCGGCGGATGGGGCGCGCCACTCGGCATCGAACTCCACGCTGACGGCCTGAGCGTGCTGATGCTCGTGATGACGGCCGTGACCGGCGTCGTGGTCAGCCTGCATGCGCACGGAACCTTCGGGCTGGGGGGGCACGAGACGCGCGAGCCGTCGGGCCGTGCGCGCTTCTGGCCGCTCTGGCTGTTTCTCTGGGGCGGCCTGAACGCCGTGTTCCTCTCGGCGGATCTCTTCAACCTCTTTGTGTCGCTCGAGCTGGTGACCCTGTCCGCGGTGGCGCTTGTGGCGCTGGCCGCCACGAGGGTTGCCGTGGCGGCGGCCCTGCAGTACCTGCTGGCCGCGATGCTCGGATCGTTGCTGTATCTGCTCGGGGTGGCGCTCGTGTACGCGACCGAAGGCACACTGAGCCTCGACGAGCTCGCCCGGGGCGCTCCGCATGCGTCAGTGGCCCCCCCGGCTCTGGCGCTCCTGACGATCGGCCTGGCGCTCAAGACGGCGCTCTTCCCCCTGCACTTCTGGCTGCCCCCAGCGCATGCGAACGCGCCCACGCCCGTCAGCGCGTTGCTGTCGGGGCTGGTCGTCAAGGCGTCGTTCTACGTGCTGTGGCGGCTGTGGTTCCAGGCGTTCCCGGGGGTGGCGCCCTTTGAGGCGAGCATGCTGCTGGCCGTGCTCGGGACCGGGGCAATCGTCTGGGGATCCGTGCAGGCGCTCCAGGCCACGCGCCTCAAATCGCTCGTGGCCTACTCCACCGTCGCGCAACTCGGTTATCTCTTCCTGGTGTTTCCACTGGTCGGCGGGCCTGGTGGCCTGGCGGCGTGGCAGGCGTGCGCGGTGTTTGCCGTCTCGCACGCGTTCGCCAAGGCGGCGTTCTTCATGGCTGCGGGCAACATCCGTCTGGCGGCCGGCCACGATCGCATCGCAGATCTGGATGGGATCGGCGCGCGCCTCCCCCGGTCCTTCTTCGCGGTGGGCCTTGCGAGCGTCGCCTTGATGGGGCTGCCGCCGAGCGGGACGTTCGTGGCGAAGTGGATGATGATGCGCGCCGCGCTCGAGTCGGGGCAGGCCTGGCTGATGGTCGTCATGCTGCTCGGCGGGCTGTTCTCGGCCGGGTACTGCTTCCGCGTGCTGGCGCGCGCCTTCACGCCCCCGACCGACACGCCCCTGCAGCCCGTGCCTGGTTCGCTCGACGCCGCGGCGCTGGCGCTGGCCGTCATCGCGCTCGCCACGGGGCTGTTCGTCGCGCCCGCGCTGGACCTGCTGGCGATCGGGGCGCCGGATGTTGCCGGCCTGGGGCAGGACGGGCCGCGATGAACTGGACGTACTGGCTTCCGCTGCTCGTCGTGCTGACGTCGCTCGTGCCGGGCGTGATCATCTTCGCGCTGCCCGAAGGCCGCGTCGTAACGCGAACGGTACTGAACCTCACGGGCGCGGTGCTGAAGATTGCGCTCGTCTGGCTCATGATGCGGGAGGTGTACGCCGAGCGGAACCCCGAGTTTCGGATGCCGCTGGTGCAGGACGTCGACCTGCTCCTGCGCGCCGACGCCCTGGCGCTGCTCTTCGTATCGTTGTCCGCGTTTCTCTGGCTGCTGACCACCATCTACGCGATCGCGTACCTGGAACGCTCCCCGAATCGAGGCCGCTTCTTCGGCTTCTTCAGCATCTGCGTCAGCGCCACGGTGGGCATCGGCCTGGCGGGCAACCTGCTGACGTTCGTGTTCTTCTACGAGTTGCTGACGCTGTCGACGTACCCGCTGGTCGTGCACCGCGGGACGGAGGCGTCGCTTCAGGCCGGCCGCGTGTACCTGCGGTACACGATTGCGGGTGGCGCGCTGCTGCTGACTGGTGCGGTCTGGCTGCAGGCGGCCGTGGGCCCGGTGCTGTTCGACGGGGGCGACACGCTCGCACGGGCCGACCTGGACGCCGCCCCGCTGGTGGCGATCTTCGTGCTGCTCGTGGCGGGACTCGGGGTGAAGGCGGCGCTCGTGCCGCTGCACTCATGGCTGCCGGTCGCGATGGTGGCGCCCGCGCCGGTCAGCGCCCTGCTCCACGCCGTGGCCGTCGTCAAGGCAGGCGCGTTCGGCATCGTGCGTGTGGTGTACGACGTCTACGGTATCCGGCTCACGGATGCGATCGGTGTGGCCGGGCCCCTGGCGGTCCTCGCCAGCATCACGATCCTCTACGGGTCCGTGCAGGCGCTGCGGCAGACGGATCTGAAGAAGCGGCTCGCCTACTCGACGGTGAGCCAGGTGTCCTACATCACGCTCGGGGTGACGATCCTCGGCGCGTCGGCCACCATCGGCGGGATCGTGCACCTCGTGCACCAGGGGCTGATGAAGATCACGCTCTTCTTCTGCGCCGGCAACATCGCCGAGACATTGCAGGTGCACCGCATCGACGAACTCGACGGCATGGGCGCCCGGATGCCGTGGACGATGGCGGCGTTCACCATCGCCGCGTTCGGGATGATGGGTGTGCCCCCGATGGCGGGGTTCGTGACGAAGTGGTATCTGGGTCTCGGCGCGCTCGAGGCCTCGCAACCCTGGGTGATCGGTGTGCTCGTGGGCAGCACCCTGCTGAATGCGGCCTACTTCCTGCCGATCCTGCACCGCGCGTGGTTCCGGCGGCCGGTGACGCCGTTTCCCGTGAGGCGGGGCCGGCTCGAAACCCATTGGGCGCTGCTGATGCCGCCACTCGTGACGGCGGCGGCGGCCCTGTTCGCGGGGCTGTTCGCATCGGCACCGCCGAGCCCGCTCGAGTGGGCGCGGCTGATTGCCGAACGGGCGTACGAGTGATCAGTGATGCGCTGACGGCCCTGCCGTGGATCGCCGCCGTGTCGTGGCCGATGCTGGTCGCGATGGGCCTGGCGTCGTCGCGCGCGCGCGGGGTCGCGCTGGCGCTGGCGCCGTGGGCGGCGTTGCCCGCGCTCGTTCTGGCCGTGGCCGCGCCGGCGCCGGCGGATCTCCCGTGGCTCCTTCTTGGCGCGCGCTTCGAGCTCGATGACATCGGTCGCGTGTTCCTGATGTTCACCGCGACGCTCTGGCTGTCGGCCGGCGTCTACGCCCGGCAGTACCTGGACGGCGCCCCGGCGGCGCACCGCTTCTTTGCGTTCTTCCTGGTCGCGATGGCCGGCAACGTGGGGCTGATCGCGGCGGGCGATGCCGTGCTGTTCTACACATGCTTTGCATTGATGAGCTTCGCCTCGTACGGCGTGATCGTGCACACCGGCGACCGAGAGGCGCTGCACGCGGGGCGTGTGTACATCACGCTCGTCATCGTGGGCGAGCTGCTGATCTTCGCGGGTCTCTTGTCGTGGGCGGGGTTCACGGGTGGGACCCGCCTCATCGGGTGGACGGCCACGGCCGCGCAGATCCCGGGCCCGCTGGTGACGGGCCTGCTGCTGGTGGGATTCGGAATCAAGGCCGGCGCGGTGCCCCTGCATGTCTGGCTGCCGCTCGCGCATCCCGTGGCGCCCACGCCCGCCAGCGCCGTGCTGAGCGGCGCGATGATCAAGGCGGGCCTCCTCGGATGGATCCGCTTCCTCCCACTCGGAGAGGCGGCATCGCCGGACCTTGCGTTCTGGTGCATGGCCGGCGGGCTGGGTGCCGCCTTCGGTGGCGCCGTCGCCGGTGTGCTGCAGGACAACCCGAAGGTGACGCTCGCGTATTCGAGCATCAGCCAGATGGGCCTGATGACGGTGGCGATTGGCGCGGGCCTGGCCGCGCCCGAGGCGTGGCCGCTTCTGCTCCCGGCGGTCGTGCTCTATGCGACGCACCACGCGCTGGCCAAAGGCGCGCTCTTCCTCGGGGCCGGCATTGCGCAGCACCCGGGACGATCCGCAGGCGCTCGCCGCGCCATGACGGCCGGGCTCGTGCTGCCGGCCCTGGCGATCGCGGGCGCGCCCTTCACGAGTGGTGCGCTGGCCAAGCTGGCGCTGAAGGATGCGCTGCCGCCAGTCGGCGGCGCACTGGCGTTGCTGCTCTCGATCGCCGCCATCGGATCGACGCTTCTGATGGTGCGCTTCGTATCGCTGGCGCTCGCGTCAGGTGTCGGGTCACGCAGCGGGGCGCGCGCGGGAATGTGGATCCCGTGGGCGCTGCTGACGACGGCTGGCGCGGTGCTGGCCCTCGGACCGAGGGGCATCGCCGGACTGCCGGAAATGGCACCCTCGCTCGAGCCGGGCGTGATCTGGTCGCTCTCGTGGCCCGTGGCCGCCGGCCTCGTCCTGTACTGGACAGCTCGGCGGCTGTGGCCGCGCGCGCGTTCCGAGCCGCGCGTGCCCCCGGGCGATGTGCTGTGGGTCGCGACCCGTCCGTTCGCGACGTTCCGGGTACCGGTTGCCGGCGCACGAACGTCACCGGCGCTTCCCGGTGCGGTGATGGAGCCGCTCGCGCGCGCCTGGAGCGAACTCACGAGCCTCGAGAAGGGCCTGACTCGCTGGTACACGACCGGGCTCGCTCTCCTCCTGCTGCTCGTCGCTCTGACGATGGTGGTGGGAAGGTAGGGCGAATACGAAATGCAGAATGCGAAATGCGAAAAACAAGAACCGAACGCCGAACGCCGGACGCCGAGGGCTGGTGCTACACTTCGCCTCGGAGGAGACGACCCATGCGACGGCAGTCCTTGATGATCGTGGCCGTGATGGCCCTGGCGGTGGCGGCGGTCTCGGCGCAGCCCGCCCCGGCGCCGGCCGACGACCCGGTGCGGTTCCTGGTCGACCAGCTCGATCTCGAGAAATACAAGGCCACGGTCAAGGGGCTCACGGTCTTCGGCGACCGGCGCCAGGGGACCGACCGCAACCGCGCGGCCAACGACTGGATCGAAGCGCAACTGCGGAGCTACGGCTGCACCAACGTCGAGCGGATGGACTACGAGTACCACCCGCCGGCCCCACGGCCGCCCGGCACGCCTGCGCCGGCGGCCGCCCCGCCCCCGCCTGGGCCGCCCCGTTCGGTCGGCGGCGGCCGTCCCCGCGGCCTTCGCGGGCCGACGGGCGTCAACAACGACCCGATGCGGCAGCCCGACGAGCGGCTGCGCGAACTGAACTCGCAGCCCTCGACGCCAGGGGCACGCAATCAGGTCTACTGCACCAAGGTCGGGACGACGCGGCCCGACGAGATGTACATCATCGGCGCGCACATGGACGGACACGGCTGGGGCGAGGCCGCCAACGACGATGGGTCCGGCACGGCCCTCGTGATGGAGCTGGCGCGCATCTTCAGCCTGCCGGGCGTGGAGACGGAGCGGTCGATTCGCTTTGTCCTCTGGAACAACGAGGAGACGGGGCTGAACGGCGCGCGCGCGTACGTGGAGCAGCGGCAGAAGCTGCAGGGCATCGAGAACCCGCCCGGGTCCGGGCGGTACCCCGAGCCGCGCTGGCTCGGCATGATCCAGCACGACATGATGATGTTCGACCACGGCATGCCGCGCGCCGACGGCACGCTCAGCCCGGCGCAGCGGCCCGAGGCCGACGTCAACATCGAGTTCCAGATGAACTCGAAGATGACGCTCGAGTCCCAGAAGCTGGCGTGGGCGCTGCACGCCGCCAACGCGCGCTACGCAACCGACTATCCCGCGCAGGTGGGCCCGCACATGACCAACACCGACTCGACGCCCTTCATGGACGTCGTGGCGGCGGTGAGCCTGCGGGAGAACGAACGCGGCACGCAGGTGGGGAGCGGCTGGAATCCGCACTGGCACCAGCCGACGGATCTCTACGCGACGTACTCGGACGACGACTTCCGGCTGGCGCTCAACGCCGCGCAGACGACGCTCGGGGCCGTGGCGGAGCTGACGGGGGCGAAGATCAAGAGATAGGTGCCCTGGGTGCCCGGGGTGCCCGGGTGCCCGGGTGCCGAAGTGCCGGGGTGCTCTGGGGTACGGCTACTGTCCGCCGCCGCCGGTGGCGCTGGCGGCCGCCGCCGCGGTGGCGGCGTCGAAGGCGGTCGTGACTGGGGTGCCGGCCCAGTCGGAGGGCTCGCGCAGGCCGAGCAGCCACAGCACGGTGGCGGCCGTGTCGACCGTTTCCACGCGTCCGCCGAGGGGGCCAGGCTGCACGCCGGCGCCCCAGGCGATCCACGGGATCGTGACGTCACGCGGATCGTCGCTCCCGTGGTTGTAGCCGTGCCCGCCGTGGTCCGCGGTGACGATCAGGGTGTAGCCGCCGCGTCCGTAAGCCCGATCCGCCAGCGCGATGATCTTCGCCACCGCCTGATCCGCCACGCGCACGGCCGAGGCGTATGCCGGGGTCATCCAGCCGTACAGGTGCCCGGCGTAGTCGGGTTCGCGCAGGTGCACGAACAGCAGGTGCGGCCGCGCGTCCGTCAGGTACTCCTCGACATCCTCCATCGTCTTGCGCGCCGACCAGCCGCCGTAGCGGCCGCCGGGCGCCTGGGAGTAGTCGAGCGTGCCGGGCTGCTGCAGGTGCTGGAACTTGGCCTTGCTGAAGAACGCCGCGGTCTGGTAGCCGCGCGCCCGTGCCACGCCGAACACGGTGGGCACTTCCACGAGGCCCCGCGCGCCGGTGCGGTTGGTGTTCCACTGCATGCCGTGCTCGGCCGGGAACTCGCCGGTCAGCATGGAGGTGTGCGACGGCAGCGTCTTGCTCGGCATGATCGTCGTGGCCGCGTAGGTCCAGCTGCCTTCACGCGCGAGGCGCTGCAGCGTGGCGGCCCCGTAGCGGTCGATGGCGTCGGGGCGCAGGCCGTCGATCGAGACCAGGACGACGTGGCGCGTGACGCCGGGCCCCGGCTGGAGCGCGGCCGCGCCAGGCACGGGCGACTCCACGACGAAGTGCGGCTTGCCGGCGCAGCCCGCGAGCACCGGCAGGCCCGCGAGCGCCCCGATCAGGGCCACACGGGCGACAGTTCCGGCGGGAACACGACAGAGCGAGCAGGACAGCGGCACGTGTGGAGGCGGCTCCAGTTCCGGGGACGGCACGGGGACAGACCCCTATTTTACCGCAGACCCTACCGGAAGAGACGCGCGGAAGGGGGCGGGGGTTTCGCCCCCGCCCCAAGCGGCTACCTGGGCGCGGCCAGCGCCTTCCTGATGGCCGCGACGGTGTTGTTGGCGCGGAGTTCGACGATTTCCTTGCCGAGCGCGACCGTTTTCTCGACGGGCAGCAGGCTCACGCCGTTGATCGTGGCGCGGTTGGCCTTCACCCGCTGTTCGATGCGCACCGTCTCCGGGTCGTACACCATCATGATGGCGTCGATGCCGAGCTCCTCGTGCAGCCCGTCGGTGCCGTAGCTGGCGCCGAACTCGATGCCCTCCTGGATGCCCTTGGCGCGGATGAAGCGCTGCACCGACTCGTAGTCGTAGTACTCGGGGATGTAGTGGAAGCGGGCCGGGCCGCCGGCGTGCGCCGCGGTGAGTTCGGCGGCCACTTCCTTCATCGGCCCCTGGTTGCCGCCGCTGTCGCCGATGAGCACGACCTCGGTGAAGCCCATGCCGCGCAGGCTCATCGCCATGTCGGTCAGCACGCGCTTGTAGGTGTCACGCGACAGGAAGACGCTGCCCGGGGCCACCTGCGGCGCGTCGGGCCGGCCGGGTTCGAGCGTCACGATGGGCGCCACGAGCGCGTTCCCGAGCGTGCGCGCGATCGACTCGCCGACGACCTGCAGCACGTAGTTGTGCTTGCCCGTCGCCAGGTGCGGGCCGTTCGACTCGACGCCCCCGGTGAGGATGAGCGCCGTGGTCTTGCCGGCGGCAATCGCGTCGCGCACCTCCATCCACGTGAGCTGCTCCATCCACACGCTGTCGAGCGCGTCGATGGGGCGCGGCGCCTTCATTTCGGCGGCGCGCCGCTCGGCGGCGGCGGCCTGCTGCTCGGGCGTCATCGGCGGCCGCGGCGGCTGGGCCGCGGCGGTCAGGGGCGCCGCGCACAACACGGCCATGGCGAACACCAGCGATCGAACCATCACTCACCTCCTACGAGAAGTACACGGCCAGCACGACCAGGCCGAAGAGAATCCGGTACCACGCAAACCACGCGAACGTGTGGCCCGAGACGAACGTCACGAACCGCCGCACCACGACCAGGGCCGAGACGAACGAGACCGCGAATCCGACCGCGAACATCGGGAGGTCCGCCAGCGACAGCACATCACGGCTGCCGATGAGGTCGTAGACCGTCGCCGCGCACATCACGGGGATCGCGAGAAAGAACGAGAACTCGGTGGCCGCCCGGCGCGACAGGCCCAGGCTGTAGCCGCCCAGGATCGTCGCCCCGGATCGTGAGACGCCGGGGAAGAGCGCCAGCACCTGCGCCAGCCCCACGCCGAGCGCGAGCCGCCACGGGATCGCCTCGACCGTCGCCACGCGCGTCGGCGGCTGCCAGCGCTCGATGACGAGGATCACGATGCCCCCCACGATGAGGGCGCCCGCGACGGTGAGCGGGTTGAAAAGATAGGTCTTGATGGCGCCGCTGAACAGCAGCCCCGCAATCGCCGCGGGCAGGAAGGCGATCGCCAGGTTCGTGAAGAAGCGCCAGCCCGGTTCGCGATTCCATCCGCGGACGTTCTCCACGAGCGTGGCGCGGTACAACCACACGATCGCCAGGATCGCGCCGAGCTGGATGAAGATGACGAACGTGTCGGCCTGGTCGCCGACGTACCCGAGCCAGTCGCTGGCCACGATCAGGTGGCCGGTGGACGAGACCGGGACGAACTCGGTGGCCCCTTCGACGAGGCCGAGAATCACGGCGATGAAGACCCAGTGCAAGCGCCCATGATACAGCCCCTTCCGCTCCCGGCCGCCGCGGGATAAACGGTCGCGCTGCCTTTCCCGTATACTCCCCGATGGCTCACGGAGGAGGATGCGTGCGTACCAGAATGATGTTGGCGGTCGTTGGAATGGCGTTGGCGGGCGGTCTGGTGGCCGTGCCGGACGCGCGGCAGGCACGGCTGAACCCCGTGATCGCGCTCCTCGAGCAGGGCAAGCCCGTGTTCGGGCTGTATGCGCCGAGCAACCGCCGGTTCGGCGGGCCGCAGGCGGCGGCCACGCCCGCGCCGCCCGAGAAGACGCCGCTCGACCTTGCGCGCGAGATGATGGGCGCGACGACGAGCGACTACGTGTTTGACGGCAGCCTGGAAGGCAACTTCGACCGGGCCCTGCCGGTCTTCACGGAGTTCGTCAAGGCGATGCACGAGGTGGGCGCGCGCAAGGGCACCCACCCGTTCATGATCAAGACGCCCGACCTCGGGCCGCAGATCGGCGCGCAGATCGCGACCGAGTTGAACCTCGGCGTCAGCGGGCTGATGTTCCCGACGGTCGAGAGCGCCGCCGAACTGCGCGCGGCGATCGCCGCGATGCGCTTCGCCTCGAATGGCGGCACCCGTCCGAATGACGTGGGCATGGCGCCGGCGTACTGGGGGATGTCGGAGGCGGAGTACCGGCAGAAGGCGGACCTGTGGCCGCTCAACCCGAACGGCGAGCTGATCAACTGGACGATCATCGAGAGCAAGGAAGGCCTGGCCAACGTCCGCGAGATCGCGGCGGTGCCCGGCATCGGGGTGCTGTGGCCGGGCGCCGGCACGCTGCGCGGCGTCTTCTCGACGACCGATGCCAACGGGAAGCGCGTCCTCGACGAGGCCGCGTGGGAGAACGCGATCCAGCAGGTGCTGGCCGCGTGCAAGGAGTTCAAGGTGGCCTGCGGGTATCCGGCCAACGCGAACGACATCGAGATGCGCATGAAGCAGGGCTTCAGCGTGTTCGTGATGGGCTGGGGCGACGCGGGGCTCAAGGCGATCGACGTCGGCCGCCGCGCGTCGAACCGCTAGTGGACCCGAAGAGGCCCAACGGCGCGCGCGGGCGCTGCCGTCTTGTCGAGTGGAGCAGTGTGATGAGGAGCCCCCGTCGTTTCGCGTTCGTGCTGGCCGCCCTGGTGGCGGTCGCACTCGCCTCGCCCGCGTGGGCGCAGCAGGCCCAGACCAAGCCCTACGAGCCGCAGGTCGGCCAGGAAGGCAAGGACGTCGTGTGGGTGCCGACGCCGCAGGTGCTGGTGGACCAGATGCTGGACCTGGCGAAGCTGACGCCGGGGGACTTCGTCATCGACCTCGGCTCGGGCGATGGCCGGACCGTGATCACGGCCGCGAAGCGCGGGGCCCGCGCCCACGGCATCGAGTACAACCCGGACATGGTGGCGCTGGCGAAGAAGAACGCCGCCGAGGCGGGCGTGAGCGATCGCGCGACGTTCGAGAAGGCCGACCTCTTCGAGAGCGATTTCTCGAGGGCGCAGGTCATCACGATGTTCCTGTTGCCGTCGATCAACATGAAGCTGCGCCCGACGCTGCTCGACCTCGCGCCCGGCACCCGCATCGTGTCGAACTCGTTCTCGATGGAGGACTGGACGGCGGACGAGACGGCGGAGGTCGAAGAGGACTGCACGAGCTGGTGCACGGCGCTGCTGTGGATCGTGCCGGCCAAGGTGGCCGGCACGTGGCGCATGCCGCAGGGCACGCTGCAGCTCACGCAGGAGTTCCAGCACGTGGGCGGGACGCTGGGCGAGGCGCCCGTCCGGGCCGGCAAGCTGCGCGGCGCCGAGCTGTCGTTCACCGTCGGCAACGTGATCTACACCGGCCGGGTCGACGGCAACACCATGCGCGGCACGATGACCGGCGGCGGTCCGTGGACCGCGACGCGCCAGTAGGCGCGCGCGCCCGTCGCCCGGGACCCCCTGCACTCACACAGGGGGCGTGACACGCCGCCGGGGCGCCCCCTCGTACAATAGCAAGATGGCAGGGGGCCGGTGATGCTCGAGCGGATTGTCGATACGGCGGCCCGGCGCCTGCTCGCCGACGAGCGCGAGGCGCTGGCCGGCCTCCAGCAGACGCTGGCCGGGCTCGGCGTGAGCGTCGAGGACCAGTCGGCGCTCGAACAATCCGTGCGGCAACTCGACCAGCTGTTCCTGCTGGTTGTCATCGGCGAGTTCAACGCGGGCAAGAGCGCGTTCATCAACGCGCTGGCCGGCGCACGCCTGCTCGAGGAGGGCGTCACCCCCACGACCACCCGCGTCCAGATCCTCGCGCACGGCGCCACCGGGACACGCACCGCCATCGAAGCCGGCGTGGACGTGGTGACCGCGCCCGTGGCGATGCTCGAAGACATCAACATCGTCGACACCCCCGGCACCAACGCCATCTACCGCGAGCACGAGCGCCTGACGAACGAGTACGTGCCGCGCGCGGATCTCGTGCTCTTCGTCACCTCCGCCGACCGGCCGTTCACCGAGAGCGAGCGCGCGTTCCTGCAGGTGATCCGCGACTGGGGCAAGAAGATCGTCGTCGTCATCAACAAGGTGGACATCCTCGAGACGCCGGCCGACGTGGCACGCGTGGAGGCGTTCGTCGCCGAGCACGCGCACCACCTCCTGGGGTTCGCGCCCGAGCTGTTCGCGGTCTCGGCGCGCCGCGCGCTGGCCGCGAAGCTCGGCGACCCGGCCCCACCGCTCGCGGCCGATCGCTTCGCCGACCTCGAGCGCTACATCCTCCGCACGCTGGATCAGCGCGAGCGCCTCCGGCTCAAGCTGCTCAACCCGCTCGGCGTGGGCCGGCGGCTCGTCGCGACGCACGCCGCGGTCGTGGCCGACCGCCTGACGCTGCTGGCCTCCGACCTCCAGACCATCGAGGACATCGAAGGCCAGCTCGCCGTCTACCGGCGCGACCTCGAACGCGAGTTCACCGCGCGGATGGCGGAAGTCGACAACGTCCTGCAGCAGTTCGAGAACCGCGGCATCCGCTTCTTCGACGACACGCTGCGCCTCGGGCGCATTGCCGACCTGCTGAACAAGTCCCGTATCCAGGCCGAGTTCGAGCGGGACGTCGTCGGTGACGTGCCGGCCGAGATCGAGCGCCTGGTGGGCGAGCTGATCGACTGGCTCGTCGCGAGCGAGCTCCGGCAGTGGCAGGTCCTGAGCGAGCACGTCAACCGCCGCCGCGCGGCGCACGAGGGCCGGCTCGCGGGAGACGGCAGCGGCTTCCAGTACGACCGGGCGCGGCTGCTCGACACAGTGGGCCGCGCGTCGCGGGACGCGGTGGAGAGCTACGACCGCGCGCGCGAGGCCGCGGCGCTCGCCGATTCCGTGCGGATGGCCGTGGCCGGCACGGCACTGGCACAGGCCGGAGCGGTCGGCCTCGGCACCGTGGTCGCGATGCTGGCGAGCACCACGGCCGCCGACGTGACGGGCCTGCTGGCCGCCAGCCTCCTGGCGGTGGTCGGGCTGCTGGTGATTCCGGCGCGCCGCGGGCAGGCCAAGCGCCAGCTGCGCGAGAAGATCGCGAGCCTGCGCACACAGCTGACCTCGGCGCTCACCGACCAGTTCCGCCGCGCCGTCGATCGCAGCGTCCACCGGCTGACCGAGGCGGTCTCCCCCTATACGCGCTTCGTCCGCGCCGAGCAGGATCAGCTCAGCGGGCGTCGCGACGACTTGCAGCGTGCCGGCGAGGCGCTGGCCCGGCTGCACGTCGAGGTCGAACGGCAGCTCCGCTGACGACGGCGGCGGACCGTCCCGGAGGGGTTTGCGGCGCGCCGTGCGCGCGGGGTAAGGTCAGGGCAAGGAGGCACGAGATGACACGACGCATTGTCGGCGCTCTGCTCTCAGTTTCGTTCGCCCTTGTCATGGCGGGTTGTGGCGCCCCGCCCACCGAGCGGGTGGATGCGGCCAAGGCCCGCGTCGAGGCGCTCTCCGCCGAGGCCGCCGTCTACGCCACCGAGGCGCACGCGCGCGCCCGGGAGGCCGTGGCCGCGCTCGACGCCGAGCTGGCGGCGCAGGCCGACAGCTTCATGAAGTCGTACGACCGCACGGACACGCTGGTGGCGGCCGTGGAGTCGTCAGCCGATGCGCTGGAGCAGGCCATCGAGGCCGGCAAGACGCGCCTGGGCAACGAGACCGACTCGCTGATCGCCAGCGCCGGGCGCACGCTCACCGAGGCGCGCGCCGCCCTCGACGGACTGCCCGCGACGGCGCTGCGCGGGGAGCAGGCCACGGCCTGGCGCGCGGACCTCGACGCGGCCGAGGCGTCGATGGACGAAGCGAGCCGGCTGCGTACGGCGGGCCAGCTCGCAGACGCCCGGCAGGAGGCGCGCACCGCGCAGGAGTCGGCAACGCGGGTCCGCACCGAGGTCGGCACCATCGAGGCCGAGCGCGACGCGGCCCAACAGGCGGTCGCCGAGCGCATGGCGCAGGGCGACGTCACGCTGTCACGATCCGTGGTGGCGGATGGAAAGCCGCTGGCCGCGGGCACCTACCGGCTGCGGCTGGCCGACGAGGGTCCGGCGGGTGACGGCACCACGCGGCCGGGCCGCTGGGTCGAGTTCGTCAGAGGCGGCAAGGTCGCCGGGCGCGCCCTGGCCGTGGTCGTGCCGGAGTCCGAGATGGCCGAGATCGCGGCCAGCTCCAGTCCCCGGAACGAAGCCTGGGTCGCGGATCTGCAAGGTGGCGAGTACGTGCGTGTGTGGCTCCACCGCGGCGGCGTGCATTACCTGATGCACCTGCCCCCGGGGTAGCGGGCCGGCCTGGCGAAAAGGCGGGGTCAGAGAGGCGCGCCATGACGGGCCCCCATCCGTTGGCCGCGTTCGCGGTCGTGGCGTGGGTCGTCACGGCCGCGGCGCAGGGCCAGCCGTCCCCCGCGCCCGACATCTTCTTGGTCCCGACGCCGCAGCACGTGGCCGATCGCGTGCGCATCATCGAAGGCGACCTCAAGGGGGCCGACCTCTCGGAGGCCACCGTCGTCACCCTGTACCTGTCCACGAGCCTGACCCGCGCGCTCGAGCCGAAGCTGCGCGCCGAGCTTCGTCCGGGTACGCGGATCGTGTCGCACCAGTTCCGCATGGGCGCCTGGACGCCGGACGCGCATGTGACCCGCCTCCTCCGCGTCGCCGGCGTGCCCGCCCGGTCACGCTGGCCGTCGCCCTCCCCGTCATGGCAAGATGGGTCGTTTCCCGAGGGCTCCTGGCAGCGACCCGAGGGTCCTTGGCCGAGACCCGAGGGCCCCTGGCAGAGAGGCGTGCATGGCCGGACTGATTGAAGCGATCGACGTCAAGCGCAAGATGTACTTCGAGCACGAGAATGCGCCGTACCACTGCATCGATGTGGAGATTTCCAAACCCACCGCGCGGGGCGGCCAGACGCTGGTCCGCCTGAAGATGCGGAACCTGCTGACGCGCGCCGTGTTCGACAAGACCTTCAAGGCCGGCGAGAAGTTCGGCGAGCCCGACCTCGTCACCGTGTCGGCGACCTATCTCTACAAGGACGACGGCTACCACTTCATGGATCAGGAGTCGTTCGAGACCGTCACGCTGAACGCGGATACCGTGGGTGACGATGCGGAGCTGCTGGTGGACAACGCGGAGGTCCAGATCCAGAAGTACAACGGCAACGCGATCGGGATGCAGCTGCCGCCGCATGTGGAGCTGACGATCACCTACACGGAGCCGGCCACCCGTGGCGACACCGCGAGCGGCGGGGCGACCAAGGCCGCCACGCTCGAGACGGGCCTCGAGATCCGCGTGCCCCTCTTCATCAAGGAGGGGGAGCGTGTGAAGGTGCATACCGAAACGCGGGAGTTTGCGGGCCGCGCGTAGGCACGGCCCACCACGTCTCGGGTAGACTGCGCCTGTCATGAGCCAATTCTTCCCCGTGCCCCGCGGCGACCGCTGGTACCTGGCCCTGCTGGTGGCCATCGCGGTGGTCGCGTTCCTGCCCTGGTCGCGGAACACGGCGGCCGGCAGCCTCCCGGTGTTCGGGTGGCTGATGGTGGCGCTGATGGTGCTCGCGCCGGCCGTGGCGCTGGTGCGCCTGCTGCTGGCCGGCCCCGGCCCCTCCGACGAGGAACGGCGATGACGATTGAACGCATCGTCGGGCTGATCTACCTCCTCGTGTGCATCGGCGTCGGCCTGCTGGCGTCGCGGAAGGTCGCGGCGTCGCGGGACGAGTACTGGGTGGCGGGCCGGCGCATCGGCACCACCGTCAACAGCCTGGCGATCATGGCGGCGCTCGCGAGCGGCGGCTCGATCATCGGGGTGATGGGGCTCACCTACGCGCAGGGCATTCCGGCGGCGCTGGCGCTCTTCACCGGCGCGGTGATCGGCTTCCCGCTGGCGTCGATCCTCGTGGCCGGACCGCTCCGCCGCTTCGGCAAGTTCACGATCACCGACTTCCTCCGCTACCGCTATCCGCACGCCATCGTGGCCTGGGTGGTGCCGGTGCTGATCGTCGTCAGCTTCACGGTGTACATCGTGGCGCAGATGAAGGCGGCGGGCATCACGGCCGCGGTGTTGCTCGGCATCGACTACGAGACGGCGCTGACGCTGGCGACGCTGGTCTTCATCCTGTATGTGTCGATCGGCGGGATGCTGGCGGTGACCTGGACGGACGTGTTCCAGGGCGGGCTGATGCTGATTGTCGTGACCGGCGCGGCGGCCGCGCTCGTGTGGCAGGCCGGGTCCCCGGGCCACCTCCTGACGGCCGCGACGGCGGCCGCGCCCGAGCTCGGTACCCTGCGCGATCAGCCGCTCGGCAGCTACCTCGGGTCCTTTGTCATCTGGGCGACGGCGATTCCCGTGATCCCGCACATCGTGATGCGGGTCTTCACGGCGAAGGACGCACGCGGCGCCCGGATGGCGCTCAACATCGCGATGATCCTCTACGCTTTGATGATCCTCGCGGCGGTGTTCGCGGTGGCGCCGGTGGGCAAGATGCGCTTCCCGGATCTCGCGGATGCGGACATGGTCTTCCTGCGCGTGATGGAGGCCGACTTCCCGCCGTTCTTCCGGGGGCTGGCGGTGGCGGCGGTGATGGCGGCGGTGATGTCGACGACGGATGCGCTGCTGCTGGCGTGCAGTTCGGCAATCGCGCACGACCTGCTCGGGCAGACGCTGAAGCGGAAGGTCAGCGCGAGCGCGGCGCACTGGGTGGCGGTCGGATCGGCGTGGGTGGTGGGGCTGACGGCGATGGGCCTGGCGTACTCGCCGCCGGCGCTCATCTCGCAGTTCTACACCGCGGCGATCGGGTTGCTGACGGCCGGCCTGTTCGTGCCGACAATCGCCGGCCTCTGGTGGCGGCGTGCCAACCTCGCCGGCGGCATCGCCGCCATCCTGGTCGGCGCGAGTGTGTATCTGACGGTGCAGTTCACCCCGGGCACCCCGCCGCTCTCGGCGATTCTCTTCGCGCTCCCGGCGAGCACCCTGGCGATGTGGCTTGGGGGCACGTTCGGCGCGCAGGAGCGTCCGGAGATGATCGCGGAGATCGCCCGCCTTCACGACTGAGGGGACTGGCGCGGTCACGTCGCGTTTCCCGGCCCGTGTCGCTGATGACCGGGGTCACTCGCCGAGCAGTTCGCCGACGGCTTCGAGGTGGTCGACCCGGTCGGCAATCACTTTCAGGGTGATCAGCAGGGGCACCGCGAGGACCATCCCCCAGAACCCCCAGAGCCAGCCCCAGAACAGCAGGCCGACGAACATCGCGACCGTGTTCATCCGGGCCGCCCGGCTCATCAGCATCGGCGTCAGGAGCATGCCCTCCAGGCCCGTGATGACGAGCGACGCGCCGCCGGTGGCGGCAGCCATGCCGACGGCGTCGAAGTGCACGTACGCCACGACCGCGGCGCTCGTCCAGACGGCCGTCGGGCCGAGGTAGGGCACGAGGTTGGCCACCGCCGCGAGCACGCCCCAGAGGGCCGCGTTCGGCATGCCAAGCGCCGCGAACGCCAGCCACGTCGCCACCCCGACGATCGTGCACACGAGCGCTACCGTCCGCAGGTACCGCGAGATGGTCTCCCCGATCTCGTCGATGATCTGTACCGTGATCTTGCGCTCGGAGAGCGAGGGTCCCGTCAGCCTCACCATCTTGAGTTTGAACAGGTCGCCCGAGGTGAGGATGAAGAAGACAAGAAAGCAGACGAGCGCGACCTGGACGGCGCTGCCCGCGAGGCCCAGAGAGCCTGTCAGCAGGTAGTCGCTCACGCGCGAGGAGGGCGTGACGATGCGCACGGCCGTTCCCGTCTGTGGCCCTCGGGACCCGGTGCCCTCCTTCGAGAGTTCGTCGGCCGCCTGCTGCAGTTGCGCCATCGCGCCGGACTCGGTCGAGGTCGTCTGCGCGATGAGGTTGTTGACCTTCCTGGCGGCTGCCGGCAGTTCCTCGATGAGCGCCGCGGCCTGGCCGGAGACGCGATACCCGACGCCCGCAACGGTGACGATCAGCGCGAGCAGCAGCACCGCCGCCCCCGCAGCGCGCGGCACGCGCCATCGTTCGAGGCGGGTGACGGCCGGCGCCAGCACGAACGAAAGGCCCACGCCGAACAGAATCGGCACGAACAGGCTGCGGCCCACGTAGAGCACCCAGATCGCGGCCACCGTCGTGATGAACGTGAGGGCGAGGCTCTGGATGCTCACCGACGCCTGGTCGACAGTCCCGTCGCCTTGCGCGCCCGCTTTCACGATCGGTCGATCCGGCGGCGGCCGCACGTCTTCAGTTCCGTGCGTCATGCCACTGCATCCCTCGTCACACCTGGGACAACAGTGCTCCACGCCGTGTCCCGCGCGCTGTGCGCTTCAGCACGCGGCAACGCACCGCGCGTGTGCGCCTGACGACAGACGCTCGTCGCAGCGGGCGCGCTGGTCGTCCGTGCGGCCTGAACTGATGAGCCGGGCCTCTTGCCCGGCTCACCCCTCGAAGGCCGGGATATACTCCCAGGTTGACTGTCTTGGTCCCGACGCTGGGACCGATCTGGAGGTTTGGATGGCGTTTGCTCGACTTCTTCGGCCGTTGCTCGCGGTGTGCCTCGTGCTGGCGCCGCTCGTCGCGTCGGCCCAACAGACCGGCGCGCTCAGCGGGCGCGTGACGGACACCGACGGTCTGGCGCTGCCCGGCGTCACCGTCGAAGCTCGGGCTGACGTGCTGCCGGTGCCCCGTGTGGCGATCACCGGGGGGAACGGCGACTACCGGCTGCCGGCGCTCCCGCCCGGCACCTACACCATCACCTTCGCCCTGGCCGGGATGCAGACGGTGACGCGCGAGGCGCGCGTCCAGCTGGCGCAGACGACCGTGGCGGATGCGACGCTGGGCGTGGCGGGCCTCACCGAGGTCGTGACGGTGACCGCGGGAGCTTCGCTGATTGACCGCGGCTCCTCCGCCATCTCGAGCTCCGTGTCGGCGGATCAGATCCTGGCGCTGCCCGTCGGGCAGGAGTACCGCGACCTGGTCAAGCTGATTCCCGGTGTGCAGTACACCGAGGAGCAGGTGCGCGGCCCGAGCGCGGGCGGCAGCGGCCAGGACAACGTGTACCAGTTCGACGGCGTGAACGTCACGCTGCCGCTCTTCGGGACGCTGTCGGCCGAGCCGGCCTCCCACGACATCGACCAGGTCACGACGATCAAGGGCGGCGCGCAGGCGATCAACTTCGATCGATCGGGCGGTTTCACGATCGACTCGGTGAGCAAGTCGGGCACCAGCCGCTACCAGGGGATGCTGAGCTACCAGCTCCAGAACAACGCGATGGCGGCCGAGCTCGAGAGCGGGTCGCGCTCGCGGTACGAGCAGGATCGTACGTGGCTCACCGGCAACGTCGGCGGCCCGATCCTCCAGAACCGCCTCTTCTTCTACGGCTCGTATTACCGTCCCACGCGGACGCGCGACAACCAGGCGAACCTGTACGGCGAGCTCCCGGCCTACGAGAGCACGCGCAATGAAGGCTTCGGCAAGCTGACGTTCACGCCGTCGAGCGCGGTGCTGCTCAATGCCAGCTACCGCGATTCGAAGCGCGAGGACATCAGCGACCTGTTCGCGGCCAACGCCTCGGCCACCACCGGATCGGGCAGCGAGTTGCGCCTCCGCATCGCCACCGTGGATGGCTCGTGGGTCATCAACGACCGCAGCTTCCTGACCTTCAAGTACACGAACTTCGCCAACCGCACCCAGGGCCGGCCCGACAGCATCGCGAGCGTCACGCCGAGCACGCAGGCGGGCACGCGGCTCGATGTCACCAGCCTCGACAGCCAGGGCCGCCTGACGGTCCCGACGCCGGTGGCCGGCGCCACGGCGTACAACGCGTTCATCCAGCCGCTCATCGACCGCTACGGTTCCGTGCAGAACGGCCAGCGCATCGGCGGTGGCATCGTCGGCTTCGGGGCGGAGTTCAACGACCAGGACTTCTTCCGGAACGCCGGGCAGGTGGCCTACAACATCACGTTCGGCGGCAACGTCTCGCATGACGTGCACGTCGGCTACCAGCTCTATCAGGACGCCGAGGACCTGGTGCGCAGCTCGAACGGCTGGGGGCTCATCAGCGTGCCCGGCGGCCGGCTGGCGCCGATCGCCGGCACCGGCCAGTCGGCGTTCTACACGGCACGGTTCCAGCAGCAGTCGATCGGCGTGGCGCCGAAGATCCGCTCGGAGTACCTGTCGCAGAGCATCGAGGTGAACGACACGATCCGGTGGCAGAACTGGGCGTTCAACCTCGGCGTGCTCGTGAGCAACGACACGCTCTACGGGCAGGGGCTGCGCGAAGACGCCTCGACGCTCTCCGGCTACGTGTCGGCGCCCGGCAACAAGTACAACATGTACGAGCTGCCGTTCAGCAAGATGATCCAGCCGCGCGTGGGTGCGACGTGGGCCTACAACGGCAACGACACCGTGTATGCCAGCTACGCCCGCTACCACCCGGCGGCCAGCTCGCTGCCCCGCGCGGCGTCGTGGGACCGCAACCTGATCGGCACGTTCATCGACGCGCACTTCGACCAGACGGGCACGCTGTTCGCCGCGGTGCCGGTCGGCTCCTCGTCGGGCAAGCTCTTCGTCGAAGACATGACGCCGCGCACGGTGGACGAGTTCCTCGTGGGCACGGCGCGCCAGATCAACCCGCAGTGGTCGATGCGGTTCTACGGCCGCTACCGTGAGGGCAGCCACTTCTGGGAAGACACGAACAACAACGCGCGCGTCGCGTTCAATCCGCCCGCGAACATCCCGCGCGAGCTCTACATCACGGATCTGAGCCAGCGTCTGGCGCAGATCGGCAGCGGCTCGAGCTACGTCATCGCGGAGCTCGACGGCGCCTACACGAAGTTCTACGAGGCGACGGTCGAGAGCGAGTGGCGCGGCAGCCGCGCGTTCGTCCGCGGCTCCTACACCTGGAGCCGCTACACGGGCAACTTCGACCAGGACAACACGACGACGGGCAACGATGCCAACGTGTTCATGGGATCGTCGTTCATCGCCGACGCGGCCGGCCGGCAGCTCTGGGACTTCCGCGATGGCACGCTGCGCGGCGACCGCCCGCACATGCTGAAGGTCTACGGCTTCTACAACCTGGGCTGGAACGCCAGCGTCGGCGCCTTCGCCGTGGCGCAGTCGGGCCAGCCGTGGGAGGAGTGGAGCTTCGAGCCGTATCGCAGCCTGACGACGAGCACGAGCAGCACGTCACGGTTCGCCGAGCCGGCCGGGTCGCGCCGGAGCGATGCGCACTGGCAGCTCGATCTGAACTACACGCAGAACGTGCGGCTGGCCGGCCGCTCGAGCCTCCAGATCGCCCTCGACCTGTTCAACGTCATGAACAACCAGACCGGCTACGACATCCAGCCGGTGCGGGAGAGTTCGGTGTTCGGACAGCCCCGCGCCTACTTCGACCCAAGGCGCATCCAGATCGCCGCCCGGCTCCTCTTCTAGGAGGGGTCTGGCACCGTGACATCGAAATCGGTGCAGTTCCGGCACTCCCGCCTGTTGAAGGACTGCGGAGGGGAGTGCAGAAAGTGCACCGATTTCGATGTCACGGTGCCAGACCCCTGAAGAGCGCCTCCCTGGCAATCAGCTCCCGCGTCGTTTCGTCTGCCCGTTCCCGGGCACGTGCGATGCGGGCGGCGGCGTCCGGTTCCTTCAGCAGCACGCTCACCTGCGCCCGCTTGAAGAGCGCCATGGCGATCTCCGGATGCGCGTCCGGCACCCGGTCGAGTGCCTCGCGCGCCTCGGGGAAGCGCCGCACGTCCATGTAGAGCACGCCGAGTTCCAGATCGTGCGCGAAGCCGGCGGGCTGCCGCCGGCGCGCGGCCTCGAATGATTCCAGCGCGAGCGGCGTCCGCCCCTCGTGCATCGCCATCTGACCGAGCTGCACGAGCTCCGCCGGGGACGGCGTCCTCATGCCGTAGACACGCTGGCGCAGGTCGACCGCGTCCCCGATGCGCCCCTCGCGCTCCCGCACGACGGCCAGCGCCTCGACGGCCGGCAGGCGGTCCGGCGTGTCGGCCACGATCTGCTCGAGCAGCGGCACCGCGCGGCGCCACTCCGCCCCGCGCGCGTAGTGCAGCGCGAGGTACGTGCGGACATCCGCGGACAGCGGCGCGATCGTCGCTGCCCGCCGGAACATCTCCACGGCACGCGCGTCCTCGCCGAGCGACGAGAACGCGGTCGCCAGCCGCAGCGCCGCATCGAGGTTGTAGGCGTCCTCGGCGAGGATCTGCTCGAGGAGCGGAACGACCTCGCGATAGCGTTCGGCGACGAAGAGCCCCGACGCGCGCTCGATCACCTCGAACAGGTGCACCATGTCGGCCGGCCTCGGCGCGTCGCGGCGCACGGGCGGTGCCACGCTGGAACTCACGTAGCCAAGGCTCGCGAGGTTGCGCCGGGCCTCGTCGCTCAGGCCTTCCGGGCCGCGCGCCGCCTCCGGCGACGGCACCGGGTAGTCGTCGAGCGCCTGCCGCAGCGCGGCCGGCACGCCCGCGCCCGGGAACAGGTCGCGCGTCTCACCGGGATCCGCGGCCAGGTCGTACACCTCGATCGGCCCTGCGAGGATCGCCTTGCGCGTGCCGTCCACCGCCATGATCTGCGGCTGCCAGCCGTACGACAGAAACGGCTTCATCGCCTCGCCCAGCACGATCTCCCGCGGCTCCCCGCGCAGGCTGCCCTCGGCGTCGAGGCCCGCCCAGTCGCGGATGGTGTGGAAGATGCGGCGGATGCTCGCCGGCGTCTCGCTCACGCCGGGCGCGATCCCCGGCCCCGCCATCACCATCGGCACCTGCATCGTTGGCTGGTAGAGGAGGCTCCCGTGCTGCCGTTCGCCGTGATCGCCGAGTCCCTCGCCGTGGTCGCCGGAGACGATGATGGCGATGGGGCCGGGGGCCTGGCGGTCGAACGCCTCGATCAGGCGGCCGAGTTGCTCGTCCATGGCCGCGACCTCGCCGAGGTAGGGATTCTCCGGGAAGCGGCTCAGGTACGGCTCCGGCGGTGCGTAGGGCGTGTGCGGGTCGAAGTAATGAACCCAGAGGAAGACGGGGGCGTCCGACGGCTGCGCGAGGAAGGCGAGCGCGCGATCGGTCGTCTCTCTCGCGCTGCGCTCCACGCGCCCCTCGTCGAGCGCATCGTCGTACGCGTCGAACCCGCGCGCGAGGCCGAACCGGCGCGAGAGCACGAACGACGACACGAACGCCGCGGTGCGGTAGCCGGACTCCCGCAACTGCTCGGCGACGACGGGGTGATCGGGGGAGAGGTAGCGTGCGTTTTCGTGGATGCCGTGTCCGCCGGGATAGAGCCCCGTCATCATCGAGGCATGCGACGGGAGCGTCTCCGGGGTGGTGGCGTAGGCGTGGCGGAAGCGGCGGCCGCGTGCGGCCAGCGCATTGAAGGCCGGGGTCTCGATGCCAACGGCGTCGGGGCCGATGGCATCGGCGCGCGTGGTGTCGAGCGTGACGAGGAGGATGGAGGGGCGTGCGGCTCCGGTCGTGGCCGCGCCGGGCTGCGGACCGTCGCTCCGGCCGCACCCGGCGATGAGGACAAGCGCAGCGAACGTCAGGAGGCCCAGGGATGAAGGGACACGGCGCATGGTCCCTTCATTGTACGGAGATCGACGACGCGATCGCCGGGGCTCTGCCGTGGTTCCCGGCGCTTGTGATCCGACGCGATTCCGCGGGCCGCCCACCGGGCAGTCCGGTCGTAGCCAATCAACGTCACTTCACGAGTCGCCTGGGTGCGCCGGCTCCCGGGAGGACCGCAGCCACGCCACGGCCTCCTCCGGATCGGTGAAGGCCTCGACCTGGCCGTTCGATCGGGCGCTGACCTGCCGCACCACGCCGTAGGCGGCGCCGCCGGGCGGCGCGACTATGGCGACGTGGCTGCCGGGGACGAGGCGGCGCCAGCCCTCGGCGGCGCGGGCGCTCTCGCCGGGGGGCGGCAGCGTCGTCTGGTCGCGCACGTCCAGCAGGACGGGCGTGCCCGGCGCGAAGCCGGGGTCGCGCACGACGGTGCGCATCGTCTTCTCCCAGGCCGCGTAGTCGGTGGCGCCCCGGCTGCGCACCCGCACCAATCCCGCCGATCGATCGATTTCGTATTCGTACGCCATACGTGTCGCTCCCGCGGAGGTCCGGGGACCGGCGCCAGGCGCCGGCCCCCGAAGCAACCGCCACATCAGATCCCGCCGCCGTCGTCGCCGTAGTACGCCTGGAAACAGAGGTCCATGA
Organism: Vicinamibacterales bacterium; assembly: GCA_030680175.1. Classification (GTDB taxonomy): domain Bacteria; phylum Acidobacteriota; class Vicinamibacteria; order Vicinamibacterales; family UBA2999; genus JAUXWO01. Next base: position 75,164 of record JAUXWO010000055.1, read on the forward strand.
ACGGGGGGAACACCGCCCCGGCGCCCGCCTCCAAGGACACGAACGCCGGAACCCCGCACGGAAGACCCGTTGCCGGCGTGTTCCTTCCGGTCGCCGATTCGCACTCGGCGATCACCGGATCCGCGCCCACGAGGAACTGCGAGAGCAGCTCGCCATGCTCGAGGCGCTTCGGGTCGCCCTGGTCGATGCGCGGGCCCGCGGAGCTGATAAACCACAGCTCCGCCGCGTCGTCCGCGGCCGGGGTGAAGGACCGCACGGTGCGCCCCGCGCTCAGGCGGAGCGAGGCGGCGCCGGCCTCGAAGTTGACGGCATCGGTCAGCGGCTGCTTGTGCGCGCCGAACGACCAGATCCTCCCCGCATCGGGATGCGCGGACGAGTTCACCAGCCGCCCGCCCGAGAGCGATGCCGTGGCGTGCGACCAGCGCCCCAGGTCGCTGCGCAGGCGCTTGCCCGGGGCGATGAGGTGCATCTGCGCGAGGTGGTCGGCGCGGTTGTCGACGGTCGCTCGGCCGTCATGCGCCACGACGTCAATCGACATGTGCTCGAGGCACAGGAACACGAAGTCGTCCGGGCCGGATCCGGTGACCTGCTGGTCGAACGCCTCGGCGACGACGCCGGGGGCGGGCTGCATGCCGAGGGCGGCCGCGATGGCGCTCCCGGTGCGCGCCATGGCGAACGGCACGTGCGCGAAGTGCTGCATGGCGTGGTGGCCGGGGGTGACGGCGAGCAGCGTGCCGTCGGTGCGCTTGACGAAGCCCATCATGCCGACGAAGCGCACGGTGAGCCCGCCCTGTCGCGCCGAGGCGTGCGGGACGGCGGTGGCGGCGAGTGCGGCGGCCACGCCGGTGGAAACGGAGCGGAGAAAGCGTCTGCGGTTCACGGGAGACTCCCACGGTGCGGGTCGTTAGGGGTGGTGTGACTTGCCCCGAACACGGCGAGCCGGGCCCACGGGCCAGGCTGCCGGCCGGTCCGCTGGAGGGCCTGGACCTGCACCTGCTGCAGGCTCTCCGCAGCTGATGCACCGCGCGCGTACGCGCGGTGAAACTCGACGAACATCTGCCGCGCCAGGGTGTCGTCCAGGGGGCCGAGTGCGCTCACCACCGTGGGGGCGCCCGCCGCCAGAAACGCGCGCGCCAGGCTGAGCGCGCCTTCGCCGCGAGCCGAGGGGCCGCCGCCGCTGTCGCAGGAGGCCAGCACGACGAGGCCGGTGCGCGAGAAGTCCCGTGCCGCGACCTCGCGTGCGAACACCGCGCCGGAGTACGGCCGTCCCGGCGCGTCGGCGAGCATCAGCCGCGAGAGCATCGGGTACTCGGCGTTGGTCATCCCGTGGGCCGCTACGTGCACGACGTCGCGCCCTGGGCCATCGTCAAGCAGGCGATCAGGAGTGGCTGTGACACCCGCGCGGAGTTCTGCCGATCCGTAAATCGCCGCGATGGCGGCCGCTTCGTCGCGGGAGCCTGGAAGGGGCGCAAGGCGGGCGCCGGTGGACGTCGATGGCGCGCCGATGATGAGTGCCGAAGGCCGCCCACCCGGTCGCGCGACCGCTCGCTCGGTGGCGCGCACGAAGACGGTGGCGCTCGGCGCGACCGTCAGAGCCATATCCTCGATGAGGTAGCGACCTCGCCGCCGATCATGCAGACCTGCAAACGCCAGCGAGCTGTAAGGGCCGTCCGGAACGATCACGAGGAGTCGCGCGCCACGAAGACTCGCGAGGTGTGGACGAATGAGCGCATCGAATAGCTCACCGCTGGCGTGTGTGCCACCCGTGCCTGTGGTGATGCCGTTGCTGTATGCCGCTGCCAACGAGACGGCCCTATCGCGCAACACAGGCACGGTGGCCGCCGAAATAGACCCACGGTGAACCAGCCACGAAACAAGCTCGTCCTGGAACTGATTCAAGATCAGTACAGCTGTGCCCTCCGGAATCGCGGCTGCGAGGCCTGGGAGAGACACCTCTTCAGCCCCGCTCCATTGGTGTGCCTCGACAACCGTGCGTGCCCGGCCTCGCTCTCCGTAGTTGAAGGCTGCGTTCCTGTCCCCCCGTGCCAACGCGAGCTGAATTGCCTGCTCGAACAGCGCCCAGGACCGGTCCGAGTACGAGATACGACCCTCGCTAGACATGGAAGCTCGCTCGTCATCGAAAGCCGCAATGCCCGCCGAGATGTGGCGCTCGGCCTCGTTCAACATGCCTTGAGCGAGGAACGCGGTTGCCAACGTCACAGAGAGCTGGGCAACACCGAGCCGGTCCCGCCGTTCGTCGAGTCGTTGCCGTGCCTCGGTTGCAGCGGCAATTGCTCTAGGAGGGTCGGCTGTTCCGAACAGCTCGGCCTCTGCAGCCAGAACAGATGTCTCCACACGGCGCCTCATCACTGGATCGCTCAGCGTCGCCAATCGCTCAGTAGCGAGCCTTAGGTCCTGACTTGCTGCTCCGCGCTGACCGACTGCGTGGTGGATCCGAGCTCGCTGCGCAAGGGCCTCGACCTCAACAGCGGCCCCCAACGAATGGCCCGTCTGCGAAGCGGCTGATTGAATAACGAGGGCAGCCTCTGGCAGGCCGTTTGTCAGCATGTCCCCGGCGGCGCTGAGTAGGATCCCGTGTCGGACCCTCGTGGCTTCTGCCCCAGAGAGGCTCGAAGCCGCCAGTGTTCGGTACTGCCACGCGTGCGGTTCGTCTCCGATGTAATAGAAGAGATTCGCGAGGAGAAGCGCGCCGCCGGCCATGCGCTCTGCATCGCCCATCGCCGAGACGGTTTCGAGTGTCTGCTCGTAGAGAAACTGCGCGTCGCCCAGACGGCCCTGGGCGAACGCGGCCATCCCGCCCAGCCAGAGGACTTGCCCTAGTACGTCCCCGTAGCCCTGACGTCGCGCGGCGACTTCGATACCTGCCAGCGTCTGCTCGACGTCCTTGTAGTTGGCGCGGTAGTAGTCGGCCGACGCGAGATCGATGGCTGCGCGCAGCTCCAGGGGCACAGCTGCGGCGCGGAGGCCCTTCCTGGCGTCGAGCAGGCTTGTGGGCGACCGCCCTGGGCTCACCGATGCCCCCGGTGAGACCGCAGCGTAGGCATCGATTGCGGCCGCCAACGCCTGCGCAGCCGCACCACCCGCCGCTTCCGCCCGGTCGATCGTGACGACGACGTCGCGGCCGAGTTGATCGCCGGTCAGCCGTGCGAAGGCGTCCGCGAGCATGCGTGCGGTGGCGAGCGGGGTTGTGGCGTCGCCGCGATTCAGCGTGGCCGTGGCCCAGGCGGGGAAGAGGTCGCGTTCGAGGAACTCGCGCGCGCGGCTCGTGTGCTGGCGCACCGCCGCATCCACATCGGCCTGGCTCGGTGACGCCTGCAGGCGGGCGAGCACCTCCGGCCACGGGTCGCCGACCGGCATCAGCGCCTGGAGCCGGCCTTCGGCCTCGGCGCGCCACTCGGGGTTCGATTCGTGTGCGAGGTAGGCCTGCCACGCCTCGCGCGCGAGGTCGCGCGGGGCGATGGCCGCGATCGCCAGGGCGCGGTTGAACCACGCTTCCGCCCGCGACGGATCCGCCGCGATCGCGCGCTCGGCCGCCGACAGCGCGCGGGGGAGATCGTCGGGCCGGCCGCCAAGGCGCGCGCGCTCGTGGTACGCCGCGGCCAGATCCGCCAGGACCGCCGCGTCCTGGGGCGCGATGTCCGCCGCCGCCGTCAGCGCGCGGATCGCCTCGTGGTACTCGCCGACGAGCAGCGCCGCCACGCCGGTGGCGTGCTGGCTCGCCGCGCTCAGGTCCGCGTGGTGCGCCTCGCGGATCTCGCCGGCCGCCGCCACGAGCATCCACGGGCGGGCCACGGCTGTGTCGCCATCCACGGAGCGGACCGCGGGGCGCAGCGGTGCATAGGGGAAGGGCCCGGACAGCCGGGCCTCGACGGTGCGCTCGCGGCCAGAGGCCTCGGCGAGCCGCGCGCGGTGGCCCTCCGGCGCCTGCCGGCGCACCCAGCCGTCGGTGGCGACCAGCATCGCGAGCGCCACGACCAGAATCGACCCGGCCAGCCCCCCGCCCGTCCATGCCGCCCCGAGCACGTGGCGCAGGTTGTCCAGCCGCGACGGGCTCTCGCCCACCGCCACCAGCTCCGTCCGCATCGCCGGCACCGCGTCCTGGGTGCGGACGACGTCCGCGATCAGACGGCGGCAGCGGTCGCACTCGGCCAGATGGTGGACCACCGCCTCGCGGGCGGCCGGGTCCAGGCCGGCGTCGAGATACGCAGAGAGCAGCTCGGGGTCAGGACAGTGGGTGTCTGGGTCCATCATCTTGGCAGCGCGGCCGGCGGCGGCCGGTGAATGCGCATACCTAATTAGACGGACATGATCTCAAATCATGACACGCGATCTCTGTAAGTTGTTGATGTGAAATTAGTTAACGGCGCGCTGCTGTACACTTCGCCAGCGGCCGCGCTTGAGCAGCGTGTCCACCGTGGAGGTGGGATGCCCGAGCAGGCCGGCGATGTCTTCGGGCGTGATGCCTTCGGCGAGCATCGATGCGCGGACGGTCTCGGTGGCCTGACCGAGCCGTCGGTAGACCGGCCGCACGTCCAGGCCGATGGCCCTGGCCACCTGCGGGGGCGTGAGGTCGTCCATGTAGCGCATCGCCATCAGGACCCGGTCGTTCGCCGTGAGCTTGGCGAGGGCCCGCTTGAGGGCGGTCTCCACCCGGTCCACCCGTTCGAGGTGTTCAGCCAGCGCCAGCCCTTCGTCGGGCGCGCCGCCCTCGGCGTGGCTGGTGGCCAGGGCCGCCTCATCGACGCGGAGCCGGGGCGTGCGCACGGGCAGTTCGTGCAGCAGGTCCCGGAGGGCTTCGCGTGACAGCGGCACGCGGTGCGTGCCCTGCATCACCTCGACGGCCTCGGGAAACGACATCCCCTCGCGCGTGATGAGCTCCTCGAGCAGCACGGCCGTGGGCCCGAGCCGCTCCGCCGTGGCCGAGGGCCGCCAGCGGCCCCACAGCGAATCCCGGAAGTCGAACAGCAGGTGGGTGACGACCGTGACGAGGTAGGTCTTCGGATGCGACCGCCCCTCGAAGCCGCGGAGCGCCCGGTAATCGTCTTCGACCAGCCGCAGCTTCACCACGCTGGCGAAGTCCTCGCCCTCGTCGGCAGAAAGGTGATGGCGCCAGGCGACGTACTGGACCACCTCGTCGACCAGCGGGAGCAGGTCGACCAAGCGCTGACTCAACGGCACGGCGGGGTCATTGTCGCATGAGTTACCTCTTCTTCCGCCCCAGTCGCACGACGATGTCGAATTCGGCCTTGGTGACGGGCTGCACCGACAGCCGGCTGCCCTTCTGGACGACCTTCATCTGCTCAAGGCCGGTGGTCGACTTGAGCGTCTCGAGCGGCACGACGCCGGGAAACCGCTCCACGAACCCGATGTCGACCATGTACCAGACGGGCTTCTCGCGGGTGCTGGCCTTGTCGAAGTAGTGGTGGCCCTTCGTCCAGGCGGTGTGATCGGGGTAGCCGTCCTGAACGATTTCGGCCAGGCCGGTGACGCCGGAGGGGTCGGCATTCGACGCGTAGAACAGGACGCCGTCCCCCACCTGCATGTCATCGCGCATGAAGTTGCGCGCCTGGTAATTGCGCACCCCCTCCCAGCTCGTCGTCTTATCCCGCGCGAGATCGTCGATCGTGTACGCGTCGGGCTCGCACTTCATCAACCAGAACTTCCTCGCCATGAACCTCCCAGGCTCGCAAGCAGCGATCGGCTTTCGGCTATCAGCGATCAGCAATCTTCCGATCTATCTACTGCTTCCGATACGAGCTCACTGGAGGCAGATAGGCGCCCGTGCCGGGCGTCGGCACGGGGCCGGCGACGACGGGCAGGGTGAGCGTGCCGATCCCCTCGATGCTTGCCACGATCTCGTCGCCGGGCTTCAGGAACTGCGGCGCGCCGCGCACGGCGGAGCCCATGCCGACGCCGCCCGACGTGCCGTTGTTGACGACGTCGCCGGGGAAGAGCGTGATGATCGACGAGGCGTACTCGATCAGTTCGTAGACGGAGTGGATCATGTCGCCCGGCAGGCCTTCCTGCATCTGCTGGCCGCCGACGGTGAGCGTCTGGCGCAGCCGCTGCATCGGGTCGCCGTAGAACTCCTTCGGGACGATCCACGGCCCCATCGGGGCGAACGTGTCGTGGCCCTTGCCGACGAACCAGTCGGAGCCGGGCCGCGAATCCGGCGGGCGCCCGCCGCGATCCGAGATGTCCACCGTCACCATGTAGCCGAAGATGTGCTCGGCGGCCTGTGGCGCGGGGACGTACTTCGCCGCGCGGCCGATCACGATGCCGAGCTCCACTTCCCAGTCGATGCGGTCGCGGCCGTACGGGATCACGACGGCCTCGCGGTTGCCGATGATCGCGCCTTCGGTGGGCTTCAGGAACAGGTACGGGATGCCGCGGCTGGCGCGCCGCGCTTCGGCCGCCTTGCGCTGCTCTTCGGGCGTGCCGCCTTCGTTCACGTGGCTGTAGAAGTTCACGGCCGCATTCAGCATCTTGCCGGGCATGAGCGGCGGCAGCGTGCGCACGGCGCCCACCTCGCGCACGAATCCCGGGCGGCTGCCGCCTTCGAGCTGGCGGCGCGCCACGAGGTCCGCCACGATCTCGTACAGCCGGTGCTTCATCCCGTACTCGTACTGGCCGATCAGGTCCCGCATGGTTTCGGGCATCGGCAGCCGCGGATAGGCGGGGTTCCGCTCGAGCGCACGGTTGGCCGCGGCCAGATCCACGATCAGGGTGTCGTTGCGCACGACGAGGCCGATCCGCGCCTCGCCGTCGATCTCGAACGTGCCGAGCTTGAAGGGCTCGGTGCTGGTGGCGGCCGCGCCGGTCTGCGCCGCGGCAAGGGCCGGCAGCGCCAGCGTCAGGAGCATCAGGAAGAGCCAGGTGCGTCGCATGAGCAATCCCCAGGAATCTCGGGTGGACGGAGGGCGCGCGGGTGCGCGCCGCGGGCTAACTGTGACGCTGCCCTGTCGGCACTGTCAAGGCGCGTCCGGATTATCATGAATCCTTGTCCGCCCCCCTGCGCCTGGCGTTTCTCGGCTGCGGCTTCATCACCCGGGTGCACAGCCGCCACCTGAAGGCCCTGAAGGGCCACATCGCCCCGGCGTACGCGAGCCGCGACCGCGGCCGCGCCGACGACTACTGCCGCCGCTTCGGCGGGGCCGCCGCCTACGGCGACTACCGGGCCGCCATCCATGACCCCGCCGTCGATGCCGTGGTCATCGCCGTGCCGCCGCGCTATCACCTCGACCTCACGCTCGAGGCGCTGGCCGCCGGCAAGCACGTGCTCGTCGAGAAGCCGGCCTTCCCGCGGCTCACGGACTACGAGGCCGTGCGCGAGGCGCGCGACCGCGCGGGCCGCGTCATCCTCGTCGGCGAGAACGATCACTACAAGCCGCTCGCCGTCACGCTGCGCCGGCTCATGGCCGAGGGCGTGATTGGCGACATGGTGTTCGGCCACTTCACGACCATCGCGCATCGCCTGAAGACCGCCGACGACTGGCGCAACGACGAGGCGATGGCGGGGGGCGACGCCTTCTTCGAGGAGGGCATTCACTGGCTCCACGTGGCCGGCAGCCTCGGTCCGGCGATCGTCACGGCGCACGGGCACCGGCCCACGCCATCGCCGGAGGGGCCAGACCGCCGCGCCAAGAGCATGCTCGTCGCCCTGCGCTACGACAACGGCGCCGTCGGTTCGCTGTACTACTCGCGCGAGATCCCGTCGCTCTTCAAGGGGCTGCGGCTCTCGAAGCTGTTCGGGCGGAAGGGCATCATCACCTTCGAGTCGAACGGCGTGTTCGTCCTCGCGCGCGGCCAGGGCTGGCCGCGGCTGATCTTCCCCGGCTTCCGCGACATCCGCGGCTACCAGGCGATGTACCGCGACTTCGCGGGTGCGATCCGCGAGGGCCGCGCGCCCGAGATGAGCCTCGAGCGCGCGATGGAGGATCAGCGCCTGATGGATCAGATCTATGCCACCGTCCACGGCTGACGCCGGACGCGTCCCGCACTACGACATCGTCATCATCGGCACCGGCGCCGGCGGCGGGACGATGGCGCGGGCGCTGGCGGGGAGCGGGGCGCGGATCCTCGTCGTGGAGCGCGGGGAGGCGGTGCCGCGGGAGCCCGAGAACCGCAGCCCCGAGGCCGTCTGGAAGCACCTGCGCTACCGGGCGGACGAGCGGTGGCTCGACGCCGACGGCGCGGAGTTCCTGCCGTACACCCACTACGGCGTCGGCGGGAACACGAAGTACTGGGGCAGCGTGCTCTACCGGCTGCGGCGCGAGGACTTCGGCGAAATCGAGCACGCCGAGGGCGTGTCGCCCGCGTGGCCGATCGACTACGACACGCTCGCGCCGTACTACGATCGGGCCGAGCGCATGTACCACGTGCACGGCCAGCACGGGCAGGACCCCACCGAGCCGCCTCGGGGACCGTATCCGTATCCGGCCGTGCCGCATGCCCCGCTGATGGCGGCGATCGTCGAGCAGCTCTCCGCGCAGGGGCTGCATCCCTCGCCGTTGCCGCTTGGCCTCATCCGTCCGGGCGAAGACGGCGGCTGCGTGCTCTGCAATACGTGCAATTCGTTTCCGTGCCACATGCGCGCGAAGAGCGATGCGGAGGTGTGCGGACTCGAGCCGGCGCTGGCGGCGCCGAACGTGGAGCTCTGGACCGGCGCGGACGCACGACGCCTCATCGCCGGCCCGTCCGGACGCACGGTCGAGGCCGTCGAGATCCTCCATCGCGGCGAGACCGTCCGCGTCGGGGCCTCGCGCGTCGTCGTCTCATGCGGCGCGGTGAATTCGGCGGCGCTGCTCCTGCGATCGGCCTGCGACACGCATCCGGCGGGGTTCGCGAATTCGTCGGGTCTCGTCGGCAAGCGCTACATGGCGCACCTGGCGACCATGATGCAGGGGTTTCATCCGTTCCGGCGGAACGACACGGTGTTCCAGAAGACGGTCGCCGTGAACGACTTCTATTTCCGCGGTCCGAACGCGCCGTATCCCCTGGGCCAGATCCAGTCGCAGGGCCGCACGCACGGCGTGATGGCGCAGACGGTCGCGCCGTGGATTCCGCTCTGGGCGTACGAGGCGTGGGTGGCGCGCGGCGTCGACTGGCTCGCGATCTCGGAGGACCTGCCGCGCGAGGACAACTTCGTCGCCCTCGACGCGGGCGGGCGCATCCGCCTGCACTACCGCCCGAACAACGTCGGGCCGCATCAGCAGCTCGTGAAGGAGGCGACGCGCATGCTGCATCGCCTGGGCTACTGGAAGGTGATGACGTACTCGCACCGCACGCGGAACACGACACACCAGTGCGGCACGGCGGTCTTCGGCACCGACCCGCGCCAGTCCGTGCTCGATCCCTTCTGCCGCACCCACGACGTCGAGAACCTGTTCGTCGTCGACGCCTCGTTCTTCCCCTCGTCAGCCGCCGTCAACCCCGGCCTGACCATCGTCGCGCAGGCGCTTCGCGCCGCCGATCATCTGCTGGAGACTGCATGAAAGCCCGTTCGTTCAGCCACGTCGGCGTCACCGTCTCGGACTTCAATCGCGCGGTGAAGTTCTGGTGGGACGTGTTCGGCTGCCCGCTCGTCGGCGTCTCGGAAGCGCCGATCGATCGCGTGCAGGGCTTCTTCGGCGTCGACGCGCCGGACGGCACGTGCCGTATCGGCTGGATCCGCATTCCCGGCGGCGCGGTGATCGAGATCTTCCACTTCGAGCCGAAAGAGGGCGCCGAGCCGGTGCACTGGAACCGCGTGGGGCTGACGCACATCTGTCTGAACGTGCGCGGCATCCACAAGTGGCACGATCACCTGGTGGCGAAGGGCGTCGAGATCGTGAGCCCGCCCGAGCAGTCGCCCCGCGGGCACTGGCTGTTCTTCGTGAAGGACTTCGACGGCAACCTGATCGAGATCACCGACCTCGGACACATGTACTACGTGCTCGGCTGGCTCGGGCCGCTCGGAGGGTTCATCTTCAGGCGGGGGATGTATAGGAAGTACTACGAATAGGTGCCCAGGGTGCCCAGGGTGCCCGGGGTGCCCAAGGTGCCCAGGGTGCCCAAGGTGCCTCAGTGCTTTCGTGCCGTGGGGGCCTGGGCGATGAAGGCTTCGATGCGGTCGGCGGACATGACGCCTGCCGTGCGGGCGGCTTCGCGGCCGCCGGCGTAGACCGCCAGCGTCGGGATGGACTGGATCCCCAGTCGGGCCGCGAGATCGGACACGGCTTCGGTGTCGACCTTGACGACCAGCAGGCGGCCGGCGTTGGCACTCGCCACCTTCGCCACCTCGGGCGCGACCATGCGGCACGGCGCGCACCACGCCGCCCAGAAGTCGACGAGCACCGGCAGCGGCGACTGGCGCACCAGCGCATCGAAGTGCGCCGCGGTGGCCACGTCAACCGGCGTTGAGGGCGCGGGCAGATCCGTCTGGCACTTCGCGCACCGCGCGCGCGCACCCAACCGGGCATATGCCACCCGGTTCTGCGCCCCGCACGCCCCACACGCCATCACGATCCCCTTGTCGTCCGTCCTGAGGCCAGCCATACACGCTCCCTCCTTCCATCCTACGCCTTCAGCACACCTCGGCACCTGATCCCGATCGGCACTTGAGTTGCCGCCGCTCCGGCCTCCGGGAGCGCGCGCTCGCAACCTGCGCCTCCGTGCGCGCGCGCTTTCGTACTGACGCCCATCGCGCCGCGCCTACCCGGCCCCCCTTCGGCTGAGCCTACGGCGCCGGCGCTCGAAAGCGCACGCTCCCTGCGGCGCAGGTTGCGTACTGACGCCCATCGCGCCCCTCCCACGTCGGCCTCCGCGACGCCAACTCAAGTGCCGCTCGGGATGTGAGGCACCCCAGCACCCCGGCACCCAGCACCCGGGCACCCGGGCACCGTGGGCACCCCGGCACCGTGGGCACCCCGGGCACCCGGGGCACTCTGAGCACTCTGAGCGCCCTGAGCACCCTGAGCACCCTGAGCACCCCCGGTACCTTGATACGATCCCCTGATGTCCCTGTCCTCGACGCGTGTCGCTGCCACAGATCATCCGACCCGCGCTCTCGTGATGCTGCACGGCATCTACGGCCGCGGCCGTAACTGGCAGGGGATCGCCCGTGCGTTGGTCAAGGCGCGGCCGGAGTACGCCTGCTGGCTCGTGGACATGCCGCATCACGGGGACTCGGGACCCGGCGCGCATGCCGACGGCGTGCTCGGGTTTGCCGAGGACCTGCGGGACTGGAGCGTGGCGCAGGGCGTGACGCCCGATGCCGTGCTTGGGCATTCCTACGGAGGCAAGGTCGCGCTGGCGTACGCGGCCGCCGGCCACGTGCGGCCACTCCAGGTGTGGGTGATCGACTCGACGCCCGAGACCAAGCCGCCGTCAGGCAGCGCGTGGGGCATGCTCGAGATCGTGCGCGCGCTCCCGCGGCGGTTCGCGACCCGCGACGAGGCGATCGCCGGCATCGTGGCGGGCGGCTACGCGCTCGGCGTGGCGCAGTGGATGAGCACCAACCTCACGCGCGATGCCGCCGGCGGGTTCACGTGGCGCCTCGACTTCGACGTGATGGACCGGCTCCTCCACGATTTCTTCACCACCGACCTCTGGGCCATCGTCGAGGCCGGCGATGCACAGCTCGATCTGCACTTCCTGAAGGCGTCGGAGTCGAATGCGATGTCGGAGACGGCCGTCGCGCGCATCACGGCCGCCGCCGGCGACCACGTGCACCTGCACCACCGTCCCGGCGGCCACTGGATTCACGCCGAGTCGCCGGAAATCGTGACGGAGCTGCTGGTCGGCTCGCTGCCCTCGTAGGCACGGCCGACGGACAAACACGAAGAACACGAAGGCCACGAAGACGCCGAAAGAGAAAACATCCAGGATCGGGGACGACGTTGGAGTCCGGACCCCTGACCTGAGTGTCCTTCCAACGTCTTCGTGGCCTTCGTGTTCTTCGTGTTTTGTACGTGAAGCCAGCGCTACTCACGCGTCGTGAGCGTCAGCGGGGCGGTGACCTGCAGCGCGAAACGGCCGCGGCCTCGGGGGACGATGCGGATGTCGGGACGCTTTTCGTCGAGCCGGCGGCGGAGCAGGAGGAGGCGGCTCTCGAGGTTGTCCTTCCACTCGGGCAGCTGCAGCGACTTGTCGAGGCGCAGCTCGCGATTCGTGAACTCCTCCCGGCCCGTGGTCTCGCGCACCCTCAGCAGCCGCCACAGGATCCGCGCCGGAAGTCCGCGGATCAGGTACTCATCGTCCACCAGAATCGCATCGTCGCCCTCGTAGTAGACGATGCCGCGCGTCGGCGGGCCGGGCGTGGACCCGGGGACCGGCGACGGCGGCGCGGGGGACTCGGTGGTGGTCTGGGACGCCTCGGCCTCGCGCTCCTGCCACTGCACGTTCTGGATCGCGATGGCGAGGTAGCTGCCGAGCAGCTCGATCGAGGCCTTGTCCTCCTCGTGAAAGCGGTAGGGCACTTCGCTCTCGAGGCAGAGCACGCCGACGAGCTCGCCGCGTACGAGCAGCGGCACCCCAAGCTGGCTCTCGGGATTGGGCAGCCCCGGCAGCGCGATGCGGCGGACCGGGGCCGCCGGGCTGGTGGCGCGCGCGGCCTTGTGCATCGCGAGCGCGTACAGCATCCCGCGCATCAGGCCCGAGACGCGAATCGGCTTGCGTGCCTCCGCGACAAGGCCGCCGATCCCCTCGCCGTGCCGCACCTCGGCGCCGGCGCCGTCCTCGGCGTAGCCGCGCGTCGCGATGGTGACGAGCACGCCCTCCTCCTCCGTTGGCACGAGCATCATCGAGTGCTTGAAGCCGAAGCTCGTGTCGAGGCCCTCGAGGATCGAATCGACGAGCGCCTCGAGCGAGTCGGCGCCGTGCAGGCGGCTGGCCAGATCCTGAAGGGCCGTGATGGTGAAGATGGGATTGGCCTCGCGCGAGGCGCGGGCGCGTCCCTGGCTGTCCACGGGCGCGAGGCCGGTTTCCTCGGGGGCCGCCTCGATGCCGAGCACTTCGTAGACGTCCGCGGCGCGCAGCTTGAAGATGCCTTTCAGTCCGCAGTACGACGCGATGGCCTCGATCCGCAGCGCCATGCGATCGAACAGCGGCCCCGACGTCTCCGAACGCACGTAGCGCAGGCGCAGGCACCAGCCCTGGCCCGTGTCCGGGTCGGGGACCATCACCATCGCGCGCGGGTTCTCCGCGATGTTGCGCCGGCTCTTGTTGAAGAACTGGAACGACAGCGCGACGTGCGAGGCGTCGACGTAGTCCACGTGACTGAGGTACGCCGCATTCGGCACGCCGTCGGCCGAACAGGTGAAGAACTGCGCCGGCAGCAGGCCCTGGAAACAGGTGGCGAGCGATTCGAGCGTGGGTGTCACGGCAGGCGCGCCCCCGCGTCGGGTCCCGGGGTCTGCTCGAAGAGCGCTGTCACGCGCAGCCGGATCGCCGTCGCCGGCCACATCGTCCAGCCGGCGAACACGGCGCGGGGAATGCCGATCTGGGCGAGGTTCGTGAGGTAGCCCTGCCACTGGGCCTCAATCGCAGGGCGCGCGCCGGCGTCTGCGTCCGAGATGCCGACAAGCTCACCCTTCACCTGGCAGGCCCGGTCGTCGATGGGCCGGCCGAACGAGACGGCGACGCGGCCGTTCGACTGCAGCGCCGGACGGAGGCGAGCCGCCGCCACGGTGGCGAGGTACACCGTGAGGTGGGCGCCATCGGCATCAACCGTGGCCGCGATCGCGCGAGCGCCCTGCGGTTCGAGGCCTGCGTCCGAGACGCCCAGGTGGATGCCGAGTCCTTCTTCGAGAAAGCAGGCGAGGGAGGGGTCGATCATTTGAGCGCCCGCCAGTATAGCGCCGCTTAGGGAACTTTTAAGGTTCCATAGGGTTTCGGCAGGGTGCGAGCGGCCCTCCGTTTCCGTCTCCCTCCTGTGCATGCCGCACACGCGGGCCGCTTCGGCCCGGGCGGCTCTTCATAAGGGAGCACGACTTTCATGGCACGACACACACTCACCACCGGGCTGCTGGCGCTCGGCTTCGTCGCGTTCTCGGGCGCGTTGACCTGGCACGGCCTGAACGCCGCGCCCGCCGTCGACCGTCCCGCCGTTGAACTGGACGCAGCCGCCGTCGAACGCGGCGCGTACCTCGTGAAGACGATGGGTTGCCACGACTGCCACACGCCGTGGACGATGGGGCCACGCGGTCCGGAGCCGGATATGTCGCGTGCACTCACCGGACATCCCGCCGACTTCGTCATGCCGCCGCCGCCGCCGCTGCCGCCGGGCCCGTGGCTCTGGCTGGGCGCCGCGACCAACACGGCGTTCGCGGGCCCGTGGGGGGTCAGCTTCACGGCGAACCTCACGCCCGACAAGGAGACGGGCCTCGGCAACTGGACGGCCGAGACGTTCATCGCGATGCTCAAGACGGGGCGGCACGAGGGGAAGGGACGGGCCGTGCTGCCGCCGATGCCCGTGCAGGTCTACGCGGAGCTCACGGAGGAGGACATGCGGGCGGTGTTTGCCTACCTGCAGTCGCTGGCCCCCGTGCACAACCGCGTGCCGCAGCCGATCGATCCGCCGGAGGCCGGGCAATGACACGACGCGTGCGTGGGGCGTTCGCCGTCGTGCTCGCCGCGTGGGGGTGTGCCGTCACCCTGCAGGCGGGCCTGACGGCGGGCGCCGACGCGCCACCCGTCGTGGCGCCGGTACCCGACCTCGCGCCGGCGCGGCTGGCGGAGACCGGGCTTTACGTGGACGGACAGGCCGGCGCGATCGACGCACGCAACCAGCCGTTCACGCCGCAGTATGTGCTGTGGACGGACGGGCTCGAGAAGCAGCGCTGGGTGTACCTGCCCCCGGGCGAAGCGATCGACGCCACGGACGAGCACGCGTGGGAGTTCCCCGTGGGCACGCGCTTCTGGAAGCAGTTCAGCCGCCAGGGCCGGCCCGTGGAGACGCGCTTCTCGTGGCGGACGGCGTCGGGGTGGGTGTTTGCCAGCTACATGTGGAACGAGGACGGCACCGACGCGCGTCGCGCGGACGAGGCCGGGGTGCCCGGCGTGATTGAGGTGGCGCCGGGGCGGGGACACAGCATCCCGTCGCAGACCGACTGCACCGCGTGTCACGGCACGGAGCGCCCGTCACCGCTCGGCTTCACGGCGCTGCAGCTCTCCTCCGATCGCGATCCCCATGCGGTGCACGGTGAGGCGGTGACGCCGGGGATGGTGACGCTCGACACGCTGGTCGCCGAGGGCCGCCTGCCCGGCGCGCGCGCGGATCTACTGACCAGGCCGCCGCGCATCCGTGCGTCCGATCCGGAGACGCGCGCCGTGCTCGGGTACCTCGCGTCGAACTGCGGCGCGTGCCACAACGGACGCGGCGAGATCGCCGCGTTTGGTCCGACGATCCGCGAGGCGGATCTCGTCGTGGACGGCGACGCCGTGGCGCGGGCGCTCGTGGGCCAGCGCACGAAGTGGCAGATTCCCGGCGTGCCGGACGGCGAGAGCGTGCTCGTCGCCCCGGGTGATCCCGACGCGAGTGCGGTGCTCGTCCGCATGCGGTCTCGCCGGCCCTCGTCGCAGATGCCGCCGCTCGGCACCGTCGTCCGCGATGAGGCCGCGGTGGATCTGGTGACGCGGTGGATCGCTCGAGGCCGGGTGCCCTGAGCGAACGGGAAAGGCGCCTGCCCCCATCGGTGGCATCATTGGGGTCCTGCAGCCATACCCTGGCTGCGGAGGTCACTGATGGGGCAGGCCCTTTTCAAGATCGTGCCGGCGAGCCTCTGGCGCGCGGCAGAAGCGGACGGGCGGTTCACCGGATCGCCGGTGGATGCCCGCGACGGGTTCATCCACCTGTCGACGGCGGCACAGGTCCGCGAAACCGCCGCGCGCCACTTCGCGGGCCAGACGGACCTGCTGCTCGTGACCGTGGCGCCCGAGGGCCTCGACGTACGGTGGGAGCCCTCGCGAGGCGGCGATCTCTTCCCGCATCTCTACGGCGACCTGCCCATGCGCGCCGTGCAGGCGGTCGCGCCGCTGCCGCTCGGCGCCGATGGAACGCACGCCTTTCCTGGCGATCGGCCGTAGCAGGGACAGCGCGCGTCCGCATTCATGCCCCCGCGGCATTCACGGCCCCACCCCGGCCCCTGGGGGCTACAATGGATGCATGCGATTCGCAGGGATCCTCGCGCTGGTGCTCGTGGCCGCCGCCTCGTCGGCGTGCCGGTCCAATGCGCCGCTCGAGGTCTCCGGCATTCAGCTCGGCCGGTCGCTGAACACCGACAACACGGTCGGCAACCTGACGACGACGTTCAGCCCGTCCGACACCGTGTACGTCTCCGTCCTGACCGGTGACACGGGGTCCGGCACGATCGCCGTTCGCTGGGAGCATGAAGGACGGCTGGCCAGCGAGTTCTCGAAGCGCGTGTCCTACAAGGGCGCCGCGGCCACGGAGTTCCACCTGCAGTACCCCGGCGGCCTCCCCGAAGGCAACTACGCGGTGGAGCTCTTCGTCGACGAGGCCTCGGTCGGCCGGCGCACGTTCGCGGTCCGGCGCTGAGTTGCCCGGTCCTGCTCGCCGTTTGCTCTATCAGTCCGACCTGAGCGCGGTCATCACGTCCACGCGCGCCGCGCGCGCCGCCGGGATGAGCGAGGCCAGCACCGCCGCCGTCACCAGAATCGTCGCCGCGCCGAGGACCGGCAGCAGTCCGGGAACGTTGACCTCCTGGATGAACCCGCTGACCAGCCGCACGAGAACCAGCCCGCCGATCGCCCCGGCCACGATCCCGATGCCCGCGATCAGCGCACCCTGCGAGAGGACGCCCACGAGCAGCTGTCGCGGCTCGGACCCGATCGCCAGCCGCACCCCGAATTCCCGCGTCCGCGCGCTCACCGAAAACGCCAGCACGCCGGCCACGCCGACGACCGCGATCATCAGGGCCACGCCGGCCACGCCGCCAAAGACCAGCGCGTTGAGACGATCCGGCGCGAGCACCTCCGCGCGGACGTCCTCGAGCGTCGCGGCGCGTTCGACGGGCTGATCGGGCGCGAGGTCGCGGATGATCCGCGTGATCGGCGTCACCAGCGCGTACGGATCCCCGAGCGCGTGGACGAACAACCGTCCCCCGCCCACCTCCTGTTCGAACGGGTGGTAGATCGTCATCGCCGGTCCCGGCACGACGTTCTCGTCATCCACATCCGCCGCGACGCCGACGATCCGGCGTCCGTCCGTGTGGATGCCGATGAAGGCCATCACGGGATCGGTCCACAGCACGCGCCGGTTGACCGCATCCTCGACGTTCGCCATGCGCCGCGCCACGCTCTCGCTGACGATGACGACGGACTCCCGGCCGCTGCGGTCGTCGTCGTTGAAGTCCCGGCCCGCGATGATCGGGACGCCGAGCGACGCGAAGAAGCCCGGGGACACGGTGCGGAACCGCGCGCGCGGATCCTCCTCGCCATCGGCCTTGCCGTAGCCCTCGAGCGAGAACTGGAAGCCCGGGCCGAAGACGCCCGCATCGCGCCACGGCACCGCGGTGCCGACGGCCACACGCTCCACCCCGGGGAGCTCCGCGACGCGCCGCATGATCTCCCGATAGAGCACGCGCGAGTCCTCGGGCGGGCGATCGAACGAGATCGGCACGTGGAGCGCCAGCACGTTGCTCAGGTTGAAGCCGGTCGGTGCGGTCTGGAGCGCAATGAGCGCCGTCACGAGCGCGCCCGCGCCCGCGAGCAGGACGAACGAGGCGGCGATCTGCGTCACCGCGAACACGCGCAGCCGGCGGTTCGTGCCGGTGGTGATGCGCACGCCGCCGCCCGACAGCCCCAGCCCGTTGGCGGCCTCCGCCGACGGCAGCCGCGGCACGAACGCCAGCAGCACGGCGGCGGCCATCGCCAGGCTGACGCCCACCCACAACATGCTGGCATCCACCGTCAGGTCGAGCGCGCGCACTGAGAAGCGGGACGCGTAGCGTGCCAGCACATCCACCATCGGACGCGCGATGGCGACGCCGAGCAGCGCGCCGCCCCCGCAGAGCAGGAGGCTCTCGGCGAGCAGCGTCCGGCGCAGCGCGCCGCGGCTGGCGCCGAGGGCCGCACGAATCGCCAGCTCCCCCTCGCGCCGTACCGACCGCGCCAGGATCAGGTTCGCGACGTTCGAGCACGCGATGATGAAGATGAGCGCCGAGGCCGCGAGCAGCACGAGGAGGACCGTCCGCGCCGGCGCCGTGATCTGATCGCGGAGCCGCACGGCGGTCAGCTGAAACCGTCCGCGCTCCGGATACGCCTCCGGGTGCGACGCGATCATCGCCGCGTGCGCCGTGCGCAGCTCGGCCAGCGCCGTGTCGACCTCCACGCCGGGCGCCAGACGGCCGAACAGCTCCGTCATCCGGTGCACCCGGCCATCCACCATCGTTGCGTCCAGGTGGTGCGGGCTTGTCACGACGTTGGCGACGATCTCCGTCTCTGATGGATACGGGACCGAGGGCTCGAGCACGCCGACGATCGTCGCCGCGCGTTCCCCGAGCCGGATTCGCTTGCCGACGAGCGACGGATCGGCGCCGAGCGACGTCCAGAACCGGTGCGTGAGCACCGCGGCGCCGTCCGCCTGCGGCCCGTCGTCGGACGGGCCGAGCAGGCGGCCGAGGATGGGGCGCAGGCCCATCACCTCGAAGTAGGTGCCGCCGACGACACCGGCGCGCACGACGCGCGGTTCGCCGAGGCCGACCATCGTGAACTCGATCACCGAGAAGTCGCCGAAGGCCGATACCGAGGTGACGCCCGCCTGGAGATCGCGGAGCTCGGGGACGGAGAAGGCGGCGTTCTCGACGTCGAGGCCGGGCGCGCTGTGCCGGATGTAGATCAGCCGGTCTTCGTCTTCGTTGACGAGGGGGCGCAGGAGCACGCCCTGCACGACGGTGAAGATGGCGGCGTTGGCGCCGATGCCGAGTGCCAGCGTGACGACGACCGTCATGGCGAGCCCCTTGACGCGGGACAGCGACCGGGCGGCGTGACGCAGATCGTTGAGCAGGGTCATGTTCATCCGTTCCACCTTCGGGGGGCGTGTCTGTACCGGGGCCCCGTCCTCCGCAGGGACCGGGCGGACCCGGTCACCCCTCCGTTCCGGCCCGGGCCATGAGCCGCGCGCGCTCGCGCGTGTTGGCCGTCAGCGCCGCCGCCATCAGAAACGCCGCGCGGGCCTCGGTTGTGCGGCCGAGGCGCTCCAGCATGTCGCCCCGCGCCGCCGGCAGGTAGGGGTACCCGTCGAGCGCGGGGTCCGCGGCCAGCCGGTCGATCGCCGCCAGGCCCGCCTCGGGTCCGCGGGCCATGCTGATGGCCACGGCGTGGTTCAACTCCACGACAGGCGACGGCATCACCCGCGCCAGCCGCTCGTACAGCGTCACGATGCGTGCCCAGTCCGTCTCGTCTGCCGACCGCGCGCGCGCGTGGCAGGCGGCGATCGCGGCCTGCAGCGCATACGGGCCCTCTGCCCCGCCCAGCTGCTCGGCACGCGCCAGGGCGCCGAGCCCGTGCTGGACCAGCCAGCGATCCCAGCGCGCACGGTTCTGCTCGTTGAGCGTCACGACCGCTCCGCCGGGCCCGACACGCGCCCGGGTTCGCGACGCGTGGAGTTCCATCAACGCCACGAGTCCGTGCACCTCGGGATCCTCCGGCAGCAGCCCGGCGAGCACCCGCCCGAGCCGCAGCGCCTCGTCGCAGAGGGCCGGCCGCATCCAGTCGTCGCCCGCCGTCGCAGCGTAGCCCTCGTTGAAGATCAGGTAGATGACCTCCAACACCGAGGACACGCGCGCCGCGCGGTCCGGTCCGCGCGGCATCTCGTACGGCACCCCCGACGAGGACAGGGTGCGTTTCGCCCGGACGATGCGCTGCGCCACTGTGGGCTCCGGCACGAGAAACGCACGCGCGATCTCGCTGGTCGAGAGCCCGCCGAGCAGCCGCAACGTGAGCGCCACGCGCGCCTCGCGCTTGAGCACGGGGTGGCAGGCGGTGAAGATCAGCCGCAGCAGGTCGTCGCCGATGTCGTCGTCGAGCGCGGCGTCCACCGCCTGGCTCACGCTGCCGTGTGCGGCGTCGAGCGCACGCCCGAGTTCCTCGTGCGTGCGTTCGAGCCGCCGGGCGCGGCGAAACTGATCGATGGCGCGGTGCTTGGCCGCCGCCATCAGCCATGCCCCTGGATTCCGCGGGATGCCGTCCTGCGGCCACTGCTGCAGCGCCGCCACGAGCGCATCCTGCGCCAGGTCCTCGGCCATCCCGACGTCGCGCGTGACGCGCACGAGGGCGCCGATCAGCCGGGGCGCCTCGATGCGCCACACGGCGTCGATCGCGCGGTGGGTGTCGGGGGCCGTCACGGCCCCCGATCACACCACCGACGCCGATGTGGCGCAAGGGCCCGGGCGTCAGGCGTTGCCCTTCGCCCGAGCCTCGAGCTCGGCGCGCAGGCGGTCTTCCTGCGCCCGCAGTTCCGGCGTCAACTCCGCGCCGAAGTCCTCGACCTCGAACACCGGCCGGATCTCGATCTCGGAGTCGGACAGCATGGGATTGGGGCAGCGCTTCACCCACTCCACCGCCTCCTCCATCGACCGGACCTGCCACATCCAGAACCCGGCGATGAGCTCCTTGGTCTCGGCGAACGGCCCGTCGACGACGGTGCGCGTGGCGCCGGAGAAGCGGATGCGCTTGCCCTTGACGCTCGGGTGCAGCCCGTCCCCGGCCAGCATGATGCCCGCCTTGACGAGCTCCTCGTTGTACGCGCCCATGTCGGCGAGCAGCTGCTCGCCCGGCATCACGCCCGCCTCCGACTCCTCCGTTGCCTTCACGATCACCATCACCCGCATCGTCGTCTCCACGTGATGAGGCGCCCCGAACCCGTCGGAGCGACCGGGGCAGGCCGATTCCCGCCCTCTGTATGCACGTCGAACGGGCAGGGGCGGGATCGACATCTGGACGGCCCTGCCCCCCAAAAAAAGATCGGGGCACGGTTCCGACGCGTTGCTCTCGCCGACCTGCACGGTTTCTGCACCCCCAACGACGAAGTGTGCCGGGCGCTGGTCGCGCGTCCTGTTCCCTTATAGACGGTTGAGCGGGCCGAAAATCATCGGTGCCGGCGATCGCGCAATATTCCGCGCGATGCGGCCGTTCCCCAGGCGTCACGCACGCCGTGGGCGACCGCATTCTGGTGGTTGATGCCGAGGCGCTGCTCGCGATGCTGCACGTCGTGCTGAACGAGACGAGCGGCGGGTCATCCGGGGGGCGGCGGCGCGTCAGGCCGCCAGGCGGAGCGGCAGTCCGAAGCGCGGGAACAGCGCCTCGACGTCGAGGAACGCGTTCCACGCCGTGATCGCGCCCCCGGCCACTTCCAGCACCGTGAGCGACCAGGCGTGATAGCCGGCGCCGGGTCCGGTGTGCCGGTACTGCGCGAAGGCGGGCGAGCCACAGGCCTCGACGCGCACGAGGCGTGACCCGCGGCACCCGGCCCCGGGACCGGTGAGCCACGCGGCGATCGCCTCGCGTCCCTGCAGCCACAGCGTGTACGGCGGCATCGACAGCGTGGCGTCCTCGCGCATCAGCGCCACGAGCGCCTCGACGTCGTACCGAGCGAAGGCGTCCACGTAGCGCTCGAGGAGCGCCGTGGCGTCCTCGGGCAGGGCCTGTGCGGTGGGCAGGGCCACCTGCTTCGCGGTGAGCGTGGCGCGGGCGCGCTGGAGGGCGCTGTTGATCGCGGTGGTGGACGTATCGAGACAGTCGGCGGCCTCCGCCGCCGACCAGCCGAGGACCTCGGTGAGGAGCAGCGCGGCGCGCTGGCGCGGGGGCAGGTGCTGCAGGGCGGCGACGAACGCCAGCCGGATACTCTGGCGCAGCGCGGCCTGCTCGAGCGGGCTGGCCGAGGGCGGCAGGACGTGCGCATCGGGGACCGGCTCGAGCCAGTCGGTGCGCGGCCGTGTCTCGAGCGAGCTGCTGGCCGTGCCCGGCGGCCCCTCCTCCATCGGCCGTGCGCGGCGCGACCGGCTGGCCAGGGTATCGAGGCACACGTTCGTGGCAATCCGGTAGAGCCATGTGCCGATGGCCGCGCGTCCCTCGAAGCGTTCCCGTCCCTGCCACGCGCGGATCATCGTGTCCTGCACGGCGTCTTCCGCATCGCACACCGACCCCAGCATGCGATAGCAGTGGCCGATGAGCGCCGGGCGGTGGGTCTCGAGCTGCGCGACGTCGAAGGGCATCCGGTCGAGATGATACCGCGCCCGGTCCGGGCCCGGGCCATCCCGGGTTGACACGGCGCCCACGACCCACGACCCACTACCCACGGCCCACGGCCCACGGCCCACGACCCACGACCCACTACCCACTACCCACTACCCACTCCCTACCCACTCCCCACGCGAGCCGCGACGCGCGCGACGGCGTGATGAAGTCGGGCATGGAGACCGGCATGGTGGCCAGCTACGACCGGCTGGACGAAGTGCTCGCGACCCTCGACGCCTAGTCGCGCATCGACCGGCGCCGCACCCGGGCACGGGCTCGACGGCGGTCTGTTTGACGCTGGAAAGCCCGGCCACCCATAATGGCGATCTCCGAACCTGTTCCTTTTCCGAGGAGTGTCGAGATGGCCCGAGCAATGGGGATTCTACTGGTGGCGGGCCTCGTCCTGACGGGCGGCGCCCTGCTGTCCGGCCAGGCCGGGATCCAGCGGTCGGCGTATCACGACTACCGCGTGACGACGGTGGTGGACGGGCTGATGAACCCGTGGTCCATCGCCTTCCTCCCCGGTGGCGACATGCTCGTCACCGAGAAGCCCGGCCGGCTGCGGATCGTGCGGAATGGGACGCTCCTGCCGAACGCGGTCGAAGGTGTGCCGGCCGTCCAGAGCGAAGGCCAGGGCGGGCTGCTCGAAGTGGTGCCGCACCCGCAGTTCGCCACCAACCGGCTGCTGTACCTGAGCTACTCGAAGCCTGGCGTGGGCGACCGGACCGCGAACACCGCTGTCATCCGCGGACGCTTCGAGAACGACCGGCTCACCAACGTCGAGGAGATCTTCGAGTCGGTGGCGCAGGGGCGTGGCCACTACGGCTGCAAGCTGGTCTTCGACGGCAAGGGCTACCTCTTCATCACGCTCGGCGATCGCCAGGTGCCGCCCACGGGGAACCTCGAGGCGCACCCCGCGCAGGACCTCTCGAACCACCACGGCGTCACCGTGCGCATTCACGACGATGGGCGCGTGCCGGCGGACAATCCGTTCGTGGGACGCGAGGGCGCGCTGCCGACGATCTGGAGCTACGGCCACCGCAACGCGCAGGGCATGGCGATTCACCCGGATACCGGCGACCTGTGGCAGAACGAGCACGGCCCGCAGGGCGGCGACGAGCTGAACCTGGTGCAGCCCGGCAAGAACTACGGCTGGCCGGTGGTCGGCTACGGCGTCAACTATACGAGTGGCACCGCCATCCATGCGGGCACGCACCGCGAGGGGATGGAGCCCCCGGTGCACGTCTGGGTGCCGTCGATCGGCATCTCGGGCATGATGATCTACACGGGTGACCGCTTCCCGCAGTGGAAGGGCAACATCTTCGTCGGCGGCATGGCCGGCGAGCAGCTCGCGCGGCTGACGCTCGACGGCCAGCGCGTCGTCAACGAGGAGACGCTCGTGCAGCGCATGGGCCGCATCCGCGACATCCGGCAGGGCCCCGACGGCCTCATCTACCTGGCCATCGACAACCGGCAGGGCCGCACGTCGCCGATCCTGCGCCTCGAGCCGGCCGAGACGACGCGCTGACCGCCCGCCGCCGATTGGTGTCTTGACGACCTGGGTCACGCCGGGCGCGCTCTGTTCCGAGCACGCCCGGCGTTGCTCGTTGCAGCGCGGGCGAGTCCAAGGTTGACCGGCACGGCGGATTGCTGTCTGCTCGACCCATGGAGACGGACGGCGACGCGCAACGCCGGCCGGCGCCGCGTTGGTTGAATCGCACCGTGGCTGGCGCCGGCGTGACGAGCGCGCTTGGCGACTTCTCGTACGAAACGACGACGGTGGTGCTGCCGGGATTCCTGGCGGTGCTCGGCGTGCCCGCGGCCGCGTTGGGCTTCATCGAGGGCGTGGCCGACGCCGTGTCGAGCTTCACCAGGTTGCTGGCCGGGTTCGTGGCCGACAAGCTGGGGCACCGCAAGGCGCTCGTCGTCGTGGGCTACGCGCTCACGCCCCTGGGGCAGGCGGCGATTGCCCTCGCCAACGGCTGGCCGCTCGTGCTCTGCGGCCGGCTCATTTCATGGTTCGGCAAGGGCCTGCGCGGCCCACTGCGTGATGCCATCGTGGCGCAGGCGATCGCGCCAGAGACCCGTGGGCGCGCGTTCGGGTTCCACCGCGCGATGGACACGGGTGGCGCCATCGCGGGCCCGCTGCTCGGCGTCGCATTGCTCGGCTGGGCGCAGGGTCTGGCCTGGGCAGACGCCGCCGGCCCGTTTCGACTGGTCTTCTGGCTGACGCTCGTGCCCGGCATCCTGGCGGTGGTTGCGTTCCTCGTGCTCGTGCGCGATCCCGAGCGCGCGCCGAACCCCGCGCTCAGGCTGGCCACCGCGCTCGGCGGCCTTCCCCCGAGGTTCCGACGGTACCTGGGCGCGGTCGGGCTGTTCGGCTCCGGTGACTTCTCGCACGCGCTGCTGATCCTTGCGGCGACACACTTGCTGACGCCGGACCTCGGTGTTGTTCGCGCGGCGCAGGTGGCCGGACTGCTCTACGTTGCCCGAAACGTCGTCCAGGTCGTCATCTCGTACCCGATCGGCGCGCTTGCGGATCGGCAGGGGCCGGCGCGGGTCCTGGTGCTCGGGTACGCCGCGGGTGCGGCGACCGCGGCGATGATGGCCGCGGCGTTCACGGGCGGGACGGGTGGGGTGTGGCTGCTTGCCGGCGTGTTCGGGCTGGCGGGGGTGTCCGTCGCGACCCAGGAGGCGCTCGAGCCGACCGTGACGGCCAGCCTGGTGCCAGCGGACGTCATCGCCACCGGGTACGGCGCGCTCGGCACGGTGAACGGTGCCGCGAAGTTCGTGGCCAGCACCGGCGTCGGCCTGCTGTGGACGTACGTGTCGCCAGCGTTTGCCTTCACGGCGGCCGCGCTGTTGATGGCGGCAGGCACGGGCACGCTGGCGGCGGCGACGGGGAGAAGGGGCCTGCCTCATTAGGCCCCTGCTTCACTTCAACATCACCAGCAGCATGCGCGCCGCCGCCGGCGCGTCGACGGCGTGTGGCACGTCGGCGGGCATGCGCACGACGGTGCCCGGCGTGGCCTGCACCGCTGCGCCGCCGATGGTCAGCGTGAGTGCACCCTCCAGCACCAGCACGAGCGCGTCGAATGGCGAGGTGTGCTCGGTGAGCCCCTGCCCCGCGTCGAACGCGAAGAGCGTCAGGTTGCCGCCGCTCGCTTTCGCGAGGATGCGGCTGGCGATGCCGTGCTCGGTGGGCGTCACCAGCGCGTGAAGTGCCAGCGCCTCGGCGGGTGGAAGTTGCGGTGCGGCCATGGGTGGTGTGCTCCTGTCGGGGCGCCGGAGGCCGCCGGCGCGCGGATCGATGTGGTGTCTCGACCGATGGTGTGTCGCGATGGACGAGAGACGGCCTCCGCCCAGTCGCGATACGGTGGGCGGCGCCACCAACTACAGGTCGAACAGCGCCTGCAGGAAGTCGCCCGTGCCGGGCGGGCCGCTGAGCGTCAACTGAATCGGTCCGCCGTCGGGCGCGACGGTCACGTCGAACCGAAGAAACCGGCAGCACTGCCGTTCCGCGTCGATCGTCGTCATCAGATCGGTGAACGCGGTGGCATCGAACTGCAGGCGCACCGTGTCCCCCTCGCCTTCGCGCGCGGTGGCGCGCCGCACCAGCCCGGGCAGCAGCGCCGCCTTGCGCGCGCTGAGGGCGTCCGGCGTCAGGGTGCAGGCGATGGGGAGCGGTGCGGCCATGGTCCCAGCTTACGTCACCGCGGCGGCGCGGCTACTTGATGCCGACGCTCAGCACCTCGAACGGTGCGCCGCCGATGTTCGACACGGCGTGCGGCACGTCGCGCGGCAGAAACAGCACGTCGCCCGCCGCGTGCTCCTTCATCGTCACCTCGTCGCCCAGCCGCACCTCGACGCGGCCCGGCGTGAGCTGCACCACGACGAGGTCAAAGGGATGCGTGTGGATGGGTTCACGGGCGCCGACGGCGAAGCCGACCAGGGTGACGCGCGCCTCGGCGTTGTCGAGTCCGAGCGTGCGCGTGATGCCCTCCGGCGCCGCGGAGGCGGGCGCCTCGCCGCCGGGCGTCCGATCCGGCTTGATCGCGATGGTGACGACGTCGAAGGGGGCGGTGCCGGCGTTGCCGGCCGCATGCGGCAGCTCGCGCGGGATGAAGTCCACGAACCCGTGCGGCCGCCGGCCGCGCGTGTGCGCGCTGCCCAGCCGCATGTCCACGTCGCCATCGCCGATCTGGACCACGACGGCCGAGAAGGGATGCGTGTGCACCTCCTCCTGCGCGCCGGGCGCCATGCCGAGACGCGCCATCATCACCGTGCGGTTGTCGACCAGCACGGTGCGCGTGATGCCGGGCGGCATGGTGGGCGCCGGCTGCGCGGCGATCGCGGCGACGGCACAGACGAGAAACCCGCCGAGTGGCATGGCCAGTGCTGGCCGCATACGACCTCCAATCAGTCCGACCGCGTCCCTGTCAACGCGCGCGGACCCTCAGTGTCCCACACTCCCCGACCGAACGCGCCGCTGCCCGGGCGGGCTACGCCATCCGCACCATGGTCTCGAGCAGCCGCTCGAGGGCCGCGGCCGGATCCGGCGTGCGCCCGGTGTGCACGGGCGACATCTGAATCACCGTGCTGCGCGGGGACACGAGCCAGCGAAACCGCCCGCGCGGCGGCAGCGCCCCGATGGGACCCGCGGCGGGGCCGCCGGCGCAGACCGCCGGAATGATGGCCAGGTGCGCGCGCACCGCCTCCAGATCGAGCGACGGGTCCAGGGCCCGCAGACGCGCCTCGTCAAGCTCGATGCGCGATTCGAGAAACGACGAATCGGCGCACGACAGGATCACGCCCACGTTGATCTGCTCGCCGCGATCGACGCGGGGCACCACGCGGACGATCGCGTAGTCGTACGCGTGCTCAACGGCCACCGAGCGCCTCCTCGACAAAAGCGCGCGGCGCCTGCAGCCGCTCCACCAGGTACCGCGTGTAGCCGGCCCGTGCCCCGACGCCCTCGCTGCCGGGCGTGGCGGCCAGCCACTCGTCGGGAATCAGCCCCGTGATCTCGCCGATCACCGCCGGCGTGAGGACGGATGCCAACGCCGCATCCGCTTCCCGGAGCCGTGTCGCATCGCGCAAGAGCACGTGCGTGGCGATCAGCGGGAACGGATCGCCGGCGCGCGTGGGCCCGGACGCCCAGCCCGGGGTGTGATGGAAATACAGCGTGGCGCCGTGGTCGATGAGCCACGGCCGCTTGTGCCACATCAGCATGTTCGTGTTCCTGACCGTCCGATCCACGTTCATCACATAGGCGTCGAACCAGACGATCCGTGACGCAAGATCGGCATCGAGCGTCTGCACGAGCGGGTCGAACGTGACCGATCCGGGCAGGTAGTCGAGCGCCAGGTTCAGTCCCGCGCTGTCGTGAATCAGCTGGTGAATCTCGGGATCCGGTTCCGTGCGCGCGAGATCCTGGTCGAGGTCCGCCAGCACGAGGTCCGGCACGGGAAGGCCGAGGACCCGCGCGATCTCCCCCGATACCAGCTCCGCGATCAGCGCCCGCGCCCCCTGCCCCGCACCACGGAACTTCAACACATACATCCCGTCATCGTCCGCCTCGACGATGGCGGGCAGGGAGCCGCCCTCGCGCAGGGGCGTGACGTACCGGGTGACGCGGACGGTCCGGAGGGTGCGCACGGGCAATTGTGACACGGGGGTGGTCCGCGGTGACTCAGGGCCGCGCCAGCGTATACACGCCGCGCGTGGGCGTGGTCGCGAAGCCCTCGGCGACCAACGCGCGGTTGCCCAGTCCCGCCTCCGGACGCGACAGGCCCGTCACGCGCGCGAGTTCGCCCGGCACGGTCATCCCGGCGCCCTCGAGGAAGCCCCGGGCGATCTCCCGGACGGCGACGTCCCGGCGGACGCGCTTCCGCAACGCGTCCGGGAACCGGCCGACCGCCAGCGTCCAGAGATAGGTGAACTTCGGCGCGTAGACGACTTCGCTGGGCACCACGATCATCGCGGCCTGCAGTTCGTCGAGGGCTTTGGTGAAGATCCCGCGGTCCCTCACGCCGGAGTCCTCGCGGAGGTCGAGCGTGCTCATCTCCCACTCGTGGCGCAGCACCCGGAGGATCGCCCGCGCCTCGGGCGACAGCCGCGCCGCCTCCTCGGACCGGCGCAGGCCCCAGACGGCGTGGAAGTACGGCACCATGCGTGGCGCCACGAAGAGGGCTTTCCCCCGGGCGAGCTTGCCGTAGTAGACCTGACCGCGCCGCACGATCTCGTCCTTGAGGAGCCACGTGCGCGAGGCCTCCTCGTCCTTCTGGACATTCCGGGGCATCACCGCGTCCCGGCGCCCGCACACAGCCACGTAGAGGGAGGGGCCCGGCCGGCGCGAGTCCGTCAGGCACGCGGCGAAGCCCACCTGCTCGATGAAGCGCTCCGCATCGAGCGCGGTCTCCACCTGCCGCGCGCCCTCACGGCGCCAGCGTGCATCGCGGTGATCTTCGAACTCGGCGGGGATCCCGGGTGGTGTCCTCACAAGCGGCCTGCCGCTGATCGTATGGCGATTCCTGGAACGGCGAAAGGATCTCCTGCCAGCGGCGACCGGCCTCGCGTTTAGAATGGTGTCCATGATTCATCCTGCCCGCCGGTCTGCCGCCCTTCTGTTCGTGTTTGCCACCGCCGTGATCGCCGGCGCCTGCGGGTCGACCCCGGGGACGCCCGCCGCGCCTCCCACGCCCTCGGCCGATGCCTGGGCCGTGGTGAACGGCCGCGAGATCCGGACCGAGGAGGTCGAGAAGGCCTACCGCCGCTCGGGGCCGCCCGAGCCCGCGGGGGCCGAAGACGAGGTGTTCGCCGCCAAGCTCGGGCTGCTCGACGAGCTGATCGCCCAGGAGATCCTCGTCGGCAAGGCGGGCACACTCCAGATCACGCTGACGGACGCCGAACTCGACGAGGCCTACAAGGAGCGCTGGGGCAGCGCGCCCGCCGAGGAGTTCAACAAGGAGCTGGCCGCGCGCAACCTGACGGTGGCCGATCTGCGTGAAGCCCTGCGGCGCGATCTGCTGACGCAGAAGGTGCTCGAGCGCGAGGTGACGTCCAAGGTCAACGTCACCGAGGACGAGATCACCGCGTTCTTCGAGGCCAACCGCGCGCAGTTCAATCGCGCCGAGGAGGCGTACCGCATCGCGCAGATCGTCATCACGCCGACGCGCGAGCCGCAGCAGGTCAATCGCACCGGGGATGATGCCGGCACGGCGCAGGAAGCCAACGCCAAGGTCCAGCGGCTCATCGAGCAGCTGAAGACCGGCGCCGACTTCGGCGCCCTGGCCGCGGACTTCTCGGAGCACGCGGAGACGGCGCAGCGGGGCGGCGATCTCGGGTTCATCCCCGTGTCGGCCCTGCGCCAGGCGCCTCCGGCCCTGCGCGACGCCGTTATCGGCCAGGAGCCCGGCACCGTGCGCGTGGTCAGCGACGGCGGCGCCCACGCCATCGTGCTCGTGGCCGCGCGCGAGCCCGCGGGCCAGCGCGACCTGAGCATGCCGGAAGTGAAGGCGCAGATCAGCGAGGCGCTGCGCGGCCGCCGCGAGCAGCTGCTGCGCGCCGCCTACCTCACCACCGCGCGCACCGAGGCCGCCGTCGTGAACGTCATGGCGCGCCGGCTGGTCGAGTCGCAGGGCAAGGTGCCGGCGGCGACGCCGGCCGTGCCGTAACCACGGGCGCCCGTGACGCCGCCGGGGCTCGCGCCCCGGCGCAGACCTCAGACGCCTACCTGGTGGCCGTGAGCGCCGGGATCGGCAGCCGGAACGCGGCCATCTCCTCGCCGTTGCGAATCAACAGGAGGTCGCCGATCACGACCGGGTGGTTCCACGTCTTGGCGTCGAGCGCGCGCGCGCGTGCGATCTCCGTGTGCGCGTCCGGCGTCGCCGACACGAGGACGAGCTCGCCGTCCTCCGACAGGACGAGCAGCAGGTCCTGATCGGCCAGCAAGATCATCTGGCCGTTGCCGTAGCGCCCGCCCTTCCAGTTGCGTTCGCCGTCCTCGAGGTTGATCGACGACAGGATGCTGCCGTCGAATCCGTACGCGTGGCCGTTGTGGACGACGAAGTCGTTGAAGTACGGCTTCAAACCGCGCGACGTCCAGCGCTCTTCGATGTCCCACCCGCTGGCGGAGTGCGAGAGGTGCAGCCGGCGTATGCCCAGCCCGCCCGTACTCGCCAGCGCGTTGATCAGCAGATCGCCATCCGGCATGAGCCCGGGCTGCACGATTGGCCCCGGACTCCATGCGTGCTCCCAGAGCACGGCGCCCGTGTCGGGGGCGAGGCCGATCGCGCCCGGCCCGCCGAGCAGCACGACCTGCACGATGCCATCGATCACGGCGCGATGCGGCGAGCTGTAGCTGCCGCCATACGACGGTCCCTGCCAGCGTGGCGCACCCGTCGCCAAATCGTACGCCGCCAACGTTCCCGCCGCCGCGACGATGACGACGTCGTCGATGACGAGCGGCGAGCTGGCGAAGCCCCAGCCTGGCACCTGCCGTCCCGTGTCCTCGGCGACCTGGCGCGACCAGAGGCGCGCGCCGGTTGCGGCGTCGAGGGCATTCAACACGCCGGTGGCGCCAAACGCGAAGACCCGCCCGCCATGCACCGTGGGTGTGGCGCGCGGCCCGGCGCCGCCGTTCGATTCCCAGAACCGCACCGGATCCCGGTGCTGCCAGACTGGCTCGCCCGTCGAGACGCGATAGCACGCCACCATCTCATCGTCTCCGCGCTGCTCCTGCGTGTAGAGCAGATCGCCATCCACCGCAAAGGACGACCACCCGGGTCCGACCGGACGCCGCCACAGCGCGACGGGCGGCGCCGCGGCCCAGTCAGTGCTGATGCGCACGCCGCGCACGATGCCGTCGCGCGCCGGGCCACGGAAGCCGGGCCATGCGGGCGCCCTCACCGCATCTTCGTCGCCACGTGCATCCACGGCCGCCGCTGCCGGGGCCGGGGCTTCGTGTGGTACGACGGCGACAGGGGCCGCAGCGGGCTCGCGTACGTCGGGCTCGGACGGCGTGGCTGGTTGAGTCTCGGGTGGCGCCGCCTGCACCGGCGGCACGGCGCTGATCTCACTGGCGAGCAGCCGCTCCTCGGGCGTTGGCGTCCATCGCCAGTGCAGCTCCGCGCCGCCGTCCCTGATCCCCGACGTGCGCATCAACGCGAACGGCGCGCTCGCCAGCACGAGCACCACGGCGAGCATCGCGCGACGTCCGCCCTCGCCGAGCGACCGCGTCGCCGCGGCCCAGGCCACCAGTGCGAGCGTCATGGCCGGCACCGCCATGATGTAGAACAGCATCCCCTGTCCCGCGCCGGCGATCGACGCATGCAGCACCAGGCTCGTGGCCCAGAGCGCCACCGCCATGAGCACAAGGGCGCCGAGGCGATCGAGCCAGGCCGCGCGGCTGAAGAGCAGCCACCACACCAGCGTGGCCGCCGCGCCGAACACGCTGGCGATGACGCCGACCGGCAGGTCCGCCTCGACGAAGACGACCGGTCCGGCCAGCCACAGCGCGACCTGCGCCACCGCAATGACGACACCGGGCCAGAGACGAAGCGGGGGGCGCGTGGCTGTCATGTCTGACTCCATGGGAACTAGTGGAGTGTTGTTGACGATTCACTACCGGGCCGCCCGTTGGGCGGCCCGCGGAATCGCGGTTGAGCAGAGGCGCGGGTAGTACCTCTTCAGTCGATACAGTCCACGAGTCGGACCTGAGCGTGCAGGACGTCGGTGCGCGATGCGCGAGCGGCGGGCATCAGCGCGGCACGGAAGGCGGCGCTCCCCAGACGAGGGGCCGCACGATGAGCATGTGGCGCGTGCTCTTGGAGGAGGTGAAGTCGCCGGTCGTCAGGGGTGACGGCCATAGGGTGTGAAGCCACTTTCATAGACGTCGTGCGCCCACACTCTGTTCCGCTCTTGGCACGCCGGGGCGTTCGGTCTATAGTTCGCGCACCCGCGGTGGATCGGCCTGGGCTGGGCCTTCAGCTCAGCCGTGAATGCCTCTGCCGTCCGGGGACACAAGGGAGATGGAGATCATGAACAGGACTACAGGCCTCATGGCGACGGCGGCGCTCGTGCTGCTCGTCGGCGCGGCGTCGATGAGCGGACAGGGGCAGGCGCAGCCACCGCAGCAGCCCATGAGCTTCTTCGTCACGAGCACGGGCCCCGGCAACGGCGGCAATCTCGGCGGGCTCGCCGGCGCCGACGCGCACTGCCAGACGCTGGCCGCGGCGGCCGGCGCGGGCAACCGCACGTGGCGCGCCTATCTGAGCCAGGGCGCGGCCGGCAGCGCGCCGGTCATCAATGCACGCGATCGGATCGGTTCCGGGCCCTGGTACAACGCGCGCGGCGTGCTCATCGCCTCGAATGTCGAGGACCTGCACGAGGATCGCAACAACATCCGCAAGCCCACCGCGCTCGACGAGAAGGGCGCCGAGGTGCTGGGCGTCGGCGACAAGCCGAACCAGCACGACATCCTCACCGGGTCCGATTCGCAGGGCCGCGTCGTGCCGGGCAATGTGCTCGTCACCACCTGCAACAACTGGACGAGCGCCGACCCCGCGCACCGCGCGATGGTCGGCCACCACGATCGGCTGGGCGGCGCCAGCGCGTCGTGGAACGCCGTCCACTCGAGCGGCGGCTGCAGCCAGGAGAACCTGGTGGCGACCGGCGGTGCGGGCCTGCTGTACTGCTTCGCGGTGAACTAGCGGAACGTCGCCGGTCGCGACGCGTGTGGCCCCCGGGGCCACGCGTCGCGGCCGGCGTCGACTGACCTTCCAGATGGCCGCCGCCACGGAACCGCCGTCGCCTGCGGGCGCCCCAGGCGCGCCGCCGCGCCTCGAGCGCGTGGTCGGCCTCGCGGGCCTCACCGCCATCGCGGTCAACGGGGTGGTGGGCTCCGGCATCTTCGTCCTGCCCGCCACCGTCGCCCTCATCCTCGGCCCCGCCAGCCCCGTCGCATATCTCGTGGCCGCCCTGCTCACGGCGCTGGTCGTGCTGTGCTTTGCGGAAGCGGGGAGCCGGACGGAGCGCACGGGCGGCCCCTACGTCTACGCGCGCGAGGCCTTCGGCCCGTTCGTCGGGTTCCAGGTCGGATGGCTCTTCTTCCTCACGCGGCTCACCGCCGCGGCCGCGATCGCCAACGCGTTTGTCGCCTACCTGGGGGTGCTGTGGCCGGCGGCGTCCGCCGGCCTCGGCCGCGCTGCCGTCCTGGCAGCCCTCATCGGCAGCTTCGCGGCCGCCAATGCGGCCGGCATCCGGCACGGCGCGTTCCTCGTCAACGCGCTCACCGTCGCCAAGCTGCTGCCGCTGCTCTTCTTCGTGGGCGTCGGGCTCGCCTACGCCGACCCGTCGCGCTACGACGTGCTCACGATCCCGCCGCTCGCGGGCCTCCGCGAAGCGAGCCTGCTGCTCATCTTCGCGTTCGGCGGGTTCGAGAACGCGTCGGTGCCGGCCGAAGAGGTCAAGCAACCTCGGCGCAACGTCCCGATCGCGCTCCTCCTGGCCATCGCCGCCACGACGGTGCTCTACGTCCTCATCCAGATCGTCACGCTCGGGACATACCCGGATCTGGCCGGCGATCCGGCGCCGCTGGCCTCGTCGGCCCGCGCGTTTCTCGGCCCCGCGGGGGCGTTGCTGCTGACGGCGGGCGCCGTGCTCTCGACGGCGGGCAGCATCAGCGCGCTCAGCCTCGTCGGCCCGCGCATCCTCTACGCCCTGTCGGTCGGCGGCCAGTTCCCACGGGCCTTCGGCCTCGTGCACCCGCGCTGGCACACGCCGCATGTCTCGATCGCGGTCTTTGCCGCCGCCACGTTGCTGATCGCGATCTGGGGATCGTTCGCCCAGCTGGCGGCCGCGAGCGTGGTCGCGCGGCTCATCTTCAGCGCGGTGACCTGCCTGGCCGTGCCGGTGCTGCGGCGGAAGCAGGGCAGCGAGCCAGCACAATTCGTGATCCCGGGGGGGATGACCGTGCCGCTGCTTGCGACCGCCGTGTCGCTGTGGCTGCTGAGCGGCATGACCGAGGGGCAGGTGATGGGAGGGGGGATCGCCATTGCCGTTGGGACGATGGCGTACGGGGTGGCAAGGCGAAGAGATAGATCGTAGATTGGTCTTAGCTGGTGATCTTGTGATGTGGTGATCTGGTGATGGGATGTGCGATGCTCAGATCTTGGTGATGACGGGTGCATCTATCTCTTGATCTGTCGATCTTTTGATCTGTGATCTTTTGATCTGTGATCTGCTGATCTGCTGATCTGTCGACCTATGTGGCGCCTGTGTGGCGCGGACCATTGTGAAACCGACCGACCTGCGCGGCATCCTGCAGTACATCCCTCGCTACCGCGAGCGGACCTTCATCCTTGCCGTGGACGGCGCCATCGTCGCCGACGAGAACTTCGCCAATATCCTGCTCGACGTCGCCGTCCTGCGGTCGCTCAATATTCGTGTCGTGCTCGTTCACGGTGCGGCGCTGGAGATTGCGCGGCTGGCCGCGGAGCGGGGCATCACGCCGAGCGACCTGGATGGGACGGGCGTCACGGATGCCGCGACGCTGTCGCTCGCGCTGACGGCGTCCAACCGGCTCACCCACGAGATCCTCGAGGGCCTGTCGGCCAACGACCTGCGGGCCGCCGCGACCAACGCCGTCATCGCCCACCCGGCGGGCATCATTCGTGGCGTCGACCTCGAGTGCACCGGGCGGGTGGAACGGGTGGACGTCGAGCTGCTCCAGACCCTGCTCGCGCATGGCATCGTCCCCGTTGTGCCTCCGCTCGGGTTCGACGGCGACGGCAAGACGTACCGCGTGAACTCCGATGCGGCGGCGGTGGCCGTGGCGCAGGCGCTCAAGGCCATCAAGCTGATCTACATCACGACCGAGCACGGGCTGATCGTGAACGGCGAGTTGATCCGGCAGATGAAGGTCGGAGAACTCGAGGGGCTGCTGCAGCGGACCCGCGGTGACTTCCTGCCGGCGAGCGTCTCCAAGGCGCAGCATGCCGTCGCCGCCTGCCGGGCCGGTGTGGAGCGCGTCCACATCATCCACGGCGGCGAGGACGAGGGCCTGCTGGCCGAGGTGTTCTCGAACGACGGCATCGGCACGCTGATTCACGCGAACGAGTATCAGCAGATTCGCGCCGCGAAGAAGACGGACGTGCCCGCGATCCAGGCGCTGATCCGCACGGGCGTCGAGGCGGGGGAACTCGTCGACCGGGGCCGGGCGAGCATCGAGAAGACGCTCGGCGATTTCTACGTGTTCGAGATCGACAGGAACCCCGTGGCGTGCGTGGCGCTGCACGTCGATGCCGGCGGACGGACGGCCGAGCTCGCCTGCCTGTACGTGAGCAGCTCGCACGAACACCAGGGCATCGGCCGCAAGCTCGTGCAGTTTGTCGAAAGCCGCGCCCGCGAGCTCGGACTCACGCAGATCTTCGCGCTCTCGACGCAGGCCTTCACCTACTTCCAGTCGAAGGCCGGGTTCGTCGAGGGCACGCCGGATGATCTGTCACCGGCCAGGCGCGAGCGCTATCATCGCAGCGGGCGGCGGTCGAAGGTGCTGGTGAAACGCCTCGGATAGGGAGGGTCGCATGTTGTTCAGCGAACGCAGCCTCTGGACGATGGTCCACGGGATCGGGCTCGGCGGTGGCGCGCTTCTGGGGCTCGCGGCCGCCATGTTCTACCTCTACGCCTCGCACCCGCCGATGGGGACGGACCGACTCCCGGTGGGGTCGCGCGCCCTGGCCGGGGTGACGGCCTTCACCGCGGCTCTGCTCTGGCTGACGGTGCTCGTCGGCACCTACGTCGTCTTCCCGCCGTATCGGGCCACGCCGCCGGCCGGTCTGGCCGATCTCTCCCAGTTTCCCCGCGCGCTGGTGCTGTCCAACCCGGGCACCGCCTGGCTCCACGCCTTCGCGATGGAGAGCAAGGAACACATGCCCTGGATTGCCTCGATGCTCGCGACGGCGGTCGCGTTCGTGTGCGTGCGCCATCCCTCCAGGGTGCTCCACGATGCTCCGCTGAGGAGGATGGCCCTCAGCTTCCTCGCGATCGCGCTGGCGCTGGTGGCGTTCGTCTCGCTGCTCGGCGTGTTCGTCAACAAGGTTGCGCCGCTGCAGTAGCCGGCAAAGAAGGCTCGTATGGCCACTTCAGATTCGCCACACACATCGGCCGTCAACAGCGCGACGAACGGGAGCGCCATGGCCGCGTTCGCCGCTGCAGGCGCCGGGGCATTCGCGATGGGCGCGGTCGTGCTCCTCAATGAAGCCGGCCTTCTGGCCGTGCCGGCGTTGTATGGCCCGGCCGGCGGCGTGTCCGGGCGCACGACGCTCGCGGTGGTCATCTGGCTGGTGTCCTGGGCCGTGTTGCATCACCGGTGGAAGGCCCGCGAGATCAGGCCCGTGCGAGTCCAGGTCGTCACCGCAGGATTGATCGCGCTGGGGATCCTGGCGACGTTCCCGCCCGTGTGGGGACTGCTCTGAGACTTTGATGATGCGCGCTCGGCGCGTGGGTGGCGGGGCGCGTCGTCGGGAACGGCGATCTGACGGGGGGCCGCGCCGGCATGCTCTGCCAAGCCATCGCGAGGCTATTTCACCCGGCAGTCGGGGCTGGCGCCGCCGTTGGTCCGCAGGAAGTCGACGTAGTACGCAGCGAAGCCCGTCGCCTGACGGCGGTCCACGTCCGTCTTGAGCAGCGTCCCCACATCACGCGTCCAGGCGTCGGCGCAGGCGCGGGACTCCGCCTCGCTGCCCACACACGCGCGGAATGCACGGAACGCGCCGCGGTACATGTCGAACCCCTCGCGCGTCATCGGCGCGCCGTGGCCCGGCACCGCCAGACGGAACGGCATGGCCCACACCGCGTCGAGCGCCTGCTGCCACTGCGCGGGACACGCCGTCTCGAAGAACGGCGCGGGCAGCGTCACGAGATCGCCAATCACCGCGACGCCGGTCGCCTCGTCGTACAGCCACAGGTCCGCATCCGTCACGGCGTCCTCCGCGGCGCGGACCGAGAGCGGACGCCCCGCAAGGCGCATCGTCCCCGAGGCCTCCACGGGCACGTCCGGGCGCAGTTCATCGAAGGCCTCCATCGTGGCGAGGAAGATCGCCGTCTCCTCCGCGCGCGTGGGGGGATCCGTCGGCTCCGGCGTCCGCCCGCGCGCCATCTCGGCGTTGCGTGTGAGGAACCCGTCGGGCGCGAGCGCGCGATCCACGGCGCGCGTCGTGTAGACCCGGGCGTCCGGAT
Organism: Vicinamibacterales bacterium; assembly: GCA_030680175.1. Classification (GTDB taxonomy): domain Bacteria; phylum Acidobacteriota; class Vicinamibacteria; order Vicinamibacterales; family UBA2999; genus JAUXWO01. The sequence continues at coordinate 112,661 of JAUXWO010000055.1, forward strand.
GCGCCGCCTTCAGGCGCCCGTTCCCGCTCGAGTGATCCAGGTGCCAGTGTGTGTTGACGATGGCCCGGATGGGCTGGCGTCGCGCGCGCGCGAACGCGAGGATGCCGTCGCTGTGCCACGCATGACGGCCCGTGTCGACGACGACGAGGCCGTCGGGGCCGGCGAAGACGACGGTGTTGCCGTCGGGACCGCGGTTGGGCAGCATCCCGCCCGGCACGAGGAACGTGTCGGGGGCGATCTCGCGCGCCTCGGGTGGGGAGGGCGGGGTCGCCGCCGCCTGCGTCAACGCCAGGGCCACGAGCAGGGCGGCGAGTCGCATTGGTCAGTCGAGCGTAACAGAGGGCCGGCGCACCAGGCGCCATCGCCACGCATTCCGCAGGGGCGGGGCGAGGGACACGCTGGGTCCATCCTGCGGCAAGTTCAGCTCGTCCCATCGAAATTCCTTGTGTCCGCCAATGACCTCCGCTATAGAGGAGTGTCACTAACGCGCGATCACTGTCCCCGGGGGCGCCATCTTGAGATCTCACTCGCACGGCGCCGCCGTGGTCCTGCTCTGTTCCGCGCTCCTTGTCCCCTCCACCGTCTTCGCACAGGCCGCCTCAGAGACACAGGCCCTCACCGCTGAGATGGCGGCGATGCGCAGGCAGATCGAAGCCCTCCAGAAGGATGTGGACACGATCCGCAACCTGCTGCAGATACTGGCGTCGGGGAAGCCCCCGGTGGACATCCACGCGGCGGACGCGGCCGAGCCCCCGCCCGTCCAGACCCTGCGCATTGCCGGACGCTCGGCCGTCGGATCGCCGTCGGCCCCCGTGGTCGTCCTCGAGTTCACCGACTACGAGTGCCCGTACTGCGCGCAGTACACGACGCAGACGTGGCCGGCCATCGAGCGGGACTACGTCAAGACGGGCAAAGTGCGGTACGTCTACAAGAACTTCCCGATCGAACAGCTTCATCCGAATGCCTTCCGGGCGGCGCTCGCGGCGTCGTGTGCCGGAGACCAGGGCCGCTTCCCGGAGATGCATGCGCGGCTCTTCGCCCACCAGTCGCAGCTCGGCGCCGCGGATCTGCCCGCGCACGCGCGGGCCCTTGGACTCGACATGACCGCGTTCGATGCCTGCATGGCCGGCACGGCGCACGTCGCGGCCATCAAGGAAGACACGGCCGAGGCGACCGCGGGCGGCGTCCGCGGGACGCCCGTCTTCGTGCTTGCCGTCCGCGGGCCGGATCCCGATGTCGTCTCGCCCGTACGCGTCCTCGTGGGCGCGCAGCCGTTCGACGCGTTTCAGAGGGCGCTCGATGCGCTGCTGGCGCAGCAGCAGGAGAACTAGTTCATGGCCTCTCGTTCACTGATGGTGCTCGCGTCAGTCCTCGTCGCGTGTGGGGTGGCCGCGCCTCCGGCATGGGCCGGCACGGACGCCACGAAGACCACCACGGCGGTGATGGAGACGGCCCTGTTCGGCCTCGATGCGACCGCAGGCGCCGGCGGCGTCGTCGAGACGTCAGGGGCGGGGTTCTTCGGGTTGGACGCGGAGGCCCTGGACGGCCTGGCCGACACATCCGATGGCGGGATGTTCGGCCTTGAGGCCTCCGCGGTGGAGTCGGACGATACGTGCGGGGGCGCCGGGCAGGTGCCTTGCATGACGTGGAGCTGGTGTGCGTGGACCGGCCTTTTCGGCGAGTGCTGGGGCGGCCTGGTGCTGCGGCAGCCCTATTCGGGATGCGACTCAAGCCGGCTGAACAACTGGGGACTCGTGTGCGTGGCGTGCGGCGGCACCGGGCAGCCGACGTGCGCGATCGCGCCGACCTGCGAGCCGCGGCACAATGCCGCCGGCCTCTGCTACAAGTGCGGCGGCAGCGGCGAACCCGTCTGCTGGGATGCTCCGCAATGCGATGCCGGGTATCGCAACGTCATGGGCTTCTGCAGCTACGCGGGCTTCTCGTCCGAGCCGGGCACCAACACCACCGCGACACGCGTGACGCAGCCGGGCACCGGCCCCGTGCGCGGCATCGCCGACGTCCACACCCATCAGTTCTCGAACCTCGGCTTCGGCGGCGTGGTCTTCTGGGGCGCGCCCTTCGACTGGGGCGGCATCAACGAGGCCCTGCCCTGGTGTGACTACACCTGGGACTTCGCGACGACGTCGTACTTCAACACGCCGCTGCCGCCGGTGTTGACCTTCGGGTACGAAGTGCATGGGCCCCGCGAGTTCCAGTGGGGCGGCAACCCGATCAGCGTCGCCATGGAAGAGGGGATGCACAACGTGGGCGGCACCGGCCCGTTCGACGGCTGGCCCCACTACACCACGGTCTCGCACCAGCAGATGTACTACAAGTGGGTGGAGCGGGCCTTCCTCGGCGGCCTCCGCCTGACCGTGGTGCATGCCGTGTCGAACGAAGCGCTCTGCCGCATCAGCAAGCGGCGCGCCGGCTGGACGTGCAACGACATGGAGTCCGTCGACCGCCAGATCCAGGCGGCCAAGGACATGGAGTGGGCCATCGACTGGATGGACAACAACCAGATCGACGGCAGCGGGTGGTACCGCATCGCCTACTCGTCGGCCCACGCGCGCGAGATCATCCGCAGCGGCAAGCTCGCCGTCGTGCTCGGCATCGAGGTCGATACGCTCTTCAACTGCCGGCCCGGCATGAACTGCTCGCGCGAGTACCTGCGGGGCCAGTTGCAGCACTACTACAACCTGGGCGTCCGCCATGTGTATCCGATTCACCAGTTCGACAACGACTTCGGCGGCGCGGCGATCTTCCGGAACACGCTGAACAGCGGCAACTACCTCGTGGCGGGGTCGCACTTCCAGGCGCGGGATTGCTCGGCCGAGGGGTACGACTTCAACATCACCCCCGACTCCCTCGTCGAGTTCATCTCGCTGCTCGCGCTGGGCGTGCCGCCCGCGAACCAGGCGGCGTACGACGCGTTCGCCGCCGACTGCAATGCCATCGGCCTGACGGGCGCCGGGCGCGTGTTGATCGAGGAGATGATGGACATGAAGTTCATCATCGACACGGACCACATGTCGCGGCTCATGGTGGATGCGGTCCTGGACATGGCCAAGGCCCACACCCCGAACCCCTACCCGCTGATCTCGGGGCACACCTCGTTCAACGGCATGGGCGTGGGCAACGAGTTCTCGATCACCGATCAGCAGATCGCCGACTTCAAGGCGATCGGCGGCATGATCACCGCGCCGATCCCGAGGACCGCGTGCGGAGGGACCCGGAACTACCCGAACACCTACCGTTATGCCGTCGAGCGAATGAAGAAGTCGGAGGACGATCCCTTCGCGGCGGTGGCCTTCTCGACCGACATGAACGGCTTCGGCCTGGCGACGTCGCCCCGCTTCCGTTCGGACTGCCCGCCGGAGGATCCGGCGTCGGCGCTCCAGTATCCGTTCACGGGGCTGTTCGGCGGGTCGTTCCAGCGGCAGGTGACCGGCAGCCGCACGTTCGACTTCAACACGCAGGGCCTCGCGCACTTCGGCCTGATCCCGGACTTCGTGGCCGACCTGAAGCGAATCGGCATGACGGACGCCGAGCTGGACCCGCTCTTCAACTCGGCCGAGAGCTACATCCGGATGTGGGAGGCGATCGACAGCGCCGACCGCGTGGCGCCGCCGACCATCACGGCGGACGTCCAGGGCACCCGGGGCGCCAACGGCTGGTATACGTCGAACGCGACCGTCACGTGGCAAATCAGTGGCGGCGCCGCCGCCAGCGGGTGCGTGAACCAGGTCGTCTCGGACGATACGGGGGGCCTGACGCTCAGTTGCAGCGCCTCCGGCGAAGGCGGGACCTCCACCTCGTCGGTCACCATCCGGCGTGATGCGACGCCCCCCGTGCTCGTCAGTGCCGAGGTCCTCACGCCGCCCAACGCGGAGGGCTGGAACAACACGAACGTCCAGGTCCGGTTCGCCGTGTCCGATGCCGCATCCGGCATGCCGTCGGGCGGCGCGACCGAGAGCGTGATCGTGACCCTGACGAACGAGGGCACCAACCTCCAGGCGCGGCACGACTTCTACGACAGGGCCGGCAACCGCTTCACCGCGCAGTTCGACGGCATCAGAATCGACAAGACGCCGCCGCGTCTCGGCCTGCAGTTCGCCAGCCTGCCCCCGGACGCCACCATTGCGCAGCAGGCCGCCGAGCAGGCCCGCTGGCACAACGCGCCCGTGCGCTTCCGCGTCAGCGCGGACGACGGCCCGTTCGGGTCCGGGGTGGCGGACATCTCGGCGCAGGAACTCGTGCTGGCGACCGAGGGCCTGGCGGTGATGGGCAGCATCACGCTCACGGACCGCGCGGGCAACGTCGCCTCGGTGGCCTCGGATCCGGTGAAGATCGACCTGACCCCGCCCGTCATCACGTTCGTGTCGCGGGCGCCGCTGGCCAACACGCACGGGTGGAACAACGTCCCGGTCACCGGTCTCTGGGCGTGCAGCGACGCCCTCTCCGGCGCCGCCGCGCCTCAGGCGCAGGCCACGTTGAGCACCGAGGGTGGCAACCAGGCGCTGACGGGCACGTGCGCGGACGTGGCGGGCAACACCGCATCGCACGACGTGCCGGGCGTCAACATCGACTGGACGCCGCCGGTCATCACGGCCGGGGCGCTGCCCGTCGCGAATGCCGCGGGGTGGAACAACACCGACGTGACGCTGACCTTCACGGCCACCGACGCGCTGTCGGGAGTCGATGGCGCCGAGATCGTGCCGGTCGTCTTGTCGGCGGAGGGCACGGACCTCGGGGATTCACGCACCTTTACGGACAGGGCTGGGAACAGCGCGACCGGGTCGTTTGGCGGTATTCAGATCGACAAGACGCCGCCAACGCTGGCGTACACGTTGCAGTCGCCGTCGGCGAACGCGGCCGGGTGGAACAACACGGACGTGGCGTTCGGCTTCACCGCCGCGGACGCGCTGTCGGGCCTGCTGTCCACGTCCATTCCGACACCGCTGGTGCTGTCGGCCGAGGGCGCCGCCGTCACCGGGCACGTCACCGCCACCGACGTCGCGGGCAACAGCGCCACATTCACGTCGCCCGCGGTGCGCATCGACAAGACGGCGCCGATCGTGATGTGCGTGGCCTCTCCCGATGAGATTTGGCCGCCGAACAACCAGATGCGCCCGGTCGCCGTGACGCTGACGTTCACCGACGCGTTGTCGGGGACGGACGCGTACGAGTTGACGTCGGCCACGAGCAGCGAGCCCGGCAATCACCTGTCCGGGTTCGTGCCCGGCTCGCAGGCGCTGACGGGCCAGGTGCGCGCGCAGCGCCTGGGCAACGGGCCGGGCCGCACCTACGCGCTCAGCTATGAAGGGCGCGACCTCGCCGGCAACGCCGCCTCGTGCACCACCGAAATCCTGGTGCCGCACGACCGTCGACGGTGAGCACGCCATCGCGTCCGCGAGGATGCGACACGCGCCGCGCCCGGCGGCAAGGGGGGGCTGAGGGCGCCTCCCCGCCCGGCCCGCCCGTGCTACCGTGGCTGGCGATGGACATGACGACGTTGCTGCTGCTGGTGGCGGGCCTCATCCTGCTCACGACCGGCGCCGAGTTGCTGGTCCATGGCGCGACGAAGCTGGCCGCCGCCGCCCGCATCTCACCCCTCGTCATCGGACTGACCGTTGTGGCCTACGGCACGAGCGCGCCGGAGATGGCGGTCAGCGTCCTCTCGACCCTGGCCGGTGCGCCGGACATCGCGCTCGGCAACGTCATCGGCAGCAACATCTTCAACGTCCTGCTCATCCTGGGCCTGTCGGCGGCGATTGCCCCGCTCGCCGTGTCCGGGCAGCTCATCCGGCTGGACGTCCCCGTCATGATTGCCGTCTCGGTGGCGGCCTGGCTGATGGCGCTCGACGGGATGATCTCGCGACTCGAGGCCGGGGCGCTGGTGGCCGGGGCCCTGGTGTACACGGGAATTCTGCTTCGTCAGGGCCGCCGCGACGAGACCGCGGCCCAGCCGCTGGAGGTCCCCGTGTCGGGCGGCGCGCTGGCGGCCGCCGGTGCGCGTGTGATCGCCGGGCTCGTCCTGCTCGTCGCCGGCTCGCGGTGGCTCGTGGATGGGGCGACGACGATCGCGCGCGGGTTCGGTGTGGATGACCTGGTGATCGGGCTGACGATTGTGGCCGCCGGGACCTCGCTGCCCGAACTGGCGACCTCGGTGATGGCCAGCCTGCGCGGTCAGCGCGACATCGCCGTCGGCAATGTCGTGGGCAGCAACATCTTCAACCTCCTCGGCATCCTTGGGGTGGCGGGCCTCGCCGGCGGCGGCATCCCCGTGTCGCTGGCCGCGCAGACGTTCGATTTGCCGATCATGACCGCCGTGGCGGTCGCGTGCCTGCCGGTCTTCTTCACGGGGCGCACGATCGCCCGCTGGGAGGGCCTCGTCTTCCTGGGATACTACGTGGCCTACACGGCCTTCCTCGCGATGCACGCCACGGGCCACGCCATGGTCGACCAGTTCGGCGCCGCGATGCTCTTCTTCGTGATCCCGCTCACGCTGCTGACGCTCGCGGTGACGGTCGTCCGTGCGCGGTCGCGCACGTGATGGAGCACCCTGATCGCGCCTCCTGAATACGCCCTGCACGACGTGCAATAACGAACAGACGCCGTCCGAACCCTCACTCTATCGTCGTGGTTTCACCCAATCTCGCAGGACTTCAGGATCGGGGGGCCACATGGCGACGGCGACTGCGCGCGACGAGGCCGCGCCGGGAATACGCCGGGGGCAGATAGAGGCGGTGCTCAACCGGGTCCGCCCGCTCCTTCGGGCCGATGGCCTCGACATCGCGCTCGTCGATCTGCAGGGCGATGGCGCCAGCGTGCGCCTGGCGGGCCCGCACGCGACTTGCGGGAGCACGCCACTCAACCTGCACACGGGCCTGGCCGAAGCGCTTCGTGACGAGATTCCCGACTTCGGCGCGCTCCAACTCCTCGTAACCCCACAGCCGTGGGAGCGGCATCCGCCATCCGCCCCGGCGAGGGGGCCCACACCGTGCGACCAGCGCCAGGCCGGCGCGAGGACCCCTGCGCCCCTGTCGGATGAGGTGGTCGTCGGGCCGAGCGCCCGCATGCAGGCGGTCTTCGCGTTCGTCCGCACCATCAGCGAGAGCGAGAGCACGGTCCTCATCACCGGGGAGACCGGTACCGGCAAGGAGGTCACCGCCACGTCGATTCACGAGGCGAGCCGCCGCCGTGGCCGGCCATTCGTCGCGGTCAGTTGCGCGCTGTTCTCCGACGAGATCGTCGAGTCGGAACTCTTCGGCCACACCCGTGGCGCGTTCACCGGTGCGGCCCACGACCGGGCCGGCCGCTTCGAACTCGCCGACGGGGGGACGCTGTTTCTCGACGACCTCGATGACGTGCCGCTGTCGATGCAGGTGAAGCTGCTGCGCGTGCTCCAGGACCGGACGGTCCAACGCGTGGGAGGTTCGCACACGATACCGGTGGACGTGCGCATTCTCGCAGGGACCAAGCGCGACCTGAAGCACCTGGTGGCCAGCGGCACGTTCCGCGAGGATCTCTACCATCGCCTGAACGTCCTCTCGGTGCTGCTGCCGCCGCTGCGGGAGCGTCGCGAGGACATTCCGATGCTGATGGACCACTTCCTGTCTCGCTACTGCCGCCGGCGCGGCGAAGCCGTGCCCGCCATCGCCTCCGCGGTCCAGGACGCCTTTCTTCGCTACCCGTGGCCCGGAAACGTGCGGGAGCTCGAGCACGCGTGCGAGCGGATGGCGCAGACCTGCACCTGTGGCACGATGCGCACCGGGTGCCTGTCGATGACCATCATGCTGGAAGCCTCGAAGCAGCCGACGCTGGAGGCCCTGCCGCCCGAGGCCGCGCGCGGGGACGCAACACCGTTCTCCCTTGACGCCCGCATGCGCGAGGAAGAGGCCACCCTCATCGGCTGGGCCCTGGAGGCCAGCGGCGGCAACAAGACCAGGGCCGCGGCGCTGCTGCAGATCAAGCGCACCACGCTCGGGGATCGCATCGAGCGATGCGGCCTCAACGCGTGATGCGTTGATCAACGGCGCCCGCGTCCCGCGCGAACGTTTCCGCAATCGCGAGCGCCAGCGGCGCCACCTGCGCGTACGAGATGTTCGACGTGACGGCAACGACGATCCCGAGATCGGGGAACGTCATGAACGACGCCACCGTCCCCCCGAGCGACTCGCCGTCGTGCCCCGCCTGGCGCGTGGGGGCCCCCGCCAGCGACACGATCTCGACATCCCAGCCAAGTCCGTAACCCGTCTCCTGCCCCGACGCCAGGCGCTGTGACGTCTGGAGCCGTTGGACCGTGGCGGGTTGCAGCAGCCTGCCGCCAGTGATCGCCAGGCCGAAGCGCACGAGGTCGGACGGCGTGGACAGGAACACGCTGGCTCCCGCGTAGCACGAGTAGTCGAGCGGGCGCATCAGATGCTGGCCGTAGAGGGGGTCCGCCCCGAATCTCGGGAAGTAGAACGTCGCCCGTTCCGGAATGGATTCCGTCGCGGAGTCGGCCATCGTGTCGTTCATGCCGAGGGGTTCGAAGATCTGCCGCTGCATGAACGCGAGGAACGGTTCGTCCGCGGCGGCCTCGACGGCGGCACTCACAAGAATCCAGCCGTAGCTCGAGAAGCGGTAACGGGTCCCCGGCGCGAAGAGCAGCGATCGGTCCGCGAAGTACGGCAGCGCGTCGACCGGCCGCTCGCAGCGTACTGAGAACAACGGCCCCTCGTCGCCACCGTCGGGCCTGACGCCGGCCACATGCCCCATCACCTGGCGGAGCGTCACGGGCCATGCCGCCGTGTCCACGGGCTGCGAAAGCAGACGCCGCTCCAGCTTGTCGAACACCGGGACGGGCGCCTGTTTGGCTGGGAACTGAGGCACGTAGGTCTGAATGGACTCGTCGAGCGTGAGCCGGTCGTCCTCCAGCAGGAGTCCAACCGCGGCCGAGGTGAGCGCCGTGGAGGCGGTGCCGATCCGGAAGCGCGTCTTCGGGGTCATCGGGATCCGCTGCTCGAGGTCGGCCCAGCCGACACCCTCGGCCCAGACGATCTCGCCACCGACGCCGACGGCCACGGACACGCCGGGCAGGTTCCCGTCGACGACCGCCGTGTCGGCGAGGCGCCGGCTTGCCTCGACCGCGCGTGCCCACCGCGCCGCCGGCGGCGCGGCCGCCCGAGACGGAGGGGCCTCCTCCGTATGCAGCGGGGCCGTCATGAGCAGCACGTCCTTGACCACGAACCCCAGCCCCGTCAGCATCCCGAGCGCAACGACGAGCCCTGCCAGCAGCTTCCCCACCATGTGTCCCCCCGCCAGTCCGGTATAGGATGCGAGCGGACCCCTCCAGTGGACTGACTCGACTGAAGAGGTACCACCAGCGCCTCGGCTCGGCCGAGATTCCGCGGGCCGCCCAAACGAGGGCCCGGTAGTCGATCGTCAACGACACACCGCTGGAAGTCGTGAGCACGACGTGAGATCTATCTGAGCATGCTGCCAGACGCGCCGCAGTATCGATTCGAGGACGTCCTGATCGACGTGCCGAACAGGCGGGTCAGCAGGGCTGGCACCCCGATCGTGTTGACGGCGCGCTACTTCGACGCGCTGGTGCTGCTGGCGCGGAGCCAGGGTGAGCTCGTCACGAAAGACCGGTTCTTCACCGAGGTCTGGCGCGATGTCATCGTGAGCGACGCCGCGCTCACGCAGTGCATCAAGGAGATCCGGCGGCAGCTCGGCGACGAGGCGGCGCGACCGCGCTACGTGCAGACCGTGCCTGGCTACGGGTACCGGTTCATGGCATCCGTGGAGACGCTCTCCGTCGGCGCGCCGGACGCCGGGCCGGGAGCCGCACCGGCGAGCGACACGGTCCCCTCGGCGAACACGGCCGCACCTCCATCCCAGTCCACGTCCCAGGTCTTCCGGCGTTCAGGCTGGCAGGCGTTCCTGGCGGACGGCGCCGCCGGGACAGTCGGCGGTGCGGCCGCGGGGGCGTTCGGCGGTGTGCTGTACGGGATCGCCCTGGCGTTCACACCCACCCAGGCCGGCGTCGGGACGGCCTCGATTCTCCTCGTCCTCATCGTGCTCAACGTGGTCGTCGGGGCCGCGGGGGCGTTTGGCGTGAGCTTCGGGATGGCTGCCGGGGGCGCACTGACCGGGAGCGGCGTGGCGCGGATCGCGGGGGGTGGCCTTGGCGGCCTGCTGGCCGGCGGGGTGGCGACGCTGCTTGGTCTCGACGTGTTCAACCTCCTCTTCGGCCGGGCGCCGGTCGGCATGACGGGCGGCCTCGAGGGCGCCGTGCTCGGCGCCGCCCTCGCCGCGGGCGCGCAGCTCGGGGGTGGGCTCGACCGGGTGCCGGCCTGGCGGCCGGTCGCGGGCGCGGCCGCCGGCGGGATGGCCGCGGGCCTCGCGATCCCGCTGGCTGGTGGCAACCTGATGGGCGGGAGCCTGGCCCTGCTCGCCCGCTCGTTTGCCGGCTCGCGTCTCAACCTCGACCCGCTGGGCCGCTTCTTCGGCGAGGTGCACTTCGGCGCGCTGACACAGATCGGTCTCGCCGGAATCGAGGGCCTGCTGTTTGGCGGTGGCGTCGTCGGCGCGATCGTGCTGGCTCGGCGCCGCGTGGGCCCGGGGGTCCCGCTCGTCCTCCTCGCCCTCGTCGCCGGACACGGCTGCGCATCAGGGGCCGCGCCCCCCAGGGTGGCTGCTGCGTCGGACCTGCAGTTTGCATTGACGGAGATCGCCGATCGGTTCGCCCAGGACACCGGCGATCGCGTGGAGCTCGTCTTCGGATCGTCCGGCGTGCTCGCGCGGCAGATCCAGGACGGAGCGCCGTTCGCGCTGTTCCTCTCGGCGGATGAGGCGTTCGTCGAACAACTGTCGCGCGCCGGACGGACGCGCGACGAGGGCACGCTGTACGCGATTGGGCGCATCGTCCTGTTCGCGCCGCCCGGCTCTCCGCTGATCCCGAGCGAGGGGTTCGATGGCCTCGCCCGGCTGATCGCACGTGACGAGGTGGCGCGCTTCGCCATCGCGAACCCCGATCACGCCCCCTACGGCCGGGCGGCCGAACAGGCGCTGCGCACGCGCGCACTGTGGGAGGCGCTGCGCCCGCGATTGGTGCTGGGCGAGAACGTGTCCCAGGCGGCGCAGTTTGCCACCACGGGGAATGCCGTCGGTGGCATCATTGCCTACTCGCTCGCGCTCGCCCCCGCCATGGCGGATCGGGGCACGCACTTCCTGATCGACGCCGACGACCACGAGCCCCTCAGGCAACGCATGGTGCTGCTCGAGAACGCAGGTCCCGTGGCCGAACAGTTCTACCACTACCTGCAGGAGCCCGTCGCGCGCGAGATGCTGGCCCGATACGGCTTCGCCCTGCCAGAGTAAACGATGGATTTCGCCGCACTTCGCGTGTCGTCGTTGCTGGCTCTGGCCACGGTGGTGGTCCTGCTCCCGCTGGGCGTCTGGGCCGGTCACGCGCTCGCCGTCCGCACCTTCCGCTTCAAGCCCGTCGTCGAGGCGCTCGTCGCGGTGCCGCTCATCCTGCCGCCCACGGTGCTCGGCTTCTACCTGCTGGTGATATTCAGCCCGCGCTCACCGCTCGGCGCCGCCTTCGAGGCCGTCGCCGGCCAGACGCTGGCCTTCTCGTTCGCGGGGCTGCTGGTCGCGTCGATGATCGTCAATATTCCGTTCGTGGTGCAGCCGATTCAGCGCGCGTTCGAGTCCGTACCGCGGGAGGTCCGGGAGGCCGCGGCGTGTTGCGGCCTGACGCCGCTCCAGCGGTTCCTCCGGATCGAGATCCCGCTCGCCTGGCCGGGCATCCTCACGGCCGCCATGCTGGCGTTTGCGCATACGCTGGGGGAGTTTGGCGTGGTGCTGATGGTCGGCGGCAACATCCCCGGGGAAACACGCACGCTCAGCATCGCCATCTACGATCGGCTGCAGGCCTTCGACGATCAGGCCGTCGGCGTCATGGCGGCCACGCTGCTTGTGATCGCGGTTGCCACCCTGAGCGTCACCACATGGCTCGGACGTGCGGCGGGGCGTCGTGGGTAGTCGCGCCCTCGGCGTGACGCTGCGGCAGGCGGCGCCGATTCCGCTCGACGTGTCCTTCACCTGCGACCCCGGGCAGGTGCTGGCCATCTTCGGCCCGTCTGGCAGCGGCAAGACGACGATCCTCCGCAGCATCGCCGGTCTCTACACGCCCAGCGAGGCCCTGGTGCAGGCGGGCGACGAGACCTGGGTGGACACCGCGGCGCGGTCTTCCGTGCCGGTGCATCGCCGCGCGGTGGGTGTCGTCTTTCAGGACTACGCGCTCTTTCCGCACCTCACCGCACTCAGCAATGTGATGACGGCCCTCGGGCATCTCCCGCGCGGCGAGCGCCGTGCACGCGCCGAGGCCCTGTTGACGCTCGTGCACCTCTCCCGTCACCGGGACCGTCGTCCTGCGGCGCTGTCGGGTGGTGAGCGTCAGCGCGTCGCCGTGGCGCGGGCGCTCGCGCGCGATCCGGCCGTGCTGCTCCTCGACGAGCCGTTCGCGGCCGTCGATCGATCGGTGCGCCGGCACCTGCAGGACGAGATCGACCAGATCCGCCGGTCGCTCGACATTCCGCTCATCCTGGTGACGCACGACTTCGACGATGTCGTGCGTCTGGCGACGCACTTGTTGCTGCTGGACGGGGGTCGCATGGTGGCGCTCGGCCCGCTCGGTGCGCTGACGAGCCGGCCTGATCTCCCGTGGCTGCGCGAGACCGCGGGTCTCGGGAGCCTGTTCGAAGCGACCGTCGTGCGGATCCACGCGTCACGGGGCCTGGCGGAGCTGGCCTTTCAGGGGGGGACCCTCTTCGCGCCGTGCCGCGCCCTGGTCGAGGGCCTGCGCGTGCGGGTGCGGATTCCGGCGCGCGAGATCATCCTGGCGAAGGAGCCGCCGCGGGGCCTGAGCCTGCACAACGTCCTGTCGGGGGCCGTCTCGGCGATGTACGGCGACCGAGACGCCGATCACGTGGTCGTGCAGATCGTCGTGGGCGAGGTCCGGCTGCTGGCGGAGGTGACGCGGGACGCCGTCACGCAACTCGGGATCGTGACGGGGCTCCCGTTGCACGCGCTGATCAAGTCGCTGTCGCTCGAGGTGCTGACGTCCCAGGCCTGAGGAACACCCCTTCGCCGGAACCCCGGCACTGAGGCTGCCGAACCGCCGAGCCGCAGCCTCCTTCCGGGAGAGCATCACCCGGTAGGGGTGGTGCACGGGATGGCGGGCGACGCCTGACACACAGGCCGGCGAAAGATGAGGCGCCCCTTGCTGCTCGTCACTGCAGCGCTGCTGGCGGTGTGCCTCATCCTCCTGGGCACGCTGCTGGTGTGGAGCTACCCCGGAACGCCCAGGCCGTTCGTCGACGCTACGGGTGTAAGGTGCGTCAGCATGCAGCGCCACTCTCCATCGACTCTGCGGTAGATGTCGGTGATGTACTCGTCGGCCTCAATAGCGTCCCCGTTGAAGGTGCCGGTGTTCTGGCCGCGGCCGGTTACCCATGCCATGTCTCCCATGACACACGCATGAGTGGCAACCTTGGTCATCGTGGCGTGGCTCAAGAGGCCAGAACCGATCACACCCAGGATGCGTGAGCGGGGAATGGGGCCGGCCTCTGGGGTTACGAGTATCCAGTCGTCCGTGACGCAACGCGAAATCTGCTCCACGTCATTGGAGATCATTGCCTTGTTGAAGGCATCCTCGAGCGCGATCAGGAACGGGGGGATCTCTGTGTGGGTCATCACTTCACGTCCGACTCTGCCTGATGCGTCATGGTGCCCGGACTGGACACGCCTGAGTGAGGCCGCCCGGGAGGCGGCGTCACCGCGGCCGGCTTGTGTGCCTTATGCGCGACGACGACGAGAGAAGCCCATGGTTCAGTGAGTGTCCCATGTGGGAGCCCTCGTCCATCGGGAATGTGTGCTCTGAGCGAAGCCCACGCGCGGCCTCAGGGTCACATTCGTCTCCGTTCCACGTCGCGCGTCAGGGATGGCACGGGGTGCCAGCCGACGCTGCGCCGGCACCCCGCCATCGGCCGAGACCGCCGTCGCGAGCTACCCGTCGCGCTTTCGAAAGGCGGCCTCCCCTGCATCCGACACCTGCACCCACTTCGGGTCGGGCGCGGCGTCGGGGACGTAGCTGTCGTGCCAGTTCCACCATTTGTACGGCCGGCTCCGAGGGTAGCCATCCGGCGAGTCCTCCCACGTCTCCTGGCGCCTGAGCGCCGTCATGTCGAGGTAGCTCCAGGTCGTGCCCATTGCTTCGTCACCGCGGCTGTTGATGAAGTAGGTGCGGAACACGCGCTCGCCGTCGCGTATGAACGCGTTGGTGCCGTGCCATTCATCCACTCCGAAGTCGGCATCGAAGCCGTCGGTGATCGTGTACCAGGGCATCCTCCAGCCCATCCGCGCCTTCAGGCGGGCGATGTCCGTCTGCCGTGCACGCGAGACGTACGCGAGCGTCGTGTCGCGCGCGTTCAGATGGGCGAGGTGGGCGACCTGATCTGCTCCAAAGGAACAGCCAATGCAGGCGTGGTCCGGCCACCCATGCACGCCAGGCTCGAAGAACGCGCGGTAGACGATCAGCTGCCGGCGCCCCTCGAACAGGTCGAGCAGACTCGTCCTGCCCCCGGCCCCATCGAACTCGTACTCCTTCTCCACGGCGAGCCACGGCATCCGCCGGCGCTCGGCGGCCAGGGCGTCACGGGCGCGAGTCAGCTCCTTCTCTTTCACGAGCAGTTGCAGCCGTGCGGCCTCCCACTCCTGCGGCGACACAATCGGGGGTGTCTTCATCGCCGCGCCAGAGCCATGAAGGTCGGTCTTGGATTTCATCGCACTTTCTCCTCGTCCGCCGGTCCCTCCGGCGCGTCATGGCCGGAGAGCATCGCCGCAGGCTTCCTGCGGACCTGTCTCGCGACGACGGTGGCCAGGCCGCCCGCCGATCCCGCACCCGCGACGATCAGCACCATCGTCGATACACACGCTGGACACATCTCCTGCCTCCTCGACTCCGGCCGGAGCCGTGGTGGCCCCGACCATTTGTTCTTATGGCGTTCGAGAGGCCGGTATTTCGACAAGCGGCCGTCAGCTGCGCCGGTCGAGCAGGAAGCGGCGAACGGCGGGGTCTTCGGTCAGCCCGATCGCCCGGTCGTAGGCTGCCGCTGCCTCGGACAGGCGATCGAGCGAGCGCAGCAGGTGGGCGCGCACGGCCCAGTAGGGCTGGTAGGTGGCGACGGCAGGACTGCCGAGCGCATCGAGCAGCGCCAGCCCGTCTGCGGGGCCGGACGCCTCTGCCACGGCGGCGGCTCGAGCGACGCGGGCGCCGAGCGTCGGGGCCACGTGCACGAGTTGATCGTAGAACATCACGATGGCCCCCCAGTCGGTGCGGCCGGTGCGCGCGCGATCGACATGCACCGACTGGATGGCGGCCTCGAGCTGAAACCGGCCGCACCGCCCGAATCGCGCGGCCTCGGCGAGTTCGGCTTCAGCCTCCTGAATCTCTGGCGCCGACCACACCGCGGGATCCTGCTCCGAGAGTGGCAAGTAACGGCCGTCCCGGGATCTTCCGGCCGCGCGCCGCGCGTCGCAGAACAGCATCAGGGAAAGCAGCCCGCGCACTTCGGGTTCGTCGGGCAACCGTTCGCGCACGACGCGCGCGAGCCAGATGGCCTCATCCATGAGATCCCTTCCGCCCGTGTCGGTGCCCTCCGTGTCGTCGCGGCCGAGACCATACGCCCCGTAGATGGCTTCGAGCACCGCATCCAGCCGCGGCGGAAGCTCGGGTGCCGGGGGAACCTGAAAGGGAATGCCCGCCCCCCGAATCTTCCGCTTCGCGCGCACGAGTCGCTGCCCCATCGTGGCCGGTGCCACGAGGCACGCCTGCGCAATGCGCGCGGCGTCCAGGCCGAGCACGGTCTGGAGCATGAGCGGCGCATGCAGTGAAGGATCGATGGCGGGGTGCGCGCAGACGAACATCAGCTCGACACGCCGGTCCGGGAACATGTCGCCCACCGTCGCCGAGGTGGCAGGCTCGGCGGCGAGCGCCCGGATCGCGTCTGCGTGCTCGTGCCTCACGCCCGTCCGGCGCGCGCCGTCTATCAGCCGATGGCGGGCGACCGTCAGCAGCCAGGCGCCCGGGTTCTTCGGCACGCCGTCGTTCGGCCACGACGTGAGAGCCGCGAGCAACGACTCGCCGAGCGCGTCCTCGGCTTCGTCGACGTTGCCGAATGCCGACGAGAGGAACGCCAGCAGGCGGCCGTACTGCGTTCTGGCCACCGCCTCCACCGTGCGGCCTGCATCCGCCATCGAGCGTCAGGGCGTGGTGATCGTCGCGTGCATCGCGACCGCCATCGGCCTCACCTCGACGGCGCCCGTCGCCGCGGCGGGGCAGCGCGCGGCCCATTCGAGCGCGGCGTCGATCGACGCCACGTCCAGAATCATGAATCCCCCAAGCTGCTCCTTGGTTTCGGCGAACGGGCCGTCCTGAACGTGACGCCGGCCGTCCTTCATCTGAATCGTCGTGGCAGTCGCGGTGTCCTCGAGCGGGGCGCCGCCGCCAGCGAAGACGCCGGCGTCGACCAGCGCCCTGTAATACGCGCGCCAGGCGGCAACGTAAGGTTCGCGCACCGAGGGTCCTCGAGCCTCGAAGTCAGCCGGCGTCTCGTAAATCAGCATGACGTACCGCATGAGCCTTCTCCACACGCTGGCGGGACCGGAAGGACCCGTCGTTCTTTCTCCATGACGTCCGAGGAGGCCGGATTTCGACATCCGCACAGGAATTCTGCCCACGGGAGGTGCGGCTCATCGAGCCTTCCAGTCAAGACCGAACCGCGCCAGCATCTCACGTTCACCAGCGCGAGTAACGCTCAAGGCGCGGCTGTCGAGATCCTGGCGCACCCAACGTCTCTTGAGCGCCACGTGCAGCACGGCCGCGCCGAACGCGCCGCCGAGATGGGGCCGTCGTTCACTCCAGTCGAGGCACGCGTACGCGAAACGACGACGGAGCGTTCGAGTGGCGGCGACGTCGATGCCGAGCCCCGCACACGCCTTTGCGCCTGCTGGTGAGAGGTCGTACGCGCCGTCAGGCGCCGAGCCGCCGGTCAACCAGCCGAGGCCTGTGAACCGGTCGTGCAGACACACGCCAAGCGAGCCGGCGATGTGATCGTAACAAAGCCGCGCGGCGCGCAGCCGATTCGGCGTGTTCGGGACGAAGGCATCGCGGGCACCACCGGCAAGCACGCTCAGCGCCTCGAGCACGGACGCCACGTTGGCGTCTGCCAGGCTGTAGTACCGGTGCTTCCCCTGGGCGAGCACCTTGACCAGACGCAGGTGCTTCAGCCGCTGCAGGTGCACGCTGGCCGTTGATGGCGTGACGTCAGCAACCGCGGCCAGTTCGGTGCTCGTGCGCGCGTGGCCGTCCGCCAGGGAGTAGAGCATGCGGGCACGCGCGGGCTCGCCGATGGCCGCGGCAATCGACGCCGCCGCCAGGTCGGGGTGGTCGACATCCATGCTGTGATGGTAGACGAAGTGTCATTGCGCGGCAACGGGCACACTGCCATCCCATGCAGGCATCAGAACTCCCACGCACCACGATCGGCCGCCGCGACGCTCTTGCCACGATCGGCGCGACAAGCGCCGCGCTGACTCTTGGCTTCACTGAGGCCGTAACCACACAACCCATGAGGAGGACCCGCATGAAGGTGACGTGCGTGATTCGTTATCAGATCGACCCGTTTCAACGAGACGCGTTCAGCGAGTACGCACGGAACTGGGGGCGCATCATCCCCAGATGCGGAGGTCACCTGGTCGGGTACTTTCTTCCCCACGAAGGCACAAACGACGTTGCGTGGGGTTTGATCGCGTTCGACAGCCTCGCGTCGTACGAGACGTATCGCGCACGTTTGAAGGCCGATCCCGAAGCGCGCGCCAACTTCGCCATGGCGCAGACGAGGCAGCTGATTCTTCGTGAGGAGCGCAACTTCGTCGAGGTCGTCGATGGCACACTCGATGTGCCCGCTGCTCTTCCAGTGATACCGTGAGGTGCCCATGTTGACACAAGCCGAGAAGGGCGCTGCCTTCGCCGCCCTGCATGCGCGAGACGAGGCATTCATCATTCCGAATCCATGGGACATCGGCACAGCGCGGCTGCTCGCGCATCTGGGCTTCGAGGCGTTGGCCACCACCAGCGCCGGCTATGCCTTCTCCGTCGGACGGCGGGATGCCACGATCGGCCGCGACGAGACAATCGCGCACGCCGCGACCATCGTGTCGGCCACTGACCTCCCGGTGAGCGCTGATCTCGAGAACGGCTTTGGCGACGCTCCACACACGGTGGCCGAAACCATCAGACTCGCCGCCGAGGCCGGGCTCGCCGGAGGATCGATCGAGGACCTGCCACGGTCCGCGGGTGCTGTGCCGTATGACACCGAGCACGCGGCCGACCGGATCCGGGCGGCCGCCGAAGTTGCGCGCAGCCTTCCGTGTCGCTTCACGCTGACGGCGCGTGCGGAGAACTATCTGGCGGGAAGACCGGACCTCGGCGACACCATCACCCGGTTGCAGTCCTACCAAGCCGCCGGTGCCGACGTGCTCTATGCGCCCGGCCTGACCCGCCACGAGGACATCGCGGAGGTCGTTCGCGCCGTCGACCGCCCGGTCAATGTCCTGATGGGCCTGCACGGCGGGCCGCTGAGCCTGGCGACGCTGTCAGCGATCGGCGTCAGACGCGTCAGCGTCGGCGGCGCGCTCTCGCGCGCCGCGCTCGGCGCGTTTCTTCGCGCCGCCAGGGAGATGCGGGACCGGGGCACCTTCAGGTTCGCAGACGAGGCCCCCAGCCATCGTGACATCACGGCGATGTTCGAATAGTTCTTCGATGCAAGAACCGTCGACCACACACCGCTCGAAGTGCTGACGTCCCAGACATGACGCCGGGCGCCCATGCCGCGCACGCTTTCGGCGCCGCAGGCGTTCGAGCTGGTCACGTTCGGGAAGGGCGATCGCTTCTCGCGGCACAACATCGACAAGACGTCGGCGCTGCTCCAGGCCGACGACCTCGGAGGAACCGTTCGCGGTGGCGCCACCCCCTCGCCGCCACGTAGGAACACCCCGTCGCCGGAACCCCGGCACCAATCCCGCCGAACCCGAGTCCCGGCCTCTTTCCGGGAGAGCATCACCCGGTATGGGTTGTGCACGGGAAGGAGGGCGACGCCTGACACACGGGCTGGCGAAAGATGAGGCGCCCTTTGCTGCTCTTCACTGCGGCGCTGCTGGCGGTGTGCCTCATCCTCCTGGGCACACTGCTGGTGTGGAGCCACCCCGGAACGCCCAGGCCGTTCGTCGACGCGGCCGGCCTGCGGCTTCCGGGCAGCATCTCGGAGAAGATCCGCGTCGTCATCAACGGGGCGGAGCAGGGGATGTTCATCACGGGGAGAGACCGCACGAACCCCGTGCTGCTCTACCTCCATGGCGGCATGCCCGAGTACTTCCTGACGGAACACTACCCCACGGGTCTCGAGGCCCTCTTCACCGTGGTGTGGTGGGAGCAGCGCGGCTCGGGGCTGTCGTATCGCGCGGACGCGTCCCCGGACACGGTGACGGTCGAGCAGCTGATCGCCGACACGATCGCGCTCGCGAGGTACCTCCGCGAGCGCTTCCACACGGAGAAGGTCTACCTGATGGCGCATTCAGGGGGGACCTTCATCGGCATCCAGGCGGCGCAGCGCGCGCCGGAGCTGTTCCATGCGTATCTGGGCGTGGCGCAGATGTCGCACCAGCTGGCGTCCGAGCGCAGGGCCTACGAGTACATGCTCGAGCAGTTCCGGGCGCGGAAGAACGGCCGAATGGTGCGGCGTCTCGAGGCCGCGCCCGTCACCATGACGGGGGGGACGCCGCCGGCTTACCTGGCGCTGCGTGACGAGGCGATGCACCAGCTTGGCATCGGCACCACGCGCGACATGACGTCGGTGATGACGGGCGTCTTCCTGCGGTCGCTGCGAAGCCGGGAGTACACGTTGTCGGAGAAGCTCAACCTGTGGCGCGGCAAGGCCCGCGCCGGTGTGAGCGCACAGTGGGCCACGATGCTGGCGACCGATCTGAAGGAGACGGTGCCCGAGCTGGACATTCCTGTCTACTTCTTCAGTGGCGTCCACGACTACACCTGTTCGTACGTCGAGGCGAGGTCCTACTTCGAGCAGCTCCGGGCGCCGCGCAAGCGGTTCTACTCGTTCGAGCACTCGGCCCACAGCCCGATGTTCGAGGAGCCAGAGCGGATGCAACAGATTCTGCGCGACGACGTGCTGGCGGGAGGACAGCGGATTGCTGAGGTGAGGTGACGTTCAGAGCTTGAGGTTCTCAGGACGTCGGTTAGTGGGCAAACAGCCGCGCGGAATCGCCGCCGAGAAGGGCGAAGTAGGAGAAGGCAAGGTCGCCGGCGAAGTGCAGCGCCATCCCCGGGAGGATCGACCCCGATTTCAGCGCCAGGTACCCGTAGACCACCGACGCGAGGAAGAGGCCTGGCGCGAGGGCGAGCAGGTAGGCGAGGCCGTGGCTGGCATGGAGGAGGGTGAAGGCCGCGCTCGTCACCAGGATCGCGAACGTGGGCCCGATGCGCTCCAGGTGGCTCTGCATGTAGCCGCGAAACGCCATCTCTTCGACCACGCCGGCGACCAGTGGGGCCATGAGCAGGGCGGAGAAGCGAATGGCGGTTGTCGGATACGGACTCAGGTCCGCGGGCGGGCGACTGGTGCCCATCAGCACGTACAGCACATAGAGTCCGACCAGCGCGCCGATCAAGCCCAGGATCGTGGTCAGGCTGTCTCCAGACCAGGCGCCGGGCTGCGGTCGCCAGAGGCGCAGGTGGAATCGTCGCGCCGCCGATGTGCGGCGCGGCCAACCGCGGCCGCTGAGCCACGCGAGCATGACGACCAGCCATGACCCCGTCGCGACCGCGGCCCAGGGCACGTCTGGACGCTCGCTGATGTTCAGCCTGATCAGCGTGACCCACGACATCGTGCCAATGGTTGCAATCGACAGGCCCATCAGCAGGGCGACGACGATGGTCTTTCCGACGGAAGGGATCGCTGCGTCAGGCGTCGCGCCGGCATCGGTCATGGTGCTTCCTTTCGTGCAGAGGGTGCGCAGACCCGGGACCCGTCATGTGGCGCCCTCCGTCAACTGTTGCCGGGCGGCGGCACGGGCGCGTCGGAGCAGGCTCTTCGCGGCCTCGACCGAGATGGCCAGGCGCAGGGCGATCTCGCCGATCGTGAGTTCTTCGAGGTCGCGCAGCAGGATGATCTGACGGTATCGCTCGGGCAGGGCCGCCAACGCGCGCGCTACGTCGAGGCGCAGCTCATTCGCGGGCACATGGGCGAAGCGCGCCGAATCCTCGAGGGTCTTCAGTTCCTCGACGCTGCGCAGGCACATCAGCACCGGCAGGGCGCAGAGCCGTGCGATGACCCTCACGAGCCAGGCGCCGAGCGCCGCTGGGCTCCGAACGTCACCGACGCGCCGATAGACGACGATCAGCGCTTCCTGCACGACGTCCTCGATGGATGACGAGGCATAGCACTGAAACCGCGCGTAGCGCTGGATGTCGGGCTGCAGCTGCGAGAGTAGCCGTTCGAGGGCCGCCCGGTCGCCCGCCTGCGCCGCCGCGAAGAGGTCCCTGTCCACATGCAGCATCGCCCGTCTAGCCTATAGGAGGGGGCGATTGGGCAAAACGGGTCGCGGGCTGAAAAAAAAGGTGCCGGCGAACCATCGCCTTTCACTTGAAGCCCTGGTGGACCATGTGAGAGGCTCTGCTCCTGGGCCGGGGCTTGCTCAACCGATGACGACCATCCGACGTGTTGTCCTGCGAGTGCTGTCATTGTTCCGCACCGGCGCGGCCGAGGCGGAGCACGACGCGCGCGGATTTCGCTGGCTGGACAACTCGCGGGCGGACTTCACGCTGGGCGCGCGGATGCTGGCCAAGTACCCCGCGCTGTCGTTGATCGGCGGTGCGGGCCTGGCGGTCGGCGTCGCCATCGGCGCGGCCTTCTTCGCGTTGATGTATTCCTTTTTCTACGCCACGCTGCCGGTCGAGGGCGGTGAGCGGATCGTGGCACTCGAGCATTGGGACACCGACGCGAACAGCGAGATGCGGCGGTCGATGCACGATCTCGTGACGTGGCGGCGCGAGATGAAGACGGTCGGGGAGATCGGCGCGTTTCGAACCATCGCGCGCAACGTAACCGTTGCCGGCGGCGCGGTGGAGTCCGTTGAGGTCGCACAGATCACGGCGGACGGCTTCAACATCACCCGTGTGAATCCGGTCATCGGACGCGCGATTGTTGCCGCCGACGAGAGTGCCGCTGCCTCGCCGATCGTGGTCATCGGCTACGACGTGTGGCACTCGCGATTCGGCGGTGACCGGTCGGTGCTGGGGCGGGAGCTGCAGCTCGGCAACGTGGCGCACACCATCGTCGGCGTCATGCCCGAGGGGTTCGGATTTCCCGTCAACCACAGCTACTGGATACCCCTCAGTAGTACCGAAGCTGCGACGTTCGGACCGCGAGAGGGCCCCGACATCTTTATCTTCGGACGCTTGCGCGACGGCGCGTCGATGGCGCAAGCCCAGGCCGAGCTCTCGGCACTTGGCGCGCAGGCGGCCAGCGCGTTTCCGCCCACGCATGCCCGGCTGCGACCGCGCGTGATGCCGTACGCGCACCCGATCCTCGACATCCAGGGGAGCAGCACCACCCGCGACTTCATGGCGCTGCAGTCGATGAGCAGCCTGCTGGCGCTGATCGTCGCCGTCAATGTCGGCGTCCTGGTCTACGCCCGGACCGCCACGCGACAACGGGAGATCGCCGTTCGAACGGCGCTGGGCGCCAGCCGCCGCCGCATTATCGGTCAGCTGTTCATCGAAGCACTAGTGCTCAGCGCGGCAGCCGCGGCCGCCGGCATCGGGCTCGCCAGATTCGGCCTCGCACAGGGGTTCGCCATCTATGCCGCCGAGGGCAACGATGCGCTGCCCTACTTCCTCAAGCCCGAAATGCCATTGGCGGTGTACGTGTACGTCGCCCTGCTGACCGTGTTCGCGGCCGTGGTCGCCGGCGTGCTTCCCGCGTTGCACGCGACAGGACGACGAGCGCTTGACACCTTGAAGCAGGCGAGCGGCACCGACGGGCTGCGCCTGGGGCGCGTCTGGACGGCCATGATCATTGCGCAGGTGGCGATCGCGGTGACGGGAGTCTCGGCGACCATCACGATGGGTTGGTCTGGACTCCAACGCGGCCTGACGACGGCCAACTACAGCGAAGGGTCCTTCCTCGCGGCCACGATCACCGCTGATCCCGATCCCCCGGCCGGCATGCCAGCGTCCGTCTACGAGCGCGAATCGGTTGTGCGTTTCGAGAAAACGAAAACCGATCTCGTGGCCCGCCTCGAAGCCGAACCGGCCGTGGATGACGTGACGGTGGCGACCACCATCCCGGGCGCCGAGCCGAGGGCGCGCATCGCCATTGACGGAGCGGTCAACGTTCACGCCGGTGCTCTCGAGGTGCGCTTCAACCGCGTCGCCCAGGATTTCTTCGACGCGTTCGGCGCGCGGGTCATTGCCGGCCGCGCGTTACACGACAGCGATGGCACGGGCGCAACGCAGGCCATCGTCGTCAATCGCGCATTCGTGAATCAACTGCTGGGCGGCGCCAATGCCGTCGGGCGCCGGTTGCACTACGTCGAGGCGGGCAGGCGCGAAGCGGCGAGGAGTGGCACCACCACGCAATATGAGATCGTCGGTGTGGTGACCGACCTGGGCACCAACACCATCGCGCCGGACTTGGTCGAACCGGTCATCTATCACGCGCTGCCGGGCGCGACGCGCGCGACGGCGCTGATTCGGATGCGCGGCAACGATCCCTTGCAGTTTGCATCCCGCCTTCGAGATTTGACCGCGGCGCTCGATCCCACGCTGCGGTTGCGGATCGTGACCTTCAGCGAGATGAAGCGGCAGCAGATGATTGGGCTCCGCCTGATGGTGCTCGGTTCCTCGCTGGTGATCCTGACCGCGCTGCTGCTGTCGGCGGCCGGTATCTACGCCATGATGTCGTTCACCGTGTCGCAGCGCCGCAGGGAAATCGGCATCCGGGCTGCGATGGGCGCTGATGCCGGCCAGCTGTTGCGAAGCATCTTCACGAGGGCGGCGCTGCAGCTCGCGGCAGGCGTCGTGGTCGGCCTCGTGCTAGCGCTATTGATCGATCAAGCCAGCGACGGCGAGCTGCTCGGCTCCTTCGGCCGCGGCCTGTTGCCGGTCACGGCCGTGGTCATGACGATCGTCGGATTGTTCGCCACGATGGGCCCGGCCCGTCGAGGCCTGCGTATTCAGCCCTCTGAGGCCCTCCGCGCCGAATAGACCCTGGCATTGCTCAAGCCTGCGCGCCGGATTGCCAACGATGTCAAGAACCCGGATTAGCGGTCTCGATGTGGAGACGTTCTGGAGACGGCCAAAGGGTTGCCACCCGCGAAGCCGAAGGCGAGCCGGGATGTGGCTGAATCGGCCTCGTAGCCAACGAGCGAGCTGAATGGCGAGCGAAGTTGGCTGGGTGCTGAGGGATTCGGTCATGCTCCGAGCGAGCCTTCGGCGAGCTCGGGCTTGAGCTAGAAACCTGCCGAGCAGACAACGAGCGATTGAATGGCGAGTGAGTTGGCTGGGCTCTGAGGGATTCGCACTCATCCCGCGAAGCCGCAGGCGAGTCGGGATGTGCCTGAATCGGCCTCGCAGCCAACGAGCGAGCTGAATGGCGAGTGAGTTGGCTGGGAGGCAGGGATTCGAACCCCGATAAGCAGAGTCAGAGTCTGCTGTCCTACCGTTGAACGACCTCCCAGCATGGGGTCGCGAGCGAGGCAGGAACTTCCGATTATATCGACGCCGTCCGCGGGCCGCAAGATCCCGTTGCCTCCGACGGGCCCGCGGGGGTAGATTCGACCGGATCGGCGGCCATTTCAGGCCGAGGAGGCTCCATGGCCCTTGCCCGCCCCGTCGTCCTCGCGACCCTCGTCCTGGCCGGCCTCGGCCTCACCCTGCAGGCCCTGCCGCAGGCCCCGTCGGACATGGCCACCGCGGCCAACGCCTTCCTGAACGGGTTGTCCCCCGACCTGCGCGCCCAGGCGAGCTTCGCCGTGGACGACGCAGAGCGGGTGAACTTCCACTTCATCCCCCGCGAGCGGAAGGGCGTGTCGCTGAAGGCCCTGGACGAGGCCGGCAAGGCGCGCGCGCACGCGCTCCTCAAGACCGGGCTCGGGCAGCGCGGCTACCTGGCCGCCACCACGATCATCGACCTCGAGAACGTGCTGCGCGCCATGGAGATGCGCGACAGCCGAGACCCGGAGCTGTACTTCATCTCCGTGTTCGGCATCCCGGGCGGCGCTGCACCGTGGGGGTGGCGCTTCGAGGGCCACCACCTGTCGCTCAACTTCACCGTCGCCGACGGCAAAGCCGTGGCCTGGGCGCCGTCGTTCTTCGGCGCCAATCCGGCGATCGTTCGCCAGGGACCCATGCAGGGCACGCGACCGCTCGCGGACGTGGAGGATCTCGCCCGCGCGTTCGTCACCGCACTCGATACCGATCAGCGCAAGGTCGCGATCTTCACCACGCAGGCGCCGAGCGACATCGTGACGGGTGCGGATCCGCAGGTGACCCCGCTCGACGCTGTCGGGATCGCCGTCCGCGACCTGCGCGCGGACCAGCGAGCGATGCTCGTCCGCGTGATCGATGCGTATCTCGACAGGATGGCACCCCCGCTCGCCTCGGCGCGTCGTCAGGCGCTGATGCCGTCGCTCGACGATGTGCGCTTCGGGTGGGCCGGCGTCGTGGAGCCTGGCGGCCCGCACTACTACCGGATCCAGGGCGCCACGTTCCTGATCGAGTACGACAACGTCCAGAACGGCAACAACCACATCCACTCGGTGTGGCGGGACTTCGACGGCGACTTCGGACGGGACCTGCTCCGCGAACACCGCGCGGCGTACGCACACTGATCACGGACAAACACGAAGGCCACGTCCGCCTCCGCGGCCGGAGGCTGCTGCGGCGTGACCTCGCCGAAGCTCGCCTGATGCTGAGGCGAGCGGAGGCGGGAAGGCCACGAAGGTCACTCTTGTGATCCGGTTTCGCCGCTGGATCGCCGAGTGAATTCTCGGTGTTTTCTTCGTGGCCTTCGTGTGCTTCGTGTTTGTACGTGACGGCAGGCGTCGGCCGGTTACGGGCAGTGACGAGCGGTGGGACGGGGGACCTCCGGATCCCACGCGGGCGGGGCTATACTGCGCTGATGACGACACGCGCCCTGAGCCCCGCTGCCACATGCGTTTTGGTTGCCGCGTTCCTGACCGCCGGCGTGAGCGCCGACGAGTGGGCGCGGTTCCGCGGTCCGAACGGGTCGGGACTCACCGACGCGACCAACGTGCCCTCCGAATTCGGGCGCGACAAGAACATGCTGTGGCGCCTCCCGCTGCCCCAGGGCCACTCCTCTCCCATCCTGCTCGACGACCGCATCTACCTCACCGCGCTCCGCGACGACGTGCTGGTGACGATGGCGATCGACCGCGCGAAGGGGACGATCCTGTGGGAGCGGGCCGCCCCCAAGGTCGCGACGAACGTCGTCGACAAACGCAACAACCCGGCGTCGCCGAGCCCGGCCGTCGAGCACGACGGCATCTACGTCTTCTTCCCCGACTACGGCATGCTGGCCTACGACCGCGCGGGCACGGAGCTGTGGCGCATGCCCCTCGGCCCGTTCAACAACATCTACGGCATGGGCGCCTCGCCCATCATCGTCGGCGACACCGTGGTGCTGGTGTGCGACCAGAGCCTGCAGTCCTACATCATGGCCGTCGACAAGCGCACGGGCGCGGTGCGCTGGAAGGTGGACCGGCCGGAAGCGAAGAGCGGGCACTCGACGCCGATCCTCTGGAAGGACCAGGACGGACGCGATCAGATCCTGGTGCCCGGATCCTTCCTGCTGACGTCGTATGACGCGGCGACGGGCGAGAAGCTGTGGTGGGTGGCGGGGCTATCGTTCGAGATGAAGTCCACGCCGGTGATCAACGGCGACACCATCTACGTGAACGGCTACGGCGCGCCGGTCAACGATCCGGGCAACAAGGTGACGGTGCCCTCCGCCGACGAAGTGTGGAAGACGTTCGACAAGGACGGGAACGGGCTCCTGTCGATGGACGAGTGGCCGAGGTTCACGGCCGCGTTCTGGTTCGAGGCGACCGATCTCGACAGGAACGGCAAGCTCGACAAGGACGAGTGGTCGTACTACCGCGCCGCGCTCGAGTCCGAGAACGGCATGCTGGCCATCCGGCTCGGCGGACGCGGCGACATGACGGACGCGTCCGTGCGCTGGAAGTACCAGCGCAGCGTGCCGCAGCTGCCGTCGCCGATCGTCTACGGCGGCGTGCTGTTCATGGTGAACGACAACGGGATCATCACGACGCTCGACCCCGAGACCGGCGCGCTGCTCAAGCAGGGCCGCCTCGAGGGGGCGCCCGGCTCGCACTACGCGTCGCCGGTGGCCGCTGACGGGAAGATCTTCTTCTCGAGCCAGGACGGCGCGGTGGTCGTCGTCGAGCCCAACGCCGAGATCCGGACGCGCGTGGTCAACGATCTCGGCGAGGAAATTTACGCCACACCGGCCATCGTCGACGGCCGGATCTACGTGCGCACCACGCAGGCGCTCTACGCGTTCGGGCGGTAGGCGTCACGTACAAACACGAAGGCCACGAAGAGACGAAGGACGCACGAAGTGATGTCTCGAGTTCAAGGATCCGGTTCCGGGCCGGATCGTTGAGGAGAACACTCTTTCGTGCGTCTTCGTGGCCTTCGTGACCTTCGTGTTTGTACGTCTCAGTCTGAGGACGCGATGAGGGCCGCGGCCTTTTCACCGATCATCACGCATGCGGCGTGGGTGGCGGTGTTGACCAGGCGGGGCATGATCGACGCGTCGGCGACGCGGAGGCCGGTGAGGCCGTGCACGCGCAGCTGCGCGTCCACGACGGCGTCATCGCCCGGGCCCATGCGGCAGGTGCCGGCCGGATGGTAGATCGTGTCGGCCGAGCCGCGCAGGAACGCGGCGACCTCCGCGCGGGAGCGCACGGCCGGGACCGGCGCCAGCGCCTCGGCGCGCAGCGCGTCGAAGGCGGCGGCTGCCGCCAGCTCGCGTGCGATGAGCACGCCCGAGACGAGCGACTCGAGATCGGCCTCCTCCTGGAAGAAGCGGCCGCGGATGACGGGCGGCGCCAGCGGATCGGCCGAGCGCAGCCGGACCTCGCCGGTGCTCAGCGGGCGCCCCTGCGTGATCGTGATGCCGAGGGCCTCGTCCGGTGAGTCCGACCCCCGGCCCACGTTGAACTGCAGGTCCGGCACATCGTCATCCGCCGCGCGCGGACGCCGCGTGGCATCCGAGAAGGTGAAGAGACACGCCGTCACGCTCGACGGCGGCAGCATCGTCCGGCCACGCCAGCGGACGGTGATGCGCATGTGATCCTGCAGGTGTGCGCCGACACCGGGCAGGTCGAGCACGACGGGCACGCCCACCGCGCGGAGATGATCGGCGGGGCCGACGCCCGACAGCAGCAGGAGCTTCGGCGTGTCGATCGCGCCGCTGCAGACGATCACCTCGCGGGTGGCGCGCACGGTCTCGCGGCGTCCTTCGCGGATCACTTCGAGGCCGACGCATCGCGTGCCCTCGAAGAGGAGCCGCGCCGCGTGCGTGTGCGGCATCACCGAGAGGTTGGGGCGGGAGAGCGCGGGCGCCAGGTACGCGTCGGCGGTGCTGTGACGCCGGCCGTTCCGGATGTTCTTCTGCAGGAAGCCGGCGCCGTTGGCCTGGCGGCGCCCGTTGAACTCCCACACGGGATCCGCGGCGAAGCCGAGCGACCGCGCGGCCTCGAGAAACGCGTGATGGCCCGCATGCGGGTCCGTGCCGTCCGCGACGGCGAGCGGCCCGCCCGCGCCGCGCGCATCGCTCGCGCCGCGCGAGTTGTCCTCGGCCCGGCGGAAGAAGGGCAGGACCTCGTCCCATCCCCAGCCGGGGTTGCCGGCCTCACGCCACGCGTCGAAGTCCCGGTGATGGCCGCGGATGTACGCCATCGCGTTGATGGCGCTCGACCCGCCGTACGCCTTGCCGCGCGGGATCGGGATGCGGCGGCCGTTCAGCGCAGGCTCGGGCTCGGTCTCGTAACCCCAGTCCCATGCCGACCCCATCAGCGACACCCAGCGGCCCGGCGTCTCGATGGCGGGATCCCCGGCACTCGGCCCCCCGGCTTCAATCAGGAGGACGCGGACGGAGGGATCAGCAGAGAGGCGGTACGCGACCACGCAGCCGGCGGAGCCGGCGCCGACGACGATCAGGTCGTACGGGTCCGACGGGTCCGACGGGTCCGGCAGGTCCGACAGGTTCGCTTGCCCTGAGCGAAGCCGAAGGGACAGGTCCGCGACGGTGGTCGAGGCGAGGCCGACTCCCATGGTGCGAATGAAATCACGTCGTCTCATCAATCAGAAACAACCCACAAAGAGGCTCCCCACCACCCACCACCCACTACCCACCACCCACTACCCACCACCCACTACCCACCACCCACTACCCACCACCCACTACCCACGCCCCAGAAACTCTATCAGCCCGTCCATCCGCTCCACCACCACCGGCCGGCCGAGCAGGACGAGCATCTCGAACAGGCCGGGGCTGACCATGCGGCCGGTCATCGCGATCCGCGTGGCGTGAATCAGCGTGCCCGCCTTCACGCCGCGGGTCTCGGCAAGGGCGCGCAGTGCGGCCTCCAGTGTCGCCTCGTCGAAGGGCCCGGTCGCCTCGTACACCCCGCGCAGCGCCGTCAGGTGCTCAACGACGCCCGGCGCCGACAGATGCTTCGCCACCGCGGCGGCATCGTACTCCGCCGGACCGCGCAGGAAGGGCTGCAGCTGGTCGACGTACTCCGTCAGCCGCTTTGCCCGTGGACGCAGTAGCCCCAGCACGCCCGCCCACCAGGCGGGGTCCTTCGGTGTCCCCGCACCAAGCAAGGGCTCGATCGCGCTGCGAAGCGCATCGTCAGTCAGCTGCTGCAGGTAATGATGATTGAACCAGTCGAGCTTCTCGGTGTTGAACACGGCGTTGCCGCCGCTGATGCCGTCGAGCGTGAAGGCCGCGATGAGCTCGTCGCGCGAGAAGATTTCCTGGTCGCCCTTGCCCGGCGACCAGCCGAGGAGCGCGAGGAAGTTCACCATCGCGTCGGGCAGGTAGCCGAGCTTGGCGTACTCGGTGACGGACGTCGCACCGTGCCGCTTGCTGAGGCGCTTCTTGTCGGGGCCCATGATGAGCGGCACGTGCGCGAAGGCGGGCGTCGGGGCGCCGAGCGCCTCGTAGAGCAGCACCTGCTTCGGCGTGTTCGAGATGTGGTCGTCGCCCCGGACCACGTGGGTGATGCGCATGTCGATGTCGTCCACCACGACCGAGAGGTGATAGGTCGGGTGGCCGTCGGACCGCAGGATCACGAAGGGCTCGATGTGCTCGTTCTCGAACGCGATCGGTCCGTGCACGATGTCGGTGAACGCCGTGCGGCCCTCGGGCACTGTGAAGCGGATGGCGCCCTCGTCGCGCACGGCCTGGCCGCTGGCGAGCAGCTGCTCGGCCGCCGCGCGGTACTTGTCGAGCCGCGCCGACTGGAAGTACGGCCCGTGCGGGCCGTCCACCTCCGGCCCCTCGTCCCAGTCGAGGCCGAGCCACCGCAGCCCCTCGAGGATGCCGCCCACCATCTCGTCCGACGACCGCGCCACGTCGGTGTCCTCGATGCGCAGGACGAAGACGCCGCCGTGCCGGCGTGCGTACAGCCAGTTGAAAAGCGCCGTCCTGGCGCCGCCGACATGAAGGTAGCCGGTCGGGGAAGGGGCAAAGCGAAGGCGCACAGACATGGTGCCGACTAGTTTAGTGCGCCTCGGCACATCTGGTGATGTGGTGATGTGGTGATGTGGAGATCTTAAGGCGTGATGTGCGATGTGAGATCTGGCAGATCTATCCGGGGATCTTCCCAAGCCGACGCGAACGCCACGCCGTAGGCGTAGGCCGCGAGCCGCGAGCTGAAAGCCGACAGCTGAAAGCCGAAAGCCGAAAGCCGAGAGCTGAGAGCTGATCGCTGACAGCCGAAGGCCGTCCGCGCGGTCTACGTCATGATGCCCATGAAGAACAGCATCAGCTCGAACAGCAGGATCGCCACAATCGCGGCCTCCAGCACCTCGCCGCGGTCCATGCCGGTCTGGTCGACGGCGAAGCGGTAGATATCGTCGAGGGTCTTCAGCTTGCCCTGCACCGCGCTGCGCCACGCGGGGACGCCGAGCCGCGCCGAGACGAGCGCGAGCAGGCGCGCGGCATGCACGTCGCCCACGAGCTTCAGCGCGTTGTCCGTGCGGTCGGTCAGCTCGGTGACGTCGATGAGGAGCGCATGCAAATGGCGCGCGGCGCGCGTGAAGCGGCGGCCGAGCCAGATCTCGTACCAGCGGCTCGGCGCCTGCAGCTTGGCGTAGCTCTCGACGAGTTCCGCCTCGAGCCGGTCGTCGTAGTACCGGAACTGCAGGAGCTGTGAGTTGGCGAACTCGAAGAGCTCGAGCGCGCCCTGCAGGCCCGCCTCCGTGTCGTACACGAATGCGTTGTTCCAGGTGGGGACCACCAGGTCGGTGGCGAGATAGGACAGGCGGTGCCGGAAGACCTCGTCGTGTTCCTGGCGGCTCATCGGCCCCGCCTCGCCGCTCAGCATCCCCAGGATCTCCTCGCCGTGCACCTCGATCATGTCGTCCGCGGACGACGGGGGGTCGAGGGCGCTCACGGCGAAGACGAAGTAGTCCTCCGACAGGAAGTGCGCGCGCGGGCCGCGCACCGCCGGGCCCATACGCGCGAGCAGGCGCCGGCATTCCTCCTCGGCGGCGTGCTCGAGCCGGGGGTCGCCGCCGATTCGTCGGGCCAGCGCGTCGAACTCGGCCCACGTGCCCGCGAACGGCAGCGTGAGCGCGAACGAGACGATGCCGTAGTCGTAGACCTTGACGCGCATCCGCGCACCCGCCAGCGCGTCGCCGCCGATGGGGTCGGCGTCGAACTGCAGCGGCGGCTGCTGGTAGCGGACGTAGGCGGGGATGGCGGGCTTGGCGACGAGCTGGGCCCGCGCCGTGGCGCCGCCGATGAGCGCGGGCAACGCCGCCAAATCCACGGACTCGGCCACGTCAAAGAGGTAGAATCCGGTGATCTGACCTTCGCGGATCGCACCCATGCAGCCACCCTATCAAATCGGCCGGGCGACCGCGAATGGCGAACGGCGAACGGCGAATAGCGAATAGCGAACATGAACCTGCTCTTCCTGTGTGTCGCCAATTCCGCCCGCAGCCAGATGGCCGAGGGCATCGCGCGTGCGCGGCTGGGTCCTGGCGTGCGCGTGCAGAGTGCCGGCTCCGTGCCGACACGTGTGAACCCGCTGGCCATTCAGGCGCTCGACGAGATCGGCATCGACATCCGTGCCCAGCACTCGAAGAGCGTGGACACGATCGATCCCGCGTCCGTCGACGTGGTCATCACGCTCTGCGCGGAAGAGGTGTGCCCGGTATTCCTGGGTGAGGCGAGGCGGCTGCACTGGCCGCTGCCCGATCCGGCGGGCGCGCCGCCAGACGAAGCGCTGGCGAAGTTCCGTGAGGTGCGCGACGGGATCGCGCGGCGCATCGAGGAGTTCGGCAGCGCCCAGGGCTCAGGGTGAGCCGGTCCGCGCGCCGCGTCATGTTGCCGGAAACTCGCGTGGCTCCTGTTCGCCACCGGCCCTGAAGGCGCCAACGGTCGCCGGCGACGGCTCGGAGACGCTCGACCTGACGGCGGGGTACCTGACGTGTGGACGACTGACGCTCCGGCGCCTACGCGCGCGGTGCTCCTGATCGCGGGAGCGATCGGTGTGCTGGCGGCTGTGGCGGCAGCCCTTCTCGATTACACGCTCGCGTACAACGATGCGCGTGCCCGGCTCGTCGTGGCCCGCCGCGTGTTCGACAGCCTGACGCCAGGATTCGATCAGCTTGGCGGGATCTGGCTGCCGCTGCCACACCTGCTGCAGTTGCCGCTCGTTCAGAGCGACGTCCTGTACTCCACCGGGTTCGGCATGGTCGCGATCAACGTCGCGGCGTTCGCCGGGCTGGCCGTGGCGACCCTGCACATCGTGACGCGGATCACCGGCACGCCGCGGGCCGGCGTGGCGGCGGTGGCGCTCGTCGTGTCGCATCCGGACCTGCTGTACCTGCAGGCCACCCCGATGACCGAGATGCTGACGCTCGGATTGATCGCGGGCGCCACGGCGCTGCTGTTGTCGCCCGGCACCGAGCGGTGGCGGACCTGGGCGGCCAGCGCGCTGCTCGCGCTGGCGATGCTGACGCGTTACGAAGCCTGGCTGGCCGCCGGGGCGATCGTGGCGGTCACGACGTGGGGGGCGTCCCGCCAGCCGGACGGCGCGCGTGGATGGGGCCATCGCGTCGCACCCCTTGCGGCGATGTGTGTCGCGGCACTCGGATGCGCGGCGGCGTGGAGCAAGGCGATGACCGGATCGTGGTTCGTCGCCAGCGGCTTCTTTCCGCAGACGGAGGTCCTCGGACGGCCGCTGTCTGCCGTCTCGGAGGTCGCACGCGTAACCGTGCAGACGGCGGGACCGGGGCTGTTGATTCTCGCGGCCGCGGGTGCGCACTGGGCGATCACCCGGGCGCGGTGCGCGCCCGCCGGCCGCATGCGGCTGCTGGCGGCGGCGCCGATTCCCGCGGCGCTGCTGTACGCGAGCCTCGCGTATGCCGGACACCCGATGTTGAACCGGTTCGCCGTGTTCCTCCTGGTGCCGGCGATCTGGCTTGGGATGGCCGGCGTTCTGGCGCTGCGGAATGCGGGGTGGGTGCGCCTGCGCACGGCGCTCGTCGCGGCAGTCGTCGTGTGGCAGGCGGGCCTCTGGGTGCGGCCGCCGGTCGTACGCGAGGCCGCGATGGATATGCATCAGCGCGACGCCTTCCGCGTCGTCGTCGACGCACTCGAGCCCGTGAGCGGTGACGAGCGGCTGCTGGCCAGCATGTGGACGGCCGCCGCGATCCTGCACGATCTGTCGACGCGCGGGATGCCGCTGCGGCGCGTGGTCCATGAAGGGAACGGCGAACACTGGCGGCTGGCCATCGCCACACCGGCCAACCACGTCTCCTGGGTCCTCGTCACGTGCCTGCCGGGAGATGGCGACCGCGTGGCGCACGGCCTCGGGTTCTCGAGCGACTTCACGGCCGCGTTTGAACTGGCGGCGAAGACCAGGGAGTTGGAACTCTACCGGCTCAGACGCACCGGCGCCATTCGCGGCTCACCGGAGTTCTGCGGAGACCCGGCGCCCGCCCGGCGCCTTGACGAGCTGGCCACCCCCGTCCACTAGCGCCTGCGCTGGGCTCTCGGCTCTCGGCTCTCGGCTCTCGGCTCTCGGCTTTCGGCTTTCGGCTTTCGGCTCTCGGCTCTCGGCTTTCGGCTTTCGGCTCTCGGCTTTCGGCTCTTGGCTCTTGGCTCTCAGCCTTCGGCTCTCGGCTTTCGGCTCACAGATCTCAGATCTCTAGATCCAAGATCTTCAGATCCCCAGATCTGAAGATCCCCGATCACGAGATCACCACATCACCACATCACCAGATTCTTCTAGCCTGCCGCCACCGCCATCAGGGCGGCCTGTTCCGTGACCTCGCTTACGCAGTACCGGTTCCGTCCCTCCCGCTTGGCGCGGTAGAGCGCCGCGTCGGCCCTCCCCATGAGCGACTCCACGTCGAGTTCGCCCGGCAGCGCCGAGGCGACGCCGATGCTCGCCGTCACGCGGAGGCCGTCCTCGTCGCGCGGCGCCGCGGCGATCGCGCGCCGCAGCTGGTCGGCCACCTGCGCGGCGCCGGAGGCCGGCGTGTCGGGCAGGATCAGCAGGAACTCGTCACCGCCGTAGCGGCAGCGCGTGTCGCTGCTGCGCAGCACCTCGCGCAGTTGCGCGCCCACCGACTGGAGCACGAGGTCGCCCTTCAGGTGGCCCCACGTGTCGTTGATCCCCTTGAAGCCGTCGAGGTCGAACATGATCACCGCCAGCGGCTCGCGGCTGCGGCGCGACCGATGCAGCTCGTGCTGCAGCACCTCGACCGCATGCGCGCGGACCACGCAGCCGGTGAGCGCGTCCTGGATGCCGGTCTGTCGCGCATCCTGCAACAGCCGCGTGTTACGCGCCGCGACCGCCAGCGTGGCCCCCGCCGCGCCGATCGCCGCGCGCTCGCGCATCGTCAGCGCCGGCTCGTTGCGGATGATGATGGCGCCGACGGCATGGGGCCCGGTGAGCAGCGGGAAGCAGACATCGTGTTCGCCCTCGACGCCGTGCCGCGCGGCCTCGCCGATGGCGCCCGCCGCCGCCAGGCGCACGAGGCGCTGCAGTGAGTCGGGGGTATGCCGCTGGTCCATGCGGACATCGCGCAGCAGCACCTCGACCCCGGACGGCTGCCGCCAGAGCACGGTGCACTCGCGGTCGCCGAGGAGGCGGGGCAGGTGGCGTCCGAGCGCCTGCGACAGGGCGTCGCGGTCGGTGGCGCTGGCCAGGGCCTGGCCGAACGCCATCAGCCGCTCGAGTTCCTCGGTGCGCGCGCGCGTCTCGGCCATCTCCTGCCCGAGCGCGGCCAGGGCGGCCCGGGCCTGCACGCGCTTGCTGTAGTGATGGAAGGCGAGCGCCACCACGAGCAACGTGAGCGCCGGGAGCAGGTCGACCCGGTACTGCTGCTCGAGGTCACGCGTCAGGTCGAGGAGCCACCGCAGGGGCCGCTCGAAGGCGACGATGGCGCCGGCGATGAGGGCGATGGCCAGCGACGTGTCGTGCCGGGTGATCAAGCGCATGAATGCCTCGCTCGCGGTAGAGCAAGATCCGGACCCGGCGCCCACGCGTGCATTCATGGGCATTGACGGCTGTCACCCGGAGGCGCACGCTGTGCGCCCCCGGTGCGCACGGGGCCGCACAGGTGAGCGCCCGCGACTGCGGGGGCCTCGGATCAGGGCGTCCGGGCCCCCGGGGCAGGGAGGTACTCGGGATACAGCCGTTCGGCGCACGACGGGCAGATGCTGTGGGTGAACTCCGCCGCGCTGTGGCTCGAGACATAGGCCTCGACTTGTGTCCAGTACCCGTTGTCGTCGCGGATGTTCTTGCACGAGGCGCAGATGGGGAGCAGCCCCTTGAGGGCGTTCACGCGGTCGAGCGCCTCCGAGAGGGCCTCGGCCTGGGCGCGGAACCGGGCCTCCGATTGCTGCTTCAGCCGGAAGCGCCCGTACAGCAGCGCGAGGCTGACGAGCACCAGCAGCGCGATCGCGGCCAGCGCCGTGCGCGTCGTCCTGACCTGCGTGAGCTCGGCGGTGCGCAGCGCGCCTTCCTGCTCGAGCAGGCGGATCTGGCGTTGCTGCCGGTCGGTGTCGTGGGCCACCTGGAGGCGCTGCAGGCGCTCGGCGTTCTCCTGATTGAACATCTGGTCGCGCACCTGCTGGTACTGGAGCTGATGGGCGTACGCCGCCTGGTAGTCGCCCCGTGCCGCCTCGAGTTCGGCCAGCGACCGCAGGGCGTTCGAGCGCATCAGCGGCGCCTCGATCTCCTCGGCCATCGTCAGCGCGCGGTTGAAGGCGGCCGTGGCGCCGGCGACGTTGCCGATGCGCCGGAAGACGTCGCCGAGGTTCAACTCCGTGGCCATCTCGCCGCGGGTGTCCCCAACCTGGCGCCGGAGGGCCAGGGCCTGCGCGTACGTCCGCAGGGCCGCGGCCGGATCCGTCTGCACTTCCACCTGGCCGATGGCGTTGAGGGCCACGGCGATCCCGCGCGGGTCGTTCAGCTCCTCGCGGATCGCCATCCCGCGCCGATAGGCCGCGAGGGCGTCCGGGAAGCGGCCCATCGCGAAGTACACCAGGCCCATGTTGTGGTGCGAATAGGCCTCACTGGACCGGTTGCCGAGCTCGATCTTGAGGGCCAGCCCCTGTGCGTGGTACTCGAGCGCCGTTTCGTACTCGCCGATGTTGCGATAGGCGTTGCCGAGGTTGTTGTAGGAGTACGACAGGCCTTCCTTGTCGCCGGTGCGTTCGCGAATCGCCAGCGCCTTGAGGTGCGCTTCGAGGGCTTCGGGGAACCGCCCGGCGTCGGCCTCGATGAGGCCCAGCGTGTTGTAGCCCTGGGCTTCGCCCCACGCGTCCCCGAGGGAGACAGACAGGCGGATCGAGTCCTCGGCGTTCTGTTTCGCGATATCGAGCAGGCTCTGGTTGCGGTAGCCGTAGGCCACGTAGTTGAGGGCCTCGGCCTCCCCACGGACATCGCCGGCGGCGCGCGCGGCGGCCAGCGCCTCGAGGGCGACGGTGAGCGACCGCTCCGGGTCGGTCTCGCTGAGGGCCTTGGCCTCGGCATTGAGCGTGGCCACGGGGCCGGTGGCCCCGGGCTGTGCCGCCGCCGTGCCAGTGCCCAGGCACACCAGCATCCCGATCAGCAGGATGCGCATGGATAGAGACTGTAGCATTGGTCTCAGGGTCGCACGTGTGCACGAACGATGCCGGGGAGGTCATGTCGCGCCCTGCGGCCCGGAATCAGAGAGGACCGAGGGGGTCAGGACCGAGGGGGTCAGGTCATGAAACATGAACGGGGGAGACTGGGGGCCAGGTCATGACCGGAGACCGTGCGGGCGTGCAACCCCGCACAGCCTCGATCTGCCGGGGGCTGAAGGGAAGATCGCCCGATGGCGGAGGGTAGCCACGGCCAGAACGCCCGCCCGGAGGCGGTCGCGTGGCACACGCTGCCGGTCGCCGAGGCCGTCGATCGGTTGCAGGCCGATGCCACGCGCGGTCTGACCGAAGCCGAGGCTGCCCGCCGGCTCGCCGAGTCCGGCCCGAACGCCCTGGTTCAGGCGCCGCCGCGCTCCACCCTGGCGATCCTCCTGGCCCAGTTCAAGAGCCTCATCGTCGCCCTGCTGGTCGCGGCCACGGCGATCGCCTTTGCCATGGGCGAAACCATCGAGGCGGCCGCTATCCTGGTCGTCATCGTCATCAACGCGGCCATCGGTTTCCTGACGGAGTGGAGGGCGGCGCAGGCGTTGTCCGCCTTGCAGAAGCAGTCGGTGCGGGTGGCGCATGTGATTCGGGAGGGGGCGGAGCGGGCGATTCCATCGGCACAGCTGGTGCCGGGCGATCTGGTCGTCATGGCCGCCGGGGCGCGCGTCCCGGCCGACGGCCGCATCGTCGAGAGCGTGCGGCTGCAGATCGAGGAGGCGGCGCTGACGGGCGAATCGCAGGCCGTCACGAAGTCGTCCGAGCCGCGCCCGGACGCAGAGGCCGCCATCGGGGACCGCCTCAACATGGCCTTCCTGGGCACGACGATCACCGACGGGCGCGGGCGGCTGCTGGTGACGGCGACGGGAGCGAGCACGGAGGTGGGCCGGATCGGTGTGCTGATCGACGAGGCGATCGACCGCGCCACGCCGCTGGAGCAGAAGCTGGCGCGGCTCGGACGCCTGCTCATCGTGGTCGTGTTGTCGCTGTGCGCCGTCATCGTGCTGGCCGGCTGGCTTCGCGGCGCCACGGATTTCTGGCAGATGCTGAAGGTCGGCCTGTCGCTGGCGATCGCCGCCGTGCCCGAGGGCCTGCCCGCCGTCACCACCATGACGCTGGCGATTGGGATGCAGCGCATGGCCCGCATGCGCGCGCTCGTCCGCCGGCTGCCGGCCGTCGAGACGCTGGGCTGCACCACCGTCATCTGCACGGACAAGACCGGGACGCTGACCCGGAACGAGATGACCGTGAGCGTCTTGGTGCTGAACCAGCGACAGATCGACGTGAGCGGCACCGGGTATGCGCCCGACGGTACGTTTCAGG
The DNA here is from genome assembly GCA_030680175.1 of Vicinamibacterales bacterium. Classification (GTDB taxonomy): domain Bacteria; phylum Acidobacteriota; class Vicinamibacteria; order Vicinamibacterales; family UBA2999; genus JAUXWO01. Next base: position 151,588 of record JAUXWO010000055.1, read on the forward strand.
ACGGCGACACCCGTGTGGACCCGCGCGCGGATGCGCATCTGACGCTGGCGCTTCGCGTCGGCGCCTTGTGCAACGACGCGCGCATCGAGCGGGCCGACGGCCGGCACACGGTGCTGGGCGATCCGACCGAGGCGGCCCTGATCGTCGCGGCGGAGAAGGCCGGGATGGACCCGGCGGTCCTGGCCCGCGACTTCCCGCGGACGAGCGAGGTCCCGTTCGACAGCGCGCGCAAGTGCATGGTCACCGTGCATCGCCCCCCGGGCGGTCCGGCCGTCGCGTTCGTCAAGGGATCGCCGGGGACGCTGATCGCGGCGAGCCTCGATCAGGTCAGCGCCGCCGGCGTGTCGCCCCTCACCGCGGACGACCGTCAGCGCTCGGAGGAGGCGAACGAGCGGCTGGCCGGGGCGGCGCTGCGCGTGCTTGGCCTGGCCTATCGCGAGCTTCCGGAGGGCGACGCCGAGGGCGATCTCGTTCGCGATCTGACGTTCGTCGGGCTCGTCGGCATGAGCGACCCGCTGCGGGACGAGGCGAAGGCCGCCATCGCCACCTGCCGCGACGCCGGCATTCGCACCGTGATGATCACGGGCGATCAGCCGGCGACGGCCGCCGAGATCGCGCGGCAACTGGGGATCGACCGCGGGCCCGACGGGCGGCCGCTCCAGACCGTGCACGGCCGCGATCTGCTGGACCTGGACGCCGAGGGCTGGCAGCGGGTCGTGGCCGACGCCGGCGTGTTCGCCCGCGTCTCGCCGGAGCACAAGCTGCAGATTGTCGAGGCCCTGCAGCACCACGGGCACGTTGTCGCCATGACGGGCGACGGCGTGAACGACGCCCCGGCCATGAAGCAGGCGGACATCGGCATCGCCATGGGCATCAAGGGCACCGAGATCGCCAAGGAGAACGCCGACATGGTGATCACCGACGATGACTTCGCGAGCATCGTCGGGGCGGTCGAGCAGGGGCGGATCATCTACGGGAACATCCTCCGGTTCCTGCACTACCTGCTCTCGTGCAACTTCTCGGAGGTCCTGACCGTCTTTCTGGCGATCATGTTCGGGTGGCCGCTGCCGCTGGTGGCGCTCCAGATCCTGTGGCTCAACTTCATTACCGACATCTTCCCGGCGTTTGCGCTGGCGCTGGAACCGTCGGCGCCTGATGTGATGACGCGCCCGCCGCGCGACCCCGGCGAACCCCTCCTGACGCCGCAGGTTCTCGTGTTGATCGCCTGGCAGGGGCTGCTGATCACGGCCGCGACGCTGGTCGCGTTCGGCGTCGGCATGCGCTGGTACGGGGCGGAGGGTGACGGCGTACGGCAGGCGATCACGATGGCGTTCATGACGCTGGCGCTGGCCCAGGTCTTCCATGCCTTCAACGCCCGTTCGCGGACACGGTCGGCGTTCGACAGCCGCCTGTTCACCAACGGGTGGCTCTGGGCGGCGGTGGCGCTGTGCCTGATCCTTCAGGCGGCGGCGGTGTACGTGCCCCTGCTGCAGCAGGTGCTGCAGACGGTGCCGCCCGCGGCGCCGGATTGGGGCGTGATCGCGGCCTGCGCGCTGATGCCGGTGGCCGTTGTGGAAGTGGTGAAGGCGATGCAGCGCGTCGCGGAACCGGGGGTGGGGGTCGGGGTAGGGGTCAGGTCATGAATCATGAACAGGGGTCACCGGGTGGCCGGGGGTGGGGGTCGGGGGTGGGGGTCAGGCCATGAATCGTGAAAGTCCGGGGGGCAGTGAAGGCTCCCGCCTCGCCCCTCAAAGGTCAGGCTCGGGCGGGCACGCCAGCGTGCGCAACAGGGGCTCGTGTTCCTGCACGAGGCGTTGTGCGTTCGCTCTCGAGTAGTTCCACGTGCGCCAATCGCCGGGACGCCTGGCCCGCGCCTCCGAACCCCAGCGGGTGACCAGCCAGTGTGCCGTCGCGCAGCGGCCGGGCTCCGGGAGCGTGGGCAGCGCGGCGACGAGCGCGGGCACGGCGTCGGCGCTCAGTGTCCGCACGTAGCCCGCGTCGAACGCCGCACCCAGGTGCGCCCGCTGGAGGTTGGCCTCCACGATGCGCGCATCGGGATTCACAATCGCGAGCAGGACGGCCGCGGCCAGGGCCGTCGTCACCGCGCCGGCGGTGAAGTAGCGGGGCGCGCCTCGGAGCACGGTCGCCGAGAACAGCACGAAGATCACGGCCAGCCAGATGATGAACGCCGTCGTCAGGAACCGGAGCTGCGTGAGGCCGTACGCCTCCTGGTAGAGGTGCATCCGGTACAGCGCCGACGCGAGGATCACGAGGATCAAGACCTCGAGGCCGGCGGCCATCATGCGCACGGCACGCTGATCCCGCGCCGGCTGGTGGCGCACGAGCCAGAGGCCAACGAGCAGCAGCGGCAGCACCAGGAACGCCGCCGCGACGAGCTCGAAGAAGCCGCGCCGCGCGTACTCCGCATACGTCAGTCCCGTGGTCGCCTGCACCAGCGCTTCACCGCCGAAGAGGTACGCAGACTGCACGGCGATGAAGACGACGAAGAGCGCCATCACCAACCCGAGCGCCACACCGACCTCGAGCGCGCCAAGCCCGAGGCTGAGCGTGTGGCTGCGCGGCAGGTCGCCGCCATCGCTCGCGACGACCCAGTACAGCCAGCCGGCGGCGAGCCAGGCGAAGACGCCCGTGAGGATCACGTGGCTGGCGACCTGGTCCAGTTCGATGGTGATGAGGTTGTCGAGCAGGTGGGCGAAGGCCGCGTCGGCCGAGACGAACAGCGCGCCGAATACGACGAGCGGCGGCACCGCGAGGACGATGCCCCGGACGATGGCGCCGGTCCGTGTGTGCCATGGCGCCCAGCGCATCGCGCCGGCCTGCATCATGATGGCGAGCCGGGCGATGCCGAACGCCGCGTGGAGCCCCGTCGCGAGGGCCTCGGCGATGAGATCCCACGTGTCGCTGTCCCTGGGGTCGCGGGCATGCGCCACGACGGCCGTGGCGACGAGCGCGATCAGCACGCCGAGGACGGCGGCCACGATCAGGGGCGGGGAGGCCCGCCAGGCCAGCACCGCGGCCAGCACGGGGACGGTCGCCCACAGCCAGAGCCCCGCCCCGCGTACCGGCAAGTGCAGCCGCCGCACCAGCAGGTGAAATCCAAGCGCGAAGGCGAGCGCGGCGACCAGGGCGTTGAGGCCCCACGGCTCCACGCGCAGGAGGAGGTTGCCGGCCACACCGAGCACGACGGCGAGGCCGAGCACCGTCAGGGCCACGTGCGACGCGCGGTCCCTCATCGTTTCCCGAACTGTCTCCATGGGGCGCCCTCTGTGCCGCGCCAGCCGGTCGGGGCGGCGCTGTGCAGGAGGATCGTTCAGGCGGCCCCGCGCCGTCTTGACCCGCGCGTGAGCATTTCGTGAGATGTCTGTGAGGGGAGGGGATTGCGGGGGCGCCGGGATGGTATCCTTGGAGTTCGCGTCCCGCGCGACGGTCCGGAAGGGCCGAGAGGTGAGGTGGCCGAGAGGCTTAAGGCGGCGGTTTGCTAAACCGTTGTAGGGCTTTAAAACCCTACCGAGGGTTCGAATCCCTCCCTCACCGCCACCCTTCGCTCTGCGAGCTTCGGCTGGCTGGTGAGGGCGGGCTTCAGGCGCTCGCCGGCTCGTCGCCGAGCCGGCTCGGGCGCGAATCCCTGGGTCACCGCCGCCTTCGCTCTGCTCGGCTCAACCCCCGCCTTCGCTTCGCTCGGCTCACTCCCGCGCCTTCAACTACACCAGTGCACCCACGCCTCGCGACAGCCGGGCGGCGACCACCCGTAGCGCTTCCGCCATCTCCGGCGGGTCCAACAGCGTGAACTCGACCCCCGCATACGCCAGCTGCCCGGCGATCGCTTCGTAGCTGTCGTCGCCAATCGTCAGCACGGCATGCGTGTCGTCGTGCGGCTCGACCTGGCCCATCCACCCCGGCACCCTGGCGCGGACCTCGGCGGCGGTGCCCGGGACGAGCACGCGCGCCTGACAGCGGCCCGACGGCATCCGGATGGACCGCGCCACGAACGTGGCGAAGTCCTCCGGCGGGTCGCGCGGGGCGAACCGCTCGCCGAGCGTGAAGCCGGACGCACGGTCGATGCGGTCCACGCGGAACGTCCGCCAGTCGTCGCGATCCAGATCCCACGCCGCCAGATACCACCGGTCGCCCGTGTGCACCAGCCGCATCGGCTCCACGCGCCGCGTCGTCGCCGCGCCGCGCCCGTCCTTGTAGCGGAACCGCGCCAGGAGGCGGTCGCGGCACGCGCCGGCGATGGCGGCCAGCATGCGCAGGTCGACCGCGGATCGCGGGTCTGCGATCGTCAGCGTCACGGCGGGCAGCGCGCTCATGCGGCGCCGCAGCCGCTTCGGCAGCAGCTGATCGAGCTTGGCCAGCACGCGGAGCGCCACGTCCTCGGTGTTGGCCAGGCTGCTCGCCGCCGCACCGAGCGCCATCGCCACCGCGACCGCCTCGTCGTCATCGAGCAGCAGCGGCGGCGTCACCGTGCCGGCGCTCAGACGATAGCCGCCGCCCGGGCCGGACGAGGCGTCGACGACGTAGCCGAGATCGCGGAGGCGCTCGACATCACGGCGCACGGTGCGCCCCGTGATCTCGAGGCGGGCGGCGAGGTCGCCGCCAGGCCACTCACGCTGCACCTGAAGCAGCGACAGAAGGCGGAGGAGGCGCGCAGGGGTCGGCAGCACGCCGCCATGATAATCGAGGACCGAATCTGTCCTCGACTGGCGATACCTTCGCTGTGAGCTATCGGCTGTCAGCGATCAGCCACCAGCTTTCGGCTCTCGGCTCTCAGCTCTCAGCTCTCAGCTTTCGGCTCTCGGCTTTCGGCTCTCGGCTTTCGGCTCTCGGGCAGCCGATCCGTCGATCCTGCTCCGGACCAATCTGCAATCTGCAATCTGCAATCTGCCATTCTTCGGAGGTCCCATGACCACGACCGCGCCGCTCACGAGCTTCATGCCCATCCCCGCCTTCCTCGCGCACTGGCAGGGGCATCGACGATTGACGCGCCGCCTCATCGAGCTGTTCCCGGAGGATCAGCTGCACACGTTCTCAATCGGCGGCATGCGCCCGTTCGGCGCGATCGCCATGGAGCTGCTCGCCATCGCCGCCCCCGCCGCGCGCGGCGTCCTCACCGATCAGTGGGACGAGATGAGGCACGACCAGAAGGTCTCCAAGGCCGAGATCCTGCGGCTGTGGGACGAGAGCACGGCCGCCATCGACGAGATGTGGCCGCAGATTCCGGCGGCGCGCTTCCACGAGTCGATGATGGCTTCGGCCAGTACCCCGGCACGGGCTACGACATCCTGCTCTACGCCATCGACAACGAGATCCACCACCGCGGCCAGGGCTACGTCTATCTGCGCGCGCTCGGCATCGAGCCGCCCGGGTTCTACGATCGGGACTAGTGGAAGAGCTGCCTGGGGGCGGGCACCGCGCCCGCCCCCAGTCGGCAAGACTGCGGCTTCGGACCGCTATACTGGTGGGCATTAGGGTCAGCCTCGACTTGACCACCCCACGACCCACGACCCACGACCCACGACCCACGACCCACTACCCACTACCCACTACCCAGAAGATGCCCTTCGACGCCGTCCTCCTCATCTCCTTCGGCGGCCCCCAGGGGCCCGACGATATCCGGCCGTTCCTGGCCAACGTGCTCCGCGGCCGCCGGATTCCGTCCGAGCGCATCGAGGAAGTGGCGCACCACTACGAGCTGTTCGGCGGCGTCTCGCCGATCACCGAACTCACGATGAAGCAGGCCGCCGGCCTGCGCAGCCGCCTCGAGACGTCCGCCCATGGGCTGCCCGTCTACGTCGGCATGCGCAACTGGACGCCGTTTCTGGCCGACACCCTCGCCCGGATGTCACGCGACGGCATCCGTCACGCGATCGGGTTCATCCTCGCGGCCCAGAAGTCCTATTCGAGCTGCGGCCAGTACAAGCAGAACGTCCACGACGCGCGCCTCGCACTGCGCGATGCCGGCCTTGCCGACGTCGACATCACCTATGTGCCCAACTGGCACGCGCACGATCGCTTCATCGAGGCCAACGCCCAGCACGTCCGCGAGGCGATGGCCACGCTGCCGGCGGACGTGGCGCCGCGCGCGCGGCTGGTCTTCACGGCCCACAGCATCCCGGTGCCGTCCGCGGAGGCGTGCCAGTACCGCGAGCAGCTCCAGGAATCGGCGCGCCTCGTGGCCGAGCGGCTCGGACACGCCGACTGGGTGCTCGTCTACCAGAGCCGCAGCGGCCGCCCCGACGACCCGTGGCTCGGCCCCGACATCTGCGACTACCTGCGCGAAGCGCGCGCCGGCGGCCTCGAGGCCGCGGTGCTGTGCCCGATCGGCTTCGTCTGCGATCACGTCGAGGTGCTCTACGACCTTGATTACGAGGCCGCGGCCGTCTGCCGCGAGGTGGGGCTCGAGATGCGCCGCGCCGAGACGGTCAACGACGACCCGCGCTTCCTCGACATGATGGACGATGTCGTCGAACAGATGATGGACCGCTACGCGACGGGCCGGCCGCTGCAGATTGTGTCGGCGACGGGCTTCGAGCGGCGCGAGGGTCCGCCGCCTCACGCGCGTCCACCGCGCTGATCCGCCACTCCGGTGCGCGCGAAGGCGATGGCGCCGCGTGCGCGTTCGCGCCCCTTGCGCCCCGGCACAGCCGCAAGTACGCTTCCATCCGGTGGCCCAGCCTCTTCCCTCATCGTCTGCACCCGCACCCGCGGCCACCCCGGCGCCGACGCTGGCACACACGATCGGCCTGAACCTCCTGCTCGCCTTCGTGTACTGGGCGGTGTCGGAGGTCACGCTCCGCGGGGTGGGCGAGCAGGTCGGCGTGCTGCCGCTGTGGCCGGCCACGGGTGTGGCGCTGGCCGCCGTCTACCGCTACGGTCCCCGCCTGCTGCCCGGCGTCTTCCTTGGCTCGGCCCTGACCATGGTGACGCGGTCGCCGGCGCTTGGGGTCTTTGGCGTCGCGCTGGCCTCGATGCTCCAGGTGCCCGTCGAGATCCGCGTGATGACGCTGCTCGGCTTCAATCCGCGCCTGGAGCGCGTCCGCGACTCCGGCATCCTCGGTCTCGCCGTGGCCCCGGCCGGGGCGCTCGTCTCGGCCCTGATCGCCATCCCGTTCCTGATGGCCGCCGGCGTCGTGCCGGCATCGGGCGCCGTCTGGGGCGGTGTGCTGTGGTGGCTGCGCAACTGGCTCGGCACGATCGTCGTCGGCGGCTTCGTGTTCGCCTGGCTTTATGCCCGGCCGATCGTCTGGACCCGCGCGCGCGCCCTCGAGGCGGGTGGCGTCGCGCTGGTCCTGCTGCTGATCGGGCAGTCGATTCTCGGGGAGCGCGGCCTCTTCGGCACCGGCAACCTGCCGTTCGGGTTCGTGTTCTTCCCGCTGGTCGGGTGGGCGGGCCTGCGCTTCGGGGCGCGCGGCGCGGCCACGGTGACCGTGGTCGGGGCCGCCCTTGCCACGGTGACGGCCGCCTACGGCATGGGGGCGGCAGCGCTCGTGCCCGAGGGGTACGCGGTGCTCGTGCTGCACGTCTTCTTCACGCTCGGCTCGCTGAGCGGCCTGGTGCTGGCCGGCGTGATGGCCGAGCGCGAGGAGGAGCTCCGCCGGCGGCTCGCGCTCGAGGAGCAGCTCCGGCACTCGCAGAAGATGGAGGCCGTCGGCCGGCTCGCCGGCGGCATCGCGCACGACTTCAACAACCTGCTCACCGCCATCATCGGCTACAACGAGATCGTGCTCCAGGCGCTGCCGCCCGATCACGGCAGCCGCGAGGACGCCGAGGAGATCGGCCGCGCGGCGATGCGCGCCGCCGAGCTCACGCGGCAGATGCTCGCGTTCAGCCGCCGCCAGATCCTGCAGCCGCAGGTCGTGAACCTGAATACGGCGCTCACGCAGGTGGAGCCGATGCTGCGCCGCGTGCTTGGCGAGGACATCGTGATGACGATTGCCCCGCGCGCGTCGAACCCGCTCGTGCGCGTGGACCGCGGGCAGCTCGAGCAGGTCATCATGAACATGGTGGTCAACGCGCGCGACGCGATGCCGCAGGGCGGACGGCTCACCGTGGAAACCGCCGACGCGCTCCTCGACGAGGAGGGCGCGCGCCTGCATCGCGACGCGCGTCCCGGCTCCTATGCCGTGCTCGCCATCAGCGATACCGGGGTCGGCATGAGCCCCGAAACGCGCGCGCGCATCTTCGACCCGTATTTCACGACCAAGGACATCGGCAAGGGCACCGGCCTCGGCCTCTCCACGGCCTACGGTATCGTCCAGCAGAGCGACGGGCACGTCAGCGTCTACAGCGAGGTCGGCATGGGCACGACCTTCCGCGTCTACCTGCCGCGTGCCGAGGCCGACACCGAGACCGTGGTCGCTGCCGGGTCGGACGAAGCGCCGCACGGGACGGAGCACATCCTGCTCGTCGAGGACGACAAGATGGTGCGGCGGCTCTCGCACGAGATCATGGTGCGGCTGGGGTACAGCGTGACGGAAGCCGCGTCGGGCCGCGCCGCGCTGGCGCTTGGCGGCGACGACACGCGACGGTTCGACCTGCTGCTGTGCGATGTCGTCCTCGGCGACATCAACGGCCCGGCCGTGGCCGAGGCCATTCGCGCCCTGCGGCCGTCCGTCCGGGTGCTGTTCATGTCCGGCTACACCGACGATGCGATCGTCCAGACGGGGGTGCTGAACGAGGGCGTCCCGTTCCTGCAGAAGCCGTTCACGCCCGTGCAGCTGGCCCAGAAGATCCGCGAAGTCCTCGACGCCCCCGAAGAGTGAGCTCAGGTATGATCCTGCCGTGATCGGCCAGACCATCTCCCACTACCGCATCCTCTCCCAGCTCGGCCAGGGCGGGATGGGTGTGGTGTACGAGGCCGAGGACACGCGGCTCGGGCGCCGTGTGGCCATCAAGGTGCTGCCGACCGAGGCCTGCTGCGACGCGCAGGCCATGGAGCGCTTCCTGCGCGAGGCGCGGATCGTCTCCTCCCTGAACCACCCGCACATCTGCACGCTGCACGACATCGGCGAGCACGACGGCGAGCAGTTCATGGTGATGGAGCTCATCGAGGGCGAGTCGCTCAAGGCCCGTATCGCCCGCGGTCCGCTGCCGGTCGACGAGGTGCTCGAGCTCGGCCTGCAGATGGCCGACGCGCTCGACGCGGCGCATGCCCGCGGCGTCGTGCACCGCGACATCAAGCCGGCCAACCTCTTCGTCACGAGCCGCGGCCAGATCAAGGTGCTCGACTTCGGCGTGGCCAAGCTCGCCCAGGGCGGCCAGCCGCGGGCCGGTGAGCTCGCGGAGACGCGCGCCTCCGAGGACGCCCTGACGACGCTCGGCACGGCGATCGGGACGGTGGCGTACATGTCGCCGGAGCAGGCGCGCGGCCACGAGATCGACGCGCGCAGCGATCTCTTCTCGGTCGGCGTGGTGCTCTACGAGATGGCCACCGGCGGGCCGCCGTTTCCCGGCACGACGCCGGCAGTCGTCTTCGAAGGCATCCTGACGAAGGCGCCGGAGCCGCCCTCGTCGAAGCACACCGAGGTGCCGCCCGAACTCGATCGCATCATCCTGAAGGCGCTCGAGAAGGATCGCGAGGTCCGGTACCAGAGCGCGGCCGACCTGCGTGCCGACCTGAAACGCCTCCGGCGGGAGACGGAGGGCGGCCGCACGGCGGCGACGTCCGGCGTCACGGCCGCGGCGCCGGCCGCCGCGCCCGCCCCCCCCTCACGGATCCGTCTTGCGTGGCTCGTCGGCGCGCCGGTCGTGACGCTCGCCGTGGTCGCGGTCGCGCTGCTCTGGCAGTCGACGCGCACTCCCGCCCTCAGCGCGCGCGATCTCATCGTGCTGTCGGATTTCGTGAACCGCACCGGCGACCCGGTCTTCGACGACACGCTCGCCGAGGCGCTCGCCCTGCAGTTGCGGCAGTCGCCCTTCCTGAACCTCGTCACGGATCAGCAGGTGCAGGCGACGCTGCGGCTGATGGGGCGCGAGCCGATGGAGCGGGTGACCCCCGAACTCGGCCTCGAGATCTGCCAGCGGGCGGGTGCGAAGGCGATGCTCGGCGGCACCATCACGGGGCTCGGCTCCGCCTACGTGCTGACGCTGAACGCCCGCGACTGCGTCACCGGCGACGTGCTGGCCGAGGCGCAGGCGCAGGCCGGCGGCAAGGAGATGGTGCTGCACGTGCTCGGCGAGGCGGCATCGCGGTTCCGTGAGGAGCTCGGTGAGTCGCTGGCCTCGGTGCAGCGCTACGACGCGCGCATCGAGGAGGCGACGACGCCCTCACTCGACGCGCTGAAGGCGTACAGCCAGGGCATGTCGACCCGGCGTACGCAGGGCAGCTTCGCGTCGGTGCCGTTCTTCGTGCGCGCCATCGAGCTCGATCCCGAGTTTGCCCTGGCGCACGCGCGGCTCGGCACGGTCTACAGCAACATGGGCGAGGTCGAGAACGCCCGGACGCACACCGCGCGGGCCTACGAGCTTCGGGACAAGGTCAGCGAGCGCGAGCGCTACTACATCGACGCGCGGTACTTCTCGGTCGTGGCGCGCGACATCGACCGCGCCATCGAGGCGTACCGGCTCTGGAAGACGACCTATCCGACCGACTTCACGCCGTACGTCAACCTCGGCAGCCTGTATCGCGGCCGCGGCGAGCCCGGGGAGGCCATCCAGAACCTGGAGGAGGGCGTTCGGCTCGCGCCGGACGAGCCGCTCGCGCGCCTGAACCTCGGCTTTGCGTACCTGGACGTCAACCGGGTCGACGAGGCGCGCGCCGCGTTCGAAGGCGTGCTCGCGCTCACCGAGGACACCCAGGCCCGCGCCGGCCTCGTGACGATCGGGGTCGTGACGGGGGACGACGCGCTGGTCGATGCGCAGGTGGCGGCGTCGCGGGGGAGCCGCGACGAAGTGGACCTGCTCATCACGCGCGCGTCTGGTGCGCTGTACCAGGGCCGGGTGGCGCGCGCGCGGACGCTGTTCGATGACGTGCGCATCCGGCTTCGGGACCTCGGACGTCTCGAGAAGGCCGGGGAAGGAATCCTGAACGCCGCGATCGGTTTTGCGCTCGCGGGCGACGCGGTCACGGCACGCGCTCTGCTGGCGGAAGCGCGCGCGCTGGGCGCGACGCACGAGGGCACGGCCGACGAAGAGGTCGTGCTGGGCGCGGTGCTGCTCGATGCTGAGCTGGCGCGTGCGGCGCTGCCCATCGCGCTCGAGGCCGTGGGTGAAGGCGCTGACGCGCGAGCCGCCGCGCGGCTGTTGCGCGCGATCGCGCTCGACGCGCAGGGACGGCCCGGCGAGGCGCTCGAGGCGCTTGGCCCGGTGACGTTCGAACGCCGCAACTTGCAGGCCGTCTACATGTTCGCCCTCCAGTCGCTGCGGGCCGGCCGGTGGGACGATGCCACGCGGGCCCTTGAGTGGATGCACGGACAGGTCACCTTGTTCGAGTTGTCGCCGGCGCGGGCGCTGTCGAACGTGATGCTGGCGCGCGCCCATGCAGGCGCCGGCCGCGTGGCCGAGGCCCGCGCGGCGTACGAGGCGTTCTTCGAATTCTGGAAGGCCGCCGACCCCGACGCGCCGCTCCTCGTCGAGGCGCGCGCCGAGTATGCGGAGATGGACAGCAGGTAGTGGGGCGTCATGGGTAGTGGTGGTGGGTAGTGGGTCGTAGGTAGTGGGTAGTAGGTAGTAGGTAGTGGGTAGTGGTAGGTGGTGCGGCCACGCCAACCCCACCACCCCACTTCCCACCACCCCACTTCCCACCACCCCACGACCCGCCGGCCCACGACCTACGACGCACTACCCACTACCTACTACCTACTACCTACTACCCACTCCCCACCACCGCCCCCCGCACTTGCCGCAGGACCGCAAGGTCGCGATCGCTCGGGCCGGGCGTGACCGGCAGGTCGTCCTGAAGGCGGATCGCCCAGGGGATGCGCGCGGCCACCTCCTCGCGCGTCACGCCCGGGTGCAGGGAGCGCACGGTCAGCTCCGCCGGTGCGCCCTCGAATCCGTAGACGGCCAGATCCGTAATCAGCAGCTGCGGTCCCGCTCCGTAGGGGTCAGATCTTGATCGTTGCGCTGTGCCGGGGTCAGATCTTGATCCTTGCATGGAGCTGGAAGCCGGGAAGCGCTCCACGCAAGGATCAAGATCTGACCCCGGCCTTCCCCCGCAAGGATCAAGATCTGACCCCAGGCTCCCTGACCCCAGGCTCCCTGACCGCAGTTTCCCCGGCCTCCGGTCGTGGCCGGGGCTCGTGACGAACTCGACGCGCTCGACGAGCAGCCGCGGCGTCTGCCGCGCGATGACGATGGTCTGCCGTGCCAGCAGGGCGATGTCGCAGGCGCCGCCGCTGCCCGGCAGGCGGACCTTCGGCGCGTCGTACGGACCAATCACCGTGGTGTTCAGGTTGCCGTAGCGATCGATCTGCGCCGCGCCGAGGAAGCCGACGTCGATCAGCCCCCCCTGCAGGTAATAGAGGAACACCTCCGGCAGCGAGCACACGGAGGCCGCGCCCGACACGAGCGTCGGATCCCCGATCGAGGCGGGCAGCCGCTCCGGCCGCGCGCCGACGACACCGGACTCGTAGACGAGTTCGAGGTCGGGCGCGTGGAGCCGCCGTGCGAGGTTGCAGGCCACGTTCGGCAGCCCGATGCCGACGAACACCCGCTGCCGGTCGGCCAGGGCACGCGCCGCCGTGACGATCATCAGCTCGTCGCGCGAGCACGGCGTCACGCGTACCTCCCGTAGTTCACCGGCGCCGCGAACGCGGGCTCGGCGGCGAGCTGCTGCACACGCTCCTCGCCGAGCAGCCGCATGTACGCGTCGCGATCCGGCACGCCGTGCACCCACGCGTCGAGCCAGGCGCGCAGCCGGTCGTGGTCGCGCGAGATCTCATCCCACGCGTCGTAGAACGCGGCGTCGCGGTCGTAGTACCCCTGCGCGTAGGAGGGGTGCGCCCCGTGACGCGCCACGCACACCGCCGAGACCTTCGACCCCGGGACCAGCGTGCGGTTCGGATCCGCGCGCACGACCGAGGACGGCACGATCTCCTCGGCCGTGATGATCACGCGGTCGGCGGCGAAGGCGGACTCCTTCTGTGCGCCCGTGAGACCCCACACCTGCGCGTTGCCATCGGTATCGGCGCGCTGCACGTGCAGCAGCGCCACGTCGGCACGCAGGGCCGGCACGGCATCGAGCGCCTCGCCCGTGAACGGGCACGTCACGGTCGAGATCGACGGGTTGACGCCCGGCAGGTCCGAACCGCGCAGGCTGCGCAGCGGCATGAACGGCAGGCCCGAGGCCCCGGCGAAGAGCCGCATCGCCAGCGCGAAGTGCGAGTACTCCTCGATGACGATCGGCGACGGAATCCCCTGCTCGACCGCGCGGCGGAAGGCGTGGAGCGAGCCGACGCCCGGGTTGCCGGCCCAGCTGAAGACGAGCTTCCGGCAGCAGCCTGCCGCGATCATCTGGTCGTAGATCAGGTCGGGCGTCAGCCGGACGAGCGTCAGGTCGCGCCGGCCCTGGCGGATGATCTCGTGCGCGGCGGCGAAGGGGATGAGGTGCGTGAAGCCTTCGAGGATGACCGTATCGCCGTCGCGCACATGCGTCGCGACGGCCTCGGTGAGCGAGCACAGCTTCGATGTCATGATCGGGGCGTCTGGGTGGCGATGGTCGCGGCCGCCACGGTGAGTGCACGGGCGAGGCGCGCCGCCAGGTCGTCGACCTCCTCCGCGCGGATGATGTACGGCGGCGCCAGCAGGATCTGGTCGCCGCGGCCGTCGGGCAGCGTACCCGCACAGGGATACACGATCAAGCCCTGTTCGAGCGCGGCCTCGAACACGCGCTGGGCGAGGCGGGTGGCGGGCGGAAACGGCTCGCGCGTGGCCCGATCCGCCACGAGTTCGAGGCCAACCAGCAGGCCCCGGCCGCGCACATCCCCCACCATGGCGTGCTGCCTCGCGACCGGCGTCAGGGCCTCGCGCAGTCGCGCGCCCATCGCCTCGACGTGGGCGAGCAGCCCCGTCTCGTCGATCACCCGCTGCACCTCGACGCCGACGGCCGCGGCGAGCGGGCTGGCCGAGTACGTGAACCCGTGGATGAACTGGCCGGGCGGGGTCTGGCGGATCGCATCGTACACGCGTCCCGAGACGATCACCGCGCCGAGCGGCGCGTAGCCGCCGCTGAGTCCCTTCGACAGCACCACGACGTCCGGCCAGACGCCGTAATGCTCCATCGCCAGCCGGCGTCCCGTGCGCCCGGCGCCCGACATCACCTCGTCGGCGATGAACAGCACGTCGTGGATCCGGCATGCCTCGGCGACGCGGCGGAAGTAGTCGGGCGGCGCCCCCACGCCCGGCGCGCTCGCCCCGACGACGGGCTCGATCATGACGGCGGCCAGATCCGCGTCGTGGCGGGCGATGGCGGACTCGACATCCGCCGCGCATTCGCTCGCGCACGCGTCCGGGGTCTGTCCGTGCGGGCAGCGGTAGCAGTAGCTGGTCGACGTGCGTATGGCCGGCGCAAGCATGGGCCCGTACGGCGCGCGGCGGCGGGCGAGCCCCGTCGCCGAGAGGGCGCCCATCGTGGCGCCGTGGTACGACACCTCGCGTGAGGCGATGCGGAAGCGGTCCGCGCGTCCGCGCGCCAGCTGGTACGCGCGCGCCAGCTTGATCGCGGTGTCCACCGCCTCGGATCCGCCGGAGGTGAAGAGGACGCGCGCGTCGGGATCGGGCACCCACGCGGCGAGCCGGTCGCTCAGCTCGAGGGCGGGCTCGCTGATCCAGACCGACGAGTGGGTGAAGGCCACGGTGGCTGCCTGCCGCGCCAGGGCCTCGACGATGCGGGGGTGGGCGTGGCCGAGGCAGGCGACGGCGGCGCCGGACGCGCCGTCGATGAAGGCGCGGCCGTCGCGGTCGTAGAGGTGGATGCCCTCGCCTCGGGCGACGGTGAGAAGGGGCCCTCCGGGGACGCGCGGGAAGAAGTGGGCCGTGTCCGAGGGCGCGGGCGTCATGGGCGGTTAGGCGTAGGCCATTTGGCTGCGGTATGCTCCGCCCCGTTGCGGTGTGGGCACATGTTCGCACCAAACCCCGCCTGCCCGCCACCCCCGGCGTGCAACGGGCGCACGGGCTCAGCGAGGTGCGTATGCAGTGGCGGCGTCGAGCAATCCTGGCGGCGGTCCTGGCCGTGGCGGCCAATGTGGTGGTCACCGTTCAACCGCGCGAACCCCGTGTCCGGGTCGATCGCCACGTCGAGGCGCGGATGCGCGACGGGGTGATCCTGCGCGCCGACGTCTACCGCCCCGACGCGGAGGGGCGCTTTCCGGCGCTGCTGCAGCGCACGCCGTACTCCAAGCACCCTCAGGCCGAGGACAACCAGTTCTCCCGCCTCGCCGCCCTCGGCTACGTCGTCGTCGTGCAGGACACGCGCGGGCGCTACATGTCGGACGGCGTCGCGCGCGCGCATGACGAGGGCGAGGACGGGTACGACACCGTCGAGTGGGTGGCGCGCCTGCCCTACGTCAACGGCCGGGTCGGCATGTTCGGTGGCAGCTACAGCGCGACGACGCAGTTGCTGGCCGCGCCCCTTCGTCCGCCGTCACTGGTGGCACTCTTCCCCTCGGCGTCGTATGCGAGCCGGTACGACATGGTCTTTCAGGGCGGGGCGTTCTATCTCTACGATGGCCTCTCCTGGAACCTCGGCCAGGGCGTGGACGTGCGCCGGCGCCGCGAGACGCCCCAGGTGTCCCGGGACGGCGCCATCGGCATGAGCGACGAGGAGCGTGCGCTGTTCCGCGGGGCGTGGTTGTGGCACGTGCCGCTCAAGACGATGAGCGCGATGCGCGTCGGCGAGTTCTCGCCGGCGTACTTCGACATGCTCGAGCACCCCTCGTACGACGCGTTCTGGGAGACGTTCGATGTCGCGGCGCGCCACAAGGAATTCGAGGTGCCCGCGTATCACCTCACCGGGTGGTACGACACGCTGCTGAACGGCACGCTCGCGAACTTCGCAGGGCTGCGCGCCAGCGCCCGCACCGAGGCGGCGCGGCAGGGCCAGCGGTTGATCGTCGGGCCCTGGACGCACGCGCGCCCCGCGGCCGGCACGACGTCGATCGGCGGCGTGGACTACGGTGCGGACGCGGGGTTCGATTCGGCCGGGCTGATGCGCGACTGGTTCGACTACTGGCTGCGCGATGGCAGCGACGCGATCCTGTCGCGCGCGCCGGTGCGGATCTTCGTGATGGGCGAGAACCGGTGGCGCGACGAGCAGGAGTGGCCGCTCGCACGCGCGAGAGACACACCGTACTACCTCCACAGCGGTGGCCGCGCCAACACGCGTGACGGGGACGGCACGCTGCACATCGAGGCGCCCGGCGATCAGCCGCCGGACCAGTACGTCTACGATCCCTGGAATCCGGTGCCCACCGGACAGACGGGCGTCTACTCGCGCCAGCCGGACGATCGACGGGACGTGCAGACGCGGGCCGATGTGCTCGTCTATACCAGCGCGCCGCTGACGGCGCCGCTGGAGGTCACCGGCCCCGTGACGCTGCACCTCTGGGCGGACTCGTCCGCGCGTGATACGGACTTCACGGCGACCCTCGTCGACGTCCTCCCAGACGGCACCGCGCGGGCGCTGACCGACGGCATCCTCCGTGCGCGCTATCGCCACAGCAAGACGACGCCGGCGCTGCTCGAACCCGGCCGGTCCGAGGAGTTCCGGATCGAGGTCGGGGCGACGAGCAATGTGTTCCTGCCGGGCCATCGCATCCGCCTCGAGGTGTCGAGCAGCAACTTCCCGCGCTTCGATCGCAACCCCAACACCGGTGGGGTGTTTGGGGAGGAGACGGAACTGCGGCGGGCCACGCAGACGGTGCATCACACCGAGGCGCGGCCGTCGCGCCTGGTCCTGCCGGTGGTGCCGCGATGAGGACGAGGGGAATCATGCGAAGGGTGACGGGAGGGCTTGCCGCACTCGCGGTCCTGATGATCACGGCATGCGCGCAGGAGCCCCCCGCGCCGGATCTGGCGCGCCTCGGCTTCACGACCGGCGCGTTCGAAGCGCAGCAGTCCGCCGAGCAGGCGTTTGCCTCGGGGCTCTCGGCCGCCGAGATGTCCGACTTCCACCGCGCGGTGAGCGCCCGCCCGCACATGGCGGGCACCGACGGCGCCCGCGAGGTGGCGGAGTACCTCCAGCGCACGCTCTCCGGCTTCGGCCTCGAGACGACGACCTACGAGTATCAGGTGCACCTCTCGCATCCGCGCGACGTGCAGATCGCGATCACCGCGCCAACGCGCGTGCCGCTGTCGGTCATCGAACCATCGTCCGATCTCGATCCCGACAGCCGCCATCCCGAGCTGACGCCCGGCTTCGTCGCCTACTCCGCGTCCGGCGATGTCGAGGCGCCGATCGTCTACGTCAACTACGGCCTGCCCGCCGACTACGCCCGGCTCTCGGCCGCCGGGGTCGACGTAAGCGGCGCGCTCGCCATCGCCCGCTACGGCCGCAGCCACCGCGCGGTCAAGGTGCACACCGCGCAGGAGCAGGGCGTGCGCGGCATCATCTTCTACAGCGATCCCGCCGACGATGGGTATGTGCGCGGCGCGGAGGCGCCGGACGGCTTCTGGCGCGGGCCTGGCATGCTGCAACGCGGCAACGCCAAGTTCAGCTGGTTCTGGCACGGCGACCCCCTGACGCCCGGCGTCGCGGCGTCCGCCGATGCCCCGCGCGTGGATGTGGCGGCCGCACCCACGTTGCCGCGCATCCCCGTGGCGCCGCTCCCGTGGTCGGAGGCGCGCAAGATCCTCGAGCGGCTCGACGGGCCCGTGGCGCCCGCCGGCTTTCAGGGCGGCCTGCCGTTCACCTACCGCACCGGCCCGTCGCTCTCCGTGCACCTGAAGGTGGCGATGGACGACGGGCTGAAGACGATCCGGAACGTCGTCGCGCGGCTGCCCGGACGTGGGCCGCAGACGGTCCTCTTCGGCACGCATCACGACGCCTGGACGTTCGGCGCGATCGATCCCGGCACGGCGATGGCGGTGCTGCTCGAGATGGGCCGGGGCCTCGGCGCGCTGGGGCGCCAGGGCTGGCAGCCCGAGCGCTCGATCGAGGTCGCGTTCTGGGACGCGGAGGAGTACGGCCTGATCGGCTCGACGGAGCACGCCGAGGACTTCCAGCAGTCGCTCCGCGAGCACGCGGTGGCGTACGTGAACACCGACATGTACTACCAGGGCCGCTTTGACGCCGGCGGCGCCGCCACGCTGCGCGACTTCGTCGTCGAGGTCGCACGCGACACGCCGGACGGCGATCGCAGCGTCCTCGACGGCTGGCGCGAGAGCGAGTGGGCCCGCCAGACGCCCGACCGTCGCCGGCAGGGACGCGGGGCGTTCGACGTGGAACTCCGCGCGCTCGGGAGCGGCGCCGACTTCGTGCCGTTCCAGGTCTTTCTCGGCCTGCCAACGCTTTCGCTCGAGTTCATCGGCGCGGGCGGCTACGGCTTCGGGACCTACCACTCGAACTACGACACGCGCGCCTATTTCGACCGCGTGGCCGACCCGGGCTTCCGGCAGGGGCTGGTGCTGGCGCGGCTGCTCGGCACGACCGCCATGCGGCTGGCCAATGCGGAGATCGTGCCGTATCGCTACTCGCACTACGGCCGCCAGCTCGCGACGGCGCTCGCCGGCGTGCCGGCGTGGGGCGTCGACGACGAGGGCCGTACGGTGCTTGCCATCGATGTGTCGCGCGCCGAGCGCCTGGCCGGGGACGTGGCCACGAAGGCCGAGGCCCTCGAACGCGCGCTTGACGCCGCGCTGGCCCGCGGCGCGCTCGATGCCGACATGCGCCAGACCATCAACATGCGCCTGGCCCGGCTCGAGCAGCGGCTGCTCAACGAGGACGCGCCGCCAGACGAGCGCTGGTTCCGCCACGTCGTGCACGGCTGGAACATCTACGCGATGTACGACGGCCAGCCGTTCCCGGGCCTCGCCGAGGCCGTGCGGCTCCGCGACGAGGCGCGCCGGGATGCGGAACTCGAGGCGATTGCCGCAGGACTGACGCGGCTCGCCGAGGGCATTGACGAAGTGCACGCGCTCGTCAGGTAAGGTGGAAGTCGCCCGGGTCGGGAATCATCCGCAGATGCCGCGGATGCCGCGGATTCAATCGAGTGGTCGCGCTGGCGCGTGCAGGAAGTCCCGCGCGCGGCCTCTGGCCGCGGACGGCGCCGATGAACGGGGCGGTCACGAGAGCCACCGAGGCACCCATCGGCTCTCGTGATCGCCCCGTCCATCGGCGCCCGTCGCCGGTCGCAGACCGGCGACCGCGGGACACACGCACGCGCGACGGCGGTCCCGACCTGTCAGCCGGTCGTCATCTGCGTAATCCGTGTAATCTGCGGATGGCCGTCCCACGCCGTCGACAGCGTCCCTGAAGGAGTTCTCATGCGCGCATTGATCTATGGAGTGCTGCTGGCGGCCGCGACGCTGGGCGTGGCCGCGCACGGGCAGCCGGCCGCGAACGCGTCGGATGCCCGGGTTCGCGCCCGCGATCTCGGCATCACCATCGGGACGTTCACGCCCGGCCCGCTCAACGCCATCACCGACGTCGACGGCGTGCTCGTCGGGCACGCGACGATCATCCGCGGCGAGGGGCCGCTCGTGGTCGGCGAGGGGCCGGTGCGCACGGGCGTCACCGCCATCCTGCCGCGCAAGGATGTGTGGTTCCAGGGCGTCTACGCGGCGTCGCACACGCTGAACGGCGACGGCGAGATGACCGGACTCCACTGGGTGCGCGACATGGAGACGCTCGTGCACCCCGTGCTCATCACCAACACGGGCAGCGTCGGCGCGGTCCATGATGCGGCCGTGCGCTACATGACCGAGCGCCATCCGACACGGTCGTGGGCAACACTCCCCGTCGTGGGCGAGACGTGGGACGGGCAGCTCAACGACGTCCGCGGACGCCACGTCCAGTTCGAGCACGTGGCGGCCGCCATCGACAGCGCCGCCTCCGGGCCGGTGGCGGAGGGCAATGTGGGCGGGGGCACGGGGATGGTGTGCTTCCGCTTCAAGTGCGGCATCGGCACCTCGTCGCGCGTGCTGCCGGCGGATCAGGGCGGCTACACGATCGGCGTGCTCGTGCAGGCCAACTTCGGCGGACGCGATCAGCTGCGCGTGGACGGCGTGCCCGTGGGCCGCGCCATCACCGACCTGCTCCCCGCCGTGCCGGAAATGGCCGGCGGCTACCCGCGCGAAGGCTCGATCATCGTCGTCATCGCCACCGATGCGCCGTTGTCGTCCCGCCAGCTCGAGCGCGTGGCGCGCCGCGCGGCGCTCGGCATCTCGCGGACCGGCGGGACGGCCGGCAACACGAGCGGCGACATCATCCTGGCGTTCTCGACCGCCAACGTGATGCCGCTCAACGACCCGCCGCGCCTCTTCACGCAGCAGATGCTGGCGACCGACTTCGTCGAACCGGTCTTCCGCGCCACCGTGGACGCGACCGAGGAGGCCATCCTGAACGCGCTGATGAAGGGCGCGACGATGCAGGGGGCTGACGGACGGGTGGTGCACGAGCTGCCGTACGACCGGCTGGCGGCCATCATGCAGCAGCACGGCCGGACGGTCCGCGTGCCGGGCGCCCCGCAGCCGTAGCCGCCTCTGGGGACGAACCAGTCCGAATGCCTGCACGGCGGCCCGGCTGCGATAGAGTGAAGGCGGACACCACGGTTGGCCCTCACTTCCACCATCTACCAGTTCGACATCGACCTCGCCGACCACGATCGCGGGGTCTACGAGCACCTCGACCTGCGCGTGGCGCGGCACCCCTCGGAATCCGAGGACTACCTCGTCACGCGCGTGCTGGCGTACTGCCTCGAGTACACCGAGGGCATCGCGTTCTCGAAGGGGCTGTCGAGCCCGGAGGACCCGACGATCGCGGTGCGCGATCTGACAGGCGCGATCCACACATGGGTCGAGATCGGCGCCCCTGACGCGGCGCGCGTGCACAAGGCGGGCAAGGCCGCCGGGCGTGTGGCCGTCTACACGCACAAGGATCCGGGGCAGATGCTGCGGCTCTGGGCGAACGAGCGGATCCACCGCCTCGACGCGCTGGAGCTGTACCGCGTCGATCGCGTCTTGCTCGATGGGCTGATCGCCGCGCTCGATCGCCGCGTGGCCTGGTCGATGTCGATCAACGACCGCGAGTTGTACGTCGCGGTGGGGGACCGCACGATCGAGGGCCGCGTCGCGCGGGTGCCGGTGGGCTGAAGCCGCCGGCGCCGGCAGGTGCCCCTGCAAGCGCGCTATCATGCGGTGTGGCCCCCAGCCTGTCGTGGCGTGCCCGACTCGCGCTGCCCGCCGGTATCGTGGCCGTGTGGCTCACCCTCGTCACCCTGACGTGGGTGGCGGTCGAGACGCAGGCCCGGTTCGACGAGGAGCAGGCGCTCGCCGCCGCTACTGAACGGACCCGCAACCTGGCCATCGCGTTCGAGCAGTACGCCATCCGGACCATCGAGGGTGCCGACGACATCATCCGGGCGGTCGCCTACGGTTACGGGCACGCAGGTAACGCGCTGGACCTTCCCGGCCTGGTGAACGCGCTCGGCGTCGACCTCGGCGCCTACGACGCGATCAGCCTCGTGGATGCCACCGGCTCGGTCGTCCCGAGCGGCACGGTCCCGCCGATCGCCGCGCCGATCAACATCGCGGACCGGGAGCACTTCCTCGTCCACCGCGATCAGGAGATGGCCGGGCCGTTCATCGGCCGGCCCGTGCGGTCACGGCGGTCGGGCAGGGACATGGTGCCCATCACCCGCCGTCTGAACGGCCGCGATGGGCAGTTCGCGGGCGTCGTCTCCGTCCAGTTTGAGCCGTCGCGCTTCACGGCTGTCTACGGGGAGGCGACACAGGGCGCGCGCGGCGTGATCTCGCTCATCGGCCGCGACGGTGTGACCCGGGCCCGCCGCGTCGGCGACCGCCTGAGTTCGGGCGAGGACATCACCGGTGCGCGGTTGATGGCGGAGTGGGCCGCGCGGCCAGACGGCACGTACATCGGCCCCGGGGGGGTGGACGGCGTCCTGCGGCTGTTCAGCTATCGCACCGTGGGTGCCTATCCGCTTGTGGCGGTGGTCGGTGAGGCCGTGGACGACGTCCTTTTCAACACACGCGCCCGCAAGCGGACCTACCGTTGGGCTGCCGCGGCGGTCACGGCAGGCACCTCCCTGTCGGCCGGCCTGCTCCTCGCGGCTTTCATCCGCGGCCGTCGGATGTACGAACGCCTCGACGCCAGCCACGGCCGCTTCAAGGGGATCTTCGACCACACCGGTGACGCGATGCTGCTGGCCGATGGCGAGGGTCGCTATCTCGACGCGAACCCCGGCGCCTGTGCCATGCTCGGCTACCCGCGCGAGGCGCTCCTCGGCAAGACCGCGGCCGACCTCGTCGTCGGCTATGGCACTGGCGATACCTCGGTGCTGTGGGCGCAGTTCCTTGCCGACGGCGTGATGAGCGGCGAACTGCAGCTGCGCCGGAGCGATGGCGAGATCATTGATGTGGAATACCGCGCCGTCGCGAACATCGAACCCGGCGTGCATCTGTCCGTGCTGCACGACGTGACCGAGCGGCGCGTGCTCGAGACGCGCACACGGCGCGCGCAGCGCATGGAGAGCCTTGGCACGCTCGCCGGAGGGATCGCGCACGACCTGAACAATGCGCTCACCCCGATCCTGCTGTCCACGGAGATGCTCCGCGAGGACGAAGCCGACCCGCGACGGCGGGAGCTGCTCGGCGGGATCGAGGACAGCGCGCGCCGCGGCGCACACATGGTGCAGCAGTTGCTGTCGTTTGCGCGCGGCGTCGACGGCGAGCGGGTGGACGTGGCGCCCGGCGAGATCGTCCAGGCCGTCGCGTCCATCGCCCGCGACACGTTCCTCAAGCACGTCCGGATCCAGACCACGGTCGGCGAGGGGCTGCAGACGATCGCCGCCGACCCGATGCAGATCCACCAGGTCCTGTTGAACCTGTGCCTCAACGCCCGGGATGCGATGCCCGAGGGCGGGACGCTGACGATGACCGCGGTGGACGTCGAGGTGGACGAGCGGTTCGCCACCCGCCATCCGGATGCGGCCGCGGGCCCGTACGTGCGAATCACCGTCGCCGACACGGGGACGGGCATCCCCGTGAACGTCGTCGATCGCATCTTCGATCCGTTCTTCACGACGAAGCCCTTCGGACAGGGCACCGGGCTCGGCCTGCCCACGTCGCTGGCGATCGTCCGCAGCCACGGCGGGTTCCTCTGGGTCGAGAGCGAGCCCGGGAGGGGCACGCGGGTCCACGTCTACCTGCCGGTGGGCGGGGCCTCCGGGACGGGCGCCGGGACGGTCGAGGCGCCGCTGCCGCCACGCGGGGAGGGGCAGTGCGTGCTGGTGATCGACGACGAGGCCACCGTACGCGAGGCGGTGCACCACGCGCTCGAAGCGCACGGGTACCGCGTGCGGCTGGCGGCCGGCGGCGCGCAGGGGGTGGCCGCCTATGCGTCGCACCACGACGAGATCGTCGCCGTCATCACCGACATGATGATGCCCGGCATGGACGGGGTGGCGACGATGGGCGCGCTGCGCCGGATCGATCCCGCGGTGCGCCTGATCGCCGCGACCGGGCTGCCGGAGGAGGCGCGCCTCGCGCGAGCGCGGGACGCCGGGGCGGCCGCCGTCGTCGCCAAGCCGTTCACCACGGCCACGCTCCTCCGTGCGCTGCACGAGGCGCTGACATCCGCCGCGGCGCCGGAGGGCGCCGACTCGCGATAGGATGAGAGGCATGTGGCCGCCCATGACCGCCCCGCGACGCGTACTGCTCGCCATCGGGATCTGGCTCGTCCTCGCTGCGCCGGCGTTTGCGCAGGCCGCGGTCGAGTATCGCGTGTCGTTTCCCGCGCCCGAGCATCGCTGGATGCAGGTCGAAGTGGCGTTCCGCGACATCCCGGCCGGCGTGCTCGACGTGCGCATGAGCCGGACCTCGCCCGGGCGCTACGCGCTGCACGAGTTCGCCAAGAACGTGTTCGACGTGGCGGTGACGAACGGCGCCGGCGCCCCGCTCACCCCTGCGCGCCCGAACCTGCACCAGTGGGCCGTGTCCGGGCACGACGGCACCGTCGTCGTCCGCTACCGCATCTTCGGCGACCGCACGGACGGCACGTATCTGAGCGTGGATGCCGAACACGCGCACGTGAACATGCCCGCGTCGCTGATGTGGGCGCGGCAGCTCACGGCGCGGCCGGCGCGCGTCACGTTCGTGCCGCCGCCCGCGCGGCCTGGGCGCGGCGCGTGGCGCGTGGCCACGCAGCTGTTCCCGACCGGCGATCCGTACACCTTCACCGCGCCAAACCTCGCGTACCTGCTTGACAGCCCGGCCGAGCTCAGCGACTTCACGCTCCGCACGTTCCGGGTGACGGACGCGCGCGGCGCATCGCCCGAGTTCCGGATTGCCCTCCATCACGACGGCACCGACGCGGAGGCCGATGCCTATGCACGCGATGTCGAGGCCATCGTGCGCGAGGCGCTGGCCGTGTTCGGCGGCGAGTTCCCGGCCTTCGAGACCGGCACCTACACCTTCATCGCGGACTACCTGCCGTGGGCCAGCGGCGACGGAATGGAGCACCGCAACAGCACGATCCTGACGAGCGCCGGCGCCCTCCGGAATCCCGCGCAGCGGATCGGGCTGCTCGGCACCGTCGCGCATGAGTTCGTCCATGCCTGGAACGTCGAGCGCATCCGGCCGCACTCGCTCGAACCCTTCGACTTCGAGGACGCGAGCGTATCGGGCGAGCTCTGGTTCGGCGAGGGCTTCACGAGCTACTACGACGACCTGATCCTCCACCGCGCCGGGCTGGCGTCGCTCGACGCGACGCTGGCGAGCTTCGCGGCCACGATCAACGCGGTGCAGCTCGGGCCGGGGCGGCAGATCCGCAGCGCGGAGGAGATGAGCCAGCTGGCGGCGTTCGTCGACGCCGCGGTCTCGATCGACCGCACCGCCTGGCCCAATACGTTCATCTCGTACTACACGTGGGGCGCGGCCCTCGGCCTTGGCCTGGATCTCGAACTGCGCCGCCAGTGGAACAGCGTCGCGTCGCTCGACACCTTCATGCAGGCGATGTGGGCGGCATTCGGCCGTCCCGGCCAGCAGACCCCCGGGGTGGTGTCGACGCCGTTCACCGTGGCCGGCCTGATGTCGGAGCTGTCGGAGGCGGGCGGGGGGCGCGCGTTCACGCAGGCGTTCTTCTCGCGGTACGTGCAGGGCCGCGAGGTGATGGACTACGCGCCATTGCTCGCCCGCGCGGGGCTCGTCATGCGGCCGCGCGCCACGGGCCAGGCGTGGCTGGGCGCCGTCCCGCTCACGTTCACCGGCGGGGCCGGCGCCCTCGTGAGCGGACTCGTCCCGTTCGACTCGCCGCTCTACCAGGCCGGTGTCGCGTTCGAGGATCGCCTCCTCGCGATCGACGGGATCGAGGTCGCCTCGCAGGCCGCGCTCGACGAGGCGCTGGGCCGGCTCGCCCCGGGCCGCGCCGTCCCGCTCCGCTTCGTCCGCCGCGGTGGTGAGATCGTCGCGGGCACCCTGGTGCCGATCGAGGACCCGCGCATCGAGATCGTCACGCTCGAATCAACCGGTGGCGCCCCGTCGCCGGCGCAGCAGCGCTTCCGCGGGGAGTGGCTGGGAACACGACAGTAGAAGGAGACGACATGCCCAGATCCGTGCAACGACTGGCCGTGCTGACCGCGTTCGTGGCGGCAGCCTGGCTGCTGCCGGTGGCCGACGCCTCGGCGCAGGCCGTGCGCAACGTGCCGCGCGTCAGCGTGGACGAGGTGAAGAAGCTCATCGCCGAGAACAAGGTCCTGCTCGTGGACACGCGCATCGAAGGCGAGTTCCTGATGGGCCACATCCCCGGCGCCATCAACATCAGCTTCCTCGACGCCGACTGGCGTGCCGAGGAGTTGAAGGGCGAGAAGCGCCAGATCGTCACCTACTGTGCTTGACTGAACGAAGCCACGAGCGCCCGTGCGGCGGTCGAGTTCATGAACAAGGGCATTCCGAACGTGACGACGCTCCTCGGCGGCGTGGCCGCCTGGGTCGAGTCGGGCGGCAGGCTCGTCAGAGGGAAATAGGGTGCGCCGGACGGGTTACTCCGTCCGGCCCTCGTCCGTCAGGGGGATGCCGAAGCGTTCGGCCATGCGGTAGAGCGTGCGGCGGTCGATGCCGAGCACCTCGGCCGCCCGCGTGCGGTTGCCGTGGACCTGCTCCAGCACGTGCAGCAGGTAGCGGCGCTCGAGCTCATCGAGTGAGGGCAGGTCGCCGAAGAGGGTCTGCGGACCCGGCGCAGCCTTGCTCGCCAGCGTCCCCGGCAGGTCCGCCGCCTCGACGCGCGACCCGCGGCAGAAGACGACCAGCCGCTCGATCGTGTTCTCGAGTTCGCGCACGTTGCCGGGCCACGGATGGCCGGTCAGCGCCTCCATCGCCGCGGGCGCGATCTCGATCTGGCGTCCCGCCTTCGCGCACGCCGCCTGCAGGAAGCGCTCGACGAGCAGCGGGATGTCCTCGCGCCGCTCACGCAGCGGCGGAAGGTGGATGATCACCACCCCCAGCCGGTAGAACAGGTCCTGCCGGAACCGGCCGTCCGCCACGGCCTTCTCCATGTCCACGTTCGTCGCGGCCACGATGCGCACGTCCACCTGCACGGTGCGCGACCCGCCGACCGGCCGCACCTCGCCTTCCTGCAGGACCCGCAGGAGCTTCACCTGGAGCGCCGGCGACATCTCGCCGACCTCGTCGAGGAACACCGTGCCGGTGTGCGCGGCCAGGAAGATGCCCTTGTGGTCGCTCACCGCGCCGGTGAACGACCCCTTCACGTGGCCGAAGAGCTCCGACTCGAGCAGCGTTTCCGTCAACGCCCCGCAGTTGATGGGCACGTACGCCCGGGCGGCGCGCGTGCTGTGCTCGTGAATCGCGCTGGCGACGAGTTCCTTGCCCGTGCCGCTCTCGCCGATGATGAGCACCGGCACGTCGGCCGTCGCCGCGTACGCGATCTGCTTGTAGACGCTCGTCATCGCCGGGGTGCGTCCGAGCAGGCCCGGTGCGATCGTGTCGCGGACGGCGGCCGTGGCCGGGAGCGACGGGGCCTGCTGCAACGCACGCTCGACGAGCTGCTTGATCTCGGTGATGTTGAAGGGCTTGCTGACGAAGTCGAATGCCCCCTCACGCACGGCCTCGACCGCCTTCTCGAGCTCGCCGAATCCGGTGACGATGATCACCTGCGTGGACGGCGCGGCGGCGCGGATCTGCCGGAGCACATCGATGCCGTCCAGCCGCGCGTTCAGCTTCAGGTCCGACACGACCAGGTCGTAGGGCTTCGCGCGCGCCCGGTCGATCGCCATCTCGGGATCGGTCGTCGTCTCGATCTCCCGCCCGGGCCGTGCCAGCAGCTCCTGCATGAAGCGGCACGTCTCGACATCGTCGTCCAGGATGAGGATGCGGGTGGTGGGTGCGTTCATGGTTCCGTCGTGTCGTCGCCGGCCGCGCCGGCGGCCGGCAGGTCGATGGTGAACGTGGTGCCGCGGCCCACCTCGCTGGCGACGCTGATGCTACCACCGTGGCTCTGGACGACGTCACGCGCGATGCTCAGCCCGAGCCCGGTGCCGCGGCCCGCCGGCTTGGTGGTGAACCATTGCTCGAAGATGCGCGCCAGCACATCGGGTTCGATGCCCAGCCCCGTGTCCTCGATGCTGATGCGGACGATCGCCGGATCCGGCGTCGAGATGCGAATCGCCAGCCGCCCGCCGGCCGGCATCGCGTGGACGGCGTTGTTGACCATGTTGAGCAGCGCCAGTTCGAGGTTCACGGGGTCGACGAGGACCTCGGTCACCACCGCCGGCGCCTCCAGCTCGAGCCGGATGTGCGCGGCCTCCAGGTTCGGCCGCACCGCCTCCGCCACGCGGTCCACCAGCTCCCGCGCCGTCGTCCGGCTGCGCGGACCCAGCCGGCGCGAGCGGTCGAGCAGCGTGCGCACGGTGGTCGTCACCTTGGCGATCTGCTCCTCGATCACGGCCAGACGGCGTGAGACGTCCGGATCATCGCCGATCTGCTCCCGCAGCAGCTGGACGTGACCCGAGATCAGATTGAGGGGCGTGCCCACCTGGTGGGCCACGTTGGCGGCCGTCTGTCCGATGGACGCCAGCTGCTCCGCTCCGGCCAGCTGCTCGCGGACCGCCAGCAGCCGGTGGTAGGCGTCCACACGCTCCACGTTGCGCCGTTCGATTTCGCCCGTCGCCTCACGCACCCGCGCCTGGAGCGCGTCGTTGAAGTGCTCCATGTGCTCGAGCATCTGATTGAGGCCGCGCGCCACGTCGGCCAGATCGTCGCCGCCCGAGACCGGCGCGCGCGCCTGGAGGTCCCCTTCGGCCACGCGATCGACCGTCTCCCGGAGCTGCCGGATCGGGGTGTAGACGATCGGCTTGGCGAGCAGATCGACGACCACGACCAGGACGAAGATGGCCACAGCCGCGAACCAGAGCATGCTGCCGAGGGCGCGCCGCTGCAGGCCGAGGACGGCGGCCACGTCGGACCTTACGATCACGGCGCCGGCCGTGCCGCGATCCGTCTCGAACGGAGCCGCCACGCGAAGGATCGCCTCATTCCTGGCCACGCGCGTCTCGCGATCGCCGATGGCGCGTGCGCCGAGCTGGAGGCCTTCGTCCGCAGGCGGGAGGCCGGAGGTCGCCAGAACCATCACGCCCTCGCCGCTGCGGGCGATCACGGCGATCCGGTCCACCTCGCCGGCTGACAGATCGA
This sequence comes from Vicinamibacterales bacterium, assembly GCA_030680175.1. Lineage (GTDB taxonomy): Bacteria > Acidobacteriota > Vicinamibacteria > Vicinamibacterales > UBA2999 > JAUXWO01. The sequence goes on from JAUXWO010000055.1 coordinate 180,424, forward strand.
TGTCGCGGATGCGCGCCTCGACGGCCGAGATGGGCAGGGGGTCGCCCATCCCTCGCACCTCGCCGGCGACGAGCTCCGCCGTGCGGGTGGCCGTGGCTTCGAGCTCCTGGAGCAGAACCTCCTCGGCGGCGCGCACCGACAGCCATCCCGAGACGGCCATCGTCACGGTGACGGTCGCCACGATGGCGAGGGCGAGGCGAACGCGCAGCGACCCGAACCAGCGCGCCCCGCGTGAGGCGGGCCGCCGGGTAAGGGTGCTGAGAGGGTTCGAGGACAACTGGGTCACGGAAGTATATGCGAAGACGTGGGTTAGCCTGCGCCTGCCGCCGGAGACACGCCGACTCGGGTTCGGCGTTCCTCTCCACGGAGCAAGGGCCGTTCCTGGTCCCGCCTCCCGTCGCGCGGGACCCACGTAAAATACCGGGGCATGAACCGGACCCTTCGCTGCCTCCTGACCGCGTGCTTCACGATGATGATGATCGCTGCCACCACGGCGGGCGCCCAGACGCCCGCGCCGATCGCCTACACGATTCGCTTTCCCGCGCCGGCCACGCACTACATGGAGATCGAGGCCGTCTACCCGACCGGTGGTCGCGCCGAGATCGACCTGTTCATGGCGGTGTGGACGCCCGGGTCGTACCTGGTGCGCGAGTACGCCCGCCATGTGGAGCAGGTCGTGGCGCGCGGAGCGGCCGGGCAGGCGCTGGCCGTCCGCAAGACGACGAAGAACCGCTGGCGCGTGGCCACCGGGGGCGCGGCGTCGGTGACGGTCCGCTACCGCGTCTACGGCCGCGAGATGACGGTGCGCAACAACTGGATCGAGGCCGGGTTCGCGATGCTGAACGGCGCGCCCACGTTCCTGACGCTGGTCGACGACGGCCCGCGCGCGCACCGGGTGCGGCTGGAACTGCCGGAGGGGTGGACGACGACCGCCACGGCGCTCACACGCGTGGAGGGCGAGGCGCACAGCTACGTGGCCGAGGACTTCGACACGCTCGTTGACAGCCCCATCGTCGCGGGCAACCCCGTCATCACGGAGTTCGCGTTCGGCGGCAGGCCCCACTACGTGGTGCACGAGGGAGACCCCTCGCTCTGGGACACGGCGCGCGCGAACGACGACGTGCGGAAGATCGTGGAGGTGACGCGCGAGATGTTCGGCGAGGTGCCGTATCCGCACTACTACTTCCTCAACATGGTGACCGAAGCGGGTGGCGGGCTGGAGCACAAGAACTCCACGCTCCTGATGGCCAACCGGTTCACGACGCGGGCACGGCGGTCGTACCTGGGCTGGCTCACCCTCGTGAGCCACGAGTACTTTCACGTGTGGAACGTGAAGCGCCTGCGGCCCGTCGCCCTGGGTCCGTTCGATTACGAGCACGAGAACTACACCGAGAGCCTGTGGGTGGCGGAGGGTGTCACGTCATACTTCGGCGACCTGCTCGTCAGGCGCGCCGGGCTGTCCACCCGCGGCGAGTACCTCGAGGGCCTGTCCACCGAGATCGCGAACCTGCAGAACGCCCCGGGCCGCGCGGTGCAGACGACCGCCGCCTCGTCGTTCGACACCTGGATCAAGCAGTACCGCCCCGACGAGAACTCGCCGAACACGGCCATCAGCTACTACACCAGCGGGCAGGTCATCTCGTTCCTGCTGGATGCGAAGATCCGCGCGGCGACCAATGGTCAGCGGTCGCTCGACGATGGGATGCGGCTGGCGTATCAGCGGTACTCGGGCCCCACCGGCTATACGCCCGACGAGTTTCACGCGGTGATGTCGGAGGTCGCCGGCGTGGATCTCGCGCCGTGGTTCGCGCGGGTGCTGACGACCACCGAGGAGTTCGACTACACCGAGGCGCTCCACTGGTATGGCCTGCGCTTCCGTCCCGCGGAGCCGACGACACGGGCGTGGACGGGCCTCGTGACGCGCAACGATGCCGGCCGGCTGCTCGTCTCCCAGGTGCGGCGCGACACGCCTGGCTACGCCGCGGGCCTCAATGTGGACGACGAGATCCTGGCGATCGATGACCTGCGGGTGCGCGCGGACCAGCTGACGAACCGGCTGGAGCAGTACAAGGCCGGGGATCAGGTCACGCTGCTCGTGGCGCGCCGCGAGCGCCTCATGCGCCTCGTGCTGACCTTCGGCGCCGAGCCCGGCCGCGCCTGGCGTCTCGAACCGGATCCAGGGGCGACGGAGGAGCAGCGGAAGCGCCTCGCCGCGTGGCTGGGAGACTGAATTGAATCTTGTGATCTCGTGAGGTGGTGATCTGCGATCTGGATCTCGGGATGTTGGATGTGAGATCTATCTCGTGATCTCAAGATCTATCTGGTGATCTAGTGATCTAGTGATCTAGTGATCTACGGAGCGGTGGCGAGTGTGGAGAGCAGGGACTCGATGCGGGTCATGACCGTGGGCCAGCGGTATTCCGACTCGACGTAGGCGAGGCCCTGGCGGCCGAACCGGCGGGCCTCCTCGGGGTGGTCGAGCAGCCACGACAGGCCGGCCGCGAACTCACGGTAGGTGCCGTAGTGCAGTCCGCCGTTGGCCCGGCGCACCTGCCCGCGGAGGACCGCGCACCGGGCGTTGACGAGCGCCGGCAGTGACCGGTTCCAGGCTTCGAGGAGCGCGATGCAGAGGCTCTCGTACGGCGAGGGCATCACGAGCGCGCGGGCGCGCGCGAAGAGCGCCTCGCGGACCTCGTCGCTGACGAAGCCGAGCACGCGGACGCGCGGATGCGCCGGCAGCGCCGTGTGCACAGGGCCGGCGAGCACGAGCGTGACGTCGCGGCCCTCCTCCGCCTGATAGCGGATGAAGTGCTCGACGAGCGCGTCGCAGCCCTTGTTGCGATCGACCCGGCCGAGATAGACGACGAACGGATCAGCGAGCCCCAGCGCGTCGAGCGCCGATGGGGAGGCCGGCGCGGCCGGGTCGAGCCCCGTGCCGATCACGATCGACGGACCCACGGCGCCTCCCGCGCGTGCCGTCACCATGTCGCGCTCTTCCTCCGTCAGGAAGATGTACCCGCGCGGACGGCGGAAGAACGCGCCGAGCGTGGCGAAGTCCAGCACCGGATCCTCTTCCGCCGTGGGCACGAGCACGGCGCGGTCCGCCACGACCGGTAGCCCGGCGATCGACGGGTAGTACCGGAACGCCCAGAACAGCACCAGGTCGTAGTCGTGCCCGTGCGCGCGCAGGTAGTCGACGAGCGCCGGGGTCTCGGGGCCGTTCGCGAGAAACCACGCCGCCTCGTCGTCGGCCGTGTGGCGTCGTGCGAACGCCCGGTCGCTGAGGTCGCGGAAGGCGTGCAGGTCGCGCTGGCGCGCGACCGGGAAGCGGCGGATCCGAACGCCACCGGCCTCCGACACGCCGGGCGGCAGCGTGTTGCGCCAGTGGACGTAGTCGGCGGCGCACGTCGTGAGCACCTCGACCTCGTGGCGGACGGCGAGCCGTTCGGCGAGGTGCCGGCAGTGGGCTTCCGACCCCCCCGTGATGCCGGCGCCATAGCGCTGGACGACGCAGGCGATCTTCATCGCGCGTCCGGCGGCGTGACCCGCCCCGCGCGGAGGTCCTCGACCTCGCGCCTGAGCGTAACGACCTCCACGACGAGCGTCTCGATCGTGGCCATCAGCGTGTCGTTGACACGCGCCTGGCGCTCGAAGTTGTCGCGGCTGAACTCGTAGAGCCACCGCGTGAGCGGCAGCAGCACGCGTTGCTTGGCGAAGAGCACGAGGCGGCCGGACCGCTTCCGGTGGGTGGTGAAGCGCAGGCTGGTGGCCAGTTCCCAATCGTCTTCGTCGAGCAGCAGCGTGGGCATCATCAGCAGCCGCCGGCGCTCGAGCGCCTTGCGGTAGACGGCCTCGGCTTCATCGAACACCCGTTCGGTGAGGAGGGGCGAGGCGGGATCGGTGCGCGCCAGTTCCTCGCGCAGGCGGGCCCGGACCGCCTGCCGCACGTCGTTCATCACCGCATCGGTCTCGAGATCACGGCCCACGGAGGCCAAGTATAGAGGTTTCCGGCAGAAACCAACCTTTCCCCCCTGGCATTCGTCTACTCCGAGTGCGTCCACATCCCATGCCGTCCTTCATGCGTCTTGCCGTTGTCCTGGCCCTCGCCGGTCCCTTGTGTCTGGCGGCACCCGCGCGCGCGTCGCGCCTGCCCGCCATCGTGACGGCGCAAGCCGTCCCGACCGGCACCGCCATCGTCCTCGACGGCCAGTTCGACGAGCCGGTCTGGGAGGAGGCGCCCGTCATCTCCGAGTTCGTGCAGCGCGAGCCGGCGGAGGGGCAGGCGCCGAGCCAGCGCACCGAGGTGCGGGTGGCCTACGATGCGCTCGCGCTCTACGTCGCCGTACGGGCGTACGACACCGACCCGTCGGCGGTCGTGGGCCTCCTGACCCGCCGGGATCAGCGGTCGCCGTCCGACTGGATCAAGGTCGCGGTGGACTCGTACCACGATCGCCGCTCCGCCTACGAGTTCGCGGTCAACCCGGTCGGCGTCAAGCTGGATCGCTACTACTTCAACGACAGCTCGAGTGACGACACCTGGGACGCCGTGTGGGACGTCGCGGTCGCGCGCGACGAGACGGGCTGGCGCGCCGAGTTCCGCATCCCGTTCTCGCAGCTGCGGTTCAACAACACCACGGGCGGGCCGGTCGGGTTCGCCGTGGCGCGGGAGATCGGACGGCTGGCCGAGACGTCCACGTGGCCGCTGCTCTCGCGCAACGAGACCGGGCTGGTGTCGCAGTTCGGGGAGCTGCACGGACTGCGCATGGCGGGCACGCCGAAGCGGCTCGAGGTGCAGCCCTACACGCTGGGGCAGGTGTCGGTGGCGCCGCTGTCCGCGGTGAATGCGCTCGTGGACCGCACCGACCCGTCCGGGTCCGGCGGGCTGGACCTGAAGTACGCCCTGACCCCCGGGCTCACGCTCACGGCGACGGCGAACCCCGACTTCGGCCAGGTGGAAGCGGATCCCGCCGTGGTGAATCTCGACGCGTTCGAGACGTTCTTCCAGGAGCGCCGGCCGTTCTTCGTCGAGGGGTCGGGCACGTTCCGCTTCAACATGGACTGCAACGACGGCGAGTGCACGGGCCTGTTCTACTCGCGACGGATTGGCCGCGCGCCGCAGGGCGCCGCCTCCAGAGGCGCCGGGGAGTTCGCGGCACAGCCGAGCGCGGCGACCATCCTCGGGGCGGCGAAGCTGACCGGCCGCGTCGGGCGCTTCGCGGTCGGCGCCATCACGGCGTACACGCAGGAAGAGCAGGCCACGATCGCCGGGGGACTCGACCGGCGATCCCAGGTGGTCGAGCCGTTCTCGGCGTATCAGGTGCTGCGCGCACGGCGCGAGTTCACGAACCGCTCCACGCTCGGCTTCATGGCCACGGCCGCCAACCGGCGGCTGGATCAGGCGGTGCGCTTCCTGCCGGAGTCCGCGTACTCGGCCGGGATGGACTACGACTGGCGCATCCGTCCCGACTACAACCTGTCGGGGTATTTCGCGAGCAGCCATGTGCGAGGGTCGACCGAGGCGATCACGCGCCTCCAGACCAACGCCGTGCACCAGTACAACCGCGTGGACGCCGGGCACGTGGCGCTCGACCCCGGGGCCACCGCCATCAGCGGGCACGCCGGGGCGATCGCGTTCGGCAAGATCGGCGGGGAGCGCACGCGGTTCAACGCCCACTACGGGTACAAGAGCCCGGGCTTCGACATCAACGACCTCGGCTTCCAGCGGCGCGCCGACGAGAAGACGATGAGCCATTGGTTTCAGCTGCGCTACAACACGCCGGGGCGGTTCACGCGGTCCTGGATGGTCAACTTCAACCAGTGGGCCGGCTGGAACTTCGATGGCGACCGCACGTTCAGCGGCGGCAACATCAACATGCACTGGACGTGGCAGAACAACTGGCGCGCCGGGTTCGGCGTCAACGGCCAGATGGCGCCGTTCCGCGATCGCTCCACGCGGGGTGGTCCCGGCGTGCGCGGCAACAGCAACGTCAGCCTCTGGTACTACATGGATCTCGACGATCGCCGTGCGATCATCCCCGGCTACAACGGCTATCACGAGGCCGACAGCGAGGGCACCCGGCGCCACAACTTCAATCCGCGCATCACCTGGCGCCCGAACTCCGCCGCCTCCGTCCAGCTCGGCGTGCGCTACGGCATCAACGATGACGATGCGCAGTGGGTGCGGAACGAGGACCGGGACGGCCGGACGCGGTACGTCTTCGGCCGCATCGAGCAACGCACCGTGGCGATGACGGCCCGCGTCAACTACACGGTCACGCCGACGCTCTCGATCCAGACCTACGCCGAGCCATTCGTCTCCGCCGGCGCGTACTCCAGCTTCCGCGAGCTCGTCGATGGGCGCGCGGACGACTACGCTGCGCGCTACCGGGCCTACGACGGCGGCCGCAGCGCGGACTTCAACTACCGCTCCTTCCGCACGACCAACGTGCTCCGCTGGGAGTACCGTCCGGGCTCGTCGCTCTTCGTCGTCTGGCAGCAGGGCCGGCAGGACGTGGCGGGCGAGGGCGACTTCCGCTTCGGCCGCGACTTCGGCGACCTCTTCTCGGCGCCGTCCCACAACGTGTTCCTGGTCAAGCTCTCCTACTGGTTCAACATGTGAAGAATCTGGTGATCTCGTGATGTGGTGATCTGGTGATCGGATGTGCGATGTGGAGATCTCCAGATGTATCTAGTGATCGGATGATCTGGCGATGTGCGGGCCGAGCGGCCAGGCGGGACGCGAATGCACATCCACAGATCCGCAGATCAGTCGATCCGCAGATCAGTAGATCAGTAGATAGATCTGACATCGAGGCATCGGGGCATCAGATCACCACATCACCACATCACGAGATCATCAGATTTGCTAGGATCTCCCCATGCCCATCTCGAAGCCAGCCGTCGGGGAGTATTCGGCGTTCTATCAGGGGTACCTGGACCGCGTGGCGGCGGAGCCGCGGCTGCGGCCGGTCCTGGCCCGCCAGTTGACCGCGTTCGAGGCGCTCGCCGGCCTCGACGAGGCGCGCGCCAGCCATCGGTACGCGGACGGGAAATGGAGTGTGCGCGAAGTGGTGGGGCACCTGGCGGATGCCGAGCGCATCTTCGCCTACCGGATGCTCCGCATCGCCCGGGGCGATGCGACGCCGCTGGCCGGCTTCGACGAGAACGTCTACGTCGCGGCCGCCGGATTCGAGCGGCGGCCGATGGTGGAGGTGGCAGGCGAACTCCGCGATGTGCGCCAGGCGACGCTGTCGCTGCTGCGGTCGTTCGACGAGTCGATGGCGACGCGCGAGGGCCGCGCCAACGAGACGCGCGTCACGCTGCGCGCCATCGCCTGGATTGTCGCCGGGCACGCTGCGCATCACCTGGCCGTGCTCGGCGAGCGCTATGGTGTGAGTGTGGCGGAGCCGGGGACCCGGTAGCCCGGGTCCCGTCTCCAGTCCTCGCTGGTCTTACGCCGCCCGCTTCAGGTACGTCTCCCGCTCGCGCGCCAGCGCCATGCGCGCGACGACGAGCTGGTAGATCCGGAAGTTGACGTAGGCGGGCACCGCCAGCATGAGCGCCACGAGGGCGCCGTCGTTGATCACCAGCAGGGCGAGCCCCGCCGAGACGAGCGACCCGGCCACGTAGCCGGGCGCGCTCCACAGGATGCCGTTGGACCAGAGGGTCTGCAGGCGGCCGCCCGTGGCCAGCGCGATCGCGCCGCCCACCAGCCAGCTGTTCAGCAGGAAGAACGTCGTCCCCGCCGCGACGACCGGCACGGCCATCGCCGGCGCAGGGTCGAGGGCCGGCGTGCCGCCGAGCCCCGTGAAGACCACGCCGGCGCCGGCCGTCGCGAGCATGACGCTCGCGATGCTGAACACCGTGCGGTAGGCCGGGTACTCTTCCTTCCGGAAGAGCGAGCACTGCGCCCAGGCGCTCGCCGCGGCCACCGCCATGGCCGATGCGGGGTCGAGCAGCAGCACGCCCATGAAGATGGCCACGAACGACACCGACATGGTGAGGCCCGTCCGTTCGATCGGGAGGCGCACCTTGAGCACCGCGGAGACGGCGGCGACGATCAGGAGCACCACCAGTAGCCCCGGCGACTCGAGCGCCGGCGGCAGTGACAGCCCCCACACCGCGGCGGCGGCCACGATCACGCTCGCGACGTAGGCCCGTGCGAGCGGCGGCATATCCGTCATGAAGAACCGAGACATGGCTGTGAATCCTGTCAGTGTTCCAGGTGACGATTACTGCTGATCCTCGACACACCCGGTGCACGTGCCCCAGACGATGGTGTCCCAGTCCATCGTGCCCCAGACGATCGTGTCCGAGTCGAAGCTGGTGCCCCAGACGATCGTGTCGCCGTTTGCGTCGAGAATCGACGTGCCCCAGACGATGGTCGTGCCCCACACGATCGTGTCGTCCCACACGACGTTGGTGCCCCAGACGATCGTGTCGTCGAACGAGGTGCCCCACACGATCGTGTCGTCCCACACGACGTTGGTGCCCCAGACGATCGTGTCGCCCCAGGCGGCGTCGTTCATGGCGAGCAGGTCGCCGGCAACCAGGTAGTTGCCCCAGACGACCGACTGCGCCCAGGCATGCGCCTCGCCCCCGAACGTCGTCTGCAGCGCCAGTGACGTCCGCAGCCACGGCTGCCCGACCGTCATCGTGGTGTCGATCGACGCCGCGACCTCGACGGCGGCGATCGCGTTCACCTCGCCGCGGCCCTGCGTGAGCGCGTCGTAGGTCACGCCGTTCGCGTCATTGAGCGATGTCGCGGTGTACTGGAGGATGGCCTTGACGGCGCCCGCGGTGAGCGGCGGGCATCCCGCCGCGTACTGGGCCAGGCAGGCGTTCCGCGACGCCTCGAGCATCAGGGCCACAACGCCGCTGACCACCGGTGCCGCCATGCTCGTGCCGCTGAGCCTCAGATAGGACTGACCGGCGTCCATGACCGTCAGGCCCGTGAGTCCGCCCAGCATCGAGTTCGGAGCGAGGGACGACTCGATCGCCGACCCCGGCGCCACGAGATCCGGTTTCGCCATGCCGTCGAACCACGTCGGTCCGCGCGAACTGAACGCCGCCACGCGGTCGTCCGACCGCTGCAGCGTGCCGGCGGTCTGCGCCGCGCCGACGGTGATCGCCGACGGCGCGTTGCCGGGCGACGTGATGCCGCCGTAGCCGACGACGCCCGTGTCTGGGTTGCGGCCCACGTTGCCGGCCGACACGACGACGACGAGACCGGCGCGCGTGGCGCGCTCGACCGCCTGGACGAGCGGGTCGGTGGCGGCCGACTCGTAGATCGGGCGGCCCAGCGACAGGTTCAGGACGTGCAGGTTGAGCGCCTCGCGGTTGGCGATGGCGAAGTCCACGGCCTGGACGGCCCCGCTCGTCATCCCCGCTCCCTGGTCGTCGAGCACGCGAAGGCCGACGAGGTGAACGGCCGCGGCGATGCCGTCGCGCGTGTTGCCGAAGTTGGCCGCGATGATGCCCGCCACGTGCGTGCCGTGACCGTAGGGGTCGATCGGCGACCGCTGGACGGGAACGCCGCTCGTGAAGTCGTAGAACGCCGAGATATGCCCGCTCAGGCTCGGCACCGGCGCGATGCCGGAGTCGATCACCGCGACCCCGATGCCGGCGCCCGTGGCGCCGACCGGCACACTGACCGCGGCGCGTACCGAGTACGTCTCGCCGCCGTCCCCGAGCAGCTGCGTGGGACGAATCGGCGCGTCGTACGAGAAGCCTTCGACGTCGGGGTCGTTGGCCAGCAGTGCGACGTCGGCCGCCGACATCCAGACGACCATGGCGTTGCGGAGCCGCTTGTGCTCGCGCAGGCCCTTCTGGCGGAAGCGGCCCTCGACCCGCTTCTCGCGTCCGGCCTTCATCGAGACGATGATGGGAAGCTTCCCCGTCTTGCGGGACATCAGCGCGTCCACGGCGCGGTCCATCCGCTTGCCGCGTCCGGTCTTCTCCTGAGCCGACAGCAGCGGCGCGACCACGCGGCCGAGACCCTTCCCGCCCCGCTTCTGCGCGAGGAGGTCTGTCGGGAATGCCGTGAGTCCGATCACGGCGGCGAGGGCGAGTGCGAGCGCGTTACCGTGTGCGAAGGTCTTCATGGCGACTCCGAGTGACGCAACATGCAGGCCAACAGGGCGCCACAGGTGCAGGATACGGACATGACAAGACAGATGAGACACTTGCGGGCGTTGCTCGCGCACGGCACCCGCGGCACCCGTGTGCCGCGCGCGCACACCGCGTGCGGAGACGGCGCTCACGCGACCGCCTTCGGCTGGAGCAGCGCGTCGAGGGCGCGGCCCAGATCCTTGAGGGCGTACGGCTTCGCGACCACGCCGCTGAAGCCGAACGCTTCGTAGTTGGCCATCACCGGGTCGTCGGCGTAGCCGCTCGACACGATGGCGCGCGTCGAGGCGTCGATCTGACGGAGGCGCTGGATGGCTTCCTTGCCGCCCATGCCGCCCGGGATCGTGAGGTCCATGATCACGGCGTCGAACGGCCGGCCATCGAGCTGCGCCTCGGTGAACGCCTGGATGGCCTCCTCGCCGTCGCGCGTGAGGGTGGGCTCGTACCCGAGGTAGGTGAGCATCTCGCCCACCAGGTCGCGGATCGAGTCCTCGTCGTCCATCACGAGCACGCGCGCGCGTGCGGCATGCGTGAACTCCTGCGGCGGCGCCGGGACGGCGCGCGGGGCCGCGAGCGAACGCGGCAGGTGGATGTCGACAGTGGTGCCAACCGACACAGTGGAGTGCACGGCGATCTCCCCTCCGTGATTGCGGACGATCGAGTAGCAGGTGGCCAGGCCGAGCCCGCTGCCGTCTTGCCGCGTGGTGAAGTACGGATCGAAGATCTTCGGCAGCAGGTGGGCGGGAATACCCGTGCCGCGGTCTTCGACAAGGATGCGAACGTAGTCGCCGTCGGTCAGGCCGCCGGGCCGGCCGACGCCGTGGCGGGTGGCGTTGGCGGCGCGGACGCGCACGACGCCCCCCTCGGGCATCGCCTGCACGGCGTTGAGCACGAGGTTGTGCACGACCTGGGCGAGCTGCCCGGCATCGCCCAGAATCGGCCACAGGTCGGGAGCGACGTCGAGCTCGCATCGCACGTTGGAGCCACGCAGCGCGAATCCCGTGGCTTCGGCGAGCAGCGTGCCCAGTTCGGTAGGCGCCTTGACGGGCGCGCCGCCCTTCGAGAACGTGAGCAGCTGCTTGGTGAGGGTCTTGGCGCGGGCGCACGCCCGCTCGGCCTCGGTGATGCGCCGGGCGATCGTCGGCTCCAGGTCGGGCTGGAGCGTGACCAGCGACAGGTTGCCGACGATCGTCGTCATGATGTTGTTGAAGTCGTGGGCGATGCCCCCCGCGAGCGTGCCGAGCGATTCGAGCTTGCTCGCACGCGCACGCTCTTCCTCGAGGCGCATCGCGGCCGTGATGTCGCGCAGGACCAGCACGGCCCCGATCACGACACCGTCGCGGTCGTGCATGGGCGTGGCCTTGAAGCCGACGAGCCGCCGTGTCCCCGACGTGTCGAGCGCGCCGATCAGGTCGCCCTCGAGGGCGCAATCCGCGCCGAGCGCTTCGTCGACGGGCGAGGGCAGCGGCCGGCCGGTCCCCCGGTCGAGGAGGGGACACACCCGGTCGAAGGGCTGGTCGAGCGCCGTGGACTGGGGCTGGCCGATCAGCTCCTCCGCGACACGGTTCATCAACCGGATGCGGCCGGTGGTGTCGGTGGTGACGACGCCGTCCGCAATGCTCCCGAGCGTGACCGAGAGCCGCTCCTTCTCGGCGGCCAGGGCCTGCTCGGAGCGGCGCGCCTGCGCAAGCGCTTCGGTGGCCGCGGCGTGCAGCTCCGAGACCTGCCGCACGTGCTGTTGCTCGATTTCGATCCGGCTGACGTAGGTCTCGTAGGCGCGGAAGCTGAGGAGCGCGGGGATGAAGACGGCCGGCGCGACGAGCGCACCGTGCCTGAGGATGAGCAGCGCCACGAGCGCCGAGAAGAGCGACCCGATGACGTACCCCGGCGCACTCCAGAGCAGGTTCTCGTACCAGACGCGGCGCAGCGAGTCACCCGTCGAGAGCGCGATCGCGATGCCGACCAGCACGCTGTTGACGACGAAGAACGTGGTGCCGGCCGCCAGCACCGGGCCGATCATCGAGACGAGCGGATCGAGCGTGGGCCGTCCGCCGATCGCCGTGTAGACGAGGCTGGCGCCGGCGACCGACAGCATCACCCCGGCGACGCTGAAGATGGTGCGGTAGGCCGGGTACGCCTCGGCCGGGCGGATGGCGCACTGCACCCAGGCGCTCAGGCCGGCGACCATCATGGCCTCGGGCAGATCCAGCAGCAGCAGCGCCGTGAAGTCGAAGGCGAAGGAGACCGACAGCGTCGATCCGCCTTCATAGAGCGGGAGCCGCACCTTGAACGGCGCCGCCATGGCCGACATCGCCAGCAGGACGACGAAGAGTCCTGGCTGAGCGAGCCCCGGCGGCAGGGCGGCGGCGAACACGACGAGACCGAGCGCGATCACCCCGCCGACGTAGAGTCGGGCGCGAGGCGGCAGGTCGGTCATCATCCGCTGGAACATGGCTGGGCGCTTTCTGCAGTCGAGTCACGACGTCGACCCGGACTGCAGAGGCAACTTGCTCGCCATGTCTCACAAGGGACTGTCCTGGAACGACAGTACCTGACAGATGAGACACTTACGGGGGATCGGGGATTGACCCAAATCGACGGTGTCGTGTGCCGGCAGCGCACACGCGCACGGGCCGTTGGGCGCGGTCAGAGGCACTAACCGCTTTGAGTAGAGCAAGTTACCGCTGTGGGCAACTCGAAGGGCGCGCCCGCCCATATCGCACGCGCCTCTGGACACGAACGGACACGGCGACGAAGCATCGACGCCCCCTGTCGGACCATCGACGCTTCGCGCTGGGCAGGGGTCAGATCTTGATCGTTGCGCTCAGATTCAAGATCTGACCCCAGGGTCCCTCAGGGTTCGAGGCGGGTGGTGTGGGTGGTGACAGACTCGACACGGGCGCGGGCGTAGGCCAGCGGGAAATAACGGCCCGTGGACCAGAGCGGGAAGAGCGCGCGGTAGTTGGGGTCGTCGGGGTTGCCGGCCTGGCCGGGCGTGTTGATGCCGACGGAGTTCTCCCAGTTGCCCGTGTCCACGATGATCTTGAACGACCCGCCGGACGTCTGGTTGTCGCCGCTGCCCGTCGCGCTCACCGTCAGCGCGTCGCCCCCGCGCGGCGCGGGGCCCACCTCCAGCCGCGCCCGCGTCTCCGCATTCACGACGTCCGACAGCGGGTGGCGGATCAGCGCGTGATGGAACGCGGCCTGACCGTAGCGCCAACGGTCCATGTCCGGGCCGAACCGCTTCGTCAGTTCGGCCACCGCCTCGTCGAGGCTGCGCGCGACCAGCGCGTCACGACCGGCGATCGGGTCCTCGCCGAAGCGCCCGTCCGGCGCGTACAGCCGGTCGATGATCGGCTTCACCGTGATGAGCGACCCCGGCACCGCGGCCCGCGCCTCCACCGGAATGAGCGCCTCGCGCACGTTCGCGTAGAGCCGGCGCGAGAACATCTGGAAGATGCCGGCGGGCACCGAGTCCTTGTCGAGGACGAAGTCCCACGCGACCACGCGGTCACGCGCGGCGGCGCTGGCGGGGCGGGCGAGCGCCAGATCACGGAGCAGCGGCACGAGCGCGCGCGCCGGGATCGACAGGTCGTCGTTCTGCAGCCGTGCCGTCTCGGCGACGCTGAACTTCCGCCCCGACCCGAGCACCTCTTCGACGCGCGCGGCGCGGTACGGATCCGCCCCCGTGAAGTGCAGGGCTTCCGGCCACGGGTAGTCCTGCGGGAACAGGTGGTTGTTGGCGGTGGCGACGAAACCCTCGGGCGGGTTCACGAGGTGGGGCAGCGCCGCGATCGGCAGGAACCCGTCCCACTCGTAGCGGCCGTCGCCAGGCACGGGCAGCAGCCCGCTCCAGTTACGGCGCAGCGGCGTGATCCCCGCGGCCTGCCAGCCGATGGTGCCGGTCCGATCGGCCCAGACCATGTTCTCGGACGGCATCCGGTTGTACGTGCACGCCTCGCGGAACTCCTCCCACGTGCGGGCCTGGTTCATCCGCAGGCTCGCCAGATAGGGCGCGCCGCCCTGCTCGAGCCACGCGGCCCTGATCGCATACGCCTTTCGGGCCGCGCGGTCCTCGTAGATCACCGGGCCATGCCGCGTGTACTTCAGCTCCACGGCCTCGGCCGCCTCGCCCTTCACCGGCACCGTGTCCCGGAGGATTCGCATCGGCTCCCACTGGCCGCGGAAGCGGTATTCGTGCGGGTTCTCCGGGTTGGTGTCGTACACGTACAGGTCTTCGTTGTCGGTGCCGAAGATGGTGAGACCCCAGGCCCCGTGTCCGTTGTGGCCGATGGAGACGCCCGGCAGCACGGGCTCGCCGCCGCCAATCACATCCCAGCCCGGCGCCACCAGGTGCGTCCAGTAGCGCAGCGACGGCGCCTCGATCACGCGGTGCGGGTCGTTGGCCATGATCGGGTAGCCGCTCTCGGTGCGCGCGCCGGCGACGACCCAGTTGTTGCTGCCGATGTCGTGCGGATCGACGGGCTCCGCGGGGGCCGCCTCGGCCCCCGCCGTCCGCGCCGCACGAAACGCCGGCGCGACATCCTCGGCCCGGAACTCGATGGGCGACCGGAACGCCTGATAGAGCTCCAGCACCTCGTCGGGGAACGACGCGAGGTCGATCGACGGGTCCAGCGTGAAGACCGGCTCGCCGCCCTGGAAATACAGCAACTCGCGCAGGCGGTCGGCGCCGAGCGCCTTCATGGCGCGCACGTAGTTCACCTCCGCGCCGACGTTCGACGTCAGGGCCTGATGGCGGGAGATGACGACGGCCGGCGTCCACTTCCCGGGGGTGATGCCGAGCATCCGGAACTCGAGGGGGAGCCGGTCCGGGGCGGCCGCCACCTCGTCCACATACGCGTTGATGCCGGCGACATAGGCCTCGATGATCGCCTTGCCGCGCGGGTGGTAATGCTGCAGTTCCGCGTCCATGTCGCCGCGGTACATATGGAGGCGGGCGCCGATGTCGCGCCGGAGCTCGCGCCGGCCCAGCATCTCGGCGACCGTGCCGGTGGCGCGCCGCCGCCAGATCTCGAACTGGAAGAGGCGGTCGCTGGCCGCGGCGTAGCCCTGGGCGAAGAAGAGGTCGGCCTCGCTCCGGGCGTAGATGTGGTTGATCCCCCAGCGGTCGCGCAGGATCTCGACCGGCTCGGCCAGCCCGGCCACCTTGAGCGTGGTGGAGGTCCCCTGCGCCTGGAGATCGAACCCGGTGGTGAGCGCCACCAGGACCACCGCCGCCATCAGCCGAAGCCACCGTCTCCGCATGTCCCCTCCTTGCGCGCCCCGTTCCCGTCCGCGGCCACAGGGTAGCAGGTATACTGCTTTTTGCATGCGTTTCGCGCCGGAATACGTCACCCACGTCCTCCACGAGAACTTCGAGGACGCCAAGGCGCTGCTGCTCGCGCCGCTCATGGCGATTCACTACGCCCACCTCGTGATGCTCGCCGAGCGTCGCATCGTGTCGGCCGACGAGTCGCGCGCGCTCCGTGACGCCCTCGACGGCATCTCGGTCGAGACCGTGCGGAAGGTCATCTACGACGGCACGTACGAGGACCTCTTCTACTACATCGAGCGTCTCGTCAAGGACGCCTGCGGCGAGGACGTCGCCGGACGCCTGCACACCGCACGCAGCCGCAACGACATCGACATGACGATGTACCGGATCCGGCAGCGGGAGTACATCGCCGCGCTGGCCGGGCACGTGCTCGAGCTGCGCGATGCGCTGCAGTCGCTGGCCGAGCGGCACACCGAGACCGTCTACGCCGCGCACACGCACACGCAGCCGGCGCAGCCGACGACCATCGCGCACTACCTGCTGGCGGTCGTCGAGCAGCTCGAGCGCGACACGACGCGGCTCGAGGCGGCGTATGTCTCGACCAACGTCAACCCGCTCGGTGCGTGCGCCATCACCGGCACGGGCTTTCCGATCGACCGCGACCGGACGAGCGCGCTGCTCGGCTTCTCGGGTCCGACGGGCAACACCTACGGCAGCATCGCCACGGTCGACTACCTGCTCGAGAGCGTGTCGGCCTCGTCCGTCCTGCTGGTCGGCCTCGGCCGCGTGGTGCAGGACCTGCTGCTGTGGTGCACGATGGAGTTCGGCTACCTGCGGCTCGGCGAAGGGTTCGTGCAGGGCAGCAGCATCATGCCGCAGAAGCGCAACCCCGTCGCGCTCGAGCATGCGCGCGCCATCGGGAGCAAGGCGCTCGGCCAGGCGCAGGCCATCATCACCGCCGTCCACAACACGCCCTTCGGCGACATCGTCGACACCGAGGACGACCTGCAGCCGCTCGTGGCGTCGATGTTCCGCGACGCGACGCGCATGGTGGCGCTCGTTGGCGCGGCGATGCGCGGTGCGGGCTTCGACGTGCCGCGGCTGGCGGCGCGTGCGGGTGACGGCGGCACCACGCTCACGGAGCTGGCGGACACGCTGGTGCGGGAGCACGGCCTGCCGTTCCGCACGGCGCACGGCATCGCGGCGCTCCTCCTCAAGGCGCGGACCGAGGATCCGGGCGCCTCGCTGTCGCGGGCGCTGCACGCGGCCTCGACGGCGCTGCTCGGCCAGCCGCTCGAGTACACCGAGGTGCGGCTGCAGAAGATTCTGAGTCCGAAGCATTTCGTCGATGTCCGCACGACGCATGGCGGGCCGGCGCCGAGCGAGACGACGCGGGCGCTGGCGGCGTCGCGGGCGCGACTGGAGGCGGACCGCGCGTCGTGGACGGCGCGGCGCGAGGCGCTGGCGGCGGCCGACGCGGCGCTGCAGACCGCCGCCCGGGCGCTGTAGCCGGCAGCCGAACGCCGATAGCCGAAAGCCGAGAGCTGTTCATGACCCGAATACAGCAGCACTACATCCAGGTGATGGTGGTGTTCGTCGTCGTGCTCCTGGCCCTGTACTGGTTTCAGGAGACGTTCACGCCGTGAGCTGGATCGACTGGACCATCATCGCGGCCTACCTCCTCTGGATCATCGTCGACGGGCTGCGGCTGACGCGGCGCTCGCACGGGATCGAGGACTACTTCCTCGCGAGCCGCAGCCTGCCGTGGTGGGCGATCGGGTTGTCGGTGATGGCCACGCAGCTGTCGGCCATCACGATGATCGGCACGACCGGGCAGGCCTATGCCAACGGGATGCGCTTCATCCAGATGTACTTCGCGCTGCCCCTCGCGATGATCATCCTGTCGCTGACGCTCGTGCCCTTCTTCACCCACGCACGGGTCTTCACGGCGTACGAGTACCTGGAGCGCCGCTTCGATGCCAAGACGCGCACGCTGACGTCGTTCCTCTTCCTGATGTCGCGCGCGATGTCGACGGGTGTCGTGATCTCGGCCCCGGCCGTCGTCCTCTCGGTGATGCTCGGGCTCAGCGTGACGGCGACCTGCCTCCTCATCGCCGTCCCGACGGCGGTCTACACGATGTTCGGCGGCGTCCAGGCCGTGACGTGGACCGACGTGAAGCAGATGTTCCTGATCGTCTTCGGCCTGGTGGCCGTGGTGATCGCCCTGGTGCTTGGCCTGCCGGACGAGGTCGGCGTGGGCGGGGCCCTGTCGATCGCGGGCACGACGGGCCGCCTGCAGATGTTCGACTTCAGTTTTGATCTGACCCGCCAGTACACGTTCTGGTCGGGCACGATCGCGGCCCTCTTTCTCTTCTGCTCCTACTTCGGCACCGACCAGAGCCAGGTGCAGCGCTACCTGACCGCCCGCTCGGTCGACGAGGCGCGCACGTCGCTGCTGATGAGCGGCTACTGGAAGATTCCGCTGCAGGCGCTCGTGCTGCTCGTCGGCGTCTTCATGTTCGTCTTCTATCTGTTCACGCCCGCGCCGATGCTCTTCAACCCCGTCCACGACCAGCGGGTGCGGGCGAGCGCGCGCGCGGCGGACTACGAGGCCGTCGAGCAGCGTTTCGGCGAGGCCGCCGCCGCGCGCCGGACCGCGGCGCTGGCGCTCGCCGATGCTGATCGCGCCGGCGATGCCGGGCGCCTGGCCGCCTCGTCCGAGGCCTTCCTGGCGAGCGACGCGGCCGTGCTGACCGCGAGGAACGATGCGCGCGAGATCGTCCGCGACGTGTCGGGCGACCGCGCCTACACCGACGTCAACTACGTCTTTCCGACGTTCGTTCTCACGCACCTGCCCGTGGGGCTCGTGGGCCTGCTGATTGCGGCGATCTTCGCGGCCGCGATGTCCACGATCTCCTCGGAGCTGGCGTCGCTCTCGACGGCCACCGTGATCGACTTCTACCGCCGGTACGTGGCGGCCGACGCGCCGGATGCGAAGCTGCTCATGGTCTCGCGGATCGCCACGGGCTTCTGGGGGCTGTTTGCGGCGACGGTCGCCGTGTACGCCGCCGAGCTCGGCTCGTTGATCGAGGTGGTGAACCGGTTCGGCTCGCTCTTCTACGGGTCGATCCTCGGCGTGTTCATCCTCGCCATCGGGTTCCCCCGCGCGACCGGCACCGGCGCGTTCGTCGGCCTCCTCGGCGGCATGGCGGCCGTGGGCTACGTGGCCTCGAGCACGGACATCGCGTTTCTCTGGCACAACGTGGTCGGCGCCGTGGCCGTCTGCGTCATCGGCATGACGGTCAGCTTGCTGACCCCGCGTCCCGCCTCCGCCTGAGCGTCACCCATGGGCGGCAAAGTCATCCTCATCATCCTCGTCCTCGTCCTCGGCCTGGTCGTGGCGTCGTGGGCGCTCGGCGAGCTGCTGCGCCAACGCAAGCCGCCACGACGGTAATCCGCAGATTCCGCAGATTCCGCGGATTGCGCAGAGGCAGCGAGCCAGCAGTCGAGACGCCGTTGCGGAACCCCGGCTGGCACCCATCCGCGTTATCTGCGTCATCTGCGGATTGACCCATGTCTGGCCGCCTCGATGCCGTGGCCTCATTGAGCGGATAGGTCCCTTACCGTCGCGCTGATCTCAGATGTCTTCTTCGACAACGACGTCGCGGCGCGGCTGCGGGCGCGTGGACGCTCGGCGAGCTGCTCCGCCGACGCAAGCCGCCACGAAGGCAATCCGCAGATGACGCGGATTACGCAGAGGCAGCGAGCCAGCAGCCGAGACGCCGTTGCGGAGGTTCCGCAGGCGGCCAACGGCCGCCCCTGACGCGCGTGCGCGGGTGCAGACGTGAGCCCCGGGCCGACAACGCAGGCTCACGTCTGCACCCACGCACGCGCGTCCAGGCTGCCGGTCGATGACCGGCAGCTGCGGAACCCTGGCTGGCACCATCCGCGTCATCTGCGTAATCTGCGGATTGACCCAGGTGCTGGCCGTCTCGATGCCGTGGCACCATTGAGCGGACATAACCTTTACCGTCGCGCTGATCTCAGATGTCTTCTTCGACAACGACGCCGCGGCGCGGCCGCGGGCGCGGGGGCTCGCTCGCGGTGCTGCCAGAGATTCCGCTCTCGTCCTCGCTCTGGCCGTGGCGTCATGGACGCTCGGCGAGCTGCTCCGCCGACGCAAGCCGCCACGAAGGCAATCCGCAGATGACGCGGATTACGCAGAGGCAGCGAATCAGAAGCCGGGATGCCGTTGCTTCGGTTCCGCGGGCGGCCTGCGGCCGCCCCTGACGCGCGTGCGCGGGTGCAGACGTGAGCCCCGGGCCGACAACGCAGGCTCACGTCTGCACCCACGCACGCGCGTCCAGGCTGCCGGTCGATGACCGGCAGCTGCGGAACCCTGGCTG
>JAUXWO010000005.1 GCA_030680175.1 Vicinamibacterales bacterium
CACCCTGAGCACCCCGGGCACCCTGTGCACACCGGGCACCCTGAGCACCCCGGGCACCTTGGGCACCCCGGGCACCCTGAGCACCCCGGGCACCTTGGGCACCCCGGGCACCCTGTGCACCCCGGGCACCCTGTGCACCCCGGGCACCCTGAGCACTCCGGGCACCCTGAGCACCCCGGGCACCTTGGGCACCCCGGGCACCCTGAGCACCCCGGGCACCCTGCACCCCTTAAGACAGCAACATCACCAACATCGCCTTCTGTGCGTGGAGGCGGTTCTCGGCCTGGTCGAAGACGACGGACGTTGGGCCTTCGAGGACATCGTGCGTGACCTCGTCGCCGCGGTGGGCGGGGAGGCAGTGCATGAAGAGCGCGCCGGGCGCGGCGTGGGCCATCAACGCGGCGTTCACCTGATAGGGGAAGAACACCGCCTTGCGCTCCGCATACTCGACCTCCTGGCCCATTGACGTCCACACATCCGTGTAGACCGCGTCGGCCCCCGCCACCGCCTCGCGCGGGTCGTGCATCGTCGTCAGCGTCGCGCCGTCGGCGGCCACGCGGGCGGCCTGTGCGGCGACCTCCGCCGGTAGTTCGAAGCCTTCGGGCGTGGCCACGCGCATGTGGGCGCCGAGCATCACGGCGGCATGCACGAGCGAAGTCGCGACGTTGTTGCCGTCGCCGACGAATGTGATCGTCCGCCCGCGCACGTCCCCCCACACCTCCTGCAGCGTCTGCAGATCGGCGAGCGCCTGGCACGGGTGCTCTTCGTCCGAGAGCGCGTTGATGACGTGCAGGTCGCGCGTGGCCCGCGAGACCAGCTCGAGGCGCTCCTGCGCGAACGTGCGGATGACGACGGCGTCGACCCACCGCTCGAGGTTGCGGGCCACGTCCTGGACGGGCTCGCGGTCGGCGTGCATGACGTCGGCCGGGATGTCCACGACGTCGCCGCCGAGCTCGCGCGCACCGATCGTGAACGTGACGCGCGTGCGGAGCGACGGCTTCTCGAACAGCACGCCGATGTGCCGCCCGTCGAGCGCATGCGCCGTCGGCGCGCGCAGGCCGAGCGGGCGCTCGGTCTTCAGGCGCGCGGCGAGCGCCAGCGTGGCACGCAGTTCGTCGTGCGTGAGATCCAGGATCGACAGCAGGTGCCGCGACCCGAGCCGCGGCGTGTCGATCGTTCGCATTGATGCACCCATGGTGTCTCTTTCTCGCGCTGGCTTCGCCGGCGCTCGCCCGAAGGCTGTCGGCGACCAGCGACCAGCGACCAGCTCCCGGCTGTCAGCGATGAGCCTAGGTTCGGTACTCCGCGTTGATCCTGACGTACTCCGCGGAGAGGTCGCAGGTGTAGACGGTGGCCGTCGCGTGGCCGCCGGTGCCGAGGCCGACCTCGATCTCGAGATCCGTGCCGTGCAGGTAGGCGGCCGCGGCCGGGGACCGGTCGTCGTAGGGGCGGCCGTCCTCGAAGAGGACGTGCGGGCCGATGCGCACACGCGCGCCGGCCAGCGTGAAGGCGGCGCCCGACCGGCCGGCGGCGGCCACCAGCCGGCCCCAGTTCGGGTCGCCGCCGTGGACGGCGGTCTTCACGAGCAGCGAGTTCGCGATGGCGCGCGCCGCCAGCCACGCGTCGGCCTCGGTCGCGGCCGCGCGCACGGTGATGCGCAGGAGCTTGGTCGCACCCTCGCCGCCGCGGACGATGTCGAGCGCCAGCGTCAGCGCCACCGCGCGCAGGCCCGCCACGAGCGCCGCCTCCGTGTCGTCGTCGATCGCGACGCCACTGGCGCCGCTGGCCAGCGCGAAGACCGTGTCGTTGGTCGAGGGCTCGCCGTCCACGGTGATGGCGTTGAACGTGTCGCGGCACGCCTCGACGAGCGCGCGCTGCAGCCGGTCGACTTCCACCTCCGCGTCGGTCGTCAGGTAGCCGAGCATCGTGGCCATGCGCGGCTCGATCATCCCCGAGCCCTTCGCCATGCCGCCCACCCGGAAGGTGCCGGCCGGCGTCGCCACTTCCACGGCGTGCGACTTCGGAAACGGATCCGTCGTCATGATGGCGTCGGCGGCGCGCGTGCCGCCGTCCGCGGCGAGGGCCGCCACGGCCGCGGGGAGGCCGGCGCGGATCTTGTCCATCGGCAACTGGACGCCGATGACACCGGTGGACGCCACGAGCACCTGATCCACGGCGCAGCCGAGGGCCTCGGCCGTGCGGGCGACCATCTCGCGCGCGTCGGCGTCGCCCTGCGGCCCGGTGCACGCGTTGGCGCACCCGCTGTTGGTGACGATGGCCCGGACGAGCCCGCCGCCCGCGTGGAGCTGCGCGCGTGAGACGAGGACGGGGGCCGCGACGGCGCGGTTGACCGTGAAGATGGCGGCCGCGCTTGCCGGGCGATCCGCGACGAGCAGCGCGAGGTCCGGCCGTCCGCTGGCCTTGATGCCGCAGGAGAGCCCCGACGCCTGGAAGCCGGCGGGTGCGGTGACGCCGCCGGGAATCGTGGTGATGGTCATGGCCGGCCTACGCGCGCGCGACGATGGGGAGCATGACCGCGTGCTGGCCGCACGAGCGGAAGAGCGGGCAGCCGTGGCAGTCGGTGGCAATCTTCTCGGGCACCCACGTGTGCGGGACGATCGAGAAGCCGAGACGGACGAAGTAGCCGGGCTCGTGCGTGAAGGCGCACAGCCGCGCGTAGCCGTCGAGCCGGGCGCGGCGCTCGAGCGCGGTGACGAGCTGGCGGCCGAGCCCCTCGTCGCGGGCCTGGCGGTCCACGACCAGCGAGCGCACCTCCGCCGTGCCCTGGCCGAGCGGCGCCAGCTCCGCGCAGGCCACGAGCCGGCCGTCACGTTCCGCGAGGAGGAAGCGCGGCGCGCGCGCGGTCAGCTCGTCGAGTCCGCGTGGCAGCAGGTGCCCTTCCGCCTGGTGCGCGTGCACCAGGGCGTGGAGGGCCGGGGCGTCCGCGCGCGTCGCGGCGCGCAGGGCCGCGCGCACGCGTGGCGCCACCCCTGCCCGTTCGTCGACCGCTGTCATCACCGCCGTGGAGCGTGCGCTCATTTCGTGTCCTCCGCTGCCCGATCCGCCAGTACACCGTCCAGCACCGCCACCGCCTCCGCGATCTCCGCCTCGCTGACCGTGAGGGGCGGGAGCAGGCGCACGACGCGCCCGGCCGTGCGGTTGACCAGCAGGCCGCGCTCGCGCGCCCGATCGACGACCGAGGCGGCGTCGACGGTGAGCTCGAGGCCGCGCATGACCCCGGCGCCGCGCACCTCGGCCACGATCGGATGCGCCGCAGCCAGCCGGGTGAGGGCCGTCTCGAACACGCGGCCGACGTGCTGCACGTGGGTCATCAGGCCGCCGTCCACGAGCGTCGTCAGCACGTAGTCGGCCGCGCGCATCGCGAGCAGGTTGCCGCCGTACGTGCTGCCGTGGTCGCCGGGGGCGATCTGCGCGGCCACGGCGCCTGAGACGAGCGCGGCGCCCACCGGGACGCCGGATCCGAGCGCCTTGCCGACGCTCACGAGATCGGGGGTGAGGCCGAGCGCCTGGAAGTAGAACGGGTGGCCCGTGCGCCCGAGGCCGCACTGCACCTCGTCGGCGATGAGCAGCGCGCCGGTCGCCTCGCAGACGCGCTCGATCGCCGCCGCGTAGGCCGGCGACAGCGGGCGCACGCCGCCCTCGCCCTGGATGGGCTCGACGATGATCGCCGCCGTCTGGTCATCGACGGCCGCCTCGAGCGCGGCGACGTCGCCCGGGGCGACGAACGTCACGCCGGGGATGAGCGGCTCGAACGGCTCGCGGTAGCTGCGCGTGGCCGTCACCGACAGCGCGCCGAGCGTACGGCCGGAGAACGCGTGGTCGAGGGCGACGAACCGCGTGCGCGACGTGATGCCCTGCGAGAACCAGTAGCGCCGCGCGAACTTCAGCGTCGCCTCCACCGCCTCGGCGCCGCTGTTGCTGAAGAAGGCGCGCGGCAGGCCCGAGAGCGCGGCCAGGCGCGCGGCCACCTGGCCCTGCAGCGGGTGGTAGTAGAGATTCGAGGTCTGGATGAGCGTGCGAGCCTGGTCCGCGACCACGCCGGCCAGCCCCGGGTGCCCGTGTCCGAGCGCGACGACGCCGATGCCCGAAACGAAGTCGAGGTAGCGGCGGCCCTCCCCATCGAAGAGGGCCGTGCCGTCGCCGCGGACGAAGACCACGGGCTGCCGCGTATAGGTCTGCAGCACGTGCTGCGCCTCGAGTGCGGCCACCGCGGCCAGGGACGTCGTTGTCTCCATCATCTCCACCTGCGCCCTACGCGATCAGGCGCGTCCACGCGCCGTCGCCGTCGTGTTCGCCCGCCGCCAGCGCCGCCAGCCGCCGGGGGTCGCGGCCATCCGCGATCACCACGTCACGCACGCCGCCGGCGAGCGCCGCCTGGCAGGCGGCGAGCTTGGCCACCATGCCCGCGCTGGCGGTGCCCGTCGCGACGAGCCGCCGGCGATCGCGCGCGCTGAGCGAGGGCATCGTCCTGCCCCCGGCGTCGAGGACGCCGGCGGTGCCGCCGGCGACGATCAGGCGCCGCGCCTTGAGGCGCGCCGCGAGGCTGCCCGCCAGTGTGTCGGCGTTCACATTCAGCAGCGTGCCCTGCCTGGTCGCGCCGATCGAGGCCACGACCGGCACGAACCCCGCGCGCATCAGCACGCCGAGCAGGGCGGGCGTGCCGGTGCTGACGGGCCGGCCAACGAGGCCGAGGTCCACGCGCTCGCCGCGTGCCGTGCGATGGGCCGGCGCCCGGGTGACCGGCGCCACCCCCGCGTCGGCGGCCGTGAGGCCGACCGCGGCGCCGCCGGCCGCGTTGATCGCCGCGACGAAACGCGTGTTGACCTCGCCGGCGAGCACACCGACGACAATCGGGAGCGTCGCCGCGTCGGTCACCCGCAGCCCGTCCACCTGGCGCTTGGGGAGGCCGGCCTGCGCCAGGGCGGCGTCGATCTCGCGCCCCCCGCCGTGCACGATGACCAGCGGGCCGCGCGTGCCGAGCCGGGCGATCGCCCGGGCGAGCGCACCGATGCGCGCCGGGTCCTCGACGAGCTCGCCGCCGAGCTTGAGCACGGTGACCGGCTTCACAGCAGCCCCGCCGTCTCGTCGAGGCCGGCCATCACGTTGAAGTTCTGGATCGCGGAGCCGGCCGCGCCCTTCACGAGGTTGTCGATCACCGAGACCACGACCAGGCGGCCGGTCGGCGCATCGAGCACCCAGCCGATGTCGCAGAAGTTGGTGCCGGCGACGTGCTTGATCTCCGGCAGCTCGGCGCCGGTGACCCGCACGAACGGCGCGTCCGCGTACGCCGAGGCGAAGCACGCGGCCACGGCCGCGTCGGGCGTGCCGGGCGGCACCCGCACGTACGCCGTGCTGAGGATGCCGCGGTCGAGCGGCACCAGGTGCGGGGTGAACGTCACCGCGCCCCCGATCGCCTGCTCCATCTCGGGCGCGTGCCGGTGATGCAGCACGCCGTACGCCGACACGCTGCCGTGGTTCTCCGAGAAATGCGTCCGCTCCGACGGCGTCTTTCCGGCGCCCGAGATCCCCGACTTGGCGTCGACGATGATGTCGGCGCCGGGGACGAGGAGGGCGGCGAGCGGCAGGAGCGCGAGCAGGGCGGCGGTCGGATAGCAGCCCGGATTGGCGACGAGACGCGCGGCGGCAATCGCCGGGCGCTCGAACTCCGTCAGCCCATAGGCGACGCCGGCCGGCAGGGCGCCGGTCGCGGGGTACCACCGCGCGCGGCGCGCCTCGTCGCGGAGGCGGAACGCGCCGGACAGGTCGATCACGCGGAGGCCGGCGTCCAGAAACGCGCGCCCCGCCTCGACCGACGCGGTCTCCGGCAGGGCCAGGAAGACGACGTCGGCGGCGGCGGTGAGGGCGGCGGCGTCGAACGGGCGCACCTCGCCGTCCCAGAGGCGGGCGAGGGCCGGCAGGCGCCGGGGGCCGCTCGTGGCCTGCGACGCGGTGGCCATCGTGAGCGTGGCGCCGGGATGGCGCGCGAGGCGGCGGACGAGTTCCTGGCCGGCAAATCCGGTGGCGCCGGCGATCGCCACGCGGAGGCGGAGCGGCCGGGCGGCGGGCGGCGCGGGGGCGGCGGGGGGCATGGTCACGATGGAAACCTATACAAGCAAGAGAATATTTATACATGTGCATGCCCGCGGGTGTCAATCGGGAAAAGTGATGCCGGCGCCGCAGGCCGATGTATACTGATTCGTCTGGTTGCATACTTATGAAGCATCGACGGCAGGCGGCGATTCGCGACGTGGTGGCCCGCGACGAGGTGCGCAGCCAGGAGCAGCTCCGGCAGCGCCTGTCGACGCGGGGCTTCGACGTGACGCAGGCCACGCTCTCGCGGGACATCAAGGAACTCGGCCTGGTCAAGCGCGCCTCGGATGGCGCCTACCAGGACGGCGGGGGCGAGGCCGTGGCCACCGGCGCCGGCGTCCTGCAGGCCCTCCAGCGGACGCTCGCCGAGTGCCTGACGGGCCTCGAGACCTCGCAGCAGCTGCTCGTGTTGCGCACGGGCACCGGCCAGGCGCAGCTGGTCGGCGTGGCCATCGACCGCGCCCGGCTCCGCGAGGTGCTCGGCACCATTGCCGGCGATGACACCGTGCTCGTCATCTGCCGGAACGTGCGCGCCGCGCACGCCGTCGTGCAGCGCTTCGAGAGCATGAGCCGGTAGGGTGGAGATGGAAATGCGCGAGCGCGTCGTGGTCGTGTGTGCGGGGCCTGGGGATCCGGGCGAGGTGGTGCGCGCGCTGGCCGCCGTGTTCCCGGGGGAGATCGTCGCGCTGACGCTGGATCTCGGCGACGGCGAGGCCGCCGCACGCCGTGATCGCGCGCTCGGCGGCGGCGCGTGCCGCTGCCATGTGGTCGACGCGCGCGAGGCGTTGGCCGACGGCGTCGTGCTCCCGTCGCTGCGGGCCCAGGCGCTGGGGCCTGGCGGCGCGCCGCTCACGCGGGAGCTTGCGCAGGTCGCCGTCGCGCGGGCGCTGGTGGATGTCGCCGGCCTCGAGCAGGCGCTGACCGTCGCGCACGACAGCGTGGGCGACGAGGCCGCGCGTCTCGACGCGCTCGTGCAGGGGCTCGCCCCGTCGCTGGCCGTGCTGGCGCCGCTGGCGGCCGCGGCCCTCCCTGATGAGCGGATCACGACCGCCCTGTGGGGCCGCACGATCACCGGCCCGGCCGTCACCGGCCCCTGGTCGGAGGCGTCCGGGGCGTACGGCCGGCTGGTGCGCACCGCGGCGCGCACGCCTGCCGGGGGGGCGGTCGTCGCGATCCGCTTCGAGGCGGGCGCGCCCGTCGCGGTCAACGGCGTCGAGATGCCGTTCGTGGAGCTCATCGCGAGCCTCGACACGATCGCCGGCGGCCACGGCGTCGGCCGCGGCGCCACCCGCGCCGGCGGGGGCTGGCATCTCTCGGAGGCGCCGGCCGCGGTGGTCCTCCACCAGGCGCACGCGGCGCTCCTGGCGCGCGTCACCCCGCCGGACGCGCAGGCCCTCGCGCACGGCCTCTCCGTGAAGTACGCGGACCTCATCGCCCGTGGCGCCTGGTTCACCCCGCTCCGCGAGGCCCTCGACGCCGAGATCGCCGCCGCCCAGCCGGCCGTCACCGGCACCGTACACGTCCGCCTCGCCGGGGGCGAGAGCGAGGTTGTGGCCTGCGAAGCGGCGCCGGCCCTGTATGATGAGTTCACTAGATCGCAGATTGCAGATTGCAGATTGCAGATCGGGAGTTCACAGATCGGCGAGATCACTGAGATCGCGAGATCGATCGCCAGATCATGAGATCGATGTCACATCACCAGATGGCAGATAAGATCACCACATCACCACATCACCAGATCACCAGATTCCCCTGATGTCATCTCACCTCTGGTCCGGGCGTTTCGACGCCGCTCCCGATCCCGCCGCGTTCGACTTCGGGGTCTCGTTTCCCTTCGACCGCCGTCTGTTCGAAGACGATGTGACGGGCAGCCTGGCGTGGGCGCAGGCGCTCGCGGACGCCGGCGTGCTCACGGCCGAGGATGCGGCGCGCATCCGCGACGGGCTGGCCGCGATCCTCGCGCAGGGATCGGCGGAGCCGGCGTGGGTCAGCGGACCCGACGAGGACGTCCACGCGTTCGTGGAACGCCAGCTCGTCGATCGCATCGGCGAGGCCGGCCGCCGCCTGCACACCGGCCGCTCCCGCAACGAGCAGGTCTCCGTGGACCTCCGTCTCTATCTGCGCCGCCGGATTCCGCGCCTGCAGGAGAAGCTGCGCGCGCTCATCACCGTGCTCGCCGATCAGGCCGATGCCGCGGGCGACGCGCTGATGCCGTCCTACACGCACCTGCGGCGGGCGATGCCCGTGCTCGTGGCGCACTACTTCCTGAGCCATGCCGCCGCCCTGCAACGCGATCACGATCGGCTGGCGGCGGCCGCGGCCGAGGCCGACTTCCTGCCGCTCGGCTCCGGCGCGATTGCCGGCACCGGCTACGCGGTCGATACGGCCACCCTCGCCGCCCGTCTCGGCTTCTCCCGCGTCGTCGCCAACAGCATGGACTCGTCGTCGGATCGCGACTTCGTGTCGTCGCTGCTGCATGCGTGCGCGTTGTCGATGGTGCATCTCAGCCGGCTGGCCGAGGACTTCATCCTCTTCACGAGCGAGGAGTTCGGCTTCTTCGATCTGGCCGACGCGACGGCCACGGGCAGCAGCATGATGCCGCAGAAGAAGAACCCGGATCCGCTCGAGCTGGTGCGCGGGAAGGCCGGGCGTGCCATCGGCCACCTCACCGGGTTCCTGGCGACGATGAAGAGCCTGCCGACCGGGTACAACAAGGATCTGCAGGAAGACAAGGAAGCGGTTTTCGGCGCGGAGGACACGCTGGCCGTGTCGATCGACGCGACCGCGGCGGTGATCGCGCGCGTGACCCTGCGGCCCGAGGTCACCCGCGCGGCCGCGGGCGGCTTCCTGCTCGCCACCGATGTGGCCGACTACCTGGTCGGGCGCGGCCTGCCGTTCCGCGGCGCGCACGAAGTGGTGGGGCGGATGGTCCGCCACCTGATCGCCGAGGGGCGCCACTTCGAGTCGCTCTCCGTGACGGAATGGCGCGCCTTCTCGGATCTGTTCGGCGACGACGTGCGCGAGCGGGTCACGGCTGAGGCGTCGGTCGGCGCGCGGCGGACCCCGCAGTCGACCGCCCCGGCCGCGGTGGCCGCCGCGCGCGGCGCGCTGCGCGCCTGGCTGGCGGAGGCCGCGCGCGGCCGCGCCTGATCCCGGCGGCCGCGGATCCGGCGCTTGCCCGGAGTGGGCGGCTCTGTTACACTGCGGGGCACCTACGATCAGAATTCGTTCATTCACGAATTCTCGTTTTCTGAAACCGAACCCCTTCCCGCCTGCGAGAGATCGACGCGATCTTCGGGGGAGTGCATGCAAGAACGCCGGCTCCGGCCCGGTGACGTACTGGACGACTACTGTCCGCGCGAGCGCCGCGTCACCGATCACGCCATCGTGGCGATGATCGACGAACGCGTGAAGCTCACCCGCTGCGTCACCTGCGACACCGAACACGACTACAAGGAAGCACGCGTCCCCGTCCGCAAACGGAAGGCGCCGGCGGCGCTGTTCGATCAGGTGCTCGACGGCCTGCAGGGGAACACCGTCCGGGCCACACCGGCGCCCGTCAGGCTCGCCGAGGCCGTCTCGGACCTGGCGCCGCCGTCCCTCGACGAGCCCGTCGACGTGCCCGCCCCCACCCCTTCCCTTCCCCCCGCCCTCGTCGAGTCGATCCCCGAGGCCCGTCACGCCGCCCCGCGCGAGCGGGCGGCGGAGCCGCCGATCGAGCGCGTCGAGGAGGCGCCGGCCGACCCGGCGCCCGGGCACGAAGACAACATCCCGTTCCGGCGGTCGCTCATCCGCGCGCAGCTGCCCAAGATCGAAGGCCAGGCGCCGCCGGTGCGCGCGCTGCCTGACTTCACGATCCGGCAGCCGCAGAACGGACGCCCCGGGCGTCCCGGCGGTGGTGGTGGTGGTGGACGCAGGCGTCCCGGCGGCGAGGCCGGGTTCCAGGGACCGATGCGCTCCGGCCGCATGGCGCACGGCGACGGCGGATTCGGGCAGGGACAGGGACAAGGGCAGGGCCGCGGACGCGGGCCTGGCCGGGGACCCGTGCCCGCCGGCGGCCGGCCCGAACGTGGGGGACAGGCCCCGCCTCGCGGCGGCCGCGGCCGGAGAGGGAAGAAGCACTGATGGCGTCGCTTGAAGGCAAGGTGGGGCTGATTGTCGGCGTCGCCAACAAACGATCGATTGCGTGGGCGATTGCGCAGGCGGCCTCGGCCGAGGGCGCCCAGGTCGTGTTGACCTACCAGGGGCGCTTCGAGGAGCACGTCAAGGAGCTGGCCGAAGGGCTGGCGACGCCGCCCCTCATCCTGCCCCTCGACGTGCAGGACGACGCCCAGATTGACGCGGTGTTCGCGCAGATCGGCGAGAGGCACGGCGGCCTGGACTTCGTCGTCCACGGCGCGGCGTTCGCGCCGCGCGAGGAGCTGACCGCGCCGTTCGTGATGACGAGCCGCGAGGGCTTCCGCACGTCGCTCGACATCAGCGCTTACTCGCTCATCGCGCTCGCGCGTGGCGCCAAGCCGCTGATGGCCGCGCGCGGCGGCGGCAGCCTCATGACGCTGACGTACCTCGGCAGCCAGCGCGTCTTCCCCAACTACAACGTCATGGGGGTGGCCAAGGCCGCGCTCGAGGCCTCGGTGCGGTACCTGGCCGCGGACCTCGGTCCCGACAACATCCGCGTGAACGCGATCTCGGCCGGGCCGATCAAGACGCTCGCGGCCGCCGGCATCGGGGGGTTCTCGAACATCCTCGGGATCGTGCGCGAGCGTGCGCCGCTGCGGCGCACGGTCGAGACGTCCGAAGTCGCCGATGCGGCCCTGTTCCTGCTCGGTCCGGCCGGGCGCGGGGTCACCGGCGAGGTCTTGATGGTCGACGCCGGCTACCACGTCGTCGGGATGTAGGACGGCGGGAGACGGTCGGGCCGGTTTTCAGTTTCCTGTTCACTGTGGGGCTCACGCTTCAGGTTCGCGATGTCGTGCGGGTGACGCCGCGGACGGTCCTGCTGCGTCTCGCGCTCGACGGCGCGTCGTTCCCGTTCCTGGCGGGCCAGGCGGTGGTCGCGGGGGTGCCCGGCCGTCCGGCGCGGAAGCCGTACGCCATCGCCTGCGCGCCGGCGCTGGCCGCGCGCCTCGGGATCCTCGAACTGCTCGTGCAGGTCGACCCCCTCTCCCCTGAACCCCACCTTGAAGAGATCGCGGCCGGGTCGTGGCTCGAGATCGACGGCCCCTTCGGCGAGAGCACGCTCGCGCCCGGCGTGACGGCGTTGCTGCTCGTGGCCGGCGGCACCGGGATCGCGCCGCTGCGCGCCATCCTGTGGGAGGCGCTCATGCGCCCGGCGCCCCCGGCGATCACGGTGGTCTACAGCGCGCGGACAGCCGAGGATCTGGCGTTCGTCGAGGAACTGGCCGCCCTGGCGGGCGCCGGGCGGATCGCGCTGCACCTGACGACCACGCGCGAGTCCGGACCCGCCGGACACCACGGCCGCATCGACGCGGCGTGGCTGGCCGGCGTGCTGCCGTCGCCGGACGTGCACGTCCACGTCTGTGGGCCCGACGGGTTCGTGCGTGACGTGACGGCGATGCTCGAGGCGCTGGGCGTCCCGCCCGCGCGCGTCGCGCAGGGCTGATCCGCCCCGCGATCGGCGGGTCCACAGGGGGTCCGGTACGGGGGGCTACAGGACGCCGGCCGATGCGCGCTGGATGTCCACGTCGGACAGCGCCAGCATGGGGGGCGGCGGGAGGACGGCGACACCGGCCGTCCCGGCGGCCGAGGCGGTCACGGCGGGCAGGGCCGCGCGGGTCTTTCGGCGCGTCTTGTCGCGGTACATCCGGCTGTCCGCCGTGGCGAGGAGCGACTCGTAGGTCTCGCCATCGTGCGGGTAGATCGCCGCGCCCACGCTGACCGCGATCGGCAGCCTGCGGCCGGGCCGCGGCTCGAACACGAGGTCGTCCACCGCGCGCTGCAGCTCCTGCCGCTTCCGCTCGGCCTCCTCGCTGCCGCAGCCTGCCAGCACCACGATGAACTCGTCGCCCGCGTAGCGGACGCAGATGTCGTACGGGCGGATGGCGCCGCGGAGCACGGCCGCCACCTCGCGCAGCGCCCGGTCGCCCACGTGGTGGCCGTGGTTGTCGTTGATTTCCTTGAAGCGGTCGAGATCCATCACGAGCAGCGCGACTTCCGACTTCAGGCGCTCGGCGCGCGCGAGTTCGCGCGTCAGGTGCATGAACATGAAGCGGGTGTTCGGCAGCTCCGTCAGCGGATCGGTCAGCGAGTCTTCCTGCGTCTGCTCGAACACGATCGAGTTGTGGATGACGGCGGAGGCCTGCTCGCACACGCGGTCGAGGAGGCGCCGGTGGTCGTCGGAGTAGAACTCGGGTGTGTGGTGGTAGACGGCGAGCGTGCCGATGAAGCGGTCGCCGAAGACGAGCGGCGCGACGATGGCGGCCTGCAGGAGCGTGGCGCGCTCGGTGAGGCCGGCGGCCTCGAAGTCCGCACTCGGGCGCGCGTTGACGAGCGGACGCCGGTTGCGCGCGACCCAGCCGGTCAGCCCCTGCCCGCTGCGCACGACCATGGTGCCCACCACATCGGACTCCGCGCCGGTGGCGAACCGGCAGCGCAGCGTGTCGTCACCCTCGTCGTAGAGGAAGAGGGCACAGGCCGAGAACGGGACGAGGCTCGTGAGCTTCGAGCTGATGAGCGCCATCGTGTCCGCCACGCCCAGGCTCGTGCCCATCGTCTGGGCGATTTCGTAGAGCGCGTAGATCTCGCGATGCGCGTGGGCGATGTCCTCGAAGACCGTGTTGCCCTTGCCGCTCTCGTGCTGGAATCCGGCGGCGGGCCGGCCCAGGTCGGAAGTGGACTCGAGCGAGAGCCGGCGCGCCTGCGCCATGGCCTCTTCCGGCTCCGCCGCCGCGAGCGCGGGCAGCAGACGGAGGAACATCTGCACGACGGCCGGGTCGAGCGCGCGGCCCGCCTCCTGCTGGAGCAGCGCCAGCGCCGCCTCGGCCGTCATCGCCTTGTGGTACGGGCGGTCGGAGGTGAGCGCATCGTAGTAGTCGACGACCGACAGGATCCGCGCGCCGAGGGGAATCTCCTCGCCCTTCAGGCCCTGCGGGTAGCCCTTGCCGTCCCAGCGTTCGTGGTGGCTGAGGATGAGCGGCGCGACGGGGTACGGGAAGGGCACGGCGCTGATGATCTCGGCGCCGACCTGCGGGTGGATGCGGATCTTCTGGAACTCCTCCTGCGTGAGCGGACCCGGCTTCGACAGGATGTGCTCGGGGACGGCCAGCTTGCCGATGTCGTGGAGGAGCGCGGCCGTCTTCACGCCCTGCATGTCGAGGTCCGACATGCCGAGGCCGCGCGCGAGCGCCACCGCGTACGTCTGCACGCGGCGGATGTGGCTCTGCGCGGTCTGGTCCTTGGCGTCGATGGCGAGCGCGAGCGCCTCGATCGTCGCCAGGTGCAGGTCCGCCATGTCGTGCACGTGCCGCCGCTCATCGTCGATGCGCCCGAGGTAGACCTTGTAGGTGCGGTAGGTGAGGTACAGGGGCGCGGCCGCGAGCAGGGCGAGCCAGATGCCCGACGTCATCACCGCCCAGGTGGCGATGGCGGCGGCGCCGGCGCCGACGAAGTAGCTCGGCGCGCTCCAGAGGAAGTTCTCGTTCCAGACCGTGTCGACGCGCTGATGCGTGGCGACGGCGATGGCCAGGGCGATGAGGCCGGTGTTGAGGACGAAGTAGGCGGTGGCCGCCCCGACCAGCGGCCGCGCGAGGCTGCCGACCGTGGACCCGAGCTCGCCCGGAACACCGCCGAGCAGGATGTAGACGAGGCCCGCGCCCTGCACCGTGATCGCGAGGCACGCCATGCTGAAGAGCGTGCGGTACGGGGGGTTCCGCGTGACCATGCGGAACGTGCACTGGCTCCACGCACTCGCCACGGCCACGAGCATCGTCTCGTGCGGGCCGAGCAGCAGGAGCGCGGCGAAGTCCACCGCGTACGACACCGACATCGCCGAGCCGCTCTTGGCGAGCGGCAGGCTCACCTTGAAGGCCGACGTCACGCCGGACAGGACGAGGAGCGCGGCGAAAAGGGCGGGCTGGTCGAAGGTGGAGCGAGGCCCGAGCCAGAGGACCAGGGCAGCCCCGGCGGCGATGACGGCGCCGATGTAGAGGCGGGCCGCGACGGGCAGGGCGCGCATGCTACGAGCCCCAGACCGCCTTGGCGCGTGCGGGGGCCGAAACGGAGCCGCGTGTCGATGTGACGAGGCCGACGCGTCGAGGGCGGGTCGCGAG
This sequence comes from Vicinamibacterales bacterium, assembly GCA_030680175.1. Lineage (GTDB taxonomy): Bacteria > Acidobacteriota > Vicinamibacteria > Vicinamibacterales > UBA2999 > JAUXWO01. The sequence goes on from JAUXWO010000005.1 coordinate 14,400, forward strand.
CGGGCGTCGTTTCATCTTCGTGTGCCTCGTTTGGGGGCGAGTGAAGTGAGGTTAACTTACGTTCGAGTCATATTCAAGACGAAAATGCAAGTTGGCGGATTAAGCCTGCAAGGATCACTGCAAATAGCTGCAATGTAAGGCATTTTGAGGCATGAATAGTGGCGTGCATACCGTAGCTCGGCCACAATCGATATGACTCTAAAGACGAATTTGATGCGACAGTAACGAACTTTGTGCTACCGGCCATGGGCTGACGCCAAGGGGGATCAGTTGGCGGGCTGGCGTGACCGGCGCTTCTGGCCGGCGTCGGGGGAGGGCATGAGGCCGTACTCGTCGATCTTGCGGTACAGCGTGCCGCGGCTGATGTCGAGCACGCGCGCGGCTTCGAGCTTGTTCCAGCGCACGGCCTCGAGCACGCGCTGCACGTGCGCGCGCTCCGCATCGCGCAGCGACGGCAGCCGGCCCGAGGGCGACTGGTCCTTGACGGGCGCGGGCCCGTGCAGGAACTCGATGTCGGCGGCGCGGATCACGCGGCCCGGCGCCGAGAGCGCGGCGCGGGCCGCCGTGCTCTCGAGTTCGCGGATGTTGCCCGGCCACGGGTAGGCGGTCATCAAGTCCATGGCCTCGCGCGAGAACTGCTTCGCGTCGAGCGGCAGGCCGTTGTTGGCGCAGTACCGCGCCAGGAACCGCGAGGCCAGCACCGGGATGTCGACCGTGCGCTCCTTGAGCGCCGGCAGGCGGATCGAGAAGGCGTTGACGCGGTAGTAGAGATCCTCGCGGAACCGGCCTTCGCGGACGAACAGGTCGAGCGGCCGGTTGGTGGCCGAGATCAGGCGGAAGTCGACCGCGATGGATCGGTTGCCGCCGAGCCGCTCGAAGCGCCGCTCCTCGAGCACGCGCAGCAGCTTCGCCTGCGCCACGAGCGACTGATCGCCAATCTCGTCGAGGAACAGCGTGCCGCCGTTGGCCAGCTCGAGCCGGCCCGGCTTGCGGTCGTGGGCCCCCGTGAACGCCCCGCGCTCGTAGCCGAAGATCTCGGACTCGAACAGGGTGTCGGGGAGCGCCGCGCAGTTGACCGCCTGGAACTTCTCCTGGCCGCGGCGCGACAGCTCGTGGATCATCCGCGCGACGACTTCCTTGCCCGATCCCGTGGGGCCGAGGATGAGCACGGAGATGTCGGACTTGGCGGCCGTGCGGATCCACTCGAAGATGGCCAGCATCTTCTCGTCGCGGCCGATGAGCTCGCGGAATCGCTGCACCGACGGCGACGTATCCTCGATCCCGACATGGGCCCGTCGCTCGAGGAAGGTGTCGAGCAGGCGCGCCACGTCCTCGCGCTCGGGGGGCGACGCGCCGAATTGCGGCGGGTCGTCCGCCACGCGCCGGACGATGCCGAACTCGACGAGCTCGCGGACGCAGGCGTCCACGTCCTGGCGCATGCGCCCGAACGTCTGCATCAGCGTCTCGATGTCGAAGGACTCCCCGGGGCGGGCGGCCAGGAAGCGCAGGATGCCCGCGCGCAGGGGGGACTGCACGAGCCCCTTGAAGCGGGTCTCGAGATCGGGCTCCGGCCGGCCGGCGCCGGTGACCCGCCGCGCGGCGAAGGTCAGGTCGTCCACAACGGTTCCAGTCTACCGGGTATCGGTCGCAGGGGCGCCGGGCTTCACTCGGCCGTCACCCGCCAGGCCGCCGGGGTGTTACTCTACGGGGGGTCCCGTCTTTCAGGAGGTCGTTCGTCCAGTGCCGCATCGCGCGCCCGGTTCCCCGAAGTCCACGTCCGGCGGCCACCTCTCCGGCCGGCCGATCCGTTATTACCGGCCGAAGGGCAGCCCCGAGATCCGCCAGCTGATTGACGACGGCTTCCAGGCGTTCAACGCCGCGCGGCTGGGCGAGGCCTGCCGGATTTACTCCGACAAGATGCTGGCGCCGGACCACGACACGACCATCGGCCTCACCATCGCCGGCGCGCTCACGCCCGCCGGGCTCGGCGGGTGCATGATCGAGCTGATGGAGCGCGGGCTCGTCGACTTCGTCATCAGCACCGGCGCGAACCTGTATCACGACCTCCACTACGCGTTGAACTTCACGCTGCATCGCGGGTCGCCGTTCGTCGACGACCGCGTGCTGTACAACGAGGGCGTCATCCGGATCTACGACGTGCTCTTCCCGGCGCAGGTGCTGCTCGACACCGATACCTACATCCGCGACTTCCTCGTGCGGTCCGGCCTGTCCGGACCGATGGCGACCTCCGAGTTCCACCTCGCCCTCGGCCGCGACCTGCTCGAACGCGATCCCGACTGCGCCACCTACTCCGTCGTCGCCGCCGCGGCCGCGTACGGCGTCCCGATCTACACCTCGTCGCCCGGCGACAGCTCCATCGGCATGAACATCGCCTATCACGAGCTGATGAACGGCGGCACGCTGATGATCGACCCGAACCGCGACGTCAACGAGATCTGCGCCATCATCCTGGCTGGCGAGAAGAACGGCGCCGTGATCCTCGGCGGCGGCTCGCCGAAGAACTTCTACCTGCAGGGCCAGCCGACGTTGTGGGAGGTGTACGGCATCCCCAAGGGCGGCAACGACTACTTCATCCAGATCACGACCGACCAGGTGGTGTGGGGCGGGCTGTCGGGCGCGACGCCGGCCGAGGCGGTGAGCTGGGGCAAGGTGAACCCCGGCGTGCTGCCCGACACGGTGGTGACCTACGCCGATTCCACGATCGCGTTCCCGCTCTTCTGCGAGTACGCCGTCGGTCACGCCAACAACCGCCGTGCGCGCAAGGGGCTCGTCCACAAGCGGGACGCGCTCGTCGCGGCGCTCAAGGAGGCAGCACGCGAGGCGGCCGCGTCGCGCTGAGCGTGCCTCACTTCGATGGGGAGTCTCTCCTCGGCGCTCGGACCGCTGGCGGCGGCGCTGACCGATCGTCCGCGCGTCTACGCCGACGCGAATCTGCCCGCGGGCCTCGTCGCCTTCATGCGCACGCGGCTCGGCTGGGACGTGCTGTTCGTCCTGGAGCACGCCGACCTGCGCCGGGCGCCCGACACGGAGCACTTCCGGCTCGCCGCGCAGCTGCGGCGGACGCTCGTCACGCTCGACCGCGACTACCTCGACCCCGTCCGCTTCCCGCCCGCGAGCGGCGCGGGTGTGCTGGTGATGAGCGCGCCGGATGAGCGCGGGCTCACGGCGCTCGCCACGCGCCTCGACGACGGGATCTTCCGGCGCCAGCCGTCGGGGGCACTCCCCCTCGACGGCCGCACGCTCCATGTGTTTCCCGACTCGGTGCTCGACGCCGCCGAGCCGTCCGCATGAGTCTCCGCACCGGCCGTGGCCGCTCCCGGGGGGATGCGCACCGCGGGGGGCACCCGCACCGGCGCGCCGTCTCACGCGGCCCCGGCGCGTCAGGAAATCGATGACACGATGACGTTAGGACTCGAGTACTCGGACGATCTGGTGCGCGGTGTCGCGGTGGATGCCGACGGACGCGTGCAGGCGAAGCACGAACTGGCGCCGGCGAGCGGCGGCGTGCCGGCCGCGGTCACGCAGGTGCTGAGCCGCCTGCGGGATACCGACGGCGGCCGCGCGGCGGCGGTGGGCGTGGCGGCGCCTGATCTGGACGACCCGGCCGTGGCGGCCGTGCGCGCGGCCCTCGGGGGCCCAGCCGTCGTGGTGCTCGGCGCCGGCGAGGCGGCCCTCGTCGCCGAGACGTGGTGCGGCGCGGCCGTGGGCGCGACAACCGCAGCCGCGCTGATCCTGGGCGAGCACATCACCGCGGGGCTCCAGATTGACGGGCGGATCTGGCGCGGCGCCTTCGGGCAGGCCGCCTCCGTCGGGTGGCTGGCGCTCAACCCCGTCGAGCGCGAGGACTACCGGCGCTGGGGCGGCCTCGAAGCCGAGGTGGGCGCGGCGGGCCTGGTGCGCCGGCTCGTCTGGCGCGTGAAGTCGGGCGACCGCTCGAACGTGGTCGACCAGGTGGGCGGCGATCTCGGCCGCCTCACCGCTGCGCACGTCCTGCAGGGCGCGCGCGTCGGTGACGGCGTCTGCATCTCGGTCGTGCGGGATACCGCCCGCTACATTGGCATGGCGGTCGCCAACATCGCCGTCATCATCGATCCCGAGGTCGTCGTCCTCGGCGGCACGCTGGCGACGAGCGGCGACATGATGCTCGAGAGCATTCGCCACGAGTGCGCCCGGCGGCTGAGCCCGGCGCGCGCCGAGCGGCTCCGCGTGCGGCTCTCGCCTTTCGGACACGACGGCGCCGCGGTCGGCGCC
>JAUXWO010000008.1 GCA_030680175.1 Vicinamibacterales bacterium
GCCGCGCGCGCCCGGCTGGGCGATCTCGACGGCCGCCAGCGCCGCGCGGCCGAGCGCCGGCGTCATGCGGTCTCGGCCCGGCTGGGTACACTCGCGGGGCGGCTCGACTCGCTCAGCCCGCTCGCCGTACTGGGCCGCGGCTACGCCGTGTGCTGGTCCGGCGGCCGGCGCGTGATCGTGCGCGACGCCGCCACGCTGTCCGCGGGCGACGAGGTCCGCGTCACCCTCGATCGCGGCGAACTGGACGCCACGGTGACCGCCATCCACGCCCCCAAGGGCACCTGAGCGCCGCGAGCACCCGCGACCCCTCGGACGCACCCGAGGCACATGAGGCACTGTCGTTATGTCCACGATCAAAGACTTCGAAGCCGCCATCGCCGAGCTCGACACGATCGTCAAGCGTCTCGAAGAGGGCGAGCTCGCGCTCGAGGCCTCGCTCGAACTCTACGAGCGCGGCGTGCAGCTGGCGCGGTTCTGCCATGCGCGCCTGGAAGACGCGGAGCGCCGCATCGAGATCGTCAACGAGCGTGGTGACGTGAAGCCGGCGCCGGCCTCCCTCGGCCTCGACGACGAGGACGAGGACCGACGGTGACGACACCGGCCTGGACGGCGTTCCTCGACGAGGAGCGTCCGCGCATCGAAGCCGCGCTCGACCGGGCGCTCTCCGTGCCGCCGGAGTGCCCGTCCATCGTCCTCGAGGCGATGCGCTACAGCCTGCTCGGCGGCGGCAAGCGCATGCGTCCGCTGCTCGTCCTGGCGAGCGCCGGCGCCGTGGCCCGGCGCGCGGGCGGCTCCCTCGATGACGCGCGGCGCCTGGCGATGCCGGCCGCCTGCGCCATCGAGATGATCCACACCTACTCGCTCATCCACGACGACCTGCCCGCCATGGACGACGATGCGCTGCGGCGGGGACGGCCGACCCTGCATGTGCTCCACGGGGAGGGGCTGGCGGTGCTGGCGGGCGACGGACTCCATGCGGAAGCGTTTGTCGTCCTCGCACGCGATCCCGAGTCCGACGACCCGGTCATCACCGCGCGCAAGCTCGCCGTCATCCGCCTCGTCGGCGAAGCCGCCGGGCCGGCCGGAATGGTCGGCGGCCAGGCGCTCGACCTCGCCGCGGTGGAAGCGCCCACGGGCCGGCCGATGACCCCCGAGGCGCTGGAGGACATGCACGCGCGCAAGACGGGCGCGCTCATCCGCGCGTCGGCGCTGGCAGGAGCGATGATGGCGGGCGCCGACCCGGCGACGGCCGCCGCGGTCGGCCGCTACGGCACCGCGATCGGACTCGCGTTCCAGATCGTCGACGACATCCTCGACATCGAAGGCAACGCCGCGGGACTGGGCAAGACCGCGGGGAAGGACGCGGCCGCGGGCAAGCCCACCTACCCCGCCATCCACGGCATCGACCGTTCGCGGGCGCTCGCCGCCGACTGCCTGGCCCGCGCGGATGCGGCGCTCGCCGACGCCGGCCTCGCCGACTCGCTGCTCCGCGACATCGGACGCTGGATCGTGGCCCGCACGTCGTAGCGCACCATGGCCACCGTCAAGCGCGCCCGCCTCGACAGCCTGATCGTGCAGCGCGGGCTGGCGGAGTCGCGCGTGAAGGCGCAAGCGCTGATCCTCGCCGGCCAGGTGGACGTCGATGGCCACGGCGCGGCGAAGGCCGGCACGATGGTCCCGGTCGATGCGGACATCCGGGTGATCGGCCCCGACCATCCATGGGCCAGCCGCGGCGGCCTGAAGCTGGTGCACGCGCTCGACACCTTCGGCCTCGACGTCACCGGCCGTCTCGGCCTCGACATCGGCGCGTCCACGGGCGGCTTCACCGACGTGCTGCTGGCCCGCGGCGCCACGCACGTCATTGCCCTCGACGTCGGCCACAGCCAGCTGCACTGGAAGCTGCGAAGCGATGCGCGCGTGACGGTCATCGAGGGCATGAACGCCCGCGGGCTGACGCGCGAGCATCTCCCGGATCTCGGCGCGGGCGCCGGCATCATCACCATCGACGTCTCGTTCATCTCGCTGCGCCTCATCGTCCCCGTGCTGCCGCCGCTGCTCGCGCCGGACGGCGACGTCGTCGCGCTCGTGAAGCCGCAGTTCGAGGCCGGCCGCAAGGACGTGGGCGCCCGGGGGGTGGTGCGCGATCCCGCCGTGCATGCGCGCGTGATCGAGGAGGTGACCGCCGCGGTGCAGGAGGCGGGGCTGGTGCGCTGCGGGCTGACGGCGTCGCCCATCACGGGCGCGCAGGGCAACGAGGAGTTCCTGATGTGGATCCGGCACGCCCCGCGGGATTCATGACACAATTTCCGGCGATGACGATTGGCGTGGTCACCAAGCATGAGCTGCACGAGGCGGCGCCCGTGCTCGCCGACCTCGAGCGGTGGCTGGCGGCGCGCGGCGTCGCCATGTGGTGGGCGACTGAGGCCGCGGCTTTGCTGCCGGCCGGCGACCGGCAGGTGGTGGACCGCGCGGCGCTGGTGTCGCGGGTCGACCTCGTGCTCGTGCTGGGCGGGGACGGCACGCTGCTGGCGATGGCCGACCAGATTGCCAGCGCCGAGCGTGACGTGCCCATCCTCGGCGTCAACTACGGCAGCCTCGGCTTCCTGACGGAGATCCGCCGTGAGGAACTCTACGAGGCGCTGACGGCGGTGCTCGCCGGCCGCGTCGCGCTCGACGAGCGCATGATGCTGGCGGCGGACACGGCGCGCGCCGACGGCACCTCCGATCGCCATCTCGTGCTGAATGACGTCGTCTTCACGCGGACGGCCCTGTCGCGGCTCATCGCCCTCGACGTCTGGGTGGGCGACCAGTTCGTGACCACGGTGAAGGCCGATGGGCTGATCGTCGCCAGCCCGACGGGATCGACGGCCTACAACCTGGCGGCCGGCGGGCCGATCATCCACCCCGTCATGGACGCGATCGTGCTGACGCCGATCGCGGCGCACACGCTGACCAACCGCCCGATCGTGCTGCCCGCGTCGCGCGAGGTGCGCGTGGAGCCGGCGGCGTCCAACGACGGCGCCGAGGTGTACGCGACGTTCGACGGCCAGTCCGGCTTCCCGCTGCACGCGGGCGACCACGTCGCGATCCGCCGCGCGGCGCGCCCGCTCCGCCTCGTCCGCGCGACCGGGCGCAGCTACTTCGAGGTGCTGGCCGAGAAACTCTCCTGGGGCGGCACCGTCCGGCGGAGCTAGCGCGGCTGGTGGCGCCGGTTCCTGAAGTACTCGATCTGCCACTCGCGCACGGCGCGGTTGTGCTCGGCGAGCGTCCGTGAAAACACGTGTGAGCCGTCGTTCCGGCTGACGAAGTAGAGGTAGTCGACGTCGGCGGGGTTCAGCGCCGCCACGAGCGAGGCGCGCCCCGGGTTGGCGATCGGACCGGGCGGCAGGCCGCGATAGCGATAGGTGTTGTAGGGCGAGTCGAACTGCAGGTCGGCGCGCGTGATGTTGCCGTCCCACCGGCCCGCCAGCATCAGCGCATAGATCACGGTCGGGTCGGCCTGCATCCCCATCCCGATGCGCAGGCGGTTGCGATAGACGGCGGCGACGACCGGGCGCTCCGCCTCGAGGCCCGTCTCCTTCTCGATGAGCGAGGCGAGCGCCACGACGTCCCGGACGCTGAACCCCTGGCGCGCCGCGTCGGCGCGCAGCGCCTCGTCGAACGCCGCCCGGAAGAGCGCCACCATCCGCCGCACGAGATCGTCGGCCGTGGCCGTGCGCGGCAGCGCGTAGGTGTTCGGGAACAGGTAGCCCTCGAGGTCGCGCGCCTCGGGATCGAGATCCGCGATGAGCGACGCGTTGCGGACCGCCTCGGTGAAGCTCCCGGCGGTGCCGAATCCGCTCTGCTCGAAGTGGCGCGCCATCTCGGCCGCGGTCAGCCCCTCACGAAAGGTGAGGGCGCGTGTGTAGACGTCGCCGCGGGCGAGACGGTGAATCACGTCCACGGCGCTCTGCGGCTCGGTGAACTGGTATTCGCCGGCCTTCAGCGCACGCGCCTCGCCGGTGATCGCCAGCGCCACGCGGAAGGTCAGGTCGTCCCGGACGATGCCGGCGGCGATGAGCCGCGCCCCGATCTGCCGTGACCCCTCACCCTGGGGGATGTCGACGAACTGCTCGTCGCCCTCGAAGGCTCGGTACGGCGTGTGCGCCTGCTGGTGATAGTGGCGCACGACGGCGCCGGCGCCAAGCGCCGCCACCACCAGCAGAATCAGGAGCCAGCGCAGGAATCGCCACACGGCCGTCAGTCCTCGTCCCCGCCCGCGCCGGCCGGCGCCGGCCGCGCGTCGAGGTAATCCTGGAGGATGACGGCGGCGGCCGCCGCATCCAGTTTCTCCTTGCGCCGCCGCCAGTCGCGCTCACGCGTGGCGAGCCGCATCTCCGCCTCGTGGCTCGACAGCCGCTCGTCCTGCAGCACGACGGGCACGTCCACGCGCGCCTCGAGCGCGCGCGCGAACGCTTCGACGCGCGCGGTCTGATCGGTGTCGCCTCCCTCGAGCCGGCGCGGCCACCCGACCACGACGGCTTCGAGGCCGTCCTCGGCGGCGACAAGCGCCGCCACCTCGGCCGCGAGTTCCCGTACGAGATCGGCCTCGGAGCCGCGCCGGTCGAGCCGGCGCCAGGGCGTTGCGAGCGTCGCCGTGGCATCGCTCAACGCCAGGCCGACGCGCCGCAGCCCGTAGTCAATGCCGAGCACACGCATGGCTGCAGTATAGGGGTCTGGCACCGTGACATCGAAAACGATGCAGTTCCTGCACTCCCCCCACAGTGCCTCATCTCCCCACGAGACGGGAGTGCAGGAACTGCATCGTTTTCGATGTCACGGTGCCAGACCCCTCCTACTATAATCCCCGCCATGCGCCGGCTCGTCTTCGCCCTCGCGGCCGCGGCGGTCGGGTTCGCCGTGGCCTGCGGTGGTCCTCCGCCACACGCCGGCGTCTCCGGCAAGCTCATCATCCTCGGCTTCGACGGTCTCGATCCGGATCTGGTCGAGCGGTGGATGCGCGAGGGCAAGCTCCCGCACATGGCCGGGCTGGCCGGGCGAGGCGGCCTGCACCACCTCGAGACCACGCACTCGCCCGAGTCGCCCACCGCGTGGGCCTCGTTCGCCACCGGGATGAACGCGGGCAAGCACAACATCTACGACTTCCTCGTGCGCGACCCGCAGACGTACCTGCCGGATCTCGGCATGGTGCACCGCGAGCCGCCGCGCTTCCTGTTCGGCACCTTCCCGATCGCGGCGCCGCGCCTGACCTCCACGCGCGGCGGGACGTCGTTCTGGGTGACGGCGGGCGAGGCCGGCGTACGGTCGAGCATCCTCACCGTGCCGGTGACGTTCCCGCCGGAGCACGTCCCGAACGGCGAGCTGCTGTCGGGGCTGCCGCTGCCGGACATCCGCGGCACGATGGGCACGTTCTATTACTTCGCCACGGATCTGTCGCGCTTCGAGGAAGGCCGCACCGAGTTCGGCGGCCTCGTGCGCCGGCTCGTGTTCGACGGCAACGACGCGCAGGCCGAGCTCGTCGGCCCGCCCCACCCGATCGTACGCCAGCAGCTCGCGGCGCTCGGGGCTCCGCCCGGCGACACGCCGGCAGCCGCCGAGGCGCGGCGCGCGCTGGAGGCGCAGGCCGACGTGCGCGTGCCGTTCAGCGTGACGTGGAACCGGGAGGCACGCACGGCGAACGTGCAGATCCAGGGCCAGACCATCCACCTCGGCGAGCAGCAGTGGAGCCGGTGGGTCGAGCTCGACTTCCGCATCAACGCCTTCGTGCGGGTCCGCGGCATGACGCAGATGTACCTGGCGACGGCCGGCCAGGCGCTGCAGCTCTACATCGCGCCGGTCAACTGGCATCCCGAGCGCCCCCCCGCCGACATCTCGTCGCCGCCGTCCTTCGCGCGCGATCTCTACCAGCGGCTCGGCCACTTCCGGACGCTCGGCTGGGCCGAGGCGACGTGGCCGCTCAACGAGGAGCGCCTCGACGAGAAGACGTTCATGGACGACCTGTACCGGGCCTTCGACGATCGCGCGCAGGTGATCCTGAGCCGCGTCGATGCCGCCAACTGGGACCTGCTGGTCGGCGTCATCGAAAGTCCGGACCGGGTGCAGCACATGATGTGGCGGCTCATCGACCCGCAGCACCCCATGTACGACGCGGAGCTGGCGCGGCTGTACGGCGACTCCATCGAGCAGGTCTACCGCCGCTCGGACGCGTTCGTCGGCGAGGTGCTCGCGCGCATCGACGAGGACACGACCGTCCTGGTCGTCTCGGACCACGGCTTCCACTCGTTCCGCTACGCCGTGAACCTGAACACCTGGCTGGTGCAGCAGGGCTACATGACGCTCCGCGGGCCGGGCACGGGCGACAAGACGCTCGATGACCTGTTCGGCGGCGGCACGTTCTGGGAACACGTGGACTGGAGCCGGACGCGCGCCTACGCGATGGGCCTCGGCCAGATCTACGTCAACCAGCGGGGGCGCGAAGGCCAGGGCGTGGTCGCGGCCGGCGCGGAGTACACCGCGCTCGTCGACGAGATCGCGGCGGCGCTGCTCGAGCTGCGCGACCCGCGCACGGGCGCGACGATCGTCCGCAACGTCTACCAGCGCGACGACATCTACCACGGGCCGCACCTCGACAACGCGCCCGACCTGCAGGTCGGCTTCGAGTCCGGCTACCGCACGTCGTGGCAGACGGCGCTCGGCGGCGCGCCGCCGCAGCTCCTCGAACCCAACCTGCGCAAGTGGAGTGGCGACCACGGCGCGTTCGACTTCGAGACGACGGCCGGCGTGCTCATCTCGAGCGTGCGGCTGGCCGAGGACGCCCCGCGCATCATCGACATCGCGCCCACCGTGCTGCGGTACTTCGGGCTCCCGGTCCCCGCGGACATGGACGGGCGGGCGCTCTTCGAGGCCGCGAGTCCTGATACGCTGAAGCCATGACCACCGACGCTTCCTCCTCCGCGCCGGCGCCGTCCGGCGCCGACGCGCCGCCGGCGCGCCTGCCGGCCATCCCGATCAGCCGCGGCGAGCTGCTGTGGCTCACCGTGGGCATGTGGCTCGGCGGCGTGGCCATCCTCACGGTCCTGCCGGCCGTGCTCGTCACGCAACTGGGCCTGAGCAGCTTCATCGGCGTGGTGGGCTCTTATTTCCTCTTCTTCCTGGCCTGGCAGCCCATCCAGACGATCACGCAGCGAGCCCTCGGCACACGCACGGCGCTCGTCCGCATGCTGCTGCTCGTCCTCACGGCCTTTGCCCTGGCGTTCGTCCTGAAGGTCCTGCTGTTCGGCCCCACCGGGTAGCGCCGCCGCGGGGCGGCCCCTGCCCTGCTATCCTTGCCGGCATGGTCCGGGTCCTCGTCGTCCTCGCGCTGGCCGTGAGCGGGCTCGCCGCGCAGGCCCCTGCGCCCGCAGGGGAGGCGGCCGCGCGCGCGGCGCGCGCGACGGCGCGCATCCAGGCCCTGCAGCGGGAAGCCGACCGGCTCGCCGCCGAATCGCGGAGCGTGCTGGTGGACCTCCGCCGCCTCGAAGTCGATCGCGCAATCCGCGAGGCCGAGCTCGCACAGGCCGCCGCCGCGCTCGACGAGGCGACGGCCGTGCTCGCCGAGGCCACGACGCGCGCCGACGCGCTGGCCGCGCAGCGCGTCGCCGAGACGCCGGATGTCGAGACGCGACTTGTCGAACTCTACAAGCGCGGGCGTGGCGGGTACGCACGGCTGCTGCTCGGCGCCGAGGACGTGCGCGATTGGGGCCGCATGAGCCGCGGCGTCGCGGCGATGGCGCGGCTCGATGCGCTGCGCGTGGAGTCCCACCGCCGCCTCGTCGCCGCCGAACGCGCAGCCGTCGACGCGCTCGCCGGC
>JAUXWO010000059.1 GCA_030680175.1 Vicinamibacterales bacterium
AGTGCCCGGGGTGCCCATAGTGCCCGGGGTGCCCAAAGTGCCCGGGGTGCCCAAAGTGCCCGGGGTGCCCAAAGTGCCCGGGGTGCCCAAAGTGCCCGGGGTGCCCAAAGTGCCCGGGGTGCCCAAAGTGCCCGGGGTGCCAGGGGTGCCCAGGATGCCCAGCGGGCCGGGGCGGTAACATGAGCCATCGTGTCCATGCGTGTGCTCATTGTCGGCGCCGGCGTGGCCGGGCTCACGGCCGCCCGGCGGCTGGCGGCCGCGGGGCACGCCCCCCTCCTGCTGGACAAGGGCCGCGCGCCCGGCGGTCGCGTCTCGACGCGCCGCATCCTGTCGGCCAGCGATCTGCTGCAGTTCGATCACGGCGCGCAGTACTTCACCGCGCGGGACCCGGGCTTCGCCGCGGCGGTCTCGGCGTGGTCGGACGCCGGGGTCGTGCGTCCGTGGGCGGGACGCTTCGCGTCCTTCGACAGCGAGGGACGCGAGGCGGTCAACGACGCCGTGACGCGCTGGGTGGGGGTGCCGGGCATGAGCGCAATCGGCCGTCACCTCGCCGGCGGACTCGACGTCCGCACGGGCGCGCGCGTCACGCGCCTGGCGCGCGAGGACGCGGGCTGGACGGCCACGCTCGAGGACGGCGCCACCATGGACGGGTTCGATCGCGTGATCGTCGCGGTGCCGGCGCCGCAGGCCGTACCGCTGCTTGACGCCGCACCGGCGCTGGCCGCCGGGGCCGCCCGCGTCCCGATGCATCCGTGCTGGGCGGTGCTGGTGGCGTTCGACGCGCCGGTGCCGGTGCGCTTCGATGCCGCGTTCGTGCTGCACAGCCCGCTCGGCTGGGTGGCGCACGACGGCATGAAACCGAAGCGCGGGCGCGCCGACACCTGGGTGCTGCACGCGAGCGCGTCCTGGAGCACGGCACACCGCGACGACCCGGCCGACGCGGTCGGGCCGTTCCTGCTGAACGCGTTCGCCGACCTCGTGCCCGGGACCCTGCCGCTGCCGATCCACCTGAGCGTGCACCGGTGGCGCTACGCCGCGGCGGAGCTGCCGGCGGTCACCGGCCCGCTCGTCGATCGCACGCTGGGTCTCGCCGTGTGCGGCGACTGGTGCCTCGGCAACCGGATCGAGGCGGCGTACCTGAGCGGCGCGCGCGCCGCCGAGGCGGTCACGGGCTGATTACGGCGCCCACGTGCGTGCCACCCTACCAGGGTGGCAGCGTCTTGTAGAGGTATTCCTTCAGGTAGGGATCCGCCGACCCGAGCAGCGCCGACGCGCTCCCCTCGAAGTGGATCTGCCCCTCGTGCAGCACGAGGAACCGCACGCCGGCGGCCGAGGTATCGCCGGCCTCCACGATGCGGACGGCGCCGTCCACCCGCTCGGCCCGGTGCGTCGCGATGTAGTGCGCGTCGCGAATCTGGTGCGTCACGAACAGCGACGTGACGCCTTCCAGATCGCGCAGCTTCACGATCTCGTCGTTCACCGTGTTGGCGATGAGCGGGTCGAGCCCCGTCGTCGTGTCGTCGAGCAGCAGCAGGCTCGGGTTCGAGGCCATCGCGCGCGCCAGCGCCACGCGGCGCCGCTGCCCCCCGGAGAGCTCCGTCGGCATGCGCTCGCCGTACTCGCCGAGCCCGACGAACCCCAGGATCTCCGCGACCCGGGCATCGGCCTGTTCCACCGGCATGTCGCTTTCCTCGAACAGGCGGTAGCCCACGTTCTGGGCGACGGTCAACGAGTCGAAGAGCGCCATCTCCTGGAACACCATGCCGATATCGGCGCGCAGCTGCAGGAGCTCCCGCTCGCGCATGGTGTCGACCCGCTGGCCGCGGACCGTGATGGTCCCGGAGTCGGGCCGGAACAGGCCGAGGATCAGCTTGAGGATGATGGACTTGCCGCCGCCGCTGGCGCCGAGCAGGATGCTCATGCTCCCCGGGGGAACGCTGAAGCTGATGCCGCGCAGCACGACGTGGTCGTCGAACGCGAAGTGGACGTCGGTGAACTCGACGGCGGGCGTCATGGCTACAAGGATACTTGCCGGGAGGCGGGAGTGGGGAGTGGGTGGTGGGTGGTGGGTGGTGGGTGGTGGGTGGTGGGTGGTGGGTGGAGGGGAGTGGGTAGTGGGTAGTGGGTAGTGGGGAGTGGGGAGTGGGTGGTGCTATTCGCCTTCCGTGCGCTGACCCGCGATCGTGACGCGACGGCGGAATGCCTGAAGGGCGGGCGTCGGGCCGTTCCAGGCGAGGTCGTCCACGGTATCGAACACAGGCACGTCGGTCCTGAGCGTCGCGAGGTCGCGGAACAGCCGCGCCGTCGCACGGTCGTGCGCCAGCGTCTCGGCGAGCGCGCGGGCGCGCGCCACCCTCACGTCCCACGCGGCATGGTGGTCGGGGATCTGATCGATGTGCCGGTAGCGCGCCAGCACGGTCGCCGCCGACTTCGCGCCCCACCCTGGCAGTCCCGGGAACCCATCGGCGCTGTCGCCGACGAGCGCGAGGTAGTCGGGAATCGACGCGGGCGGCACGCCGAACTTCGCCACCACCCCCGCCTCGTCGCGCGTCGTCTTTCTGACGCGATCGCGCTGGACGATGCGTGTGCCCTGCACGCATTGGGCGAGGTCCTTGTCGGGAGAGCAGATGACCACCTGCGCCACCCGCGGGTCGAGCGCCGCCTTCGCCGCCGCCGACGCCAGGGCATCGTCCGCCTCGAATTCCACCATCGGCCAGACCGTGAGGCCCCAGGCGCGCAGTCCTTCCTCGAGCAGCGGAAACTGCGCCCAGAGCGCGGGGTCGATCCCCTCGCCTGTCTTGTAGCCGGGCCAGAGGTCGTTGCGGAACGATTCGATGACGTGGTCGGTGGCCACGCCGATGTGCGTGGCGCCTTCCTGCGCGAGGCGGCGGATGGAGTACATGACACCGCGCACGGCCGCCACCTCCTCGCCGTCGCGGTTCTTCGCGGACGGGATGGCGTAGAAGTGGCGGAAGAGTTCGTAGGTGCCGTCGACGAGGTGAATGGTCACGCCGGTAGCTTACTTCCGGGCCGGTCGACTCGGTGTGGCCTCCGCAACTAGTGGACTGTATCGACTGAAGAGGGACTACCAGCGCCTCTGCTCAACCGCGATTTTGCGGGCCGCCCAACGGGCGGCCCGGTAGTGAATCGTCAACAACACTCCACTGGTTCATCCGTCAGCGGGCCTGCGCAAGGGCGACGTCCTTTCGGAGAGATGGTGACGGGGTGTGGGGGTGACGGGGACCGATGACGAACGACGGCCCGGCGTGGACGCCGCGGTGGCACGCGTGAGTGCGAGTGCCGATGCGATCAGCAGCGCGGCGACCGCCAGCGTCGTGCGCATCCCGGCGGCCACGGCATCGGGGCGGGCCGTCGCGAGATCGCTCACGCCGGTCGCGTGCAGGAACACCGCCCCCATGACCGATGCCCCGGTGATGAGCCCGAGATTGCGCGACAGCGTGAGCAGGCCGGCGACAACGCCCCGTTGCGCGTTGCCGACGCCCGCCACGACGCCCGTGTTGTTTCCCGTCTGGAACGTGGCGTAGCCCGCCGTCATCACGACGAGCGGCACGGCATAGCCGGCCACGCCGGCGGACAGCGGCAGGACGGCGAGCGCCGACGCGCCAAGGGCCATGACCGCCAGCCCGCCCATGGCGGTCCGCGGCGCGCCGGCACGATCAACGACGCGCCCCGCCAGCGCGGCCGTCAGGGCCGCGACGGCAGGCCCGGCCGAAAGCACGAGGCCCGCGTAGCCGGGTCCGAGTCCAAGCCCCCGCGACAGGTAGAACGGCCCGACGATCAGGGTGGCCATCATGACGGTCGCCACCGTGGCGCTCGTCGCAAGGCTGGCGCTCAGCGCACGGTCGCGGAACATCGCGATCGGCAGGAGCGGCGATGCCGTTCCGGATTCGGCCAGCGCGAAGGCGCCCGCGCCACACAGGGCCGCCACGAGGAAGGCCGCGTTGATGCGGCTCCACCCCTCGGCGCCGCGCGTCATGGCGAGCGCATACGCGGCCAGCGTCAGCGCGAGAAGCAGCATGCCGGCCGCGTCGAACGACCGCGTCCGGTTGCCGCGCGCGGCCGTGGCCGGCAGATACCTGAGTGAGAGCGCGAACGCGACCATCCCCAGCGGCACGTTGACGAGGAAGATCGCGCCGCGGCCCGCATGGCTCACCGCACCGGCGACCACGGGGCCGAGCGTCGTGCCGATCGCCGACATGGCCGCCAGCTGGCCCATCGCCCTCCCGGCGTGGCCACCCGGAACGACATCGCCCGTCACCGCGACCGCGAGGGCCATCATCGCCCCGGCGCTGATCCCCTGGGCGACGCGTGCCGGGATCAGCCACCCGAGCGACGGCGCGGCGGCCGCCCCCACCGACGCGGCGGTGAACAGCGCCAGGGCCGCCAACAGGAGGCGGCGCCGGCCGATCACGTCCCCCACGCGGCCCGCGCTGACGGTGAACGACGTGACCGCCAGCAGGCTGGCCAGGACGATCCACTGCGCGCTCTGAAACGGGATGCCGAAGGCCCGCGCCAGCATCGGCAGGCTGGCGGTGACGCTGCTGGCGTCGAGCGAGGTCATGAGGACCGCCAGCGCGGGACCGCCGCGCGCCAGCGTGTCGCGCCGTGCCGCGAGGAACTCGGACATGCGAGCCAGCGTATCGGCCCGGCACCAATGGCGGAAGACGCACCGTTTGCACGTTATACGTGCGTTTGACGCCTGTCCTCAACCCGTGCGATCGTGCACGTCATGTCGACGCCCGATCTGAATCTGCTGGTCACCCTGAACGCGGTGCTCGCCGAAGGGAGCGTCGTGCGGGCCGCGCAGCGCCTCCATCTGAGTCCATCCGCCATGAGCCGCGCGCTGACCCGCGTGCGCGACACCGTCGGCGACCCCCTGCTCGTGCGCGCGGGGCGTGGGCTCGTGCCAACCCCACGGGCCCTCGAGCTGCGCGAGCGCGTCGATCAGCTGCTTCAGGAGGCGCAGGCGGTGCTGCGGCCGGCGACGGCCCCCGATCTGCGGCGCCTCGTGCGAACGTTCACCATCCGGACCAGTGAAGGCTTTGTGGAGACGTTCGGACCGGCGCTCGTCGATCGCGTCATGACGGCCGCGCCAGGGGTCCGGTTGCAGTTCGTGCCTCGACACACGAGGGATGGCGCGGGCCTGCGCGATGGCACCGTGGACCTGGAAACGGGGGTCGTCGATCACGAGGCCAGCCCGGAACTGCGCCAACTCCGTCTGTTCAATGACCGCCTGGTCGCCGTGGTTCGGAAGCACCACCGGCTCAGCAAGGGGCGGGTCACCCCGGCCCGCTATGCCTCGGCCGGACACATCGGGGTGTCGAGGCGGACCGTCGACAAGGGCTGGGTCGACGAGGCGCTTGGGTTGCTCGGGCTCGAACGACGGGTCGTGACGACGGTGAGTGGATTCGCATCAGCGATCGCCATGGCTCGGGCGTCTGATCTCGTCGCGACGGTGCCCGAGCGGCACACGGCGGCCCTCCGCGCCGGACTCTCGACGTTCGCCGTTCCCGTCACGCTGCCGTCATTCACGGTCTCGATGATCTGGCATCCACGGATGCATGCGGACCCTGTTCACGCCTGGTTGCGTGACTGCGTCAACGCCACAGCGGGCGATCGGGTCAGCCAGGCGACGTGAGTGCCCCCCGCGGGCTGACGGGTTCGTTCTGGAATCCTTTCCGCCGCGCCGATGTCTATTCCCTTGGAGCACACGTGAGGAGGACAGCATGAACGCATTCCTGAAGGTCAACGAACACCCGGCAGAGCGCATTGCCCGTGTACTGCTCGGCGTGGCGCTGGTCGGCCTGGCCGCCACCGGCACGGTCGGCCTGTGGGGCTACATCGGCCTCGTCCCCATCGTCACCGGCCTGGCCGGGACCTGTCCGATCTACAGCCTGTTCGGAATCTCCACGTGCCCGACTCCCACGAAGAAGGCCTGATCGACCTGGGGCTGGTCCGCCGATCGGCCCGGGGCGATCGAGAGGCGTTTGACGCGCTGGTGGCCCGTCATCAGGCCAGCGTGTTCCGGCTGGCGCGCTCGCTGATCGGGACCAGCGACGGGGCTGAAGACGTGCTCCAGCAGACGTTTCTGTCGGCGTGGCAGGCGGCCCCGGGGTTTCGTGGAGACTCGAGCATTCGGACGTGGCTGTTGACCATCGCCCGCAACGCGGCGCTCACGCGGCGCATGCGGGCGGCGCGCGAGCCTCGTGATGAGACCCCGCTGGAAGACCTGGGTATTCGCGCCGGGTGGGGTGGTCCGGATCCCGAGCAACTGGCGGCCGCCGCCGAGCAACGGGATCATCTGGCCGCGGCGCTGGCCTCTCTGGTGCCTGAAGAGCGCGAGATTCTGACCCTGCGCGATCTCGAGGGCCTCCCGGGCGACGACGTGGCGGCCATGCTCGGGCTGAGCCTGGCGGCAATGAAGAGCCGGCTCCACCGGGCCCGATTGAGCCTGGCCGCGACCGTGAGAGGAGGAATGACCCGTGCGACCCACCGAGCGTGACGTGGCCGGACTGAGATGCTCCGATGTGATGGCGGAACTCTCCCGCTATCTGGAGGGCGACCTGGCGCCGGAGCGCTCCGCGCAGATCGAGGCGCATGTGTCGGAGTGCCAGGCGTGTGCCGACTTCGGCAAGGGGTTCGCCCGCCTGATCGAGGCCGTGCGCACGCGCCTGGGCGAGCCGGAGCCGGTGCCGGCCGACGTGGCGGTCAGGTTGAAGGCCGCCCTGCGCTGAGCCGTGCGCCCAACCGTCGATCCGGCGCGCGCTGCACGTCGTTTGAGGCCCGCCGATCTCGGGATGTGTGGACGTTGAAGTGACTCAGGGCCTCCCAAGCTGAAGTGTGTGGCTCGCCGCACTGGACGATTTTCGCAACTGGCTCATCCGTGCAGCGTGGGCGATGACGAGAACCCGGTAGCCGTGCAAAGCACCCGCCGCATGACCGGCACCGGTGTTCCCCTCTCGTGCTCGCTCCGCATCTGACGTCAGGGAAGTCGCGCTTCCGGGTCGGCCTCCAACTGTCTTCGCCTGCGCTGAGCGGCACACCTCTTGCTTCCTGCGTCGAGTGAGTCGACTCGCCGGCGGGGGCGTGATCGGATTCATCGGCGCTTGTCCCAACGGTGCTCCACTTCTGAAAGGCTTCGCCGATGATGCCACTCCAGAACGACCGCCGCCCGTGGAATGTGCGCGCGCTCCTCGAGTCGACGGAGACGCCGTTCGCCGTCGCCGATTACCGGCCACGCGCCGTCCTCTTCCACCAGGGTGACCCCTGCGACAGCGTGATGTACATCGAACGCGGCCGGGTGTGGCTGGCCGTGATGGCGCGCAGCGGCAAGGAGGCGATCTGCGGCGTCCTTGGGTCCGGCGCGTTCCTGGGTGAGGAGGCGCTCGCCGGCTGCCGTGAACGGCCGCAGAGCGCGACCGCCATGGCCTCTACCGAGGTGCTTGTCGTCGCGAAGGCGGACATGAGCCGGCTGCTCCGCACGCAGTCGGGACTCACGGGTCACTTCATCGCGCACCTCATCGCGCGCCACACCCGTCTCGAAGTCACTCTGACCGATCAGCTCCTCCATTCCAGCGAGGAGCGCCTGGCGCATGTGCTGCTCGCCCTTGCCAGCTGCGATGAGCGGCGTCCAGGCCGCTACGTGCTGCCTCACCTCCCGCAGGAGATCATCGCGGAAATGGTGGGGACCACACGCTCGCGCGTGAACGCCTTCATGGGCAAGTTCAAGAAGCTCGGCTTCCTTGAAGGGCACCGCGGCATGCTCCACGTCAACCCGGGGCGTCTGCATGCCGTTCGCGATGGCGGCCGCCCTATCTCGCTCGCCGCATCCCCGGCGCTTCCGCAGGCGGCGGAGGCGGAGGGGAGGCGCTGGCCTCTGGAGGGATCATGACGCGCGTCCTTGGCCTCGGTGCCGCCCTGCTCGTTGCCCTCGGCGCCGGCTGGGCGTGGGGCGCGTCGGGCACGTGGGATCTCACTCGCGCACTCCGAATGGCGGAGCTGCGCAACGTCCTGCTCGAAGGGCGCGCGGCGGTGCTCGATGCACGGCTGGACATCTACAGCGTGAACTTTGGTGAAGCGAGCCGCCATCTCGAGGCGGCTCGGAGTGCCGTCCACGATGCAGAGGCGCGTCTCGACGATCTTGGCCGCCAGGAGGATGCGACACCGCTGGCGCTCGCCCTGGCGAAGATCGACGAGGCCCAGCGCATGGCCGGTGAGCTCAATCAGGACGCAAACGCGCTGGCGGCCGACGCGGCGAAAGCGATCAACGACGTGCTCGACACGACCGTGAAGCGCTGACGCGCGGTTGGAGGGACGGCACCGCTGGTTTGCAGCCGCGTCAGATGGCCATCCGGCTTTCTTGCTCCCTCACGCTGGCGTCATACGATGATGATCAATCTACAGCCGCGCCCTTCCAGGGCTCGCCCGGCAGGTGCTTGATCAATTGCGACGAGACAATGGGCGCTTCCGCTTCCGGGTCCCATTTGTAGCCGTCCGAGAGCAACGGGCTGATGTCGGCGAGGAAGGTCGGGTCCTGCAGTTTCTCTGCTAAGTTTTCCTCGAAGAGCGCGCGCGTGATCTGATGCTGTTCGTGTTCCATGTAGCGCAAGAAGGACTTCACGACCCGCTCTGGATCCGCGTTTCCGCTGGTCAGCGCCGTCGCCAGATCGAACAGGTCCCGGCCCGCCTTGCGCTGGTACAAAGCACGCATTTTGGTGCCGAGGAGTTCGTCAAGTTCATAGGTGTGGATATCGCACGCGCCCTCGAACCAGCGGGACGAGACCGTGAAGGGAATCTCCTTGAAACCGTACACAGAAAAGTGTTCGCGCGTGTTCGTCTCGACTTTCAGCTTGAGTGCCACCGGCGGCGCGTCCTCGGACGCGAACCGGTAGACGAACGTCACCCGCCCGTCCGTCTGTTTCCACTTGGGCTTGCCGAGCCACGGGTCGAGGACACTGCGCAGCGCCTCCATCATCGGGCCGGCCGCTTCGGCCTTCGTCTGTACCAGGTCGATGTCCTCGGAATAGCGCGCGGGCGGTGTCAGATGCAGTTTATACAGCGCCGTGCCACCGCGGAACGCGAGCGCATCATGCAGCAGCGGATTCGAGAAGATCTCGACCAGCGCACGACTGATGACGAGGTCCTGTTCGACCTGAAAATCCTGCACCCATGGGGCGCGACGCCGCCATTCAGTGATGTAGTCGCGCGGAATCACAGGTCGGTCTCCACGGTGGTATTGATATAGAGCTTCCAGTCGCCATTGCGCTCAACCTTCGCCGCGCGCGCGCGGCCCTGCTTCGGCGGCTCCGGCGCGTTCGGCAGCAGCAGCGCGGACTCGTGCGCGCGCGCGCGTACGTATTCCTTGAGCGGCGCGACGCGGTCGGCGGCGCCGATGCGCTCGAGCAGATAGCCGAGGCGCTGCGCCCACGGCATAGGGGCGGTGGCGGCGGCGGCGGCGAGCTTGTGCGGATCGATCTTCTCTGCGAGCTCGGAAAGCACCGTCGCCACCAGGTTGAGACCGCCGGCCTGATGCTGGTAGCCGACGAGATCCACCGCAGTGGCTTCGGGTGTCGAGACGAGCAGCGAGCCGCGGGGGGTATTGAGGCCCTGCACTGGAACTTCCTGCAGGCGCTTGCGGATCAGGAAACCGACGCGCACCTTGCCGCATTCGATCGGCAGGCGCCGCTTTTCGAGGAACACCTGGAATTCCTGCGGGCGCTGGTGCGCGGCCCCGTGATACTGCGCTGCGGTGAGAAGTCCGGCGTAGTACGGCATCCCGAGCGTCTTCATCAGTGCGGGGATGAACTGATCGGCGGGAAGACACCCAAGCGCGCGGTATTCAGGCGGAACGATGACGTAGAAGCCGCGCGCCGGCGACGCGATGACCCCCTGCTTCGCGAGCCGGTTCAGCGCGACGTTCGCTGCCGCGGGGGACACGGCAAGCGCTGCCTGCGCGTCAGCCGAGCTGAACTGGTAGCGCCCGGACGCCGCCAGATGCTCGATGTACTGACGAGCTTTAAGGGAGGCACGTCCCGGTTTCATGCTCGCAAAATAACATTATTCGTTGCTTTGCGACGCCGGATCCGGCGGTTAAATCCTCTTAGGCGGGGCTCGTCGGCTGCGTTCGCCGCACGCCGCGCCGTCAAAGGGGGAGTTGCGAGAATCGTCCAGCGCGGCTTGGGGACGCGCAAGCTGCAGCAACTTAAAGACTTCGCATGTCTCTGGATAGTGACTCGCTGCAAATCATTGATTCTATTGATATTACGAGTGTGGCTCCTCGGGCTGGACTCGAACCAGCAACCCTCCGGTTAACAGCCGGATGCTCTGCCATTGAGCTACCGAGGAATATTGGCGGGATGCCCCCTCGGCCGCGCGGGTGGCCTCGGAGACAGACCCTTATCGTAGGACAAATGCGCCGGGTCGCGCAACTTCAGTCAACACGGTGCGTTCGATGCCGCGGCACTCCGTGCACCCCGGCACTCCGGCACCCGGCACCCCGGCACCCCGGCAAGCGTCATACGATGGACCCATGGCGCTCGTCACTGCTGACTCCCTCGAGAAGACCTACACCGGCGGCGAGGCGCCCGTGCATGCCCTGCGCGGGGTGTCCTTTGCGCTCGCGGCCGGCGACTTCGTCGCCCTGATGGGCCCGTCGGGGTGCGGCAAGTCGACCCTCCTCCACATGTGCGGCGCCATGGACCGGCCCTCGGCCGGACGGCTCCACTTCGACGGCCAGGACCTCGCCACGCTCGACGATGATGCGCTGACGCGCGTGCGGCGGGAACGGGTGGGCTTCGTCTTCCAGTTCTTCAACCTGCTGCCCACGCTCACCCTCGGCGACAACATCGCCCTGCCCTGCCGCCTCGCGGGCATGCCGGGCGATGCGGCCGACCAGCGCGCACGCCAGCTCGCCGATCGCGTCGGCATCGCGCACCGCCTCGGCCACTACCCGCAGCAGGTCTCCGGCGGCGAGATGCAGCGCGCGGCCCTCGCCCGCGCGCTCGTGCACCAGCCGGCGCTCCTCGTCGCCGATGAACCCACCGGCAACCTGGATTCCGAGAGCGGCGCCGCCGTGATGGAACTCATCACCGAGCTGAACCGCGAACTCGGCGTCACGATCCTCCTCGCCACCCACGCCCCGGACGTGGCCGCCGCGGCGCACCGCACCCTCCGCATGCGTGATGGGGCACTGATCGCGGCAGCTCCCACTGACCGGCCGTAGACGGCAGCGTTTAATCACGAAGGCCACGAAGAAGAACGAAGGCCACGAATCAGGTCGGTCACGGTCACGGTCACGAAGGTCACGATGAAGACGAAGGTCACGAGGGTACCAATTCATCAGAACAAGAGACTCTTGTTGTGCTTCGTGGCCTTCGTGTCCTTCGTGTTTGTCCGTGACAGCGGTGACGTGCGTTGATGCACCTCTTCCACACGTTCATCGTTCGCCGCCTCGCGCAGGAGCGGCTGCGCACCGCGACCACCATCCTCGGCGTGGCGCTCGGGATTGCGGTCGTGATCGCGATCCAGCTCACCAACGCCAGCTCCGTCCGCGGGTTCGAGACCGCCCTCGACACGATGGCCGGCCGCACGTCGGTGGAGATCGCCGGCAGCGGGTCCGGCATCGACGAAACCGTCCTCCCCGCGCTCGGCTGGCTCCGCGACTACGGCCGCGTCTCCCCCGTCGTCGAAGGCGACATGGCCGCGATCGTCGGCGAGGGCCGCACGGAGGCGATGCGCGTCCTCGGCATCGACATCCTCAGGGATACGGGGATCAGGGACTATGCGCTTCTGGGTGCACAGGGTGCTCAAGGTGCACAGGGTGCACAGGGTGCACAGGGTGCACAGGGTGCACAGGGTGCTCAAGGTGCCCAGGGTGCACAAGGTGCCCAGGGTGCCCAAGGTGCCCAGAGTGCCCAGGGTGCCCAAGGTGCCCAGGGTGCCCAAGGTGCACAGGGTGCACAGGGTGCACCGGTCACGACGGCGCAGTTCCTCGAGCTGCTCACGAGCCCGCAATCCATCGTGATCGCCGAGACGTTTGCGCGACGCCATGGGCTCGGCGTCGGCAGCGAGCTGCGGCTCGTCAGCGGCGACCGGGTGCAGGCCTTCGTCATCCGCGGACTGCTGGGCGACGAAGGGCCGGCGCGGGTGCTCGACGGCAACTTCGTCCTGATGGACATCGCCGCCGCGCAGCTCGCCTTCCAGCGGCTCGGCCGCCTCAACCGCATCGACGTGCGGCTGCATGACGGGCTCGACATCGCGGAGGTGCTGCCGGCCATCGCGGCGCGGATGCCCGACGGGCTCACCGCCCAGCGGCCGGCGCGGCGCGGGGAACAGGTGGAGCGCATGCTCGCCGCGTTCCACATGAACCTGACCGCGCTCTCCTGGATCGCCCTCATCGTCGGGCTCTTCCTCGTCTACAACACCATCACGATCTCCGTCGTCGCGCGGCGGGAGGAGATCGGGACGCTGCGCGCGCTCGGCGTCACGCGGCGGCAGGTGCTGGCGCTCTTCCTCGGGGAAGCGGCGGCGCTCGGCACGGCGGGCGCCGCCCTCGGCCTCGGGCTGGCGCGCCTGCTGGCGGATGGCGCGGTCGCCCTCACGGCATCGACCGTGAGCACGCTCTACGTGGCCACCGCCGCCGTGCCGCCAGCCCTCGACTGGGGACATGCGCTGCTCGCCGTCGCGATCGGCCTTCCGCTCTCGCTCGCCGCCGCCGCGGTCCCCGCGCTCGAAGCCGCCGGTGTGCCGCCGACGGCCGCCATCCGCGGAGGCGACACACTCGAGACGCGCTTCCGCCTGCGCCCGCGCCTGCTCGTGTGGCCGGCGCTGCTGCTGGGCCTGGCCGCATGGCTCGCCACGCTCGGCCCGGTCGGCCGCGTGCCGCTCTTCGGCTACCTCTCCTCCTTCGCCATCATCGCCGGCGCCTCGCTGCTCGTCCCGGCGATCATCTTCGGCCTCGTGCGTGCGTCGCGCGGGCTGCTTCGCCGCGCGCTCGGCGTCGAGGGCCTGCTCGCCCACGCGAACCTCGCCTCGGCCATCCCGCGCCTGTCGATCTCGGTGGCCGCGCTCGCCGTCGCGCTCTCGATGATGGTCGCCATCGCGGTGATGATCGGCAGCTTCCGCGACACGGTCACCTACTGGGTGGGCCAGACGCTGCAGGCGGATCTCTTCATCAGCCCCGGCATGCGCGCCACGCCCGGCGTGGAGCAGTCGATGTCCGCGGAGGTGATCGCGGTGGTGGCGGATCACCCGGACGTGGCGGCGGTGGACACGTTCCGCAACACCGAGATCACCTACCAGGATCAGCTCGTCATGCTCGGCGCCGGCAACTTCGAGGTCGTGCTGTCGCACGGCTCGCTGCTGTTCAAGAGCCCAGCCGATGGCCGCGGCGCCCTTCGCTCCGCCCTGGGCGACGATGCGGTGGTGGTGTCGGAGGCGTTTGCGAACAAGTACGCGGTGCGGGACGGGGAGACGGTCTCGCTTCCCACGCCGGCCGGCCCCCGGCCGTTCCGCGTGGCGGCGGTCTACTACGACTACTCCACCGATCGCGGGGTCGTCGTGATGGACCGCGGCACGTTCGTGCGCCACTACGGCGACCTGCCGCCGACCGGGCTGACGGCCTACGTCCGCGACGGCGCCGACCCGGAGGCGGTGCGGGCCAGCCTCCTCGAGGGGCTCGACGAGGGCCACCGTGTCTTCATCTACACGAACAGCCGCCTCCGCGCCGAGGTCCTGCGCATCTTCGACAGCACCTTCGCGATCACCTACGCGCTCGAGATCATCGCCGTCTTCGTCGCGATGCTCGGCGTCGCGGGGACGCTCCTGACGCTCGTCATCGAACGGCGGCGCGACCTGTCGCTGCTGCGGCTGGTCGGCGCGGACCGCCGCCAGGTGCGCCGCATGGTGGTGATCGAGGCCGGCCTGATCGGCGCGGTGAGCCAGGCGATCGGCCTCGCCGTGGGCCTCGCGCTGTCGCTCGTGCTGATCTACGTGATCAACGTCCAGAGCTTCGGCTGGACGATCCAGTTCCACCTGCCGGTGCTGTTCCTCGTCCAGGCGACGATCGCCGTGATCGTGGCGACGGCGATCTCCGGCATCTACCCCGCCCGACGTGCCGCCGACATGGGAACGGTCAGAGAAGAATGATCATCCGCAGATTACGCAGATTACACGGATGCCGCACGCCGCGCGTCCCGCAGCCGCCGGTCATGGACCGGCGGCTCGGGCGTGACGGGGTGTGCCGGGACGAAAGCCCGCTCCAGAGCACCGGGGGCTCTCGTCCCGGCACGCCCCGTCACGCCACCAGCGGCCTCCGGCCGCACGCGGGACGCTCACAAGGCACACCAACCGCATCGCGTACGCGAGGACCCCATCTCTGTCGTCTCCGTCATCTGCGTAATCCGCGTAATCTGCGGATGGCCTTCGTCGCTGCTATCGCGTGCCTGACGATGGCCACGGCCGCGGCGCAGGGGCCCGCGACCGAATGGCGGCAGGCGCAGGCCGGATACACGTTCGAGTTCCCGCGCGATCACGCGGCGCATCCCGAGTTCAAGATCGAGTGGTGGTATTACACCGGCAACCTCGACGCCGCCGACGGACGACGGTTCGGGTATCAGGTGACGTTCTTCCGCGTCGGCATCGACCCGGCGCCCGCCAACCCGTCGCGCTGGGCCGTGCGCGACCTCTACATGACGCACGTCGCCGTCAGCGACCCCGCCGGCCGCCGCTACCGCTACGCCGAGCGGCTGAACCGCGGGGGGCCGGGCATCGCGGGTGCAGCCACCGATCGCTATCACGTGTGGAACGACGACTGGACGGCCTCGCTCGCGCCCGACGGCCGCCACGTCGTGCGGCTGCTCGAGGACGGCCTCGGCGTGGACCTCACGCTCGACGAGGGCCGGCCGCCCACGATCAACGGACGGGGCGGCATCAGCCAGAAGGGCGCGGCGGCGGGGAACGCCTCGCACTATTACTCGCTCACGCGCATGCCCACGCGCGGGACGATCACGCTCGACGGCGAGGTCATCGCCGTCACGGGCCAGAGCTGGATGGACCGCGAGTTCGGCACGAGCTTCCTCGAACCCGATCAGCAGGGCTGGGACTGGTTCGCGCTGCAGCTCGCCGACGGCTCGGACCTGATGATCTACCAGCTCCGCCGCGGCGATGGCTCGCGCGACCCGCACTCGAGCGGCACGCTCACCCGCGCCGACGGCCGCGTCGTCACGCTCCGCGCCGCCGACTTCACGCTCACCCCCACCGGCCCCGTGTTCCGCTCCCCGACGAGCGGCGCCACGTATCCGATCGGCTGGCGCATCGCGATCCCGGCCGAGCAGATCGTCCTGACCGTCACCACCCCGCTCGACGCCCAGGAGCTGAACACGGCCGAGTCCACGGGCGTCACGTACTGGGAAGGGCTGGTGGACGTGACCGGCGAGGCGCGCGGCCGCCCGGCGATGGGACGCGGCTACCTGGAGATGACCGGATATGCCGGGAGCATGGGACGGGTACTGTCGGGGGAGGGGTGAGGAGGACGGGTCGTTGGCGATCAGCGACGGCTGCCTGCTATCAGCTCTCGGCTATCGGCTCGACATCCGGAAGCCGGAAGCCGAAAGCCGACCGCTGATCGCCGACGCAGGAAGGACTGAAGGCCCACGGGCCTTCAGTCCTTCCTGCGTCGCTTCCCCACCCTGCCCCGTTCGCCGCCGGTGTACATCTGCACGGCGGTGCCGGCGAGGCCGAGGACGATCCAGGCCCAGGGGACCCAGGGGGCGTCGGGGGCGGGGTTCAGCGGGTAGGCGACCCAGACGTTGCCGGCCGCGGCCTCGGTGAGCGGGACGCTGTTGCCCAGGAGCGCCAGGCCGCCGACCAGGATCGTCCACGCACCGCCGAAGGCCGTGCCCAGGATGATCACGTAGCGCTGCAGCCACGTCGCCAGCAGCGCCCCGGCGACCGAGAAGAGGATCACCATGAAGGGATGCGGGTCGCCCTCGATCTGCGTCCAGATCAGGTTCACGAGCAGCGCCCCCATGCCGGCTCCGATGAGCGCCACGCCCACGAAGTACGCCGCCAGCAGGAGCAGCGCGCCGACGGCGCCGCCGACCAGCGCCGCCGCCACCATGTGCCACGTCTCGCTCATCCCGAAGAGCGAGCTGGCCGCCAGCGCCCCCAGGATGAACCCGAAGATGCCGAGGACGACCCGGAACAGGCGATAGCCCAGGAAGCAGGCCAGGAACCCGCCCAGGGTGAGCACAATCGCGGCGGGCAGCTGGTAGGAGGCCGGAAGCATGGCGCGCTCTCTTATACTTCGCGCCGCCCGTCCATGGCACGTCCCATCGTCAGCTCGTCCGCGTACTCGATGTCGCTGCCGACCGGGATGCCCATGGCGATGCGGGTCACGCGCACGCCGAGCGGCTTGAGGAGCCGCGCCAGGTAGATGGCCGTCGCCTCGCCCTCGACGGTCGGGTTGGTCGCGAGGATCACCTCCTCGACCGAGCCCTCGGCGATGCGGGCGAGCAGGCCCTTGATCTTCAGGTCGTCAGGGCCGACGCCCTGCAGCGGCGAGAGCACCCCCATCAGCACATGATAGACGCCGCGGAACCCGCGCGTCTTCTCGATGGCGTGCACGTTCTGCGGCTCCTCGACCACGCAGATCTGCCGGTGGTCGCGGACCGGGTCGGCGCAGAACACGCACGGGTCCACATCGGTGATGTTCTGGCAGGTGGAGCAGTAGGTGACGCGGTCCTTGACGTCGCGAATCGCGTCGCAGAGCCGCTCCGCCTCGTCACGCGGCGTGCGCAGGATGTGGAACGCCAGCCGCTGCGCGCTCTTGGCCCCGATGCCCGGCAGCTTCTTGAACTGGTCGACCAGCATGTCAAGCGAAGGCGGTAACGACATTCAGGGCTTCAGGGCTTCACAGGCACGATGCGAATAGCGAATGGCGAATAGCGAACGGCCGTGCTTCAGCCCAGCCCGGGCAGGTTGAGGCCGCCCATCAGGCCGCCGATGTTCTGCTTCAGGGTCTCGTCCACGCGGCGGTGGGCGTCGTTGACGGCGGCGACCACCAGGTCCTGCAGCATCTCGACGTCCTCGGGCGAGACGACCGACGGGTCGATGGTCAGCCGCTGCAGCTGCTTGTGCCCGTTGACGACGACGGTGACCATGCCGCCGCCGGCGGTGGCCTCCACCGACAGTTCGGACATCTGCTGCTGCAGCCGCTGCTGCAGCTCCTGCGCCTGCCTCATCATCTCGAGCGGGTTCATTGCGGCTCCACTTCTTCGACCGACACGCCCTCGACCGGAAACACCTCGAGCAGCGCCTGCACCGACGGATTCGCCATCGCCTCGTCGCGCAGCGGGCCATCGCCCGTCGCGCGCGCCGCCGCCGCTCCCGGACTCCCCGCCGCGACCGGACCAGGCGTCTCGCCCGCCTCGGCCAGCGCGATCATCACCGGCAGGCGGCGGCCGAGCACCTGCTCCGCCAGGCCCTCGAGCCACGGCTTCGCGTCCTCGCACTGCTGCCGCGGCACCTTCTGGTTCGGCAGGAACGCGCAGGTGATGCGCACGGCCGTCACGTCGATGCGGAACGCCTGCGCGACGACGGTGTTGTAGAAGAACGGCTTGGCCGCCTTCACCTCCGCCAGCAGCAGGTCGCGCGCGTTGGCGGGCAGATCCCCGGCCACGGGCGGCGCCATCGGTGCGGCCGGCACGGCGGCGCGCGGGGCGGACGGGCGCGCCACCGGCGCCGAGGCCGTGCGCG
>JAUXWO010000012.1 GCA_030680175.1 Vicinamibacterales bacterium
GCCGCCGCCCGCGCCGGCCGCGGCCGCGCCGCCCGTGGCCACGCCGCAGGTGCCGCCCGGCAGCTCCGCCATTCCGGGGACGACGCTGGCCCCGGCGCCTCCGGCGCCCGAGCCGCCTTCGGCCGTAACGGTGTTCCCTCCTCCGCCTGAACCATCGGCCCCCGCCCCTGCGGAGGCCGGGGCTGCGGCGCCACCCGCCGCACCGGCGGGTCCCGCCCCGGCCCGGATCGCCGTAACGCCACCGATTGGCGAGCTGACGGTGGGCGGCGGCCCGTACACCGTGCCCGTGTCCGTGACGGGCGCGCAGGGGCTGACGACGATCACCGTGTCGCTGTCGTTCAACCCGGCCGTGCTTCGGGTGCGCAGCGTCCAGGAAGGCACGTTCATGCGGCAGGGCGGGGTGAACGCCGCCTTCTCGCAGCAGGTGGATGCGGCCACCGGGCGCATCGACCTCGTGATCACGCGCACCGGCGACGAGACGGGCGCGACCGGCGGCGGCCTGCTGGCCGCCGTGCTCTTCGACGCCGTGGCGCCGGGAAGTTCACCGGTGGCCACCAGCGGCGTCGCGACGGGGCCCGGCGGCGAGACGCGTCCGCTGCAGTTCGCGCCCGTCACGGTCACCGTGCGGTAGCGGGGAGGGGCGCGTGCTGCGACGAACCCTGTGGAAGCGCCAGAGCGGGTACACCTTCGTCGAGCTGCTGGTCGTGACGACCATCATCCTGATCCTGGCGTCCGCCGTGCAGCCGCTCGCGCGCGTGACGATCCAGCGGCAGAAGGAAGTGGAACTGCGGCGGGCGCTGCGCGAGATGCGCGATGCCATCGATCAGTTCAAGGACGCCGCCGATCTCGGCAACATCCCCCCGACCGAACTCGAGCCCGGCAACGAGGGCTACCCGCCGGATCTCGAGACGCTCGTCGCGGGGGTGGCCGCGGCCAACGACGCCTCGGGCCGGCGCCTGAAGTTCCTGCGGCGCGTGCCGATCGATCCGATGACCGGCACAACCGAGTGGGGCATGCGCTCGTACCAGGACAAGCCCGACTCGACGCGGTGGGGTGGACAGAACGTCTACGACGTCTTCTCGACCAGCACGGGCACGGCGCTGAACGGAACGCAGTACAACGAGTGGTAAGGAACAACGTGATCAGATACCTGCGCGCGCGCCAGCGGACGGCCGGCGGCTTCACCATGATCGAGGTCCTCGTCGTGGTGACCCTCGTGGTGCTGCTCGCCAGCCTCGCGATGGTGCAGTACACCAACAGCATCAAGCGCACACGCGAGGCCGTGCTGAAGGAGGATCTGTTCCGCCTGCGCGAGTCGATCGATCAGTTCTACGCCGACAAGGGGAAGTGGCCGCAGAGCCTCGAGGAGCTGGTGAGCGAGCACTACCTGCGCGAGGTCCCGGAGGATCCGATGACCTCGTCGCGCACGACCTGGCAGACGGTCCCCGCCGAGCCCGACCCGGGCAACCCCACCGCCGAACCCGGCATCTACGATGTGAAGAGCGGCGCCACGGGCGTGGCGCTGGACGGGACGAACTACTCGGACTGGTAGTTGGGGAGCCGGCGGGGGGCACTGCGCCGGCAGTGAAGGCTGTCGGTGATCGGCTCTCGACGTCCGGCGATCGGCTCTCAGCGATCAGCTTCCAGCAATCGGCTTCCGGCTCTCAGATTCCGGCGCGTGCCAGTTGAGCCCCCCTCAGGGATTAACGCGCAACTGCGCCGTGGCCGTGCCGGTTCTACCGTCCGTCGTGCGAACCGTTACTGTGATCGTGCGCGCGGCCACGCTTGCGTTGTACGAATGCTGCGTGCTCGGGCCCGTCGTCACACGTCCGGTGCTGTCACCTAGATCCCATGTGTAGCTGACCGCATCCGCTGGCGGACTGCCAACGGTCAACGTGACGATGGCGCCTTGGGTCGCGGGATTGGGATTGGCCGTGAGCGTGATGGGAATCCCAGCGCGTTCGAGGACGACAATGGATGTAGAAGAGACTCCGGTCAACCCTGACCCGTCTTCAGCCCGAGCGGTTATCGTGTAGCTCCCGGGACTGCTGTAGGCGTGTGTAACTGTTCCCGAAGCAGGGGTTGCACCTCTCAGAAGGGTCAACTGCGCTGAGCCTCCGTCGCCGAACTCAACTCTGATCGTGACAACTGGGTCACCTGTCGTGGTCGCTGGAACAGAAATCGTGAAGTTGACAGGCGTTCCCACAGTAGCCGGATTAGTTCCGACCACAATGGTCGCTGAGGGGGGACTAACCGCGTTCACAACGAACTCACCAGTTTTTCCGGCCACTGTCGCAGTGACGGTGCTCGTGCGGTTAGTCGTGAGGGCGATACGCGCTTCGCCGCTTGCGTCGGTGACGGCAGAGTTGGAACTAAGCGTGCCCTGGTTCGCGCTGAAGACCACAGGAACGCCGGGTAACGGATTGCCGCTGGAATCAGCAACAACAGCGGTGACCTGCACGGTGCCACCGGTCACAGGCACCGTTGAAGGGCTCACGCGCACCGAGACGGTTTCAGCTGCTGCACCTCCGACGAGCACCTGCACGTTCTCGGCGCGGTTGCCGCCCGAGGTGGCGCTCAGCTGCGCGGTGCCGGAGCGGGTGCCCGCGAGGAACGTCACCGTGGCGCGCCCGCCCTGGGTTTCCGCCTCGGGGGGATCGAAGGTGCCGAGGTTCGACACGAACGTCACCAGCGTCCCGTTCTGCACCGAGGTCCCGGCGGGCTCGATGACCGTCGCCGTCACCTGCGCCGTCCCGTTGATCGGGAGCGTCGACCGGTTGATCGTCAGCGTGATGGTGGAACTGGATGGCGCAAACAGCGGCACCTTGTCGCACGATGCCGACACCGCGGCCAGCGTCAACGCGAGGACGGGTCCGGCGAGTCGCAGAGCGGTCCGCAGGGGGCCGTGGGACGTTCGTGACATGAAGGCTTCAGCTAACGATAATAGGCGCATGAGGTTAGCGGGTCAAGGCAGGGCCGGCGCGGGTGACCGCGGGTTTGCCATGGCCGGGCTGCTCGTCGGCCTGAGCGTGATGGCCATCCTGATGACCGTGGCGCTGCCGCAGTGGACCCATCAGGCCCGCCGCGAGAAGGAGATCGAGCTCATCTGGCGGGGGGAACAGTACGCCCGCGCCGTCGAGCTGTTCCAGCGCCGGTTCGCCAACGCCTACCCGCCGTCCATCGACGTCCTGGTCGAGCAGCGCTTCCTGCGGCAGAAGTACACGGACCCGATCACCGGCGAGGACTTCCAGCCGATCTTCATGGGACAGGCCATGCCCGGCGCCCCGCAGGCCCCCGGGGGCATGCCCACCTCGGGGGCCCGCCCCCCGGCGACGGGCCAGCAGCCCCTCGGACAGACGCGCGTGGGCACGGCCGGGGCGACGGGACCGATCGTCGGGGTGACGTCGACGAGCACGCAGACGTCCATCCGGTTGTACAACGGCCGCGACAAGTACAACGAGTGGGCGTTCGTGTATACGCCGGTGACCAACCAGCCCGGCATGCCCGGCCAGGGCGGCGCGCCCGGGATGCCACAGCCGGGGCAGCGCCCGCCGGGGCAGGGCGGCTTCCAGCCCGCCGGTCCCGGAGGCCAGCCGGTGGGTCGCCCCGGCGCCCAGCCGCCGGGTGGCGGCATGCGCCCGCCCGCCATGCCCCCGCCGATCCAGCCAGGCACCCCCCGCCGGCCGGGCGGCTAGTCGGGTGTATCGACTGGCGAGGTCATACCAGCGCCTCTGCTCAGCCGCGATTCTACGGCCCGCCCAACGCGTGGCCCGGTAGGAGGTCGGACACCCCGCTGGAACGTCGGTCACGCAGGGTCAGACGTCACCGCCGTGGGGCCGGCCGGGCCCCCAGCGGTGAACGCTCCGCGCGGTGACCGGTGGGACCGTGATCCCCGATCCCCCCGATCCCGTCAGCGGACCACCGTGTGCCAGCCCCGGTTGTGCAAGTCGCGCAACAGCCAGCCGCCGGCGATGAGCGCGATCGTCAGGAAGGGCAGGGCCTCGGCCGCGGAGCGGAGCAGCAGCGTGCCGGTGCCGAAGAGCGTGCTGTAGACGAGGGTGGTGCCCGCGGCCCACTGCAGGAGGAGGGGGCGGAGCGAGCCGGGCGGCGGTTCACCGGCGAGCGCCGCGATGCGCGCCCACCCGGGCCCGTCCGGGCGCACCTTCAGGTAGAAGGCGATCAGCCGGTCGTCGGATTCGGGCGGCGTGAGCCACGTCACGACCATCCAGCAGACGGTCGTCCACGCCACGACCGCCAGCAGCGTGTACGGGAAGACGATCGTCGTGAAGAGCTTCAGCGCCGTGAAGCCGAGCGCGGCGCCCGCCATCGCCGCGATCTCCGACCAGGCATTCACGCGCCACCAGTACCAGCGCAGGATCAGCACGAGGCCGATCCCCGCGCCCGACTCCAGGACGAACTCCCACGCCTGCCGGATGCTCTCCAGATAGAAGGTGACGATCGCGCTCAGCACCATCAGCAGGAGCGTGACGACGCGCGAGGCCGTGACGTAGTGCCGTTCGTCTTCGGTGGTGCGGAGGAAGCGGCGGTAGACGTCGTTGACGAGATACGACGTGCCCCAGTTGAGCTGCGTCGAGATGGTGGACATGTACGCGGCGAAGAACGCGCCGAGCAGCAGCCCGCGCCACCCGGGGGGCAGGTGATCGCGCAGCACCATCACGTAGCCGGCTTCCTTGTCGACGAGGTCGGGGTACAGCACGAGCGAGGCGAGGCCCACAATCACCCAGGGCCACGGCCGGAGGCAGTAGTGCGCGATCGTGAACCAGAGCGTGGCGAGGAGGGAGTGGCGCTCGTCGCGCGCCGACATCATGCGCTGCGCGACGTAGCCGCCGCCGCCGGGTTCCTGCCCGGGATACCAGCTCGCCCACCACTGCACCGTGACGTACGTGAGGAACGTCGCCACCGGCAGTGCGACGAGCGTGACCGCGTCCGTGGCCGACACCGTGCCGAAGCGGGGCGTGAAGGCGAGCGTCTGCTCCGGCAGGGCGGCGGCGAGGCCCGACAGGCCGCCGATCTCGGGCAGCCGCAGCACGAACCACGCCAGCGCCACCGAGCCCACCATCGCGAACGTGAACTGGACGAAGTCGGCGATCACCACGCCCCAGAGGCCGGCGAGCGAGGCGTAGACGCCGGTGAACGCCAGGCTCACCATCACGGCCGTCAGCTGATCCCAGCCGAGCGTCACCGCGAGGATCTTCGCCATGGCGAGGTTGACCCAGCCCATGATCACGCAGTTGATGGGCAGGCCCAGGTAGACGGCGCGGAAGCCGCGCAGCAGCGCCGCGGGCCGGCCCGAGTAGCGCAGCTCGGCGAACTCGACGTCGGTGAGGATCCCGGCGCGCCGCCACAGCCGCGCGAAGAAGAACACGGTGAGCATGCTGCCGGACGCGGCGCTCCACCAGATCCAGTTGCCCGCGATCCCGTCACGCGCGACAAGCCCCGAAACGGCGAGGGGCGTGTCGGCGGCGAAGGTCGTGGCCACCATCGACGTCCCGGCCAGCCACCAGGGCAGGCTGCGGCCGGTCAGGAAGTAGTCGGCGACGCTGCGCCCGCCGCGCCGCGACATGGCCAGGCCGATCCCGATCGAGACCAGGAACGACGCGACGATGAATCCCCAGTCGAGGGGCGTCAGCAGCATCGGCGCATTCTACGCGTTTCAGAGACACGTACAAACACGAAGGTCACGTCCGTCTCCGCGGCCGGAGGCCGCTACGGCGTGACCTCGCCGAAGCTCGCCTGAGGCTGAGGCGAGCGGAGGCGGGAAGGCCACGAAGACAGACAACGGTTCGTCTGCCTGAAGCCACACCGGGCCACCGTCGTCATGTCGTAAACCTATCCGCCTTCGTGGCCTTCGTGTTCTTCGTGTTTGTACGTCTCAGGACAACTGATCGAGCACCGCGTCATGGAAGGCGGGACGCACGGTCTGGATGGCGTCGTTCTCGCGCGTCGGGTGGACGCGGTTGGTCAGGAGCACGGCGTAGCGGTCGAGCGCGGGATCGAGCCAGAGCGTCGTGCCGGTGAACCCGGTGTGGCCGATCGCGGCGGGGGAGAAGCGCGTCCCGCACGACGAGGTGGGCAGCATCGTGTCCCAGCCGAGCGCGCGCGAGCTGCCGGGCACGGTGCCGCGCGCGGCGAAGCGGCGCGCGGTCGCGCTCGAGATCCCGACGGGACCGGCCGTGCCGCCACGCAGCAGTCCGAGCAGCCACCGCGCGAACGCGCCGACCGACGCGGCCGTGCCGAAGAGGCCCGCATGCGCCGCCACGCCGCCGAGCGCGAAGGCATTCTCGTCGTGCACCTCGCCCTGCAGCACACGCCCGCGCCACGGGTCCCGTTCGGTGGGCGCGACCTGCGCCCGCGCGGCCGCGGCCACGCCATACGTCGGCGCCGGCGTACCGGGGAGCGCGTCCGACCAGAACCGCGCGAACTGGCGATCGAGCGTCTCCCCGGCGGCGTCTTCGAGCAGCGTCCCGAGCAGGATGAAGCCGAGGTCGCTGTACGCCGCCCGGGTCCGAGGGGGCGCATCGAGGGGCTCCGCGCAGATCGCGTCGACGAACGCCGCGCGTCCCGACATCGTGCGGAAGTACGGCCGGTGGCCGGGGAGCCCGGAGGCGTGCGAGAGGAGGTCTGCGATGGTGGCCGCCCGGCGGTCCTCGCCGCGCCATGCCGGAATCCGCGTGCGCACGGCGTCCTCGAGATCGAGGTGGCCGGCCTCGAGAAGGCGCATCGCGATCGTGGTGGTGGCGAGGACCTTGGTCAGGGAGGCGAGGTCGAAGACCGTGCCGGCCTGAGCCGCCGGCGCGCCGGCGTCCCACGAGAGGCGGCCGGTGACGTGTTGCCAGCGGGGGCCGGCGGCGGCGCCGGCCTCGGCGACCGCGCAGGGAAAGGCCCCGGCGGCCACGGCCTCGTCGAGCAGCCGCGCGGCGGGCTCGGGCGCCACGGTGCTCAGCGGGGCGAGCCGTTGCCGGCGGGGAAGACGGCGCGCCCGAGCTCCGCGAGCGACGTCGCGTTGTTCGGCGGGCTCACGAGCGCGTCGTACGAGAAGAGGACGACGCCGGCGGCGCCCACCTGGCGCGCGGCGGTGATGTGCTGCACGGTCTGCGCACGCGAGAGCCGGTACGCGCCGATGCCCGCCCATACGGGACGGAGGCCGGCGAGCGCGCGCGCGGCCGAGATCTGGCTCTCGAAGATGCGCGCATCCTGCGTGTAGGCCATCGGGCACAGCACGTCGATGAGCCCCTGATCGAGCCACGTGCGCCAGTCCTGCAGGCGTCCGGTGAACGCATCGTGCGCGTCGGGCACGACCGCGGCGCTGACGATCGCCTCGGGGCGCGAGGTCTTGACGGCCGTCCGCAGGCGCATCACGAGCGACGTCATGCGCGCACGGCGGAAGGCGCTCCAGCGCTCGGGGAAGAGGTTCTGGTAGGCGAACGGGTCGAGCCGCTCGCTGGCCTCGGCGCCGCGGCGCTCGGCGGCGCTCAGCTCCCCGAGGATCGACTGCTTGAAGAGGTTCAGCGCGGTGCGGCTGTAGTCGAACGACGCATTGGGGAAGCGCGCGTAATCGAAGTGGATGCCGTCGATCGCGTAGTTGGTCGCCAGTTCGGTGACCACGGCCGCGAGGTGTTCCCCCACCGCGGGCTGCAGCGGCGAGGTGTACAGGCCCTCCACGTCGGTGGCGCGCGCGCGCGACCAGCGCGCCAGCCGCCCGATGTACTCGGGGCTGCGCGGGTCGATGGTGGCCATCTCGTTGGCGAGGTCGCGCGGGATCATCAGCCACTCGGGGTGGCGGTAGACGATGTGGTCGCGGGACGCCGGCAGGGTGGCGGCGCTCGACACGAGGTTCAGGTTGACCCACGCATGCACCTGCAGGCCGGCGACGTGGGCCAGGCGCAGGGTCTCGGCCAGGGGGTCGAAGTCGGGGCGCGCGGCCAGCTCCGGCGCGCGCGGTTCGAGCGAACTGCGATAGTACGCGTCCCCACGCCCACGCACCTGGACGAGCAGCGTGTTGAAGCCGCCAGCGCTGGCCGACTGCACCATCGCCCGAATCGTCTCCGGCGACGTCAGCGTCGTCCGTGTCACCCAGAGCGCGCGGACTTCCCCCGCCTCGGCGGCACCGCGCGCGGCGAGCGGCGTCCAGGGAGTCAGGGCGGCCAGGACCAGGCCGAGCGCCAGCCAGCGGAACGGGGGAGGGATGCCACGCATGGAGAACATTTCACTCTACCGGTGACGGCCGCCGGGGTCAATGTCCTTCGGGCATCACCCCAAGGGCGTACACGGCGCCTGTCGTAAGCTTGTACGCAGTAGACGGAAGGACCGGATGTGACGATTCAGGTATTTGCCAACGAGGCGGCGCTCGCCTCCGCGGCGGCGCAGCAGGTCGCACGAGCGCTGGAGGCCCGGCCCGCCCTCGTGCTTGGCCTGCCCACGGGGCGCACCCCGGTTGCGCTCTATCGCGAACTGGCCACACTGGCGGCGAGCGGGCGGGTGGATTTCTCGGGCGTGACCACCTTCAACCTCGACGAGTTCGTCGGGCTGCCCCCCGGGGACCCGCGCGGGTACCGGGCCTTCATGGACGCGCACCTGTTCCACCCGGCGGGCATCCCCGCCACGCGCGTGCACTTCCTCGACGGCACCGCCGCCGACATCGACGGAGAGTGCCGGCGCTACGAGGCGGCGATCGCCGGCGCCGGCGGGATCGATCTGCTGCTGCTCGGGGTGGGGGTGAACGGGCACATCGGCTTCAATGAGCCGGCGCCTGGGCTGCGGGCGCGCACCCATCTGGCGGTGCTCCATCCCGGGACCCGGGCGGCCAATGCGGGCGCGTTCGGCGGCGACCCGGCGGCCGTGCCGGCGCGCGCGCTCTCGATGGGCATGGCGACGATCCTGGCGGCGCGGGCCATTGTGGTGCTCGCGACGGGGGCGGAGAAAGCCGGGGCGGTGCGCCGCGCGGTCGACGGGCCCCTGACGACGGAGGTGCCGGCGTCGTTCCTGCAACTGCATCCGGCGGTGACGTGGATGCTCGACGAGGCGGCGGCCCACGAACTCGGGCCCGCGTGCCGGCGGGAGGCGGGCCAGGTCAGCTGAGCGGGCCGGAGTGCTGGTCGAGCAGCGCGCGCAGGCGCGGCTCGATATCCTCGCCGATGGCGTCGCGGAGCGTGTCGTTGGCCTGCCGGAGCCGGGTCTTGGCCTTGACGTAGGAGAGCCCGGTCTTCTGCATGACGAGCGCCACCTTCAGGTTCCAGTGCGCGCGGCGGAGCAGCTTGTCGGCCTCCGCGATCTCGATCCCCGACACGATGTGGACGATGCGGCGCGCGCGATCGCGGAGCTTCTCGGAGCCCGTCCGCACGTCGATCATCAGGTTGCCATACGTCTTGCCGATGAGCACCATCGCGGCCGTGGTCAGCATGTTGAGCACGAGCTTGGTCGCGGTGCCGGCCTTGAGACGCGTGGACCCGGCGATGATCTCGGGGCCGACCGCGGGCGCGATCGCCAGGTCGACGAACGCCTGCAGCTCGGTGTGGGGATCGCAGGTGACGAAGATGATGCGCGCGCCGGCCTGCCGGGCCCGCGTGAGCGCCCCGCGGACAAACGGCGTCATCCCGCTGGCCGACACGCCGATGACGACGTCCTTGCGCGTTGGCGTGAGCCGTGTGATCGCGCGGGCGCCTTCCTCGTAGTTGTCTTCGGCCCCTTCCTTGTCGCGGAGCAACGCGCCCTTGCCGCCCGCCATGACCGACTGGACCAGCGTGGCCTCGGTGCCGAAGGTCGGCGGCATCTCGGCGGATTCGAGCACGCCGAGGCGACCGCTCGTGCCGGCGCCCACGAAGATCGCGCGGCCGCCCTTGCGCAGCGCCTTGGCGAGCATGTCCGCGCCGACGGCGATGCGGTCGCGCTCGCGCTGGACGGCCAGGAGCACCTTGCGATCCTCGGCCATCATCAGGTCGATGATGCCGCCGGGACCGAGCTTGTCGAGGGCGAGAGAGGCCGGATTGATGGCTTCGGTCGGAAGCCCCTGCCACTTCGAACGGATGGGCATTTCAGTGAACCACGAAACCCCGATGCTAGCCCCGGGACCCCCACGTGTCAAATGCGCCGCGGCAGCCGCGCGGGCGGCGCGCGCGTTCCTGCCATAATCAGGGCATCGTGGCGAACCGCTCGTCGATCGACGCCTACCTGTCGCATCTCCAGGATGAACGCCGCCTGTCACCGCACACGGTGGACAGCTACGCGCGCGATCTCCGCATGCTCGCCGCGTTCGCCGCAGGGGCCGGACGCCAGGTGGACGACCTGGATCGGCCTGCCCTCGAGGCGTTCATCCGGGAGCTCATGGCCAGCGGGCGCTCGCCCCGCTCCGTCGCCCGGCTCGTCGCCTGCCTCCGCGGCTTCTACAAATATGTGACGGTCGCCGCGCAGCGGGACGAGAACCCCGCCGACGACCTGCAGTCGCCGCGGGCGTGGCAGGTGCTGCCGAAGTTTCTCTCGGTGGACGAAGTGGACCTGCTCCTGGCCGCCCCCGACGTCTCGACGCCGAAGGGGCTCCGCGACCGCGCGTTCATCGAGGTGCTGTACGCCACCGGCCTGCGCGTGTCGGAGCTCGTGGGCCTCCGCGCGCAGGATGTGAACCTCGAGTCCGGCTACCTGACCTGCACGGGCAAGGGGCGCAAGCAGCGGCTCGTGCCGATCGGCGACGAGGCCGTGCAGTGGGTGGGCCGCTATGTCCGCGACGCCCGTCCCCTGCTCGCCGGCGCGCGGTCGTCGTCTCGTCTCTTCGTGAACGCGCGGGGCGGGGGACCGGGCCTGACGCGCATGGGCCTCTGGAAGGTGCTCAAGGCCTACGGGCGGCAGGTCGGGATCGCGCGCGGGCTCAGCCCGCACGTGCTCCGCCACTCGTTCGCCACGCACCTGCTCGAACGCGGCGCCGACCTGCGCGCCATCCAGATGATGCTCGGCCACGCGAACCTCTCGACGACGCAGATCTACACCCACATCCTCGATGCGCGGCTCAAGAGCCTCTACGACCGGTTCCATCCTCGCGACTGAATATTGCACGCGCGTGGCCGAGACGCTTCACGACGTACAAACACGAAGGACACGTCCGCCTCCGCGGCCGGAGGCCGCTACGGCGTGACCTCGCCGAAGCTCGCCTGAGGCTGAGGCGAGCGGAGGCGGGAAGGCCACGAAGACGCACGAAACGACGTTCTTCAATTACGGAATCTCGGAACAGAACCGCACAGCCACGCCCCACGGTTCGTTCCACCCATTCGAATGCTCGTGCCGCCATGAGCACCGTGGCGTGAACCAAGACTGACTTGTCCGTCTTCGTGTCCTTCGTGTCCTTCGTGTTTTGTACGTGAACCGTCCCGGCCAGTCGGACGCGACGCCAACCGTCCTCATGCGCCTTCATGGCCTTCGTGTTTGTCCGTGACAGGTCGGCTATTCTGGTAGGGCGTGAAGCGGACTGTGCTGCGGATGCTGGGGGCGGCGGTGCTGCTGCTGGCGGCCGTCACCTGGTGGGTGATGCCGCCGCGGCCGCTCGCCTCACGGCCCGTGGACTGGACGCCTGCGCAGCCGGTCGTGCACGGCGCTTACCATGTCCACACGATCCGCAGCGATGGCAGCGGCACGTGGCAGGAGGTGGCCGAGGCCGCCGCGCGCACGGGCCTCCGGTTCGTCATCGTCACCGACCACGGCGACGGCACCGAGCAGCGGGAACCGCCGCGCTATCACGCGGGCGTGCTCGTCATCGATGGCGTCGAGATCAGCACGACCGCCGGGCACTACGTCGCCATCCCCGAGCATGCGGACCCCGCCCCGTACCCGCTGGCCGGCGAGCCGCGCGCCGTCGTCGAGGACGTGCGGCGCTTCTTCGGCGGGGCGGGCATCGGCATCGTCGCGCATCCCGGATCGCCGCGGGCGCGCCTCGCGTGGCGCGACTGGGACCTGCCGTTCGACGCGATCGAGTGGCTGAACGCCGACAGCGAGTGGCGCGACGAAGGCCTGCGGCTCGGCCGCACGCTGCTGACCTATCCTTTCCGCCCGGTCGAGACGCTGGCCGCGCTGGTCAGCCGCCCGGCGCCCGTGCTGGCCGAGTGGGACCGGTTGACCGCGACGCGCGCCGTGCGCACGCTGGCCGGGCACGACGCACATGCGCGGCTCGCGCTCGGTGGGGAGACAGACCCGTACGACGGCGAGGCACACTGGCGCCTGCCGCCCTACGAGGTCTCGTTCGGCGCCTTCAGCAACCGGGTGGTACTGGCGCAACCGTGGACCGGCGATGCCGGTGTGGATGCGCGACTCCTGCTGGCGGCGATTCGGCAGGGCGCGGTCTACACGACGCTCGACGGGCGCGCGACACCGGGGCCGTTCGAGTTCGAGGCCGTGGCGGGCGAGGCACGCGCGCCGATGGGCGAGTGGCTGCGGGCGCCGCTCGGCGCCGTGACCCTGCAGGCGCGCGCCGGCGCGCCGGCCGGGACGCGCCTGGCGTTGCTGCACGCCGGCACGATCATCGCCGAGGGGCAGGACGGCGCCGTGTCGGCCGTGGTGCGGGCGTCCGGCGCCTACCGCGTCGAAGCCTACCTGCCCGACGATGGCCGGCGGCGGGTGCCGTGGCTGCTGAGCAACCCGATCTACGTCGATGTGGACGACCGGTATGTCCCTTCCGGCGACGGCGGACCTGAGGCCGCGGCCGCCGGGGATGGCGCGCGCCCGTTCGGGGACGACGCCGCGGCGCTCGATCCGTCGGGCCTGGCGATCGAGACGAGTGCGGGCAGTTCCCTCGAACTCGAGTCCGTCCGCGCCGCCGACGGCACGATGGGGGTGCGGCTGCACTACACCCTCGCGCCGGGGGCGCCCGCCGGGCAATACGTCGCGCTCAGGCTGCCGGCACCGGCGAACCTCGCGTCTGCCGCCAGGCTTGGGCTCATCACGAGCGCGGACCGGCCGGCGCGGGTGTGGCTGCAGCTGCGAAGACCGGGCGCGGGGGATGGCGAACGCTGGGGCCGGAGCACCCCCATCGAGGCACGCCGCCATCTCGCGTGGCTGCCCCTCGACGAGTTCCGCCCCCTTGGCGTCGTCAGCGAGGCGGAGGTGCCGGTGGAAGCCGTGCGCGATCTGCTGGTGGTCGTGGATACGGTGAACACCGCGCCGGGGACCACGGGCAGCTTCACAATCTGGGGCGTGGGTCCCGGGCGCTGACGAGGCCCGGCCGATGCCGGCCGTGCGTCGCGCGGCCGTGCGCGTCGCGCGACGGCGACGCTCAGGTCCTCACGGTGAGGAGGAGGACCACGGCGCAGGCGGCGAAGAGCAGGTTCGGCGCCCACGCGGCGAGGACGGGGGAGAGCAGGCCGCCGGCGCCGAACGCGGCGAAGACGCTGATGAGCGTCCAGTAGACCAGCGCCAGCACGATCCCGATCCCCACCCCATACAGCGCGCCGCGCCGGCCCGTCGTCACCGCGAACGGGACGGCGATGAGCGTCATCACGAACGTGACGAACGGGAACGCGATCTTGCGCTGCAGATCCACTTCCCATGGGCGCACGTCGTAGCCGCTCGTCCGCAACTCGGCGATGTAGCGCTGCAGCTGCCCGAAGTTCATGCGGTCGGGCTCGGGGACCTCGGTGACGAAATAGGCCGGCGGCTCGAGCGGCACGGGCGCCTCGGTGAAGGGCGTGAAGGCCAGGATCTCGCCCGTCGTGCTGAAGTCGCGCCGCCAGCCGTTCTGGGCGGCCCACTGGAAATCGCTGGTATCGCCGGGCGCGGTGACGCGGGCCTGCTGCGCGTAGGTGCGCTCCACCAGCCGCCCGCTCGCGTCGTCGAACCGGAAGATCGAGAGGCCGCCGAGCCGCTGGCGCGTCGGATCGTAGTACTGGTAGTGGTAGATGGCGCCGTCGGGTGAGACGAGCCACTTCCGGTTCAGGACATCGAAGGTCTGCGGATCCCCGCCGCGGATGAGGTGGCGCAGCCGGTGCGCGCGCTGGTTCGAGACGGCCAGCAGCCGTTCCTCCATCGCAAACAGCAGCCCGCTGGCCAGCAGCGAGAAGACCAGCAGCGGCACCGCCGTCCGGTAGAGGCTGATGCCACAGGCGCGCATCACGATGAGCTCGCTGTTCTTCGTGAGGACCCCGATCGTCACCAGCGCGGCCAGCAGGACGGCGATGGCCAGGATGTAGTAGAGGAACTGCGGCGTCGCCCACCAGAAGTACTGGAGCAGCATCCCCGTCGAGACCGTGCCCTTGAAGAGCTTGTCCGACATGTCGATGAACGTCGAGATGTAGAAGAGCCCCGCCATCCCGACCACCGACAGCCCGAGCACGCGCAGGTAGAGCCGGCCGATGTAGAGGTCCAGCAGGCCCGGGCGGGGGAGGCGGAACTGCGGCACCCGGATCACCACGACCACGCGCCGCCGCGCGGGGGCGGCCACGGCGCCCGCGGGAAGGGACGGACGCGTGGCGTCCGATGGCCGGAGGCGCTCGAGCCAGGCCGGGCGCGTGAGGCTCGGGAGCGACACGCGGATCGGCCGATCCGCCGACCGGGCCCTCCAGTGCAGGAGGATGAGGCCGACGGGGCCGAGAACCAGGTTGGGAATCCACATGGCCAGGCTGGCGGGGACCACGTAGCCCTTGGCCATGGCCTCGGCGAGCCACATCAGGACGTAGTAGACGAAGATGACGGCGATCCCGAGGACGAAGCTCGCGAGCCGGCCGTCATGCCGGCTCGTCGCGCCAAGGGCCAGGCCGAGCAGCGCGAAGACGAAGCAGGCGATCGGGATCGCGTACTTCTTGTGGATCTCCATCACCGGCTGGTGATGGAGCTGGCCGAGCCCCGAGAGGTAGGCGACCTCCTGCTGGAGCTCGGCTACGGACATCTCCCGGTAGCCGCGCGCCGGACCCGTCCGCGGGAAGACGCTCTCCGGGTCGAGGCTCACCACCATGCGATCGAAGCGCACGACCTCGTAGGCGGTGGCATCGTCGGGCCGGGTCGTGTGCCGGGTGCCGTCCTCGAGCACCATCTGAATCGTCCGGGCGGCCCGGTCCACGAGCATCCGGCCGCGGCTGGCGAGGAAGATCGTCGGC
Organism: Vicinamibacterales bacterium; assembly: GCA_030680175.1. Lineage (GTDB taxonomy): Bacteria > Acidobacteriota > Vicinamibacteria > Vicinamibacterales > UBA2999 > JAUXWO01. Next base: position 15,087 of record JAUXWO010000012.1, read on the forward strand.
TGCGCGGGGGTCCGGGTATCGGCGGCCATGACGTCGAGCCAGCCGGCGCCGGTCGGCGAGATGTCCCGCACATACAGGACGGTCTGGGGGAAGTCCTCGAAGAAGACCCGCGGCTTGACCTCGCCCTCGGCGCGGTCGGCGACCAGCTGGAGCGTGATCTCGCGGAAGGCCTGGTTGGCGTCCGGGATGGCCTTGACCAGCACCCAGGAGGTGGCGGCCCAGGCGGCCAGGGCCAGGACGGCCACCGGGCGGAGCAGGCGATACGTGCTGACGCCGCACGCCATCATCGCCACGATCTCGCGGTCGCCGGACAGGCGGCCGAAGGCGACCAGCAGGGCCAGCAGGAGCGACATCGGGATCGTCAGGCCGAGGGCCTGCGGCACGAGGGTCGCCATCAGCTGCAGGAGCGTCGGCCACGGGACGCCCTTGGCGATCATCGTCTCGGCGAGGTCGATGATGAACGGGATGATCAGGACGAACGTGAAGACCAGCAGCGCAATGGCGAACGGCGCGAGCGCCTCACGAATGATGTAGCGGTCGAGCGTGCGCATCGGTGGGTGCGTTCACTTTAGCAGGTGTCCTGGGGTCAGATCTTGATCGTTGCGCCTAGATTCAAGATCTGACCCCAGGGCTGTGGCTAGGGCATACGACCGTCTATCGGGACCGCAAACCATCAACAGGGGTCATTTCAGGCGTAAACATATAACGTCCGATAATATATGTTATGTAAACCAATGTCGGCAAAATGGGGCGGCGACGTGCCCCAGGGCCGTGCCCAAGACTGCCCCGTGCCTCTGGTGTTGGTCCGGGAATCGCGAACGCCCGCGCGTGGGCGCGTTACCGTTTGGCGTCGCGGAGTTCCTGGATGATGGCTTCGAGCGCGCCGATGATCTCGTCGCGCGTGGCGTTCTTCTTGTTGAAGGCCAGCCGCAGATTGAACGCCTTGGTGGGCGGACGGAAGCTGAAGACGAACGACTTCGGGCGTCCGGGTTTGGGCTTCTGGGTGTCCTTGCGGACCTCGTCGCGGGTGGCGCCGCCCTGCTGCGCGAACTTCTCGACGAGCGTCAGCATCTTCTGCGGGTCGCCCTGGCGGGCAATCTGCAGCAGCGTGGACTTGGCGGTGATGCCGGCGAGGCGGCAGATCTTCCGGATCTCCGGGGGCAGGCCGTTCAGGGCCAGGGACTCGGTAATCGAGGTCCGCGACTTCCCGAGCCGCTTGGCCAGGTCCTCGTGCGTGTAGCCGCAGCGCTGCGCGAGCGCCTGCATCGCCTCGCCTTCTTCAAACGGCGTCAGGTCCTTGCGCTGGATGTTCTCGACCAGCGCCAGCTCCAGCATCTCGGTCTCGTCGACGTCGCGAATGACCGCCGGCAGCTCCGTGAGGCCGGCCTGCACGGCGGCCTGGTAGCGGCGTTCGCCGGCGATGATCTGATAGCGCGGGCCCCGCTGGCGGACGACCAGCGGCTCGATGATCCCCTTCTCCTTGATCGACGAGATGAGCTCGGCCAGGTCGCCCATGGCCTGCCGCGGCTGATCGGGGTTGGGGTCGATGCGGTCGATCGCGATCATCCGGCCGACGGGGGTGCCGGCGGAGGCGGCCAGCGCCTCGACGTAGTGCGCGTCGTGCCGCATGCGCAGCGTGTCGGGCAGTCCTCGTTTAGACACGGTCCATGACCTCCTCGCACAGGCTGTAGTACTCGGTCGCGCCACTGGAATCGGGGGCGAACGTGAAGATCGACTCCCGGTAGGCGGGACTTTCCTCCAGCCGTACGCTCTTGCTGATGACGGTGCGGAACACCTTCTCGCCGAACACCTTGGTGATCTGCTCGCGGATGTCGCGCGCGAGCGCCGTGCGCTTGTCGTGCATCGTGATGACGACGCCGAGGATGCGCAGTTCGGGGTTGGGCCGCAGGCGGACCTTCTCGATGGTCTCGAGCAGGTCGTCGGTGCCCTCGAGGGCGAAGTACGAGGACTGGATCGGGATCAGGATGTGCGTGGCCGCGACCAGGGCGTTGACGGTCAGCAGGCCGAGGGCCGGCGGGCAGTCGATCACGATCTGGGGGAACTCGTCGCGCACCTGGTCGATCTGCTCCTTGAGCTTGAAGGGCGCATCGAGCTCGCCGGAGAGCCGCCCCTCGAGCTTGGCCAGCGCGATCCGCGAGGGCGCGACGAACAGGTGCTCGAGGCCGGTCGGCTGGAGGATGTCGGCGAGGCCGACGTCCTTCTCGACGAAGACGTCGTACATGCTCCGCTCGACGGTGCGCAGGTCGACGTACGACATGCTGCTGTTGCCCTGCGGGTCGAGGTCGATGAGGAGCGTCTTCCGGCCACGCATGGCAAGCGCGGCGGCGAGGTTCAGCGCGGTGGTGGTCTTCCCCACGCCGCCCTTCTGGTTGGCAATCGCAAGAATCATGGGCGGGGTGGGTCCTGCACGGGAAATGGAGTCCTCATTCTAGGAGCGCGGGCCTGGTCCGTCAAGGAAAGGGGCGGCGGGCGGCGGGATTATCCCCCGCCGACATCGGCAAGTCGCTGTGAATGTGTGGATTAGAGGAATTGTCGGCGCGCAGACATCGGCTACATCTTGTACTTGCCCATGTCGTCCGGGTCGAGCGACTCGAGCCACTGCTGGAGCCGGTCGTGGTCGGCCTGCTCGGCGGCGAAGTCCACCGTCTTCGCATTGTCGATGACCGTGTCCTCGACGAGGATCGGTGCGCGGGTGCGCAGCGCGAGCGCGATGGCGTCGCTCGGACGCGCGTCGATGGCCACCGGGCCGAGCGCCGTCTGCAGGTGGATGAGCGCGAAGAAGGTGTTCTCCTTCAGGTCGCACACGACGATCTTCTCCACCGCCGCCTGCAGGTCCTGGATGACGTTCCGGAGCAGGTCGTGGGTCATCGGGCGCGGCGTCTGGATGTTCTCGATCTGCAGCGCGATGGCGTTGGCCTCGAACACGCCGACCCAGATCGGCAGCACCTTGTCGCCCTCCCGGTCGCGCAGGATGATGATCGGCATGTTGGTGATCGGGTCCACCATGAGCCCCTTGATGTTCATCTCGATCAGCATCGCTCGCCTGCCTCTTCGCTCACGCCCGTCCCGGCCTCGACCGCCGGCGCCCCGACGTCCGCCCCCGCCGCCACCTCGCCCCACACGCTGTGCGGCCCCGACCGCTTCACCGCCACCGGCAGCGTCCGGCCCACCCACGACGGGTCGCCCGGGAAGTTCACCACCGTGTTGCCGCCCGTGCGGCCCGACAGCTCCCAGGCGCGCCGGCGGCTCGATCCGTCCACCAGCACGTCCACCGTCTGCCCGACCGTCCCGGCGAGCAGCCGCGTCTGAATCCCCCGCTGCAGCTGCTGCAGCGCCACGATCCGCCGCGTCTTCTCCGCCTCCGGCACATCGTCCGGCAGGCGTCGCGCCGCCAGCGTGTTCGGCCGCTCCGAGTACTTGAACGAGAAGATGCTGTGGTAGCCGACGGCGGCCGTCAGGCTCAGCGTGTCCTCGAACTCGGCCTCGGTCTCGCCAGGGAAGCCAACGATCATATCGGTCGATAGCTGGATGTTCGGGATAGCCGCGCGGATACGCCCGACCAGATCCAGATACTGCTCCCGCGTGTGCCGCCGCCGCATCCGCGCCAGCATGGTCGTCGACCCCGACTGCACCGGCAGGTGCAGGTGCTTGCAGACCCGCGGCAGGTCGCGGACCGCGGCAATGAGCCGGTCCGAGCAGTGGCGCGGGTGCGGGCTCGCGAAGCGGATGCGCTCCACCCCGGGGATCTCGTGGACCGCCTCGAGCAGCGCCGGGAAGTCGCACCGCTCGTCGTCAGGCGCCTGGTAGTGGTTGACGATCTGCCCGAGCAGCTGCACTTCCCTCCGGCCTGTCGCCACGGCCTCCCGGACGTCGGCCAGGATGTCGGCCTTGGCGCGCATCCGCTCGTGGCCGCGCGTGTAGGGTACGACGCAGAAGGCGCAGAAGTCGTTGCAGCCCTCGATGATCGTCACCCAGGCGCGCACCGGGTCCGAGCGCCGCATCACCCCGAGCGGGAACGAGACATCGTCGTACGGCGTGCTGATGTCGACCTGCGGGGCGCGTCGTTCCGCGGCCTCGGCCGCCAGCATCGGGAGCATCTTGAGGCGCTGGGTGCCGAGCACCACGTCGACGAGCGCCGAACGCTTGAGGAGCGCCTCGCCCTCTTGTTGCGCGACGCAGCCGGTGACGGCGACGACGGGCGCGGGCCGGCCGTCCTGTGCGAGGGCGCGGAGTTCCCCGAGCCGGGTGTAGAGCTTGTCCTCGGCCCGTTCGCGGACGCTGCACGTGTTGATCACCACGAGGTCCGCGTCGGCGTCGGACTCCGCGCGCGCGTAACCCGCCTGCTCCAGCAGCCCCGCCATGCGCTCGGCGTCATGGAAGTTCATCTGACAGCCGAAGGTCTCGATCAGGTACTTCTTGCTCATGGTTCGTCGCGTGTCCTACCGGGCTTTCGCTTTCGCCCCGCGAGGACTTTCGCCTTTCGCTTTCGCCCCTTGCCCGCTTTCGCCTTTCGCCGGCGCCGTGCCGGCAATCAGGTCGCGCGCGCTGGCGCGGACCTGGTCGGTCGTGGCGGCGCCGCCAATCATCCGGGCGATCTCCTCGACCCGGCCGGCCGCATCGAGCCGCGTGACGGAGGTCACGGTGCGGGTGCCGCGCACGGCCTTCTCGATGTGAAAGTGGGTGCCGCCCGCGGCGGCGATCTGCGGGAGGTGCGTGATGCAGAGCACCTGGAAGCGGCCCCCGAGCCCGTGCAGCCGCTGCCCCACCGACGAGGCCACCCGGCCCCCGATCCCCGCGTCGACCTCGTCGAAGATCAGGGTCTTGCCGGGCTGGTCGGCCGTGGCCAGCGTCTTGAGCGCCAGCATGATGCGCGACAGCTCGCCACCCGACGCGATGCGCGCCAGCGGCCGGAGTTCCTCGCCCGGATTGGGCGACAGGAAGAACTCCCCGCGGTCGATTCCCTGCGCGCTCCAGGCGGCGAGCGAATCGTCGCGTGTCAGGCGTACTTCGAACCGGGTCCGGTCCATCGCCAGGTCGGCAAGCTCACGTTCGAGGGCGCGGGCAAACGCGGGGGCCGCCTCGCGGCGGGCGTCGGACAGACGGGTGGCCGCCGCGAGGAAGGCCGTCGAGGCGGCGGCGAGCGCCGCCTCCAGATCCTCGAGCGAGGCGCTCCCGCCGGCCAGCGCACACTGCTCGGCTTCGAGGGCGGCCTGACGCGCCAGGGCGTCGGCGAGCGTCGGGCCGTGCTTCCGCACGAGCCGCTCGATGAGGGCGAGCCGGTCCTCGACGTCCTGGAGCCGGCCGGGCGTCAGGTCCACGCGGTCGCCGTAGTCGCGGAGCGTGAACGCCAGGTCCTCGAGCTGCGCCTTGATGGCGTCGCGGCCGTCGAGGTGCGCGGCGAATGAGGCGTCGATCGCCGCCAGCTCCCCCACCCGCTTCCAGACGTGGTCGAGCCCGGTGAGCACGGCCTGCTCGTCCTCGTAGAGCTCGGCATACGCCTCGCCGCACAACCGCTGGACGAGATCCGCGCTCTTCAGGACCTGACGCTCGGCCTGCAGGACCTCGTCCTCGCCGGGCGTGAGCGCCGCCGTCTGGAGCTCGCCGAGCTGGAACTCCACCAGCTCCAGCCGCGCCGCGCGCTCGCGGTCGTCCATGCGCATCCGTTCGATCTGCGTGCGGAGTTCGCGCACCCCCTCCCACGCCGCCGCGGTCTCGGCCTGCCGCGGCGCAAGGCCGGCCCAGCCGTCGAGCAACGGGATGTGGGACTCGGGGTTCAGCAGATCCTGATGTTCGTGCTGGCCGTGCAGCTCGACGAGCGTCGTCGCCAGTTCGCGGAGCTGGCCCGCGGTGGCCAGGGCGCCGTCGACGAAGGCGCGGCTCCGCCCCTGCGCCGTGATCTCGCGGCGCACCGTGATCTCGGTGCCGTCCTGGGTTTCGAAGATCGCCTCGACGGTCGCGAGGTCCTCCCCCGTGCGGACGAGGTCCTGGGAGGCGCGTCCGCCAAGCAGGAGCCCTACGGCCTCCACGAGGATGGACTTGCCTGCGCCGGTCTCGCCGGTCAAGACATTGAACGATTGTTCAAATTCGACGGCCACCGACTCGATGACCGCGAGGTTGCGAATCGCCAGGTAGCGAATCATCGGAGTGCGTGGGGTCTGGGGACGCCGTCTTGGGACGCGTCAGTCCGGATGTCTGGGTACGCGCAGAACGTCAATCGTATCATGGGTTTGACAGAATTTCACACGACGTGCTACGGTTGCACATTCGCGCTGTCCCAGCGGCGCACCACCGACGGACCGGAGGCATTGTTGCGCACGCTTGGATCTGTACTCCTGGCACTTCAGGTGCTGGATGACGCTGGGGCCGCGCCTGCGGCACATTCCGGAGACCTGATTGCACTCATCGCCAATGCGAGCCCTGTGGCCTGGGCCGTGCTGGTGGTGCTGCTGCTGTTCTCCATCGCCTCCTGGGCCGTCATCTTCTATAAGTTCTGGGTCTTCCAGCGCATCGAGCGCCAGTCGGCCGCGTTCATCGACGTCTTCCGGCGCAGCACCAAGTTCTCGGAGGTGCAGGCGGTCTGCAAGTCGCTCGGCGACAGCCCGCTCGTCGGGATGTTCCAGGCGGGCTATGCGGAACTGACCGCCCAGCTGAAGCCGGCGCCAGGCGCCCCCCCTGCCGCGGCCGGGGCGCGTCCGACCCTGCGCAGCATGGCCGCGCTCGATCGCGCCCTGCTGCGGGCCTCGTCGATCGAACTGAACAAGCTCGAGCACCGCGTCACGTTCCTGGCCACGACGGCGAGCATCACGCCGTTCATCGGCCTGCTCGGTACGGTCTGGGGCATCATGACGTCCTTCCAGGGCATCGCGGCCCAGGGCTCGAGCGATCTGGCGGTCGTGGCGCCGGGCATCGCCGAAGCGCTCATCGCCACGGCGCTCGGCCTGTTCGCCGCGATCCCCGCTGTCTATTTTTATAATCACTTCACCACCAAGGTGAAGCTCTACGCCTCCGAGATGGACGACTTCGCGATGGAGTTCCTGAACATCTCCGAGCGGAACTTCACCTAAGGGGCGGACGATGCCGAAAGTCATGGCGCAGCCGTCCGCGGGCCAGAGCCGGTCGCGCGGGCGGCGCGTGTCGACGTCGCTCTCCGAGATCAACATCATCCCGCTGGTGGATGTGATGCTGGTGCTGCTCATCATCTTCATGGTGGCGGCGCCGATGATGCAGCGCGGGGTCGAGGTGAACCTCCCCACCTCGAGCCGGACCCAGCCGGTGCAGGAAACCCGGCTCTACGTGACGATTCCCCTCAGCTATCGGGACGACGGGCGCGTCTATATCGAAGAGGAGGCGGTGGCGATCGAGTTCCTCGGGGAGCGCGTCCGCCAGGTGATGCTGAACAGCGAGCAGAAAGACGTGTTCGTGCGCGGCGACGGCGCCGTCCAGCTCCAGGAGCTGATCGACGTCTTCGACCGCCTCAAGGAGGCCGGCATCGAGCGCGTCGGCATCGTCGCGCAGCAGCGGGGAGCGCGGTAGCCCGATGGACACCGTCAGCCAGGTCCTCGCGGGGCGCATCCGCGGCGAGGCCGGTCTGAGTTCGATGTTCTGGGCCTCGGCGATCGCGCACGGGGTGTTCATCCTGGCGGTCGTGCTGATGCCGTCGAGCTGGCTCGGGCCCGCGGCGCCGCCCGAGCCGGAGTCGGTGATGACGATCAGCCTGGGCGGCCCCGTCGGCCCGCGCGATGGCGGCATGACGCCGATGGGCGGCCGCCCGGTCCAGGAGGTCCGGCCCCTCGAGGCCACGCCGCCGCGCGAGGCGGTGCGTCCGCCGGCGGCGGTGACGCCGCAGATGGTGGAGCCGCGGCCGCAGGCGCCGGTGAAGAAGACGCCCCCGCCGGTGAAGAAGGCGCCTGAGCAGGCGCGCGGCACGACCCCGACGCGGGGCGAACAGGTGCAGACGGGGTCGGCCATCGCCGAGACCGGCGGCCGGGGCCAGGGGTTCGGGCTGACCTCCGGCGGCGGCGGCACCGGCGCCCAGCTCGACGTCGGGGACTTCTGCTGCCCCGAGTACCTGGCCACGATGCAGCAGTTCATCCAGCGGAACTGGAGTGCGAAGCAGCAGGTGGCCGGCACGACCGTGATGACCTTCGTGGTGCAGCGTGACGGCACGCTCACGGGCATCACGACGCGACGGTCCAGCGGCTTCGCCGCGCTCGACCTGACGGCGCAACGCGCGCTGGTGCTGACCCGGCAGCTGCCCCCGCTGCCTGCCGAGTTCACCGAGCCGACGCTCACCGTTCACCTGAGTTTCAATTACGAGCGCTGATGATGTTCCACCGCCGTCTCCACCTTGTCCTTGCGCCGCTGGCCGCCTCGGCCGTGCTGGTGGTCTCCGCCCAGCAGCCGCCCCCGGCGGCGCCGGCGCCGCGCCAGCAATCGCAGATCGAGATCAGCCTGACGGGCGACGCGGGCGCGCCGCCGCGCCTGGCGGTGCCCGACTTCCTCGCGCCCTCCGATGATCCGGAGGCGCAGGAGATGGCGCGTACCATCGCGCAGGTGCTGTGGGACGACCTGCAGTTCGAGCGCGAGTTCTACATGATCCCGCGCGACACGTACCGGACGATCCCGGCCGCGCCGTCGCTCGGCGAGGCGCCGTTCGACCGGTGGCGCGAACTCGGGGCGGACGGGCTGGTCGTCGGGTCGGTGTCGAAGACCGGCAACACGGTGCGGGTCGAGATGCGGCTGCTGAACGTGCGGGGCCGGCAGCAGATCTACGCGCGCGAGTACAGCGGGTCGGCGGCGAACCCCCGGCTCTACGCCCACACGATGGCCGACGAGCTGCACCAGAGCCAGCGCGCCCTCCGCGGGGTGGCGCGGACGCGGCTCGCCTTCTCCTCCGATCGCAACCGGGAGCGCGTGGCGGGCCCGATCGACAACCGCGAGGTGAAGGAGATCTACGTCGCCGACTACGATGGCGCGAACCAGCGGCGCATCACGGTCAACCGCTCGCTCAACATCATGCCGAGCTGGTCGCCCGATGGCCGGTCGCTCGTCTACACCTCCTACCGGCGCGGCTACCCGGAGCTGCTCATTTCGAACATCTTCCAGGGGACGCTCGAGACGCCGCTCGGCGACAGGGGCCAGAGCATGCTCGGGGTCTTCTCTCCGGATGGCACCCGGATCGCGTTTGCGTCGAACCGCGACGGCAACAGCGAGATCTACGTGATGAACCGCGATGGCTCCGGCCTGCGGCGTCTCACCACCCACCCGGGCGCCGACATCACGCCGACCTGGTCGCCGACTGGGACCCAGATCGCCTTCACGTCCGATCGGACCGGGTCACCGCAGGTCTGGATCATCGGCGCCGACGGGCTCAACCTCCGCCGGCTCACCTACGAGTCGTATGCCGACCGGGCGACGTGGTCGCCGGCGCCGTACAACGAGATCGCGTTCGCCGCGCGCACGGGGCCCGGGTTCGACATCAAGATCTACAATCTGGCCGAGGGGCAGACCCGCCAGATCACCTTCGGCGAAGGCACCAACGAGAGCCCGGCGTGGTCGCCGAACGGACGCCATCTGGCGTTCACGTCCACGCGGGCGGGCCGCACCCAGATCTTCTCGATCGATCGGGACGGCCGCAATCTGCGGCAGCTCACCCGCGAGGGCAACAACTTCACGCCGCACTGGTCGCAGTAGCGACGGCCGTTTCCCGGGTTCGCACGACGCGCCACACGATTCCCCCGCACAAGGATGCGAATGATGAAGCGACAGACTCGACTCCAGCTCGCGATGGTAGTGCTCCTGCTCGTCGCCGTGGGCGCCTGCGCCAAGAAGACCCCGCCCGTGGCGCGCCCGGCGCCGCCGCCGGCCACCGGCGCCACGGCCGTCCCCACGCCGCCGCTGCCGCCCGAGCCCGTGTCGGAACCGGTGCCCGTGCCGCCGATGCCCGAAGAGGACGAAATCGGCTCGCGGTCGCTCGACGACCTGAATCGCGAGTCGCCCCTGCAGCCCGCGTTCTTCGCCTACGACGCCTCGGAGGTGACGCCCGCCGCCCAGGCGGCCCTGCAGGCGAATGCGGCCATCCTCCGGAAGTACCCGACGTGGCAGGTCACCATCGAAGGCCATTGCGACGAACGTGGCACGGCCGAGTACAATCTGGCTCTGGGCGAGCGGCGCGCGTTGACGGCGCGCGACTACCTGATTTCCCTGGGCATTGCCGCCGATCGGCTGCGCACGGTCAGCTACGGCAAGGAATTCCCCTTCGAGCCGGGCAGTAACGAAGGCGCCTGGGCGAAGAACCGGCGCGCGCACTTCGTCATCACCGCGCGATGAACGCGGCGCGCGCGTGCCATCCCGCGCATGCGGATGAGGCCAGACCAGCTATGACCAGACTGCCCGGCGCCATCGTGATGTGCGCCCTGATCTTCGGCGGGACGCTTCCCGCCGAGGCCCAGCGGCGCGAACAGCAGCAGACGATGGCCGACATCAGGATTCTGCAGGAGCAGACGCAGCAGCTGCAGCTGGCACTTGCGTCGCTGGCCGAGACCCTCGCGGCGCTCAATGCGCGCCTCGACGACCAGGCGGGCGTCACGCGCAAGGCGTTTGCCGACCAGAAGCTCCTGTCGGACACCGTGTCGGCCGACATCCGCGTGGTGCGCGAGCGCGTCGACGAGACGAACGTCCGCATCACCTCCCTCTCGCAGGAGGTCGAGGCGATGCGCCTCACCATCCCGGCGATGAGCTACGCGCCCGGGGGCGGCGCCCCGGCCCCGCCGGCGGCCGACCCCGCCGGCACCGAGACGGCCATGGGGGCGGTCCCGCCGCCCGCGCAGGCCGCGCCTCCGGGCATGTCCCCCCAGCGGCTCTTCGATACGGCGTGGGCCGACTACACGTCGGGCCAGTGGACGCTCGCGATCGAGGGGTTCAATACCTATATCCGGACGTTCCCGCGGAGCGAGCTGTCCGACGACGCCCAGCACTATATCGGGGAGAGCTACTACAGCGAGGGACGGTTCACGGATGCCATCGAGGCGTACAACCGTGTGATTGCCGACTACCCCACCGGCGATCAGGTGCCGAACGCGTACTACAAGCGCGGGCTGGCCTTCGACCGGCTCGGGCAGGTGGACCAGGCGCGGCAGTCCTTCGAAGTGGTCGTGCGGGACTACCCCGACACGACCGCCGGGACGCTGGCGCAGCAGAACCTCGATCGGCTCACGCAGCGCCGGCCCCCAGGGTAAGACCGGCCGCGTGCGTGCGGCCATCCGGCACGGCAGATCGACACACACACACCACGAAGGTCAGAGAAAGCGAGACGGAACGATATGGGCAGCGTGAACAAGGCGATCCTGGTGGGCAATCTCGGCCGTGATGCGGAAGTGCGCTTCACGCCCAGCGGGCAGGCGGTGGCCAGCTTCAGCATCGCCACGACCGAGAACTGGACGTCGAAGGACGGCGAGAAGAAGGAACAGACCGAGTGGCACAAGATCGTGCTGTGGGGGAAGAGCGCCGAGACGCTGCAGCCCTACCTCACGAAGGGCAAGCAGATCTACGTCGAGGGCCGCCTCCAGACGCGCAACTGGGAGAAGGACGGCCAGAAGCACTACACCACCGAGGTGAAGGCCGACCGGATCGTGCTGCTCGGCGGCGGGAGCCGCGGCGGTGAGCGCAGCGATCGCGGCGACAGCGGCGGCGGTTCCTACGCCGATCCGATGCGCGACCAGAGCCCCATCACCGACGACGACATCCCGTTCTAGGCGCGCCACCGAGGTCACGGACAAACACGAAGGACACGAAGGCCACGAAGCCAACACGAAGTTACATATTCAGGGATCCGGTCGCACACACCGGGGCCCCAGAACCCGTAACGTCCTGTTGTCTTCGTGGCCTTCGTGTCCTTCGTGTTTGTACGTCGTCAACTAGGAACGCCCGTAGCGATCCTCCAGCCTCACGACGTCGTCGACCTCCGGCGTCGAGACCTCCATCAGGTCGGTGTCTTCGATCGCGGTCATCCGGTGAATCGTGCCGGGCGTGACGTGGACGGCGTCGCCGGGGCCCATCTCCCGGCTCGTGAGCGCGCCCCCCTGCGGCCCGGTCTCGAAGAGCATCCGCCCCGCCCAGACGAAGATCGTCTCGTCCTTCTGGTTGTGGTACTGGAGGCTCAGGGCGTGGCCCTTCGTGATGTGCAGGTGCTTACCGACGTACCGGTCGGTTCGCGCCCACCACAGTTCGTAGCCCCAGGGCTTCTCCACCCGGGTCATCCCATCGGTCACGATCAGCGTCTCCTTTCGCCGTCACGGCGGCTGCCGGCGGCGGCCAGTGCATCGAAGAGGTGGTGCTCGACATCGGCGGCGGTGGACAGCCGCAGGACCTCGCGCGCCAGGCGCCGGGCATCGCCGGCGTGCAGATCGAGCACGACCTCGCGCGCCATCGGAAGCGCGGCCGGGGTCATGCTGAAGCTCGTCAATCCGAGTCCGACGAGCAGCCCGAGCAGCGCGGGGTCGGACGCCATTTCGCCGCACACCGACACGGGGATCCCCTGCCGGGCCGCGGCCCGCCGCACGAGGCGCAGCAGGCGCAGCATCGCGGGGTGCAGCGGCTCGTAGTACTCCGAGACGCGATCGTCGGTGCGATCGACGGCCAGCGTGTACTGGATCAGGTCGTTCGTGCCGATCGTGAAGAAGTCGACCTCGGGGGCGAGCAGGTCGGCCGCAACGGCCGCCGCCGGCACCTCGATCATGATGCCGACCGGAATCCCGGCGTCCACGCCGAGGCTGGCGGCGGCCTCGCGCATCAACGCGCGCGCCTGCCGCACTTCCTCGACCGCGGTCACGAACGGGAACATCACGCGCAGGGGGCCGAAGGCGGCCGCACGCACCAGCGCGCGCAACTGCGTGCGCAGCAGGTCCGGGCGCGCGAGGCCCAGGCGCACTCCCCGCAGGCCGCGGCGTGAGGAGCGGCGGCCCGTGGCGCCCCGTGCGCTCACCTGCCGCTCGTCGAGGTCGAAGGTGCGAATCGTCACGGGCCGGGGCGCCATATGGGTGACGAGGGCGCGGTACACCTCGAACTGCCGGTCCTCGGCGATCTCCTCGAGCGGGAGCCCCCCGAGCATGAACTCGGATCGATAAAGCCCCACCCCCTCCGCCCCGCACGCGGCGATGGCGGGCAGGTCCTCGAGGAGCTCGATGTTGACCTCGAGCCGGATCGGCACGCCATCGGCGGTGGCCACCGTGGCCGGCGCGCCGCCGGCGAGCGGCGCCGGACGGACACGCGGGCGGCGCGTGGCGCGCTCCTGCGCGCCGGCCAGCGCGTCCGGCGTCGGATCGACGATCAGTTCCCCCGTCGTGCCGTCGATGACGAGCGGCGTCCCTGCCGTGATCCGGGTACTGGCGTCGTGCAGGCCGACCACGGCCGGGACCTTCAGCGACCGCGCCAGGATCGCCGTGTGGTACGTGCGGCTGCCGGCGTCGGTGGCGAAGCCCTGGATGCGGTTCCAGTCGAGCTGCGCGGCCAGCGAGGCCGTGAGCTCGTCGGCGACGAGCAGGCAGGGGCCGTCCACGTCCCGCAGGAGATCGCCGGGGTCGGTGCCCTGGTGGCGCAGGTTGAGCCGGACGCGGCCCGCGACATCCGCGACGTCGCTCTCGCGTTCGCGCAGGTAGGCGTCCTCGACCGTCGCGAACACCTCGCACAGTTCCTCATACGCGCGGTGCACGGCCCACGCGGCGTTCACGCGCTCGGTCCGCACGAGGTCGGCGGCCCGGTCGAAGAACAGCGGGTCGTCGAGGATCAGGATCTGCGCATCGAAGAGCGAAGCCAGTTCATGCCCGCGCGCCGACGCGATCCGCGTCCGGATGTCCTGCAGCTGCTCGCGCGATCGATCGCGGGCCGCCTCGAGCGCCGCGACCTCCCGCGCCACCCGCTCCGGAGGAATGGGAAACCGGACGACGTCGCTTCGCTGGGTCAGGACGATCGCGCGCCCGACGGCCACGCCGGGCGAGACGCCGATGCCGTTCAGCCGTTCCACATGTCTTCTCCGAAACCGCTCCCCACGAGTGCGGCGAGGGCTTCCGCGGCGTCCACCTCATCGGGGCCGTCCGCCGTGATGGTGATGGTCGTGCCCCAGGAGGCGGCGAGCAGCAGGATGCCCATGATGCTCTTGCCGTCCATCGTCCGGCCGTCGCGGCCGACGCGGATCTGCGACTGATACCGCGTCGCGAGGTGGACGAAGCGCGCCGCCGCCCGCGCATGCAGGCCCAGTTGATTGCGAATCGTCACGTCTCGGCTGGTCATGGCGTCCTCAGGTCCCGGCATTTCCTTGGAGCAGATCCGAGGCCACCCAGATCGCGTTCCGTCCGTGTTCACGGATCTGACGTCCCACTTCGCGGACGTCGGCCACGTCGCGCAGGCTCGAGAGCTTGATGAGCATGGGCAGGTTGACGCCCGTCACGACCTCGATCTTCTGCGTCTCGAGGAAGGTGATGGCGAGGTTCGAGGGCGTACCGCCGAACATGTCGGTCAGCACCACCACGCCTTCCGGTCCCTGGACCCGGTCGATGGCCGCGGCCAGCTCCGCCCGGGCGTCCTGCACATCGTCGTGCCAGCCGATCGAGAGGGCGGCGAAGCTCGGCAGGTCTCCGACGATCGTTTCGGCGGCGTTGACGAGTTCCGTGGCCAGCTGGCCGTGGGTGACAACCACGACGCCAATCATGCCCCACTCTCCTTTCCGATGTCGCGGTGCCGCACACGGGTCGTGACGGCCGCGAGCCCGGCGAACTCCCGCCTGAGCAGCTCCGCGAGGTACACGGATCGATGGCGGCCGCCGGTGCAGCCCACGGCGACCGTCAGGTAGCTCTTCCCTTCGGTCACGTACTGCGGCACGAGGAAGCGCAGGAAGGCGATCAGCTTCTTCACGAACTGGCGCGTCGCCGGTTGCCGTCGCAGGTACGCCTTGACCCCGGCATCGCGCCCCGTCTTCGGGCGCAGCCCCGGCACGAAGTGCGGGTTGGGCAGGAAGCGCGCATCGAAGACCAGGTCGGCGTCGAGCGGCAGGCCGTGCTTGAAGCCGAAGCTCTCGAACGTCAACACGAGGCGCGCGCGCTTCTTCCGGTCCCGCGACACGGCGAGGAACACCTGGCGCAACTCGTGCACCGTCAGATCGGACGTGTCGACGGTCTCGTCGGCGAGCGCGCGGATCTTCGCGAGCTTCACGCGCTCGTCGCGGACGGCGTCGGCCACCGGCAGGCCGGGCGCGAACGGATGCGGCCGCCGCGTTTCGCTGAACCGTCGCAGCAGCGCGGCCTCGCTCGCTTCCAGGAAGATGAGCGCCGGGTTCAGCCCCGTGATCTTGCGGAGCGCGCGGTAGACCCTGGGGAACTCGGTCAGAAACCGCTTCTCGCGGACGTCGACGACCACGGCGACCTTCGGGTTGTCCGCGTCCTCGCGCTGCGAGAGGTTCGCCAGCACGGGGAGCAGCGCCACGGGCAGGTTGTCGACGCAGTAGTACCCGAGATCCTCGAGCGCGCGGATCGCCTGCGACTTGCCCGCCCCCGACTGCCCCGTCAGCACCACGAAGTTGGCGCTGGCCGCACGCGACCGCAGCCGCCTGGCCTTGGCGGCGCTCACAGCAGCCCTCCCCCCTCGAGGTCGTCGTCGGCGCTCAGGTCGGCGGCGGAGGTGGACGCGTGCCTGAGCCGGTCGTCGAGCCGCGCGGCGAGCGCGCGGGCCGCGTGGATGCCGCGCGACTTCAGCAGCTGGTTCCGCGCCGCGACCTCGACGAGGATCGCGAGGTTGCGCCCGGGGGCGACGGGCGTCCGGATGACGGGCACCGGCACGCCCAGCAGATCGAAGTACGCGTCGTCGAGCCCGAGGCGGTCGTACTCGCGCTGCGGATCCCAGCGTTCGAGGTGCACGACGAGCTCGACGCGCTTGGAATGGCGCGTGGACGCGACGCCGTAGAGGTCCTGGATGTTGATCAGCCCGATGCCCCGCACTTCCATGTGATGCCGCGTCAACTCGGGACACGTGCCGATGACGACCGACTGCGCCCGGCGCCGCACCTCGACGGCGTCGTCGGCGACGAGGCGATGGCCGCGGACGACCAGATCGAGGGCGCACTCGCTCTTGCCGATGCCGCTCTCGCCGACGATCAGCACGCCGAGTCCGAGGATGTCGAGCAGCACGCCGTGGACGATCTCACGCTCCGCGAGCCGGTCCTCCAGCAGGGCCGTCAGCTTGCCGATGGCGGTCGCGGTGGTGACCGGCGAGACGAGAAGCGGGATCCCGGCATGGTCCGCCTCGAGGGGCAGTTCCGGCGGCACCGCCAGGTCGCCGGTCACGAGCAGGCACGGCACACCGGTCGCAAACGACTGCGCCAGGACGCGCCGCCGCTCGCCGGCGGCCAGGCCCTCCAGATACCGGATCTCGCTCTCGCCGTAGATGAGGACCCGGCCCGGCTGGAGGTACTCGTGGAAGCCGGCCAGCGCGAGGCCGGTCTTCTGGATGTACGGACTCGTGATCGGCCGGTCGAGTCCGCCGCCGCCGGCGATCAGCGCCAGCGGCAGGCCGATCGTCTCGGGGCGGAGCTCGAGCAGCGTGCCGACCGAGACGGTGGGAACCGTGGACATGGGTGTCCCCACGAGGGTTTACGCGTCCGGGGCGATCAATCCCAGGTGACCGTCCTTGCGCCGGTAGAGCACGGCCACGGACTCGGTCTTGGCGTCGCGGTAGACGAGGAACGGTTCGTCCCGGCCGTCGAGCGCGATGGCCGCTTCGTCGGCCGTCATCGGCTTCACGGCGTAGCGCACGGCGCGCACGATGCGCTGCTTCGGCGGCACGGTGAGCGGCGTCTCCTCGACGGGCGGCAGGGCCCGCGGCTGCCGCACCGACCGCGACGATTCGCCGCGGCGCTTCCGCTCCTGCCACTTCCCCTTGGCCTTCTGCGCCTGGTGCAGCACCTTCTCCACGGCGTCGGCGACGGCGATCTCCCACGTCTCGCCGCGGGCGATGGCGTGGAGGAAGCGCTCGCCCCGCGCGTGCAGGTTGAGTTCCACGACGCACTCGAACTTCTGCTTCGAGACGATCACGGACGCGGCAATGCCGCTGTCGTTGAGCTGCCGCAGCAGCTTGGCGAGCTTGCGGTCCACGAGCCGCCGGAGCCCCGGGGAAATGACGACTTTGCGACCAGTCAATTCAAGACGCATGATGTGCCACCGTTATGAACGCCGCCCCCGAAGGCGCGGCTAGAACATCACCTTTCGCTGGTTCGAGGTAGGGATCTTGAGTTCCTCGCGGTACTTGGCGATGGTGCGCCGCGCGAGCATGAGCCCCTCGCGTTGCAGGATGCTGACGATCTTCGAATCCGACAGGGGCTTCCTGGGGTCCTCGGCCTCGATGATCTTGCGGATGCGCTGCTTGATCGTCACCGACGAGACGGCCTCGCCGTACGAACTGCTGATGCCGCTGTGGAAGAAGTACTTCATCTCGTACACGCCCTGGGGGGTGTGCATGTACTTGTTCGTGACGACGCGGCTGACCGTGGATTCGTGCATGCTGATGTCGTTGGCGACATCGCGCAGCACGAGCGGCTTGAGGTGCTCGATCCCGTGATCGAGGAAGTCCCGCTGGAAGTTGATGATGCTCGTGGCGACCTTGTGGATGGTCTTCTGACGCTGCTCGACCGACTTGATCAGCCAGCGCGCGGCGTTGAACCGCTCCTTCACGTAGGCGCGCGTCTCGGTGTCGGCGTTGTCCTTGTCGAGCAGGCGCCGGTACGACGGGCTGATGCGCAGCTGCGGCAGCCCGTCCTCGTTCAGCACCGCGACGTACTGCTCATCCACCTTGACGATGTAGACGTCCGGCACGACGTACTCGGGCGGGCTGGCGTTGTAGCGCGTGCCGGGCTTCGGGTCGAGGTGGCGGATGAGCTCCACGTGCTCGCGCAGTTCCTCGAGCGGCATGCCCATCTTCCGGGAGAGCTCGGGGATCTGGTGGTTCTGCAGCAGGCGCAGATGCTCGGTGACGATCTGGTCGGCGGGGGTCCCCTCGAGGCCGAGGTGCCGCAACTGGAGCGTGAGGCACTCCTGCAGGTCCCGCGCCGCGACGCCGACCGGGTCGAAGCCCTGGAGCGATCGCAGCGACGTCTCGACGTCGTCGATCTCCCAGGGGCCCATGGCGGCGATCTCGTCCACCGACGCCACGAGGTAGCCGTCGTCGTCGAGGTTGCCGATGATGGCCTCCCCGATCTCGCGGCGGACTTCGTCGTCGTTGGTCTGGAGGGAGAGCTGCCAGATGAGGTGACCCGTGAGCGAGCCGCTGGTCGAGAGCGTGTTCTCGATCGGCGGCAGCTCCTTGACCTCGGTGGGGACCCGGGCCCGGTAGCCATCGTCGAGGTACTCGCCGAAGAAGTACTCGTAGTCGGCGTCGTCCCAGGTGTCCGACTTCTCGGAGGTGGGGGCCTCGGGGGCCTCCGGCTTGTCGGCGGTGGCCTCGACGGGCTGCAGATCCTCGGTCGGGACCTCTTCCAGGAGCGGGTTCTCGACCACTTCCTGCGTCAGCAGATCGGCCAATTCCAACGTCGACATCGGCAGCAGCTTGATCGCCTGCTGCAGCGATGGCGTCAGAATCAGCTTCTGCGCCAGTTTGGCCTGGAGCTTCTGGTGAATCGCCATCAGTCGGTCAACCGCAAGTCGCGCGTCCAGCGGCGGATGCTGAACCCACGTTCATCTTAGTCCAGACGAAAGTCCGCCCCGAGATAAATCCGACGCACGTCCTCGTCGGCGGCCAGCCGGTCCGGTGTCCCGCTGGCGTGGATGACGCCGCCGTGCACGATGTAGGCGCGGTCGGTGATGCGCAACGTCTCGCGGACGTTGTGATCCGTGATGAGCACGCCGATGCCCCGCGCCTTCAGGTGAAAGATGATCTTCTGGATCTCGGTGATCGCGATCGGGTCGATGCCCGCGAACGGCTCGTCGAGCAGGATGAACCGCGGCGACATGACGAGGGCGCGCGTGATCTCCGCCCGGCGGCGCTCGCCGCCCGACAGCGTGTGCGCCGGCGATCCGGCCAGGTGCGTCAGGCCGAGCTCGGACAGCAGCTGGCGCAGGCGCTCGCGGCGTGCCGTGGCGTCGAGGTCGAGCGTCTCGAGGATCGCCAGGATGTTCTGCTCGACGGTGAGGCCGCGGAAGATGGACGGCTCCTGCGGCAGGTAGCCGATGCCCTTGCGCGCCCGGACGTACATCGGGTCGTCGGTCACGTCGCGGCCGTCGAGGGTGACGCGTCCGGAGTCCGGGGCCGTGAGGCCCACGGTCATGTAGAAGGTGGTGGTCTTGCCCGCCCCGTTCGGGCCGAGGAGCCCGACGACCTCGCCCGCGTTCACGTCGAGGCTCACGCCGCGCACGACGGTGCGGCCGCTATAGGACTTGGTGAGGTCGTGGGTGCTGAGGGTCGACATTCACTCGAAGCGCGGTTCCGGGCACTTGCCGCCGCCCTTCGTCTGCGTGCGCGTCTCCTCGTTGCCGTCGACGAGAATCCTATCAGCGCCCCTGAAGAAGGTCAAGGTGCGGCCGGTGGTTTCGCGGCAGGGTTCCACGAGGCGCACGGGCGCGCCGCGCATCTCGTACCGGGCGTCGGCGGCATGATGCACGAGGTCGGTCCCCGTCGCCTCGCGTCCGTCGAGCCGCACGGTGACGTCGCCGCGGGCCTCGAGTCGATCGATGGCGCGCGTGGCGGCGGCCAGGTGCACGGCGATGCGCGCGGCCCGCACGTCCCCGTCGGGCCCGTTCAGGTGTGCCGCGGTCTCGTAGACGACCTGCCGCGTGTCCTCGGCGTACGTGAAGGACTGCGCGCGGCCAATCGTCACTGCAGGCGGGCTGCCCCCGTCCGCCGTCCCGAGCATCAGCGTGGACCGCACGTCGCCGGTGGCCGTCAGGTCACCGCGCGTCTCGTCGAGCACGAGGCGGCCCGCCTGGATGGAGGTGTCGCCCTGCCAGAGCCGCGCACTCCCCTCGTAGACGCCCCGCCCCAGGTCTCCGTCGTACTCGAGGGCGTCGGCCGTGATGTTGACCGCCTGGGTGCCCTCGAGCAGGGCGGGCCGTTTCGTGTCCGCGCCGGCGTCATCGGCGCGGGGCTGCAGGACGCTGCGCACGGTGCCGGTGGCGGACAGGTCTCCGCCCTCGAGCGCGACGGTGATCTGCCCGGCGTCGATGGTCGCGTGCCGGTCCGTGACCCGCGGTGAGGCCGTGCCGGTACGGCCAGACAGCGTCAGGCGCCCTCCGGCGATGTCGTAGTCGGCGGTCTGGCCCGTGGCGTCGAGCGCGCCCGAGGAGAAGCGGACGGCGCCGCGGAACTGCGCCTCGCGGATCGCACCCGCCTCGTCGAGCCGCAGGTCGAGCACGTCGGCCCGGCCGCGGCGCGCGCCGCGGTCACCGGAGGCCGACTCCTGAAACTCGACCGCCGTCTCGAAGCGCATGTCCGTGAGGCCCTGCGCGGGGGTTCCGCTGCCGAAGAGCCGCTGCGATCGGACGGTCCGCGCCGGGGTGTTCCGGGCGCCCGGCAGGGTCACCGATACGCGGTCGCGCGCGCTCAGGCCCGTGACGCCGCCTTCGGGCGCGATCGTGGCATCGATGTAGTCCCCGGCCAGCGTCTGCCGGCGGGCGCCCTCGCCCGCCAGTGCGACGCGGCCGCCCTCGACGAGCACCGCCTGCCGCAGCGTGCCGGTCGCCTCGTCGTAGTGCAGGGTGATGTCGCGCGCCTGCATGGACTGAAACGCGCCGAGGCCGCTGCCCCCGACCTGCGCCTGGCCACGGAGTTCGATGGTGGAGGGGCCCCCGCTCGATTCGTAGAGCCAGACGGTCGAGGCGTCCGCCGAGATCCGCTCGCCGCCGCGCGTCATCGTCACGCCGCGTTCGAACCGCATCACGCGATCGGTCTGCAGATGGCTGGCCGTCCCGGCCTCGACGTTCATCGGGGGGGCATCGTCGCCGCCCGCGAAGTGCACGACCGCCTGGTCGAGGATCGTGACCATGTCGCGGCCGCGGTCGTAGGTGAGCCCGACACCGCGGCCCTCCACGCGGCCCCGCGTGAACCGCACCGCCCCCGGGACGCTCAGGCGCCCCTCGGCGTCGCTGTAGGACGCCCGCTCGCCCTCGATGACGAGGCCGTCGCTGGCCGTCATGCGCACGGCGCCGGTCATGTCGAGCGTGGCCTGGTTGGCGCCGACCACGAGCTCGCGGGCGGTGATCTCGAAGTCGCGCGTGCCGCGGTTCTCGACGGTGACCTGCGCGCCCAGGAAGCGGCTGCGTCCGTCGGTGTAGGTCAGGCTGGAGTCGTAGCGGATGGCGAAGTCGCGGGTGGTCCCGCTGAGGCGGACCGCATCCCCGCCCTGGATCTCGACGGCGGCCGTGGGATCCAGCCGCTCGAGCGGGGCCATCGCCGTCGGCGCCGCCCGCTCGCCGATGGCGAAGTACACGCCCACGGCGAAGAGAACCGCGAACAGCCCGACGGCGAGCCGGGTGCGCTGCTGCCAGGAGGCCATACAGGATCCATTGTACGGGGAGACGGGCGCCGGTGCCGAGCGGCGAACGGATCAGGGGGCGCGGAAGTCCTCGAGCCGCAGCTCCACCGTCGTCTGGCCGCGGAACTCGTTCTCCTCGAGCGTGAACGCGACCTCCACCCCGGCCCGCGCCGCGGCGAGGGCGTCTTCGCGCTCGGCCGCGTTCCACGCGATGGCGCGGAAGGTCCGGCCCTGCTGCCGGAAGGCCATCTTCAGGTGGCGCTCCTTCAGCCGGCGGGGGCCGTCGACGAGCTCCACGGGACCCGCCTGAAAGATCGGGCGGCGGTTGGCTTCGCCGAACGGCGCCAGCGTGCCGAGCTCCGCCATCACGTCGGGGGTGATGCCGGCAAACGGCAGCGGTCCGTCCAGCCACAGGCGCGGGCGCAGGTCATCGGGGCCCACCGATCGCGCCGCGTAGTCGTTGATGGCCTGGCGGAACTCGGGGATGCGGGCGGCCTCGAGCTGCAGGCCCGCCGCCATCTGGTGGCCGCCGAACCGCAGCAGCATCGGCGCGCAGGCCTCGAGCGCGCCCAGGATGCTGAAGCCCGGAATGCTGCGGCACGAGCCATGCGCGATGCCGTCCTCGATCGACAGGACGATGGCGGGCCGATAAAACGTGTCGACGATCTTCGACGCGACGATGCCGACGACCCCGCGGTGCCAGCCGTCCCCGCCGACCACGAGCACCTGGTGGGCGCCGATGGCGGGGTCCGACTCGATGACCTTCTTCGCCCTGGCCACCATCTCCTGCTGTTCCTGCCGGCGGCGGGTGTTCTCGGCGTCGAGCTGCCCGGCCAGGTCGCGCGCCTCCGCCGCCATCGCTTCGTCCGACGCCAGCAGCAGGCGCATCGCGATGTCGGGTGTCGACATGCGGCCGGCGGCGTTGAGCCGCGGGGCCACCATGAAGCCGATGTGATAGCTGTCGATGGTCTTGCCCTGCAGCCCGGCCACGTCCAGCAGCGCGCGCAGCCCGACCTTGTGCGGCCCCCGGCTCAGCAGGTCGAGGCCCACCTTCGCGATGACGCGGTTCTCGCCGACGAGGGGGACGACGTCGGCGAGCGTGCCGATGGCGGCGATCTTGATGAAGGCGGGCAGCCACGCCTCCTTCCCCGCCCGGCGGCACAGCGCCTGCACGAGCTTGAGGGCGACGCCGACGCCGGCGAGGTTCTTGTCGGGATAGTCGCAGTCGTGGCGCTTGGGGTTGACGACGGCCAGGGCGTTCGGCAGCGCGGTGTCGGGTTCGTGGTGGTCGGTGATGATCAGGTCCAGGCCGATGGCGCGCGCGCGGTCGGCCGCCTCGGCGCCGCGGATGCCGCAATCCACCGACACGACGACGTGGATCCCCTCCGCGTGCAGGCGCTCGAGCGTCGACGGCAGCAGCCCGTAGCCGTCCTTGATGCGATCGGGGATGAAGTGGATGACGTCGGCGCCGAGCATCTCGAGCGCGCGGCGCAGGATGACGGTCGAGGTGATGCCGTCGGCGTCGTAGTCGCCGTGGACGGCGATCTTCTCCTGCCGGGCGATGGCCGCCTCGAGGCGCTCGACCGCCTCGCGCATCCCGGCCAGCCGCATCGGATCGTGGAGGTGGTCCAGGGCGGGCCGCAGGAAACGCGCCGCGGCCTCCGGGTCGTCGAGGCCGCGAATCGTCAGCAGGCGGGCGGCCGTGGGCGACAGCCGCAGCGCCGCCGCGAGGGCCGTGGCGCGCGCCTCGTCACAGCCGCGCGCCTCCCAGATCAGCGGCGCGCGCATGCGGCGCCCCTCCGCGGCCGGCGCTGACTCACGTCTCGATGATCCCGATCTGGCCGAGCGCGCGGAAACGCTGGTAGCGCGCCTCGAGACGCGCGCCGGGGTCGAGGGCGCTGACCTCGCCGAGCACCCGCTGCAGGACGGAATCGAGCAGCGTGGCCGCCTGATTGGGATTCGTGTGGGCGCCGCCGATGGGTTCAGGGACGATCTCGTCGATGATCCGCACCTGGAGCAGATCGGGGGCGGTGATCTTCAACGCCTCCGTGGCCTCCACCTTGCGCGCGGCGTCGCGCCACAGGATCGCCGCGCAGCCTTCGGGCGGGATCACGCTGTAGATGGCGTGCTCGTGCATGATCACGCGATCGCCGACCGCGATGCCGAGCGCGCCGCCGCTCCCCCCCTCCCCGTGGACGACGATGATCACGGGAACGTTCAGCATCATCATCTCGCGCAGGTTGAGCGCGATCGCCTCGGCCACGCCGCGCTCCTCCGATTCGATGCCCGGATAGGCGGCGGGGGTGTCGACGAAGCAGATGATCGGGCGCACGAACTTCTCGGCCAGCTGCATCGCCCGAAGCGCCTTGCGGTAGCCCTCCGGCCTGGCGTAGCCGAAGTTGCGGTAGATCTTCTGCTTGGTGTCGCGGCCCTTCTGGTGGCCGACGATCATCACGGGCGCGCCCTTGTACTGCGCAAAGCCCGTGACGATGGCGTGGTCGTCGGCGAACCGGCGGTCGCCATGAATCTCGGTGAAGTCCGTGCACAGGCGCTCGACATAATCGAGCGTGGTCGGGCGCGACCCGTGCCGTGCGACGAGCACGCGCTGCCAGGGCGTCAGGCGCCCGTAGATCTCGGCCCGGATCGACTCGATGCGCCGTTCGAGGCGGTCCACGTCCTGCCGCCGCTGCTCGTTGCCGGGCAGCATGGACAGCGCTTCGATCTCCTTCAGGAGCACGCCGATCGGTTCTTCGAACTCGAGCAGTTCAGCCATACCGTCCTATTATCGCAGGGTCACCGCGCCGGTGCCGCAGAGTTGCTCCACCTCGGCGATGAACTGCTCCGAGGGGCGCACGCGGAGCTGCTGGGTCACGTCGGCCCGCACGCGCAGCCGCCGCTCCGGGCCGGGCACATCCATTTCAAAGACCACCGGACGATCGCCCTGGTGGCGCAGCAGCAGGTCCCACAGCGCCTCGACGGTGGCGCGGGAGTGGGCGGTGGCGTCGAGGTGGATGCGGACGCCCTTGGCGAGGCGCTCGCGCAGGCTCTCGAGGCGGGACAGCTCGTTGGCCTGGTAGCGCGAGGACTCCTCGTCGCGCTCGAACTTCCCGCGCACCAGCACGAGCTGGCCGTTCTCGATGAGCGCCCCGTAGCGGGCGAACGGCTCGGGGAAGACCACGACCTCGACGCTGCCGTGGTGGTCTTCCAGGCTGAAGACGCCCATCCGGTCGCCCTTCTTCGTCTTGAGCGGCCGGAAGCCGGCGACGATGCCGCCGACGGACACGTCCTCGAGCAGCAGGCGGCCCGGCGTGCCGTCTTCGGGCGCCGGGAGTTCGGCGAGCATCAGATCGCCGACGCTGCGGGCCCCGAAGGCCTGCAGATCCGCCGCGAACCGGTCCACGGGGTGGCCGCTCAGGTAGAGGCCGAGCGAGTCCTTCTCATGGGCGAGCAGTTCCATCTCGCTCCACGCCGCCGCCGCCGGCAGCCGGATGATCGTCAGGTCGCCGTCGCCCCCCTCACCCCCGTCGCCGCCGCCGAAGAGATCGGCCTGGCCCCGATCGCGATCGCGCTGCACCCGGTTGCCGTGCTCGATGGCGCTGTCGATCACGGCGAACAGCACGGCACGGCCGGTGTTCAGGTGCACGCCCTGCGGGATGAGGCCGTCGCACGCCCCCGACTTCACGAGGGCTTCGAACACGCGCTTGTTGGCCACCCGCAGGTCGAGCTCCTCGCAGAGCTGATGGAGCGAGGTGAGCCGCCCGATCCGCGCGCGCACCTCGAGGATCGCGCGGATGGCGCCCTCGCCGAGGCCCTTGATCGCCGTGAGGCCGAAGCGCACGCCTTCCGGCACCACGGTGAAGTGGAGCTGGCTCTCGTTGATGTCGGGCGGCAGCACCGCGATGCCGCGGTCGCGGCACTCGCCGATGTACAGCGCGAGCTTGTCCGTGTTCGCCGCTTCGATCGTGAGCAGCGCCGCCGCGAAGTGCCGCGGGTAGTTCGCCTTCAGGTACGCCGTCTGGTAGGCGAGGAACGCGTAGGCGGTGGAGTGCGACTTGTTGAAGCCGTACCCCGCGAAGTACTCCATCAGATCGAAGATCTTCCGGGCCTTCTTCTCGTTGATGCCCTTGCCGCGCGCGCCCTCCATGAAGGCCTCGCGCTGCTTGGCCATCACGGCGGGGTCCTTCTTGCCCATCGCCTTGCGGAGCACGTCGGACTGCCCCAGGCTGAAGCCGCCCAGGACCGACGCGATCCGCATGACCTGTTCCTGATAGGCAATGACGCCGTAGGTGTCGGCCAGGATCGGTTCGAGCGCCGCCAGCTCGTACTTGACCTCGCTCTTGCCCTGCTTGCGCGCGATGAAGTCGTCCACCATGCCGCTCTTGAGCGGCCCCGGCCGGTAGAGCGCGTTCATGGCGATCAGGTCGTCGAGCCGCTGCGGCTTGGCCTTGCGCAGGATGTCGCGCATGCCCGAGCTCTCGAACTGGAAGATGCCGTACGTCTGGCCGTCGGCGAACAGCTGGTAGGTCTTCTGGTCGTCGAGCGGGACGTGGTCGATGTCGAGGTCGAACGCCTCGGTGCGCTTGATCTCCGAGAGCGCGTCCTGGATCAGCGTCAGCGTGCTCAGCCCCAGGAAGTCCATCTTCAGGAGGCCGACGCGCTCGACCTCCTTCATCGCCCACTGGGTCGTGATTTCGTCGCGGTTGCTCTTGTAGAGGGGCGCGTAGTCGCTGATGGGCCCGGGGGCGATCACGACGCCCGCGGCGTGGACGCCCGCGTTGCGCGACATGCCCTCGAGGCGCTTCCCCATGTCGAGCAGGTCCTTCACGCGCGGGTCCTTGTCGCGCATGTCCCGCAACACGGGGTTCTCGGCCAGCGCCTTCTCGAGCGTCATGTCGAGGGCCGCGGGAATCTGCTTCGCGATGCGGTCGACCTCGGCATAGGCCAGGTCCATCGCGCGCCCGACGTCCCGGATGACGGCCTTGGCCTTCATCGTGCCGAACGTGATGATCTGCGAGACGTTCTCGCGGCCGTACTTGCGCGTCACATACTCGATGACCTCGCCGCGCCGGCGCTCGCAGAAGTCCACGTCGATATCCGGCAGCGACACGCGTTCGGGGTTCAGGAACCGCTCGAACAGCAGGTCGTAGTGCATCGGGTCGACGTCGGTGATGCGCATGGCCCAGGCGACGAGGCTGCCCGCCGCCGACCCGCGGCCCGGGCCCACGGGAATGCCCTGCTCGCGCGCGTAGCGGATGAAGTCCCAGACGATCATGAAGTACCCCGGGTACCCCATGCGCTTGATGACGTCGATCTCATAGGCCAGCCGCTGCTCGTACTCGCTCAGCGGGCGCCGCAGCGTGCCGTCGGCCTCCGCCGCGCGCAGGCGCTCGCGCCGCTCGGCAAACCCCTCGCGCGCGATGTGCTCGAAGTAGTCGTCGAGGGTGAACCCCTCGGGCACCTCGAAGTTCGGCAGGTGGTTCTCGCCGCTCGGGATCGTGACGTTGCACCGCTCGGCGATGCGCATCGTGTTGCGCAGCGCCTCGGGGTGGTCCTTGAAGATCTCGGCCATCTGCGCGCCGGTCTTCAGGAAGAACTGGTCGCCGTGGTACTTCAGCCGCTTCTCGTCGTGGACGGACTTGCCCGTGCCGATGCAGAGGAGGATGTCGTGCGGCTTGTGGTCGTCCTGGTGCAGGTAGTGCACGTCGTTGGTGCACACGAGCGGCATGTTCAGGTCGCGGGCGATGGGCACGAGCCCCGTGTTGACGATCCGCTGCTCCTCGATGCCCTGGAACTGCATCTCGAGGAAGAAGTTCCCCTCGCCCAGGATGTCGCGGTACGTGGCGGCGGCCGCCAGCGCCTTCTTCGCCTGGTCCATGCGGATCTCGCTCGCCACCTCCCCTTTCAGGCAGCTGCTGAGCCCGATGATCCCCTCGGCGTGCTGCGCGAGCAGTTCCTTGTCGATCCGCGGCTTGTAGTAGAACCCCTCGGTGAAGCCCGACGACACCAGCTTGATCAGGTTCTTGAAGCCGACGGCGTTCTCGGCCAGGAGCACGAGGTGGTTGGCCGTCTCGCCCGGCTGCCCGCTGCGGTCCTGCCGGGCTCCGGGGGCCACATAGACCTCGCACCCGAGGATCGGGTTGATGCCCCGCTTCCGCGCCGCGTCATGAAACGCCACTGCCGAGAACATGTTCCCGTGCTCGGTCACCGCGAGCGCCGGCATCTTCAGGCGCACCGCCTCGTCGAGCAGCTCGTCGATCCGGCACGCGCCGTCGAGCAACGAGTATTCGGTGTGCAGGTGCAGGTGGACGAAATCAGACATGGAACAACATAGCCAGGGGGAATCTGGTGATCTCGTGATGTGGTGATCTGGTGATGGGATGTGCGATGTTCACATCGAACGACCTATCTGGTGATCAAACGATCTATCTGGCGTTCAGCAGATACATCGCACATCGCCACATCGTGGCATCCGATCATCACATCACCACATCACGAGGTCACCAGATGATCTATCTATCTGCCTATCTATCTATCTATCTACTCCCATTCGATCGTCGAGGGCGGCTTCGAGGAGATGTCGTACACGACGCGGTTGATGCCCTTCACCTCGTTGACGATCCGCGACGAGATCACGGCGAGCAGGTCGTGCGGCAGGCGCGCCCAGTCGGCGGTCATGCCGTCGAGGCTCTCCACCGCGCGGATGGCGATGGTGAACTCGTACGTCCGTTCGTCGCCCATCACGCCCACGCTCTGCACGGGCAGCAGCACGGCGAAGCTCTGCCAGAGCCGCTCGTACCAGCCCGCGCGGCGCACCTCCTCCGCCACAATCGCATCCGCGCGCTGCAGCAGCGTCAGCTTCGGCCGCGAGATGGGGCCGAGCAGGCGGACCGCCAGGCCGGGGCCGGGGAACGGCTGGCGGACCAGGAACTCCTTGTCGATGCCGAGGTCCGCGCCCACGCGCCGCACCTCGTCCTTGAAGAGCTCGCGCAGCGGCTCGACGAGCGTGAAGCGCATGCGCTCCGGCAGGCCGCCCACGTTGTGGTGGCTCTTGATCGTGGCCGACGGGCCGCGCACCGACACCGACTCGATCACATCCGGGTAGAGCGTGCCCTGCGCCAGGAAATCGAAGTCGCCCAGCGCGCGCGCCTTCTCCTCGAACACATCGATGAACGTCGCGCCGATGATCTTGCGCTTCTGCTCGGGATCCGCGATGCCCTCGAGCCGGTCCAGGAAGAGGTCCGTGGCGTCGACGAACTCCACCGGCAACTGGAGCTTCTTGTAGCGGGTGTTGACCTGTGCGGCTTCGTTCAGCCGCAGCAGCCCGTTGTCGACGAAGATGCACGTCAACTGCTCGCCCACCGCGCGGTGGATGAGCGTCGCGGCCACGGTCGAGTCCACGCCCCCGCTGAGGGCGCAGACGACGCGCTTGCGGCCGACGGCCTCGCGGATCCGCTCGGTCGCCTCCTCGATGAACGACCGCGTCGTCCAGTCGCCGGTGCAGCCGCAGACGTCGTACGCGAAGTTCCGGAGGAGGGCCTCCCCCTTCTCGGTGTGCGCCACCTCGGGATGGAACAGCAGCGCGTAGTAGCCGCGCGCGGCATCCTCCATCGCCGCGACCGGCGCGTTGGAACTCGTCGCCACCACGTCGAAGCCGGCGGGGGCCGCCGCCACGAAGTCGCCGTGGCTCGCCCACACCCGCAGCGAGGCCGGCAGCGAGTTGAAGAGCCGCGTCGGCGGGCCGTCGACGACGTGCACCTCCGCGTGCCCGAACTCGCGATGCGGCGCGCTCCCGACCTCGCCGCCCAGCACGTCGGTCATCAGCTGCATGCCGTAGCAGATCCCAAGCGTCGGCAACCCGAGGTCGAAGACCCCGCGGTCCGGCTTCGGCGCCTCGGCGTCCGAGACGCTCCGTGGGCCCCCGGACAGGATGATCCCCACCGGCCGCTTCTCCTTGATCTGAGCGAGCGGCGTGTTGAAGGGCAGGACTTCCGTGTACACGGACAGTTCGCGCAGCCGGCGCGCGATCAACTGCGTGAACTGCGAGCCAAAATCAAGGACGAGAATGGTTTGATGGGCCACGATTTTCCGGGATGGGGGTGACGAGTCCCGTCACTGCGGCGGGAAGTCGCTATTATAGCGGGGTGTCCCCGGCACGCACCACTAGTGGAGTGTATCGACTGAAGCGGTACTAGCAGATGCAGGTCGTACCTCTTCAGTCGATATACGCCCCTCGATATGCGGTTCTCGGCGTCGTGCTTGCCGTGCTGCTGGCGGCCCCGGCGCTCGGGCAGACGCCCGCCGCCGCCCCGACCAGCCTGCTGACCGCCGGGCACATGGATCCCCGCTGGTCCGCGGCGCTCGACGCCGCCCTCGAAACACCCCCCGCCTTCGACGCCGGCGCCCTCTATCTCCCGCTGCGCGGCGGGCGGCTGGTCGCCGTGGAGCTGACCACCGGGGAGACGCGCTGGTCGCGGGACCGCGTGAGCGACGCACGGCCGGCGACCGGGGATGGGCTGGTGTTCGTGGCCGGCTCAGGCACGCTGGCCGCCCTGGATGCCGTCAGCGGCGACGTCCGCTGGGAGACGGCCGTCGCCACGCGCGTCGTGGCGCCGCTCTACTGGGACACGGGCTGGCTCATCGTGTCGGTGGAGGGCGGCGACCTGCTGGCGCTCCGCGCGAGCGATGGCGAGCTGCTGTGGCGCCAGCCGCTCGGCGCGCCCCTGTCCGCGCTGCCCGCGCCCGCGCTCGACCGGCTCTACCTCGGGCTCACCGACCGCCGCGTGGTCGCGGTCGATCTCGCCACGGGCGCGCCGATCTGGACGCGGGAGATGGAGGGCGTGGCCACGGGGCTGCTCGCGCTCGACGAGCAGCTCATCGTCGGCTCGAGCGCACGCGCCATCTACAGCTTCTCCCTTCGCACCGCGCGACAGCGCTGGCGGTGGCGGCTCGGCGCCGGCGTGCTCGGCGCGCCCGTGGCGAACGAGTCCCGGGTCTTCTTCGCGACGCTGGACAACACGGTGCGCGCCATCGAGCGCAGCAACGGACACCTCGCCTGGCGCCAGGGCCTGCCGTCCCGGCCGGCCGGCGCGCCGCTGCTCATCGACGGCCACGTGCTGGTCCCGCTGCTCTCCACCGAGATGCGCGGCTACGACGCGGCGCGCGGACGGCAGGCGTTCCTGGTGACGGCGGCGGGCGAAGCCGGCGCGAGCCCGCACGTCAGGCCCGACGCGAGAGCGACGGGGGCGCGGCTCATCACCATCACGCTCGATGGCCGGGTGCAGGCCTTCGGTCCGCGCATCGAGCCGATGCCGGTGCCGCTCGATGTCCTGCCGGGCGTCCCCGTCCCGGGCGAAGCGCCGCCTCCCCCGCCTGCGCAGGGTCAGACGCCGTCGTCGTAGTGCGCGATGGCGGCCGCGAGGCGTGCCACGCCTTCGCGGATGCGCGCGGGCGTCGGCGCCGAGAACGACAGGCGCACGTAGTCGCCTCCCCCGCCGTCCACGTGGAAGGCCGCACCCGTCACGAAGCTCACCTTGTGCTCGAGGGCGATCGGGAACAGCCGGTCCGCCTGGCGGCCGTCACCGAGCCGCACCCAGAGGAAGAAGCCGCCCCTCGGCCGCCGCCACGCCACCCGCGTCCCGAGCGCCGCCGTCAGCGACTCCTCCATCGTCGTCCGGCGTGCCTGGTACGCCTGTCGCAGACCCGGCGCGAGCCGGTCGACGATCCCGTCCGCCAGCGTGCGGTGGACGACGCGCTGATCGAAGACGCCGCTGCACAGGTCGGCGGCCTGCTTGGCCAGCTCCACGCGCGCGGCGATCGCCGGGGGCGCCACGAGCCACGCGACGCGGAAGCCGGGGACGAGCGTCTTCGAGATGCTGCCGAGATAGACGACCCGCCCCTCGGTGTCATCCGCTTTCAAGGGCCGTGTGTCGGCGGCGGTGGCGCTGTCCTCGAAGTACAGGCTGCCGTACGGGTCGTCCTCGAGGATGATGAGGTCGTGACGCGCCGCGACCGCGAGCAGCGCACGGCGGCGTGCGAGGCTCATCAGCAACCCTGACGGGTTCTGGAAGTTGGGCGTGAGGTAGACGACGCGGGCCCGCCGGCCCTCGCGCGCGAGGCGGACCAGCGCCTCCTCCAACGCCTCCGGGTTCATGCCGTCGTCGTCCTGCGCGACGCCCACGAGCGCGGCCTGGAGGTTGTGGAAGGCCGCGATGGCGCCGCTGTAGGTGGGGAGCTCCACGAGGACGACGTCCCCGGGGTCCAGCAGGACGCGTCCCGCCAGATCGAGGCCCTGCTGCGAGCCGGTCGTGACGACGCACATCTCGTGGGACACGGCGACGCCGGCGGACGCGAGCCTCGTCACGATCGCTTCGACCAGCGGCCGGTAGCCACGGGTGGCGCCGTACTGGAGCACGGCCGGATCGCGCGAGCGCAGCAGGTCCGCTGCCACGCGCTCGAGGTCGTCCCAGGGGAAGAGGTCGGGCGAGGGCGACCCGGCCGCAAACGACACCAGGTCGGGCACACGGGCGGACAGGACCCCGGCGGCGCGGATGGCGGATTCCTGAAAGCCCATCGCCGCACGCGAGAGATAACGGTCGGGGGTGGTCATGACGCTGCCTCCGGCGCGCGCCGCGCGCGAGGGATACGGCCGTCCCGCTGCCCCTCCCGGTACAGGTGGAGGTAGGCGACGAGCGCGGTCAGCCCGAGAAACTGGAAGACGATCCCGCGCAGGAGCCACGCCCCGGCCTGCAGCGGCACGGCCGCGAGTCCGACGATGGGCACGAACGCGATGAGCCCGAGCGCCGCGGTCGCGAGAATCGACGCCGCCGTGGTGAGGACCACGAGCACGAGGGCCGCGGCAAAGACCGTCACGACGCCGAGCGTCGACCGGCGCAGCAGGGCCCAGACGCGTGTGGCCGCGCGCGCGACGCCGATGTCGTCGGCGCCGATGGCCATCTGCATCAACAGGTACAGCCAGTTGATGATCGTGATGACGACGACGACCGCGGTGGAGGCGGCGGCCGCCACGAAGGGCCAGAGATCGCTGCCCGTCCACATCGGCCCGAAGACCAGCGCCACGTACCCCACCCCCACCAGCGCGTAGGCGGCGAAGAGCCAGACGCCGAGGACGAGGAACCGCGGGAACAGGCGGCGCACGCCGCTCGTGTAGCGATCCAGGCTGAACCGCTCGGCGCGCCGGATCGTCGCCAGGCGCAAGGGCGGCTGCTCGATCGGTCCGGCGGCCGCGTCCGCCTCGACGAGCACGGCCACGCTGCCGCTCTTCACCGCGAACATGAACACGGACGCCCCGACGAGGACGACGCCCAGCGCGATCAGGAAGGCCGCGAGCGCGACGGGCTGTGCGAGCAGGACCGCGGCGAGCGTCGGGACCACCTCGCGGGGATCCTGCCGCAGCAACTCCGCCGGATCGACGCCGACGAGGAGCATCACCAGCAGGATGCCGCCGACGATCGGGACGGCGACCAGCGTCTTGAAGACGGCATCGGCGACGAACTGCATCGCCACCAGCGGCCAGTTGGCCACGGTGACGAGCGCGCCGCGCTTGAGCGATCGCTTGAGGAGGGTGGATCGCGGCATCGACGGGAGGGTTCGGGTACGGCCCGCGCCTGACCGACGGCGGCCGGGGCTGAACGCCACTATAGCATCGCGCCCGGCGCTGCTTGTCGCCGCCGGGGCACCCTGCGACAATGGCGTCATCCTGATGCCCCGGTCCCCGTCGGTCCCGCACACGCTCGCGCGCCTGCTGCTGGTGGGCCTGGCGCTCGCGCTGGCGGGCGGCGCCCTGGGCTTGCTGTACGAACGCAGCTGGCTCGGCGCGGATGCCGCCGCCGCGCGCGCCGTGGTGGCGGCCGACGTCCAGGCCCAGTTTGCGGCCATCACCGCGCGCCTCCGCGCCGCCACCGCGGCGGCCACCGAGGATCCCGAGGCCATTCCGCGCGCCGCCTCGGGCGGTCCGGCGGCGGTGGCGGCGCTCTTCGCGCTGGCCGAGCGCGCCTCGCCGGCGGGCAGCGGCGTGGCGCTCACCCTCTACGGCGCTGACGGCGCCCCGCTCGCCTGGAGTGGACGGCCGTCGGTCCTGCCCGTGACCCGCGTGACGGGGCCGGCCGCGCTCTTCATGGTGCCGAGCCCCATCGGGCCGTGGCTCGTCAACGTGGACCCGGTCGTGGACGGCGCGGGCCGCCGGGTGGGATCGGTGGCCGCCGAGATCGCGCTGCCACTGGGACAGCTTCGTGTCGGGTCGGACGCCGAGGCGTATGAACTGCCGACCGCGGTCGTGCCGGTGCAACTCCGTCCGTACACCGGCAGCCTCCCGGCCGGCACCCCCGGCGCGATTGTCGTCACGGCGCCCGAGTCCGGGGCGCCGCTCGCGGTCATCGACGTGCCGGACGAGGCGCTCGACGCGGCCCGGGGCCGGTGGCGCGCGCGGCTGTGGGGCGCGGCGGCCGCGGGCGCGGCGCTGATCCTGCT
>JAUXWO010000013.1 GCA_030680175.1 Vicinamibacterales bacterium
CTGCGCGAGCAGGGGAGCCACCAGGCGCTGCTCGGCGAGCGGGGGATCTACTACCGGCTCGTGCAGTTGCAGTACGGGAACTAGGTGCGGGGTGCCCACAGTGCCCAAGGTGCTCGGGGTGCCCAGGGTGCTCGGGGTGCCTTGGGTGCTCTTACCGGGTCGGGGGCGCCGGCGGTGTGGTGTCGATGGGCGCCAGGACGGACTCGGCCTCGGCGGCCTCGTCCGTCGATGACTCGGGCTCGACCGGGGGCGCCTCGGTCTTCGAGGGGCGAACCCACTTCGGGGGCGGGTTGGCCTCGCGCGCGGTCTCGCGCTCGCGGAACAGGTTATCCACGACGCCCGGGGTGCTGTGACTCGGGTTCCAGCCGAGCCGCAGCACGGTCACGCGCACAGGACGGCGGCCGAACTCCAGCGCCTCGTGGCAACTCCAGAGGTAGAGGTCCAGCGTGCGGCCCTGCACGGCCGGGCCGGTATCCATGATCGTCCAGATCCCGCTGTAGCGCGGGTTCGGCATGTCGACGCGCACGACGGTCCCGACCGGCAGCAGCAGCGGATCGGCCGCCGCAATGCCCGTGCGCACGCGCGCGCCGGACGCCGTCGTCTCGCCCTTGCAGTAGGCCGTGGCCTGGAACTGGAGCTGGGATCCGGGCTGCGCCGCCGGCGCGGCCTCCGCCGCCACGGCCTGGCGCGCGGCATAGCGCGAGTCGCGGATCGTCGTCTCGTACAGGAACACGAGTCCGACCGCCACGCCGACCGTCGCCGCCATACGACGCCAGAATGAATGGGAAATGATCATGGTCTTTCTAACCGTCCCTTCGGAAGTGCTCGAAGCCGTCGGGTAACGGGCCTTCACCGTCCGCGCGCCGGACAACCAGTGCGCGGTCCTTCGTCAGCGTGCCGATGCGCGTGAGCCCTGGCTCCGCCGCATGGCGCCGCGCGTTCCGCAGCCGGCCGCGCCATTTCGGCGGCACCGCCAGCAGCAGTTCGTAATCCTCTCCACCGGCCAGCGTCCGCGAGACGGCGTCCTCGCCGCGCGACGCGAACCACCGCCGGGCGCCCGGCGCCACCGGCACCGCGGCGGCATCGATGGACGCCCCGGTGCCGCTGGCCTCCGCGACCTGGCGCACCGCGTCCGCCAGCCCGTCGCTCAGGTCCATCGCCGCGCGCGCCGCACGCGCCCGGCCGATCGCCACCCCCAGCCGCACCCGCGGGTCTGGACGCCGGTGGCGCGCCACGCACGCCGCCTCATCCGCGCCGGCCGCGTCGTGCCCGGCCTGCAGCATCTCGAGTCCGGCCGCGGCCGCCCCGAGCGTGCCGCTCACATACAGATCGTCGCCAGGCCGGCCGCCGCTCCGGAGCAGCACCCGGCGCGGCCGGCAGGCGCCGCCGCAGGTGACATTGACGACCAGCGGTCCGTCCGTGCGTGCCAGGTTCCCGCCGATGACCGCCACCCCGTGGGCCGCCGCCAGCGCCAGCAGCCCGTCGAGCACCCCATCAAACTCCGCCACGGGCCAGTCCCCGGGCATCGCCAGCGAGAGGAGAGCCCATTCAGGGCTGGCCCCCATCGCGGCCAGATCGCTCAGGTTCACGGCGAGCGCCTTGTGTCCGACGTCTGCCGGAGACGACCAGCGCCGATCGAAGTGAATGCGCTCGACGAGGCTGTCGACGGTGACCACCGCGTGGGTTCGCCCGGCCGGGGCCAGCACCGCGGCATCGTCGCCGATGCCGATGGTGACGCCAGCCGGCGGTCCAGGCACCCGCGCCCGAATCCGGGCCAGCAGCCCCCGCTCGCCGACCGCACCCACCGTCTCGCTCACGTCGTGTCACCCACCGCTGCCTGCTTCCCGTGTCGGCGAAGCCGATCGGACGCGCGGACCCGGACGGGGACAGACGCGGTGCCAGGCGTTGACGGCAGGGAACCCGCCTGGCGGGCCACCGCCTCGGGGCGGTGGCACCTGTTGAATAAGACCCGCTTTGCCGTGTGGGGAGGTCGAATGAACCTGCGATTGCAGGTGGAGCCGCTATATAAAGCCACGCTTCAGGCTTCCTCGCCTCGGAGGCATGCACACCACGCGACTGTCGCAGCTCACTTGGGTTTTAACGTTGGCTCAGACGAGCCTCCGAGAAACCATCACGGGCAAAGCAGGACTTCTTGGATCTTAGGCGGGCGCCGTCGGTGGGGTCAAGGCGCGAAGGGACGCGAGGCGAAAATCAAGCGAATGACGGTTTGAGAAAAACGGGGAAGTCAATAACAATCCTCACCCCTCCGCGATCGTCAGGGCCTGGTCGACGATGCGCTCCAGCTCGAGCGTGCGTTCGGCCAGCTCGCCGCGCGACGAGCGTTGCTGGTCGCGCGCGCGGAAGTACTCGTCGGCGATGTTCAGCGCGGACAGCACCGCCAGTCCCAGCGCGTCGCTCGAGGGCGACGCCTCGGCCGCCGCCCGCATCTTCTGGTCCACGTAGGCCGCCAGCTCATGCACGTAGCGCGACTCGAGCGTGCTCCGAATCGGGTAGCGCTGGCCGAGGACTTCGATGTGGATGACTCTGGGCTCGGGCACTCTCGGCCTCGTTTTCGCGCCGGGACGTCCCGGCCTACAGGCTCAGCGACTCGAGCTGCTGCAGCATCTCACTGACGCGCGTGCGGATCACGTCGCGTTCGTCGCGCAGCGACGACAGCTCGGCGGTCTCGCCCTGGGCGTCCGACAGCCGCGCCTGGAGCGTCTCCACCTCGCGGCCGAGCCGCGCGTTCTCTTCCGTCAGCCGCCCCTGCTCGCCCTTGAGCCGGCCGATGGTGCTGACCAGGAGCTTGATCTTCTCCTCGAGCCGATCGATGGGCTCGAGTCCGGGAGTCGTCGTCTTCGCCATGGAACCCTTTCACTCACACACTGCGCGGCGGGCCGCGCGGTGCCCTATCGCTGGACGGCCCCCAGGGCCTCCTGCAGCCGCGCGACGATGCGCGCCACCGCGTCGTGCACCTCCGCGTCGGTCAACGTCCGCTCCGGCGCCCGGAAGGTGAGCCGGATCGCCAGGCTCACCTTGCCGTCCGGGATGCCCTTGCCCTGATACCGATCGAATTCGCGCACCTGCACAAGCGTCTCGGGTGCAGCGGAGCGGATCGTGTCACGAACCGTGGCGGCAGACAAGGTATCGTCCACGAGCAGCGCCAGGTCGCGCACCGACGAGGGGTGGCGCGGCAGCGGCGTTGCAAACCGCGTGGCGGACGGCGCGGCCGCCGTCAGCGCGTCGAGGTTGACCTCGGCCACGTAGACCGCCTCGCCCTCGGGCAGCTCGCGGCTGGCCGCCAGCGACGCGTCCAGCGCGCCGACGATGCCAATGACCGTGGCGCCGGCGCGGACGTCAGCCGCGCGGCCGGGCGTCAGGAACGGCCGGTCGGCCGGCGCGAGCGTCAGCGGCACGTCCATCACCGCCCCCAGCTGCTCGACGACGCCGGAGAGATCGAAGAAGTCGACCTGCCGGTCGGTCTGGCTCCAGTCGTCGGGCACGGCCGTCCCCGTCCAGATGCAGGCGGCGGACCGGCGCTCGCCGGCGGCCGAGAACGCCGTGCCGATCTCGAAGAGCTGCACGTCGCGGCGCTCGCGCCGCCGGTTGTGGCTCACCGCATCGACGAGCCCCGGCAGCAGGCTCGGCCGCATCACCGCGAACTTCTCCGACAGCGGGTTGGCCAGCGCCACCGGCGCCTCGCCGCCGAGGAACGGCTGGGCCGCGGTCGCGTCGATGAACGCGAAGGTGATCGCCTCGCTGAAGCCCATGCCGAGCAGCGCGCGGCGAATGCGCGCGTCGCGGGCGATGCGCGGGTCGGAGGGCGGCGGCGCGTGCTCGACGGCCGGGAACGTCGACGGCAGGTGCTCGAACCCGTGGTGCCGTCCCACCTCCTCGATGAGGTCGACGTCGCGGCGCACGTCCCCGCGCCACCCCGGCACGGTCACGTCCCACGCCGGCGCATCGCCGGGGAGGGCCTGCAGCGTGAAGCCGAGGGCGGTGAGGATACGGACGATGGCCCCGGCGGGGACGTCCATGCCGAGGAGGCCGACCACCGCGCCGGCCGTGAGCGTGATCACGGGCGGCGCGTACGGGCGCGGGTGGCAGTCCACGACCGTGCCCGCCGCGCGGCCCGCGCCGATGTACTCGAGCAGCGCGCAGGCGCGCGCCATGGCCCGCACGGGCGCCGTCGGGTCCGCACCGCGTTCGAACCGCTGCGATGCCTCCGACCGCAGGCCGAGGCGGCGGCTGGTGAGCCGCACCGACTGCGGCTTGAACCACGCACTCTCGAAGACGATGCGCCGCGTGGACGGGCCGACCTCGGAGTCCGCGCCGCCCATCACGCCGCCGATCGCCGCGCCCCGCGCCTCGTCGGCGATGAGGAGCATCGCCGGGTCGAGCGTGCGCGTCTTGCCGTCGAGCGTCACCAGCGTCTCGCCCGGCGTCGCGGTCCGCACGACGATGGCGTGACCGGCGAGCTTCGCGTGATCGAAGGCGTGCATGGGCTGCCCGAGCTCGAGCAGCACGTAGTTGGTGACGTCCACGACGGTATTGATGGCGCGGACGCCCGACGCCTGCAGCCGCGCGACCATCCACGCGGGCGAGGGCCCCACCGCCACGTCCGCGACGGCGCCCGCGTAGCGCCCGCACAGATCCGGCGCGTCGATGCGCACCGACACGGCCGCGTCCGAGGCCACCGTCTTCAGGGCCCGCACCGACAGCAGGCCGGACCCGTCCGGCGCCGGCAGGCGCAACGGCAGGTTGTAGATCGCCGCCACCTCGCGCGCCACGCCGGCCACCGACAGGCAGTCGGGCCGGTTGGCCGTGACGTCGATGTCCATCACCGCGTCCGGGCGCGTGTCGCCCTCGCGGCCGGGCGGCAGCACGCCGGGCGGCGCCGGCTCCAGGCCTTCGAGCGCCAGGCCGCGCAGCGACAGGCGCCGGCCGATCTCGGCCGGCGTGTCATCCACGTCGACGAAGTCGCGCAACCACGAGACGAGAATCTTCACAGCGGGAACTGCTCCAGGAAGCGCAGGTCGTTTTCGTAGAACAGCCGGATGTCGTCCACGTTCCACTTGAGCAGGGCGACGCGCTCGATGCCCATGCCGAAGGCGAAGCCGGTGACCTCGGCGGGGTCGTAGCCGCATGCCTCGAACACGGCCGGGTGCACCATGCCGCTGCCGAGGATCTCCAGCCAGCCCGTCTGCTTGCAGATCGCGCAGCCGGCGCCGTCACAACGGATGCAGCGGATGTCGACCTCCGCGCTCGGCTCGGTGTACGGGAAGAAGCTCGGACGGAACCGGACCTCCTGCTGCGCGCCAAAGAGCGCCGCCGCCATCGAGGTGAGCGTCCCCTTGAGGTCGGCGAGCGTGATCCCGCGTCCCACCACGAGGCCCTCGACCTGGTGGAACATCGGCGTGTGCGTGAGGTCGAGGTTGTCGCGGCGGTACACGGGGCCGATGGCGACGAGCCGCACGGGCGGATCGTGGCGCTCCATGTGCCGGATCTGCATCGCCGAGGTGTGCGTGCGCAGGAGCGTCAACGGCTGCGGCGGCCTCGCCGAAGCTCCCGCCTTCGCCCTCGCCGAAGCCTCCGCCGATGGCTCGTCAGGAGCGGCGGAGGCGAAGGCCGGGGCTTCGGCGAGGGCGAAGGCGAGCGGCGTCGCCAGGTACAGCGTGTCCTGCATGTCGCGCGCCGGGTGTTCCTCCGGCATGTTGAGCGCTTCGAAGTTGTGGTAGTCGTCCTCGATCTCGGGGCCTTCGAGCACCTGGTAGCCGAGGCGCGAGAAGACCTCCATCACCTGGTCGCGAACGAGGCTGAGCGGATGCCGGTGGCCGAGCCGCGGCCGGCGGCCCGGGAGCGTCACGTCGACGGCGCCGGCGGGGCGCCGCGTGGCGGTGAGCGCGGCCAGGCGCGTCTCGAGCGCGGCTTCGACCTCGCGCTTCAGCGTGTTGGCGCCCTGGCCGAGGGCGCGCTTCTCGGCGGGCGCGGCCTTGCCGACCGCGTCCATGAAGGCGGCCACCCAGCTGCCCTTACGGCCGACCCAGCGCGTGCGCAGGGCCTGGAGGGCCGCGTCGGAGCCGGCCTGGGCGAGCTCGTCATGAAAGAGGGCGCGGGCCGCGTCGATGCCGATGGCTGGGTCGATGTGGGTCATGCAGATAAAGGAAAAGGGGCTTCAGGGTATCACCCCTCAGCCCCCGTTCGTGACGCGGTGTCGAGGTGACCCCCGACCTGATCAAGCGGCGGCGGTGGCGTCCTTCGCCTTGGCGGCGAGGGCGGCAAACGCAGCCGGCTCGTGGATGGCGAGTTCCGACAGGCTCTTGCGGTCGAGCTCGATGCCGGCGGCCTTCAGGCCGTGCATGAACACGCTGTACGACAGGCCATGCTCCCGGGCGGCCGCGTTGATGCGGACGACCCAGAGGCTGCGGAAGTCGCGCTTCTTGCGCTTGCGGCCGGTGTAGGCGTACACCCCCGCCTTCTCCGCGGCCTCCCGCATGAACTTGTAGAGCTTGCTCTTGTTCTGGAAGTAACCCTTGGTGAGTTTGGACAGCTTCTTGCGCTTGGCGCGCCGAACCGTCCCACGCTTGACGCGAGGCATTGGACCTTCTTTGAGCGGTTAGGGGTCAGCGGTGCTGAACTTGGACCGCAGCCGGGGCTGCAGCGTGGCTCCTGTCGTGTGGCGGAACTGCCCTAACCGCCGGCCACAGACGAGGCCACTACGAAACGTGCGAACGGTTACGCGTACGGCAGCATCCGCGCGAGCTTGGCCTGGTCGGCATCCGCGACCACGATCGTGCCCCGCGCCGCGCGCTTGCGCTTGGTGGGCTTGCTCGTGAGGATGTGACGCTTGAAGCCCGCCGCGCGGGTGAACTTGCCCGTGCCCGTCTTCTTGAAGCGCTTGGCCGCGCCCTTGTGCGACTTGAGCTTGATCTTCTTGACCTTCTTCGCCATCGTCGTGCTTTCTGCTGGCTCAGGCGTCCTGAGCCGTGTCCGTCGTCTCGGTGCGCGCCGGCTTCGCGGCCGGCTTGGCGCCCTTCTTCTGCGTCAGGATGGTGTGCATCTGGTTGCCCTCCATCCGCGGCATCGTTTCCGGCTGTGCCACCTCGGCGAGATCCTCGATGAGCCGCATCAGGATGCGATGCCCGATCTCGGGGTGGGCCATCTCGCGGCCGCGGAAGAAGATGGTCGCCTTGACCTTGTCCCCGTCCTCGATGAACCGCTCGATGTGCTTGCGCTTGAAGGTGTAATCGTGTTCGTCGACCTTCGGCCGGAACTTGATCTCCTTGACCTCGATCACCTTCTGGTGCTTCTTCGCTTCGCGCTGCCGCTTGGACTCCTGGTACTGATACTTCCCGTAGTCCATGATCCGGCAGACCGGCGGCATGGCGGTGGGGGAGATCTCGACCAGATCCAGGCCCTTCTGCTTGGCGATCGTGATCGCCTGATGCGGGGGCATGATGCCGAGCTGCTCGCCGCCATCATCGATCACGCGCACTTCGCGAACACGAATGCGTTCGTTGACGCGAACTCGGTCGTCGCGGCGGCCGCGGTTACGGTCGTATGCGATAGCTGTCCTCCACCGACAAAGAGCTTAGGATAGCCTTTTTTCGGCCGCCTCGGCAAGCGCTTCGGCCAGGAAGGCCTCCACGGGGCGCGCGCCCAGGTCGCCCTGGGCCCGGCTCCGGACCGCCACGGCCCCGTCGGCCGCCTCCCGGTCCCCGACCACGAGCATGTAGGGGACCTTCTGGAGCTGGGCCTCCCGGATCTTGTAGTTCACCTTCTCCTGCCGGTCGTCCACCGTCACGCGGAGCCCGGCGGCCGCCAGCCGCGCCTGCACCTGGCGGGCGTACTCGGTGTGGCGGTCGGCGATGGGGAGCACGGTGACCTGGAGCGGGGCGAGCCACAAGGGGAAGGCCCCGGCGAAGTGCTCGACCAGGATCGCGATGAACCGTTCAAAGCTCCCGAAGATGGCCCGGTGGATGACGACCGGCCGGTGCTCGGCGTTGTCGGCCCCCGTGTACTTCAGGTCGAAGCGCTCCGGCAGCTGGTAGTCGAGCTGGATCGTGGCGCACTGCCACTTCCGCCCGAGGGCGTCGGTGACATCGAAGTCGATCTTGGGCCCGTAGAACGCGCCGTCGCCCTCGTCGACGCGGTAGGACTGGCCGGCCCGGTCGAGCGCCTCGCGCAGCGCGCCCTCCGCGTGGTCCCACGTGGCGATTTCGCCGAGGAACGACTCCGGCCGCGTGGACAGCTTCGCCGAGTACGGCAGGCCGAAGTCGCCGTAGACCTGCTGCACCAGCTTGAGCAGCGCCTCGACCTCGCCGGCGATCTGGTCCTCGCTGACGAAGCAATGCGCATCGTCCTGCGAGAACTGGCGGACGCGCGTCAGCCCGGAGAGCACGCCGGACGCCTCGTTCCGGTGCAGCGGGGTCTGCTCGTGGAAGCGCAGCGGCAGGTCGCGGTAGCTGCGCATCTCGGCGCCGAACACCAGCATGTGGCCCGGGCAGTTCATCGCCTTCATGCCCATCGGCTCGCCGTCGCTCGACTCGACGAGGAACATGTTCTGGCGGTAGTGCGACCAGTGCCCGGACGTCTCCCAGAGCGCCTTGTTGAAGAGCAGCGGCGTCTTGATCTCGACGTAGCCGGCCGGGAACAGCGTGTCGCGCATGTACTGCGCGAGCGTGTTGTAGAGCGTCGTCCCCTTGTCGAGCCAGAACGTGGCGCCGGGCGCCCAGGGGTGGAACGTGAAGAGGCCCAGTTCCTTGCCGACGCGGCGATGGTCGCGCTTCTTCGCCTCCTCGATCCGGTGGAGGTGCGCGTCGAGCTCCTTCTGCGAGAGGAAGGCGGTGCCGTAGACGCGCTGCATCGGCTGGTTCTTCGCGTCGCCCTTCCAGTAGGCGTTCGACGTCGTCAGCAGCTTGAAGGTCTTGAGCTTGCTCGTCGACGGGACGTGCGGCCCCGTGCAGAAGTCGACGAACGTCTCGCGGTCCTTGATGGTGTAGCAGGAGACGTGCGACTGGCCGGCCGTCTTCTCCTCGATGAGCTGCACCTTGAGCGGCTCGCCGCGGGCGGCGAAGAACGCGAGCGCCTCCTCGCGCGGCCAGATCTGCCGCTCGTAGGGGAGGTCGGCTGCGGCGAGTTCGCGCATCCGGGCTTCGATGGCCTCGAGATCCTCGGGCACGAACGGGCGTTCGACGACGAAGTCGTAGTAGAAGCCCTCGTCGATGGCGGGGCCGATGCCGCACTGCGTGCCGGGGAAGAGCTGCGTGACGGCGGCCGCCAGCAGGTGGGCGGTCGAGTGCCGGTAGAGGTCCAGCGCTTCGGGGGTCTTGTTCGTGACGATCCGGACGCGCGCGTCCGCCGTGAGCGGATAGGCGAGGTCCACCATGCGGTCGTCGACGAACGCGGCGAGCGCGGCCTCGGCGAGCCGGGGGGAAATGGACTCGGCAACGGCGAGCACGGGGGCGCCCGCCGCCACCTGCCGGCTGGAACCGTCGGGAAGCGTGACCGTAACCTGCGACATGGAAATTACCGGGTAATGGAACGGGGGGCTTCAGGACTTGCGATGAGCGCGCCCTTCGACTCAGCGCTGCGCGTTTCGCTCAGGGCATTCGACGCGCCTCATGGCTTGCCATGAGCGAGCCTTCGGCTTGCCGGAGGCAAGTCGAAGGCGAGTCGAATGGTAGGCACGGGCAGACTCGAACTGCCGACCTCCTGCGTGTCAAGCAGGCGCTCTAACCAACTGAGCTACGCGCCTATGTGCCCCAAACCCGCTGAGCCAGACGAAAATGATAGCACGGCGCGGGGTCGTACGTCGCGACGCCCGGCCCACCGAGGCGAGCCGGGCGCGTGGAGCCACAGAGGGGGGACCGTGGCGGTGCTACTTGACGGTGTCCTTGAGGGCCTTGCCGGGGGTGAAGCGCGCCACCCGGCGCTTGGCGATCTTGATCGTGGCGCCCGTCTGCGGATTCCGCGCCGTGCGCGCCTTGCGCTGCGAGGTCTTGAAGGTGCCGAAGCCCACGAACGTCACGGTGCCGCCCTTCTTCAAGGTGCGCGTGATGCCGTCGATGAGCGAATCGATCGCCTGGGCCGCCATCGTCTTCGTGGCGCCCGTGTCCTTGGCAATCTTGGCGATCAGTTCCTGCTTGTTCATCCACTAACCTCCCGGGTAGGCGGCTGGCGCCGAGTGTGAGCCGCACGCCAGCACGCTAGGTAACGCTTCGCGGTTATACGCGGAGTCGTCGAAGCGAGTCAAGCGCAAAGCCCCGCTGCTAGGGCCTTCGCGCGGGA
Organism: Vicinamibacterales bacterium; assembly: GCA_030680175.1. Taxonomy (GTDB): domain Bacteria; phylum Acidobacteriota; class Vicinamibacteria; order Vicinamibacterales; family UBA2999; genus JAUXWO01. Next base: position 10,291 of record JAUXWO010000013.1, read on the forward strand.
TCAATCGGTGCGGATCGTGCGGCGCGTGATGGGGAGAGCGGCGCGCCGTGCGTGGCGACCGGGCCCGGACTCAGGCCGCGGGCCGCGCGGCGGCGCCGAGTGACTCGATCGCCTTGTCGAGCGCCGGATCGCCGGACGGCTGCTGCCCGAACTCGACCTCGGCGCGTTCGACGACGACGGCGGGCGTGAGGCCCTTCTCGTGAATGGCCTCGCTGCCGGGCGTCAGATACAGCAGGTGGGTCAGGATGAGGCCGCTGCCGTCGGGCAGCCGCACGAGCTTCTGGCGGGCGGCCCGGCCGAGCGTCCGCTCGCCGACGAGCATGGCGCGGTCGTTGCCGGCGAGCGCGGCGGCCAGCACTTCGGCGGGGCCCGACGTGCCGAAGTCGACGAGCACGGCGAGGGGCAGCGTGAGCGCGCCGTCCGCGCGCGCCGCCGACACCGCTTCCTTTTCCTTGCCGCGATCCTGCCGGTAGGTGAGCACGCCGTCCGGCACGAAGAGGCGGGCGGTGTCGAGGCCGGCCTCCACGTCGCCGAACGCGGTGCCGCGTACGTCGAGGACGAGGCGCGTGGCGCCCGCCGTCGTGAGCTTGCCGACCTCCGCCTTGACCTGGCTGGCCGTCTGGCGATCGAACTCCGCGATGCGCACGTAGCCGGTCAGGTTGGCCGCCAGGCGTCCGCGCGCGGGGAGCGCGGGGCGCGCCTCGCGCGTCAGCTCGACGGCGTGCGGTTCGGCCGCGTTGCCGCGCAGCACCGTGAGCCGCACCGGGGTGCCGGCCTTGCCGCGCAGCAGCTGCTGGCCTGCCACCACCGAGGTGTCACGGGTGGACTGGCCATCGATGGCGCGGATGTAGTCGCCGGCACGCAGGCCGGCCAGGGCGGCGGGCGATCCGTCGCGCGCCGCGATCACGCGGAGGTAGTACTGACGCGTCAACTCGAGGCCGACGTCTGCGGGGCCATTCTGGTCGCGGCGCTCGAAGGCCGCGACCTGTTCGGCCGTGAGGTACGCGCTGTCGGGGTCGAGCCCGTCGGCCAGCCCGTGCATGGCCCCGTGCATCACCTCGTCGACCTTCACGTCCTCGACGTAGCTGTTCATGATCAGCGTGACCACGTCCTCGAAGATCCGGAGGGACTGGTAGCTGTCTTCACGCGCGATGGCCTTGCCCATGAAGCCGCCGACCACCGCGTAGGTGATGACGGGCAGCGAGACGAGCAGGACGGCGAGGCGACCGCGAGATCTCATGGTTGGCTCCTGAGCCATTGTAGGGGATCGACCGGCCGGCCGTCGATCCGCAGCTCGAAATACACCGCCGGTTCGCCCGTGGGGCCGGCGCCCGATTCGCCGAGCACCGCGCCCCGGTCCACGACGGCCCCGACGTCGGCCGTGGCGGCCAGCAGATGCCCGTACAGCGAGTACGCTTCGTCGCCGTGATCGACAATCACGAGCGTGCCGTACCCGGTGAACGGGGCCGCAAACGCGATGGTCCCCTCGTGCACCGCCCGCACGGGGCTGCCCTCGGGCGCCCCCACTTCGATACCGTTTCGGACGATGGCCGTACCGAAACGGTTGGCGGGGGTGCGGCCGAACCGGCTGACGAGGGGGCCGCGGAGGGGCCAGTCGAGATCGCCGCGGAAGGGGCCGATGGGGAGCGCCGGCATCACGGCCGGGGCCCCCGTCGCCAGGCCGCTCACCGTGAGCTGGAGGGCGCGCCGCGCGGCGTCGAGTTCGCCGACGTACTGCGCGGCGAGGTCGCGGCGGCGATCGAGCGCCTCGAGCTGCGCGTTGCGGGCCGTGATCGCGCGGGCGAGCTCACGGGCGGCGCCAGCCGCCGTCTCCTGCC
>JAUXWO010000025.1 GCA_030680175.1 Vicinamibacterales bacterium
AGGCGGGCGCATGATCGTCTGCCGGTCCGCCGAGGAGATCGATCGGCTCGCGCGGGTGAACGCCCTGGTGGCGCGCGTGCTTGCGGAGTTGAGGACGGTGGTCGCGCCGGGCGTGACCACCGCGGACGTGGACGCCCTGGCCGAGCAGCGGCTGACCGAAGCCGGCGCGGTCCCTGCGTTCAAGGGATACCACGGGTTTCCGGCCACCATCTGCGCCTCGGTGAACGAGCAGGTGGTCCACGGCATCCCGTCGGCGCGCAAGCTCGTCGAAGGCGACATCCTGTCGGTCGACCTCGGCGCGAAGCTTGAGGGCTTCTACGGCGACAGCGCCGTGACCGTCCCGGTCGGGCGTATCAGCCGCGAAGCGGAGTCGCTGCTGGCGGTGACGGCCGAGGCGCTCGAGGCGGCGCTGGGGGCGGTGAAGGCCGGCGCGCGCGTCTCGGATATCGGCGCCGCGGTGCAGGGGCACGTCGAGCGGCATGGGTTCTCGGTGGTGCGCGAGTTCGTGGGCCACGGGATCGGCACGAAGCTCCACGAGGAGCCCCAGGTGCCGAACTACGGGCCGGGCGGCCGCGGGCCGCGCCTGGCGGAGGGGATGGTCCTGGCGATCGAGCCCATGGTGAACATGGGCAAGGCGTCGGTGAAGGTCCTCGAAGACGGGTGGACGGCGGTGACGAAGGACGGGAGCCTGTCGGCCCACTTCGAACACACCGTGGTGGTGACGGCCGAGGGGTGCCGCGTGCTGACGCGGGCGCCGCAGGCGGTGGCCTCGTAGGGGCGATGGCGGGCGACGACGCCCCGGACCCGGCCGCGGCGCGGATGGCCGAGGGGGTGGTGGTGGCGCTGCTGCCGAGCCAGCTGGTGACGGTGGCGATCGACGCGCACCTCGTGACGGCGCACCTGGCGGGTCCGGTGCGGCGGAACTTCGTCCGGGTGCTGGTCGGAGATCGCGTGCGGGTGGCGCTGATGGCGGCCGATCGCACGCGCGGACGGATTGTCGAGAAGTTGTAGGCGAAGGGGCGAGCGATGAAAGTGCGAGCGTCAGTCAAGCGGATGTGCACCAAATGCAAGGTCGTCCGCCGCCGCGGGGTGGTTCGGGTGATCTGCACGAACGCGAAGCACAAGCAGCGTCAAGGCTAGAAGAATCTCAGATTGCAGATTGCAGATTGCAGATTGAAGGCTGCAGGCAATCTGAACGGGCGGAAGCGAGAAGCATATGGCACGTATTTCAGGCGTGGATCTGCCGCGGACCAAGCGAATCTCGGTCGGGCTCACTTACATCTTCGGCATCGGCGACCATCGCGCGTCGGAGATTCTGACCGCCGCGGGCGTCGATGGCGCGGTGCGGGTGAAGGACCTGACGGAGGATGACGTGCGGAAGATCAGCCGCGTCATCGAAGAGCAGGGCCGCGTCGAGGGCGATCTCCGCAAGGAGATCTCGATGAACATCAAGCGGCTGATGGAAATCGGCAGCTATCGCGGGATGCGTCATCGCCGGAGCCTCCCCATGCACGGACAGCGGACGCGGACCAACGCGCGGACCCGCAAGGGCCCCCGCAAGGGCGCGGTTGCCAAGAAGAAGACGGTGTAAGCCATGGCCAAGACTGAAGGCGCGAAAGACGCGGGCAAGAAGAAGAAGACGTTCAAGAAGCGCGGCGAGAAGCGCGTGGTGCACCACGGCCTCGCGCACATCCAGGCGTCGTTCAACAACACGCTCATCACCATCACCGATGCCGACGGCAACGTCGTCTCGTGGTCGAGCGCCGGGGCGATTGGCTTCAAGGGGTCGCGCAAGGGCACGCCCTACGCCGCGACCCAGGCCGCGATGAACGCGGCGACGACCGCCAAGTCGTTCGGGATGCGCTCCTGCGAGGTGCTCGTCAAGGGGCCGGGGTCCGGCCGCGAGTCGGCGATCCGGGCGCTGCAGAACACCGGGATCGAGGTGAAGTCGATTCGCGACGTCACGCCCATCCCGCACAACGGCTGCCGGCCGCCGAAGCGGCGGCGCGTCTAGCATCGGCACGAACTGCCGGAAGGGCCCAGGACGGGCGCGGCCGGCGAACTGCGAATAGCGAATTGCGAACAGCGAACTAACGACTATGGCTCGATATACCGGACCCGTCTGCCGCCTCTGCCGCCGTGAAGGCATGAAGCTCTTCCTGAAGGGGGAGCGCTGCTACACGGAGAAGTGCGCGATCGAGAAGCGCAACACGCCCCCCGGCCAGCATGGCCGGATGCGGCGGGCCAAGCTGGTCGGCTACGGCCTCCAGCTTCGCGAGAAGCAGAAGGTCAAGCGCATCTACGGCGTGCTCGAGGAGCAGTTCCGCAGCTACTTCGAGACGGCCGACCGCCAGCGCGGCATCACCGGCGAGACGCTGCTGCAGCTGCTGGAGCGCCGCCTCGACAACGCCGTCTACCGCCTCGGCTTCGCGACCTCGCGCGCCCAGGCCCGCCAGCTCGTGCGCCACGGCCACTTCCAGGTCAACGGCCGCAAGGTGGACATCCCGAGCTACTCGCTCAAGTCGGGCGACGTGGTCACGGTGCGGACCGGCAGCCAGGCGAACGCCTCCATCCTGCATGCGATGGAAGAGGTGAAGGGCCGCGGGATTCCCGAGTGGCTGCGCCGCGAGGGGGACATGGGCGGCAAGGTCGTCTCCATGCCGACCCGCGAGCAGATCAACCTGCCCGTGCAGGAACAGCTCATCGTCGAGCTCTACAGCAAGTAAGCCCGTCGCGGCGGCGGGGTCCCCCCGCGCCGCGACTTCGCGCGCCGTCCTCCAGCAGCTCGACGGACCTGCAGCGAGCGAGGATGGTGATTATCCGCAGGTCCGGAGGCCGGTCTGCCGGCCCATCGGCGAAAGGACAGTACGATGCTCTGGAAAGGTTTTCAGCGTCCCAAGCGGCTCGAGTTCGAGCGCGAGACCCTCACGGACCGGTTCGGCCGGTTCTACGCGCAGCCCTTCGAGCGCGGCTTCGGCACGACCATCGGTAATGCGGTGCGCCGCGTGCTGCTGTCGTCGATTGAAGGCGCGGCCATCACGGCGGTCAAGATCGACGGCGTCCTGCACGAGTTCTCGCCGATCCCCGGCGTGGTCGAGGATGCGACCGACATCATCCTCAACCTGAAGCAGATCCCGCTCAAGTGCCACGTCGACTACACGAAGACGCTGTACCTGCGCGTGGACAAGGCCGGCGCGGTGCGCGCGCGCGACCTCGAGGCGGACCCGGACATCGAGATCCTCGAGCCCGACGCCCACATCGCCACGGTGGCCGAGGGCGGCAAGCTGCACCTCGAGCTGCGCGTGCGCCGCGGCCGCGGCTACGTCTCGGCCGACAAGAACTTCGACGAGGACCTCGGCATCGGCTGGATTCCGATCGACGCCGTCCACTCGCCGGTCAAGAAGGTCAACTACCTCGTCGAGGCCGCGCGCCTCGGCCAGACGACCGACTACGACAAGCTCACGATCGACGTGTGGACCAACGGGTCGGTGACGCCCCGTGACGCCGTGTCGAACGCCGCGAAGCTGATTCGCGACCACCTGAACATCTTCATCAACCTCGAAGAGGTGGACGAACTCCCGGCCGACGCGCAGAGCGAGCAGCCGCGGGCGGGTGTGGCCAACGAGCATCTCGACAAGAGCGTCGAGGAACTGGAGCTTTCGGTTCGCTCCTACAATTGCCTCAAGAACGCGAATATCCGCACCATCCGGGAGCTCGTGGCCAAGACCGAGCCGGAGATGCTGAAGACGAAGAACTTCGGTCGCAAGTCGCTGAACGAGATCAAGGAGATCCTTCAGACGATGGGCCTCGGCCTGGGCATGCGGCTCGACGCGTCCGCGCAGGACTAGCCGCCGGCGGGCACGACCGGACGAGGAATTCATCATGAGACATCGAGTTGCACACCGGAAGCTCGGCCGGACCACCGAGCACCGCATCGCCCTGCTGCGTAACCAGGCCGAAGCGCTCCTGCGTCACGAGCGCATCACCACGACCCTGCCCAAGGCGAAGGAGCTGCGCCCCTTCGTCGAGCGCCTGATCACGCTCGCCAAGCGCGGCGTGCAGGCCGCGGACCCGAAGGGCAAGACGCTCCACGCGCGCCGCATGGTGATGCGGGACGTCGTGAACGAGGACGTCGTCACGAAGCTGTTCGACCAGCTCGCGCCGCGTTTCATGGAGCGCCCCGGCGGCTACACGCGCATCCTCCGGCTCGGCGTTCGCCGCGGGGATGCGGCGGACGTCGCCCAGATCGAACTCGTCGGCAGCGAGTACGACCCGAGCAAGGCCGAGGCCGCGAAGGCCGCGGGCGACGGGGATGAGGGCGCGCCGAAGGCCCAGAAGAGCGTCGGTCAGCGCCTGAAGGCGGCCGCGGGCCGCATGCGCGGTGGCAAGAAGGACAGCGGCGGGGCCAAGACCAAGGCCAGCAAGCCCGCCCGCGGCGCCGCCAAGCAGACCTCGACGCCCCGCAAGGCCGGAGGCTCGTAGACCGTTCGTGTGCCGGGGCCCCCGGGGCCCCGGCGCATGGCACTGGCCGTTCTGCCCCACCAGAACCCGTGAGTGTGCCCCTCGACCTGCCCCGCCTCTTCGGCAGCCTCGACATCTACGTCTTCGACCAGATCCTGCGCGGCCGCATCGCGCCCGGCATGCGTGTGCTCGACGCCGGCTGCGGCTACGGGCGGAATCTCGTATACCTGCTGCAGGCCGGCGTGGACGTCTGCGCCGTCGATGCCAACGAGGACGCGGTCGCCTCGGTTCGGGAGTTCGCCGCGGCGGTGGCGCCCCACCTGCCGGCCACGAACTTCCGTGTCGAGCCCCTCGAGGCGATGTCCTTCCCCGACGCGCACGCCGACGTCGTCCTGAGCAGCGCCGTGCTGCACTTCGCGCGCGACGAGGCGCAGTTCGACGCGATGCTCGGCGCCTGCTGGCGCGTGCTGCGGCCGGGCGGCCTGTTCGTCAGCCGGCTGGCCTCGTCGGACGGCGTCGAGGGCATCCGGCCGGTGGCCGGGCGGGTGGGCGTGCTGCCGGACGGGTCGACGCGGTATCTGGTCGATGCGGCCTACCTGCAGGGCCTCACCGCGCGCCTCGGCGGGACGCTGGACGATCCGCTCAAGACGACCATCGTTCATGGACAGCGCGCGATGGCGACCTGGGTGGTCCGCAAGGCGCCGTCCATGGCTGCTACCATCAGCTGACATGCGTGACGAGCTGTTTGCCCGCAACCGCGCCTGGGCGCGCGCATTGACCGAGCGCGATCCCGATTTCTTTTCCCGCCTGTCGCACCAGCATGCGCCGGAGTACCTGTGGATCGGGTGTTCTGACAGCCGGGTCCCGGCCAACGACATCGTGGGACTCCTGCCGGGGGAGCTGTTCGTGCACCGCAACGTCGCGAACGTCGTGGTGCACGCAGACCTCAATTGCCTGTCGGTGATTCAGTTCGCGGTGGAAGTGCTGAAGGTCAAGCACATCATCGTGTGCGGCCACTACGGATGCGGCGGCGTGCGGGCGGCGGTCGACGGCGGCCAGCACGGGCTGATCGACAACTGGCTGCGCCATGTGCAGGACGTGGCGCGGCAGCACGACACGGACCTCCACGCGCAGCCGACCTTCGACGCGCAGGTGGACCGTCTGTGCGAGCTGAATGTGATCGAGCAGGCCCGCAACGTCGCCTACACGACGGTGGTGCAGGATGCCTGGGTGCAGGGCCAGGCCGTGTCGGTCCACGGCTGGATCTACCGCGTGAGCGACGGCCTGCTGCACGACCTCGGCGTGTGCTTCACCGGCCCCTCCGACCTCGTCCGCTAGGAGGGGTCTGGCACCGTGACATCGGAATCGCAGCAGTTTCTGCGATCTGGCGCTGTGGAAAACTGGACAGGAAGTGTTTGAAGCGGGGGGCACCCCGCAACTCATCTCGGCCCGTTTCTCGCCTCATCCCCAGCCACTTTTCCACAGCCCAGATCGCAGAAACTGCTGCGATTCCGATGTCACGGTGCCAGACCCCTCTCAGGCCTCTTCTTCGACGGCGTGGCCCCGTTCGGCCTTGGCCGCTGCGATGATCTTCGGCTGGAGGTGCGTGGGCACCTCGTCGTAGTGGGAGTACTCCATCTGGTACGACCCGCGCCCGCCGGTGACGGAGGTGAGGTGCTGCTCGTAGGTGAGCATCTCCGACATCGGCACCTGCGCGCGGATGACCGTCATGGCGCCGCGCGTGTCCATGCCGGCGATGCGTCCCCGGCGGCTGTTGAGGTCGCCCATGAGGTCGCCCGCGAAGTCGCTCGGAGCGTAGACCTCCACCGTCATCACGGGCTCGAGCAGCGTCGGCCGCGCCTTCGACATCGCATCCTTGAAGGCCAGCGAGCCGGCCGTCTTGAACGACAGCTCATTCGAGTCGACGTCGTGGTACTGCCCGTCGTACAGCGTCACGCGGATGTCCACGACGGGGCAGCCCGCAAGATAGCCGCGCAGTCGTGACTCCTGGACGCCCTTCTCGACCGCCGGGATGAACCCGCGCGGAATCGAGCCGCCGAAGATCTCGTCCACGAATTCGAACTCGCTGCCGCGGGGCAGCGGCTCCATCCGGATCTTGCAGTCGCCGAACTGGCCGTGGCCGCCGGTCTGCTTCTTGTGGCGTCCGTGGGCCTCCACCTTGGCCGTGATGGTTTCGCGGTAGGCGATGCGCGGCGGTTTGAGGTTCACCTCGACGCCGAAGCGCCGTTTCAGCTTCGCGACGGTGACCTCGATATGGAGCTGGCCCTGGCCGGCGAGCAGCAACTCACCCGTCTGCGGGTCGCGCATGTAGCGGATGGTCCCGTCCTCCTCCTCGAGGCGGTGCATCGCGGTGCTGATCTTGTCCTCGTCGCCGCGGCTCTTGGGCTCGATGGCGTACGAGAGCACGGGGTCGGGAAATACGATGGGCGCAAACGTCAGTCCGGCGGCCTTGTCGGCCAGCGTGTCGTTGGTGCGCGTGTCCTTGAGTTTGGCCACGGCGCCGAGGTCGCCGGCCTTGATCTCGGGCACGTTCGCGGCCGTCTTGCCCTGCATCACCATCAGGTGGCCGAGCCGCTCCGGGTTGTCGCGGGTCGCATTGCGGGCCGAGGTGTCGGCCGTGAGCGTGCCCTGGTAGACGCGGAACATCGTGATGCGCCCGGCGAACTGGTCGGCCACCGTCTTCCAGACGAACGCCGCGTACGGCGCGCCCTCGTCGGCGGCGCGCGACACGACGGCGCCGGCCTCGTCCACGGCGGTGAACGGCCGCGCCGCGGGTGAGGGGAGGTAGGCGAGGATCGCGTCGAGCACGGGCTGGACGCCGATGTTCTCGAGCCCCGACGCGCAGACCAGCGGGAAGAGGCGGCCCGCGGCCGTGGCGCTCACGAGCCCGCTGGCCAGTTCCTCCTGCGTCAACGTTCCCGCGTCGAAGAACCGCTCCATCAACTGCTCGTCGGCCTCGGCCACCATCTCGATCAGCGTGTCGCGCGCGGCGGCGGCGGCCCCGGCCATCTCCGGAGGGATGTCCCCCTCGGTCATCGTGCCCGCGCCATCGCCGCTGAAGCGGCAGGCCTTCATGCGGACGAGGTCGACGACGCCGGCAAAGGCCTTCTCCTCGCCGATGGGCAGCTGGATCGGGATGATGGTGCGGTGGCAGGACTGGCGGAGCGACTCCAGCGTCCGTTCCAGGGAGGCGCGCTCACGGTCGAGGCGGCTCAGGACGACGAGGCGCGGGAGGCCGAGCTCATGCGCCGCCGCCCACGCCTTCTCCGTCTGCACCTCGGCGCCGGACACGGCGTCCACGACGACCAGGGCGGCGTCGGCGACGCGCAGGCCCGAGCGGACCTCGGCGAAGAAGTTGCCGAAGCCGGGCGTATCGATGAGGTTGATCTTCTGCTTGTTCCACTCCGCGTAGGCGAGGCTGGCGGAGAGCGTGTGCTTGCGGGCGACTTCTTCGTCGTCGTAGTCGGTGACGGTGGTGCCGTCGTCGACCTTGCCCAGCCGGTTGACCATCCCGGCATCGAAGAGCATGGCCGACACGAGCTGCGTCTTGCCGCAGCCCCCGTGACCGACGACGGCCACGTTGCGGATGCTGGCGGCGTCGTAGACCTTCATGGCGCTATCCTCCCGCGGGACGTGATAAAGCCGTTACAGCCGCATCATATACGTGACGGTCCCCCAGGCCAAACCAGCACGGCCGGCGCGCGGACGTACAAACACGAAGGACACGAAGGCCACGAAGACATCAAGAATGCGGGGAGAAACACGTGCGGCAACGGCTCACAGCAAGCCGAGAAGCGGCAACCGCCAACCAGAGGCACACGCGAAACCACGGGGCCTTCGTGACCTTCGTGTCCTTCGTGTTTGTCCGTGACTGCGTTGGTCCTACTCGTAGCGCAGCGCTTCGATGGGGTCGAGGCGGGAGGCGCGCCAGGCGGGGAGCATGCCGAAGAAGATGCCCACGGCGGCCGAGAAGCCGAGGCCGAGGGCAAACGACCACCAGGGCAGCGAGATGGGGAAGCCCGAGGCCATGTTGACCAGCAGGCCGATCGCGCTGCCGCAGATGATGCCGATCACGCCCCCGATGCTCGTCAGCACCACCGCCTCGACGAGGAACTGGAACAGGATCTCCCCGCGCCTGGCGCCAATCGCCTTCCGGACGCCGATCTCCCGGGTCCGCTCGGTCACCGTGATCGTCATGATCGCCATCACGCCGATGCCGCCGACCATCAGGGCGATCGACGAGATGACGACGAGCGAGAGCAGCACGGCCTGGGAGATCTGCTCCCACACCTGCAGAATGGCGTCCTGCGTGACGAGGTCGAAGTCGTTCGGCTGGTCCAGCGTCAGGCCGTGCCGGATGCGCATGATCTCCTCGACCTCGCGCATCGCGTCGTCGCGCGACACCCACTCGTGGGGCACCACGGCGATCATGGCGCTGATGCCGCCGAAACGGCCCGGCGCCTGCGCCTTCTCCGATCCGAACTGCTTGCGGAAGGCCGTGTACGGGATGAAGACGAAGTCGTCCTGTCCGAGCCCGAACCCGCCGGCGCTCGGCCGCTGGCCGACGACGCCGACCACCGTGTACTCCACGGCGCCGATGCGCACGCGCTTGCCGATCGGATCCAGGCCGCTCTTGAGGAACAGGGCCTCGTACGGGCCGTAGCCGATGACGGCCACGTTGCGCCGCCGGTCGACTTCCTGGGCCGTGATGGACCGTCCGATGACGATCTTGGCGAAGTTCACGTCGACGTACGCTTCGCTCGCGCCGAACACGACCATCGGCTGGGTGCGCTGGCCCCGGTAGAAGATGCGCTCCTGGGTCGGGTTGCCGCCGGCGCCGAGCCATGTGTCGACCAGCCCCACGGTCGTGGCCAGGCGCTTGATGGCCTCGCCGTCGTCGACGGTCAGGTGCGGGCGGCGGAGCAGGTCCGTGAACGCCGCGCCGGACGAGAAGCTGAGCGCGCCGAACCGCTGCACGAAGATCGTCTTCGGCCCGAGCTCCATGATCGACGCCCGCAGCGATTCGTCGAAGCCGCGGATGAGCGACGTCATGCCGACGATCGACGTGATGCCGATGACGATGCCCAGCACGGTCAGCGCCGAGCGCATCTTGCTGGCGCGGAGCGTGTCCAGCGCCATGATGGCCGTTTCCTTCAGCAGCGCGAAGCGCATCATTCCCTCCGGAGCGCTTCGATCGGGTCGAGCATCGACGCGCGCCGTGCCGGATACCAGCCGAAGAACAGGCCCACGAGCCCGGTGATGATCACGCCGATCGCCACCGACCACAGCTCGACCGCCGCCGGCAGCGGCGTCACGGCGGCCAGCCCCCTGGCGAAGAGCGCGCCGAGCGCGATGCCGAGCACCCCGCCCGTGAGCGACAGGGTGATCGACTCGGTCAGCACCTGCGACATGATGTCGCGGCGTTTCGCGCCGAGCGCCTTGCGCAGCCCGATCTCGCGCGTCCGCTCGCTCACCACCATCAGCATGATGTTCATGATCACGATGCCGCCGACGACCAGCGACAGCGCGACGACGCCGACCAGCACCGCGGCGATGCCGGCCGTGGCCTGGTTGTAGATGTCGAGCACCGAGTCCGAGGCGATGATGCCGAAGTTGTCGTCCTCGGCGGGGGAGAGCCCGCGCTCGACGCGCAGCGCCACGCGGGCCTCGTCGCGCGCCAGGGCGACCAGCGACGCGTGGCGCGGCAGCACGAGCAGCTGCAGCGACTGCCGCGAGCCGAAGAGCTTCTGGTACTGGCCGAGCGGGATCACCACGAACTCGTCGAGCGAGTTGCCGAAGATCGCGCCCTTCTTCTCGCTGACGCCGACGACGCGGAACTGGAGGCCCGCGACGCGGATCAGCTTGTCGAGCGGATCGGCGGGGCCGAACAGCCGGTCGGCCACCTGCCAGCCGATGATGGCCACCGGCCGGTGGCGCTGGATCTCGAACGGGCTGATCATGCGGCCGCGTTCGGCGTTGAACGTCGAGAAGTCGACGTAGGCCTCGGTGACGCCCTGCACCTGGACGGACTGCAGTTCCTCGCTGCGATACGCCACGGTCGTGCGCTGCTGCGCCTGCGCCATGACCGACTGGATCGCGGTGCCGAACCGCTTGATCGAGGCCGCCTCGTCGAGCGTGATCCGCGGGTTGTTGCGCTGGCGGTCCGCCTCGTCCTGGTTGCGCGTGATGCCCGTGCGCTGGATCGTGAAGGCATCAGCCCCCAGATCCGACAGGATCGCGTTCGAGACGGCGCCGTTGACGCCGGTGATGAGCGCGACCACCGTGATGATCGACGACACGGCGACGATGTTGCCCAGCAGCGTGAGCAGCGATCGCAGCTTGTTGGCCCAGATGGAGGCCAGTGCGAGCTTCACGGATTCGAAGATCTGGGTCATGTCGGCCGGTCCGCCTCGCCCCGCGGCCTACCGCCGGGTGCCGGGTGTCTGCACCCGCACCTGGTCGCCGTCGAACATGTTGCGCACCGAGTCGAACGGCCCGGTGATCACCTGGTCGCCTTCGCTCAGGCCCTCGAGCACCTCGAAGTGGCGCTCGCCGGCAATCCCGACCTGCACGGGCACGAACGTCGCGCGGCCCTCGCGGATCAGGAAGACGCCCTCGATCTCCCGCCGCGTGTGGCCCGGCGGCAGCGACGGCGCGACGGCCGGCGCGGCCGGCGCCGCCGACGGCCGGCCCCAGCGTGACGTGGGCGCCGGCCGCTCGCGCGGCACGAGCGTCCCCTGCGCGTCGTACTCCTGCTCGCGAATCGTCAGCGCCTGGATGGGCACCGACACCGCGCTGTCGCGCGTGGCCGTCGTGATCTCGGCCGTGCACGTGAAGCCCGGCCGCACGTCCGGCACCTCGTCCTCGATCGTCACGACGACCTTGAAGTTCGTGGCGGTACGCGCCCCGGTCGCCTGCTGCCCGGCCGCCTGGATCGGGCTGTTGCCGATCTCGGTGACCCGGCCCCGGAAGCTGCGGTTCGGAATCGCGTCGATCGTGACGCGCGCCTCCTGTCCGATCTGCACGAGTGGAATGTCCGTCTCGTCGACCTCGACCTGCGCCTCGATCACCGACATGTCGGCCACCGTCAGCAGCACGGTGCCGGGATTGTTCATCGTGCCGGTCACGACGTTCTCGCCCTCCTCGATGTTGCGACGCGTCACGATGCCGTCGAAGGGGGACTCGAATCGCACCTGCGCCAGATTGTGCCGGCTGCTGGCCAGGCCGGCTTCCTGCTGCCGCAGCTGCTGCTCGCGTGTCTGAATCTCCTGCTCGCGCGCCTTCAGGTCGCTCTCGCGGATGTCGACCTCCGCCACGGCCTTCTCGAGCTGCTCGCGCGTCGTCAGGCCGGCTTCCCAGAGATCCTGCTGGCGCTTGAGCGACTGCCGTGCGAGGTCCAGGTTGGCCTGCGCGCTCTGGATCTGCGTGCGCGCCTGCTGGAGCCCCGTGCGCGCCCCGGCGACGGCCGCCTCGTCGCGCTGGACCGCCGTGGCGGCGTTGACCGGATCGATCTGCAGCAGGAACTGGCCCGCCGTCACGCGGTCGCCTTCGTTCACGCCGAGACGCGTCACGCGGCCCATCGACTGGGCGCTGATGTTCACCGACCGCCGCGGTTCGAGCTTGCCCGACGCGGAGACCAGCGCCTCCAGCGTGCGCCGGTCCACCGACTCGGCCGAGACGAGCGTGCCCTCCTCGCGCTTCGAGGCGAAGTACGAGGCCGCGCCGCCGCCGATGACGAGGATCGCGATGAGGATGAGGAGCCACTTCCTGCGAAACACCGTTACGACCCTCCTGTCAGACCCACGACCAGCGCCGCCACCGCGGCGAGGACGAAGTACGCGGCGACCAGCCGCACGAACCACCCCCGCGACGGACGGGCCGTCACGAGGCCAAGACCCACGGCCAGCAGCCAGAGCCACCAGAGCCCGAACAGGTCGATCGAGCCCAGCCACAGCGCCAGGGCCGTGCCCTCCTCGACCATCGGCACGAGCGCCGCGACGTTCGACGCGCCCGTCAGCGACTCCCGCCCGTAGTGCAGCGGGGTGGCCACCAGTTGCTGCAGCACCAGCGCCACGTTGGCGTGCGTCACGACGGCCAGCACCTGGCGGAACGAGACCGGCGCCCCGTGCCGCCGGGCCGCCGCGAGGAGTCCGAGGGCCACCGCCAGCGTCACGGGCGGGAGCAACCACACGCGCCCGCCGCTCGTCAGATACGTCAGCACCGGCGGCTGGGCCTGCCACCCCTCATACGTGGCATCGTCCACCTCGCCGCCGAACGCCTCCACGATCCGCACCCGCTCGTCCACCAGGGCTTGCTGGCCGACGGGCGTGGACAGCAGGGCGCCGGCAGCGCCCGCCCACAGCAGGAGGCCCGCCAGCCACACCGTCGCCCAGGCGCCATGCGCGATGGCCGCCGTCAGGGTCGGGGTCGGGCGGACGACCATTCCGGTCAGCCGCCAGGGGAGGGCAGGCAGCCTGTCGCCGGCGTCAGCGCGCCGGGCCGTCATGGGGCGGGAATCGTCGTGTCACGGGCGTGGATGTCCTGTAAATCCTTTCAACTCTATACGAAGGACGGACTGGGACGGGTTCCTTGACTTCTGTGACAAATCGCTGACACGATGACGGTTCCTGCCCTATTTCCAAGACCTTTTCTGTAATCACCCCACCAGTTATGACACCGAGACCGTTCGGCGCCGCCGGCCTCATGCTCTGGATTCTGGCCGGGATTCCCGGTACGGCTGCCGCGCAGGGTGCGGAACCGGGCAGCCGTGCGCAGGGGATGGCTGGCGCGTTCGTTGCTGTGGCCGACGACGCGTCGGCGGTCTATTGGAACCCGGCGGGCCTGGGCGGCGCGGTCGTGGTCGGCGGCATTTTGGACCTGTTCCGTGGGCACGGGGAGCCCGAGGGGGCGCCGGCCAACGCCGCGCCAGGGGCCGAGGCTGGCGAGGCCAGGGGCACCCTGTTTGCGGTGGCCCTGCCGCAGATCGGACTGAGCCATTACCGCCTTCGGCACTGGGGGGTGACGGCCAGCCCTGCAGGTCTGCCTGCCGGGAGCCGAGAAATAGAGGGCCGGGAGGTGTCGTTCCAGTCCGTGGAGACCCGGCACCTCGGTCTGACGCTCGTGCAGTCCCTCGCCGACGGGGTCGTCGTCGGGACCACCCTGCGGCTCGTCAGCGGCGGGGCCGGAGCCGGTGGCGGCCAGCGGACCGGCGGATGGTCCGCCCTGGTCGACGAGGCAGATGGGCTCGAGACCGGCACGGCACGGCACGTCGACCTGGACGCCGGGTTGATGGTGGGTACCGGCCCCGTCCGGATGGGGCTGGTCGTGCATAATTTGCGCGAGCCGACCCTGGCGATGGGGGAGGGGGAGAGTACGATCACGTTGGAGCGCCGTGCCCGGGTGGGCCTGGCGTATGGCCCGGGCTGGCCGGGCCGCTCGCGGTGGATCGTGGCGGTGGACACGGACCTGACGCGTCAGGCGGCCGCCGGCGGCGAGCGCCGCGACGTGGCGGCGGGCGTGGAGGCGTGGGGGTTCAGCCACCGCATCGGCGTGCGCGGCGGGATGCGGGCGAGCACGGCGGGTGATGCGCGGCCCGTGGGATCGGTCGGCGTCAGCCTCGGGCTGACGGCCTCGCTGTTCGTCGACGCGCACGTATCGGCCGGCCGCGACGGCGCGGACCGGGGCTGGAGTGTTGGGGGAAGAGTCGTTTACTAAGTGCCGGGGCACCCAGGCGCCCCGGCACCTCGGCCCTTGAGGGAAGTCACCAGAGTCTTATGCCCGTTCGCATTGGCGAGTTGCTCCTCAAAGAGAAGCGGATCACCGCGGAGCAGCTCCAGGAAGCGCTGACGTATCAACGGACGCACGGGGGCAAGCTCGGGGCCAACCTCGTGAAGATGGGGTACGTGAAGGACGAGGAGATCACCGCGCTGCTGTCGAAGCAGTACGGGGTCCCGTCGATTGCGCTTGCCCAGTTCGAGATCGACCCGGCCGTCATCAAGCTCGTCCCCGCCGAGACGGCGCAGAAGTACCAGATCATCCCGCTCAGCCGCGCCGGCGCGACGCTGACGATCGCGATGACGGACCCGACCAACGTGTTCGCCATGGACGACGTGAAGTTCATGACGGGCTACAACGTCGAGCCGGTCGTGGCGTCCGAGACGGCGGTCATCGACGCGATCCAGAAGTACTACGGCGCCGCGGCGCCGAAGGCATCGGCGGCGTCCGCCGCGCCGCCGGGCGAGAGCGCGCTCGAACTGGCCTCGCGGACGCTCGACGAGATGCCGCTCATCGAGACGGGCGACGTCGAGGTGATGGAGGACCTCGAGGAGATCAGCGCCGACATGCTCGCCCGGCAGGGCGAGGAGGCGCCGGTCATCAAGCTCGTGAACGTGCTGCTGATGTCGGCCATCTCGAAGGGGGCGAGCGACATCCACATCGAGCCGTACGAGAAGGAATACCGCGTCCGGTACCGCGTGGACGGCATCCTCTACAACATCATGAGCCCGCCGCTCAAGATGCGCGACGCCATCACCTCGCGCATCAAGATCATGGCGAAGCTCGACATCGCCGAGAAGCGGCTGCCGCAGGACGGCCGCATCAAGCTGCGCTTCAGCGACGCCGGCAAGACGACGGAGATCGACTTCCGCGTGTCGTGCCTGCCGACGCTCTTCGGCGAGAAGATCGTGATGCGCCTGCTCGACAAGTCGAAGCTCATGCTCGACATGACGAAGCTCGGCTTCGAGAGCGAGTCGCTGCGCAAGCTGGAGACCGCCATCCTGAAGCCGTGGGGCATGGTGCTCGTGACGGGGCCGACCGGCAGCGGCAAGACCAACACGCTCTATTCGTCGATCTCGCGCATCAACACGCCCGAGACCAACATCATGACCGCCGAGGACCCGGTCGAGTTCAACCTCGTCGGGGTCAACCAGGTCCAGGTCCGCGAGAACATCGGCCTGAACTTCGCCGCCGCGCTTCGCAGCTTCCTCCGCCAGGACCCGAACATCATCCTCGTCGGCGAGATCCGCGACTTCGAGACGGCCGAGATCGCGGTGAAGGCCGCGCTTACGGGCCACCTCGTGCTGTCGACGCTGCACACCAACGACGCGCCGAGCACGATCAACCGGTTGATGAACATGGGCATCGAGCCGTTCCTCGTGGCCAGCTCGCTGAACCTCGTGTGCGCCCAGCGCCTCGTCCGCCGCATCTGCACGAACTGCAAGGTGCCGCACGACGAGCCGCCGCCGGCCCTGATGCAGATCGGCTTCTCGCAGGAAGAGGCGCAGGCCGTCGTGCCCCAGAAGGGCAACGGCTGCGACAAGTGCAACAAGACCGGCTACAAGGGCCGCGTCGGCTTGTACGAGGTGATGGAGATCACCGACGAACTGCGGGAGCTCATCCTGGTCGGCGCCTCCGCCCTGGAACTGCGCCGCAAGGCCGTCGAGGAAGGCATGATCACGCTCCGCGGCAGCGGCCTCCGCAAGATCAAGGACGGGGTCACGACGATTGAAGAGGTTGTGAGGGAGACGGTGAAGTAGAGCGCGCAGAATCTGGTGATCTGGCGATCTCGTGATGTGGTGATCTGGATGTGCGATGTGCGATGTGGCGATCTATCTCCTGATCTTGTGACCTGATCTTTCGATCTGATCTTTCGATCTGATCTGAGCCGAGAGCCGAGAGCCGAGAGCCGAGAGCCGAGAGCCGAGAGCCGAGAGCTGAGAGCTGAGAGCCGACAGCCGACAGCCGAGAGCCGACAGCCGAGAGCTGAGAGCTGAGAGCCGACAGCCGACAGCCGAAAGCTGTTCGCCAGTGAGCGACCAGCGAAGAACGAGAGCGAAGAGCGAACAGTACCTATGGCCACCCTCCCCGAACTCTTGAAGATGACCGTCGAGCGCAGCGGGTCGGACCTGCACCTCTCGATCGGGACGCCGCCGCAGGTGCGGGTCCATGGCGAGCTCGAGCGGCTGCCCGACTTCCCCGAGCTCACGCCGTCCGACACCAAGGCGCTGGCCTACAGCGTGCTCACCGACGCCCAGAAGAAGCGGTTCGAGGAGACGCTCGAGCTCGACTTCTCGTTCGGCATCCGCGGGTTGGCGCGGTTTCGCTGCAATCTGTTCAACCAGCGCGGCGCGGTCTCCGCGGTCTACCGCCTGATTCCCGAGCAGATCAAGAACTTCGCCGAGCTCGGCCTGCCGCCGGTCATCGCCAAGCTGGCCGAGCGCCCGCGCGGGCTCGTGCTCGTGACGGGGCCGACCGGCAGCGGCAAGTCGACGACGCTGGCCTCGATGATCGACAAGATCAACCAGGAGCGCCACGGGCACATCCTCACCATCGAGGACCCGATCGAGTACCTGCACCCGCACAAGGGCTGCCTCGTCAACCAGCGCGAGGTGCACAGCGACACGCAGAGCTTCACGGCCGCCCTCCGTGCCGCCCTCCGCGAAGATCCCGACATCGTCCTCATCGGCGAGATGCGCGACCTCGAGACGGTGGAGGCCGCGCTCCGGATCGCGGAGACGGGCCACCTGACGTTCGGCACGCTGCACACCAACTCGGCGTCGCAGACCATCAACCGCATCATCGACGTCTTCCCCGCGCACCAGCAGTCGCAGATCCGGACCCAGCTCTCGCTCGTGCTGGAAGGCATCATCTGCCAGGCGCTGCTGCCGAAGGCGGGACAGCCGGGCCGCGCGGTCGCGCTCGAGATCCTCGTGCCGACGCCGGGCATCCGCAACCTGATCCGCGAGGACAAGGTGCACCAGATCTACTCGGCCATGCAGACCGGCCAGGAAAAGATGGGCATGCAGACGATGAACCAGTCGCTGGCCACGCTGGTGCAGCGGCGGCTGGTGACGGTCGATACGGCGATGTCGGCCTCGTCGAACCGCGACGAGTTGCAGGAGATGATCACCCGCGGGGCCGGCGTCGTGCAGGGCGCGGGCATGGGGCGTCCGGGGATGGCCCCCGGGACGCGGCCGCCCGCCGGGCGGTAGACGGCTGGATGACGTGAGGCTCCCCCCCGGGACCTGACATTCGGGAGACGGCCGACATGGCACAATTCGCCTTCTCGGGACGCACGCGCGCCGGCGAGACGATCAACGGCGAGCGGATGGGCGACACGATGGACGCGGTGATCGCCGCGCTTCGGCGCGAGCAGATCCTCGTCACCAAGATCACCCCCGTGGCGGGACGGGCCGCGGCCGCGGCGCCGAAGAAGAAGCTGCGCGCGAGGAGCGTGCCGGCGAAGAATCTCGCCGTGTTCACCCGCCAGTTCTCCGTGATGATCGACGCGGGCCTGCCCCTCGTGCAGTGCCTCGACATCCTGGGCAACCAGGAGGACAACAAGCACTTCTCGCAGGTCATCCTGCAGACCCGCACCGACGTCGAGGGCGGCGCGTCGCTGGCCGACGCGATGAAGAAGCACCCGAAGACGTTCGACACCCTCTACTCGAACATGATCGCGGCCGGCGAGGCCGGCGGCATCCTCGACACCATTCTGAAGCGGCTGGCCGTCTACATCGAGAAGTCGGTCAAGCTGAAGGGGCAGGTCAAGTCGGCGATGATCTACCCGGTCGCCGTCGTCGTGATCGCGGCCGTGGTCGTCGGCGTGATTCTCTGGAAGGTCATCCCGACCTTCGCCCAGCTCTTCGAGGGCCTCGGCGCGCAGCTGCCGCTGCCGACGCGTGTCGTCATCGCGCTCAGCAACAACCTCGTCAGCTACATGCCGTTCCTGATCGTCGGGAGCGTCGTGTTCTCGTTCGTCTTCAACCGGTACTACGCGACCGAGGGCGGGCGCCGCGTCGTCGACGGCGCGATGCTGAAGCTGCCGATCCTCGGCGGCATCCTGCGGAAGATCGCCGTCGCCCGGTTCTGCCGCACCCTGTCGACGCTGATGGCCTCGGGCGTGCCGATTCTCGACGGCCTCGACATCACGGCGCGCACCTCCGGCAACTCCGTCATCGAGGATGCCATCCTCGTGACGCGCACGAGCATCGAGCGCGGCGAGACCATTGCGGATCCGCTGCGCCAGACCGGTGTGTTCCCGAGCATGGTCGTGCAGATGATCGGCGTCGGCGAGGCCACCGGCGCGCTCGACACGATGCTGGCGAAGATCGCCGACTTCTACGAAGAAGAGGTCGACACGGCGGTCGCCGGCATGCTGACGCTGCTCGAACCGGTGATGATCGCCTTCCTCGGCGGCGTCGTCGGCGGCATCGTCATCGCGATGTACATGCCCATCTTCGACCTCATCAGCCAGCTGGCTGGATGACCGATCAGGCGCGGCCGCTCCGGCAGCAGCTCGCGATGCAGGTGGCCGTCCGCCTGACCGTCGCGACGCTGCTGCTCGGATCGGCGGTCGTGGTGCTGGTGCGGACGCCGGGCGTCGTGCCGGTCAACCCGTTCTTCTACCTCATCGGGTTCGTCTACGCGTCGAGCCTCATCTTCGCCGCCACCCTCCGCTACGCCGACCGCCGGCCGTGGATCGCCGACCTGCACTTCGCGCTCGACGCGCTGGTGGTCTCGGCGTTCATCTACTTCACCGGCGGCATCACCAGCTTCTTCGCCGTGCTCTATGGGCTGCCCATCGTGGCGGCGGCCGTCGTGCAGCTCCGGCGGGGCAGCCTCCAGGTGGCCACGCTGAGCGCCATCCTGTACGTCGGACTCGTCCTCGCGCAGTACCTGCAGGCCACGGGCAACCTCGACGGCATCTGGGTGATGACGGAGCTCGATGAACTGCCGAATGCCCGCGTTGCGCAGTACACCGTGGCCATCAACGTCGGCGCCTTCTTCGCGGTGGCGCTGCTGGCGGGATCGCTCGCCGAGGGCCGGCGCCGCGCCGACGTGCGGCTCGTGCAGGCGTCGGCCGCGATGGCCGACCTGCAGGCGTTCAGCCAGCACGTGGTCGACAACATGGTGAGCGGCGTGGCCAGCGCCGACGCCGCGCAGCGGCTGCTGACCTTCAACCGGTCGGCCACCACGATCACCGGGGTGCCGGCCGGCCGCGCGGTCGGACAGCTCGTGGCCGACGTGCTGCAGCTGCCGACGGCCTTCGCGGCGGGCCTCGAGCAGGGGCTGGAGGTGTCGCGGACCCGCCGCGCGGACTACGAGTTCCGCCGTCCCGACGGCGACGTGATCGACCTCGGCCTCTCGGTGACCCTCCTGCCGCTGCCCGACGGCGGACGCGGCTTCCTCTTCACCTTCCAGGACGTCACCGATCTCCGCCGGCTCGAGCGCAACAACCGGCTCCAGCAGCGCCTCGCCGCCGTCGGCGAGATGGCCGCCGGCATCGCGCACGAGATCCGCAACCCGCTCGCCTCGATGTCCGGGTCCATGCAGGTGCTGCGGCACGAGCTGCCGCTCTCGGAGGAGCAGGGGCAGCTGATGGACATCGTGCTGCGCGAGTCGGACCGTCTGAACGACACCATCAAGTCGTTCCTCGCCTACGCGCGCCCGCAGCAGTTCGCGGTGCGCCCCCTCGACCTGCGCCGCGCCGTGCAGGACGCGGCCACGCTCCTGCGCAACAGCCCCGAGGTGCTGGCCTCGCACACGATTGACGTGGATGTGCCGGCCGAGGCCGTCACGATCGAGGCCGACGAGAACCAGATCAGGCAGATCGTCTGGAACCTGGCCACCAACGGGCTGCGGGCCATGCCGGCCGGCGGGCGCCTCCTGCTGTTCGTCGCCCTCGCGCCGCCCTGGGGCGACACCCCCGCCGAGGCGCGGTTCGGCGTGGCCGACGAGGGCACGGGCATCCCCGCCGACGAGATCGAGGCGATCTTCCAGCCGTTCCGGGCCACCTTCTCGGGCGGCACGGGCCTCGGCCTCGCCGTCGTGCACCGGATCGTGAGCGACTACAATGGCCGCATCGAGGTGCAGTCGGAAGTGGGCCGCGGCACGCGGGTCACCGTGCACTTCCCGGTCATCTCCACCCGCCGGGCGGCGGTGGACGGCTAGCGCGAACGACCCATGGCAGACGACACCCCCCAGGCGCGCGTCCTCGTCGTCGACGATGAACGGTCGATGCGCGAGATGCTGTCGATCGTGCTGAAGCGCGAGGGGTACCACGTGACCGCCGCCGACAACGGGACCGCCGCGGTGGCCGTGCTCGAGCGGGAGCCGGTGGACGTGCTGCTGTCCGACATCCGGATGCCCGACCTGAGCGGCGTCGAGGTGCTCCGCGCCGCCAAGGCGGCCAACCCCGGCATCATCGGCATCATGATGACCGCCTTCGCCTCGAAGGAGAGCGCGGTGGAGGCCATGCGCCTCGGGGCCGTGGACTACCTCGACAAGCCCTTCAACGTCGACGAGTTGAAGCTGAAGATCCGGCAGCACCTCGAGAAGGAGGAGCTGCGGCGCGAGAACGTCCGCCTCAAGGCCGTCCTCAACCAGCCCCACGCGGCCTTCGGCATCGTCGGGCGCAGCCAGCCCATGCTGGAGCTCTTCCAGCTCGTCGAGACCATCGGGCGCACCAACAGCACCGTCCTCATCACGGGGGAGTCGGGCACCGGCAAGGAACTGGTGGCGCGCGCCATTCACTTCCAGTCGCTCCGGCGCGATCGCCCGTTCGTCGCGGTCAACTGCGGCGCGCTCACCGAGACGCTGCTCGAGTCGGAGCTCTTCGGCCACGTGCGGGGCGCCTTCACCGGCGCCGAGACGAACAAGAAGGGGCTCGTCGAACTCGCCGACAAGGGGACCATCTTCCTCGACGAGATCGGCGAGATGAGCCCGACCATGCAGGTGAAGGTGCTGCGGGTGCTGCAGGAACGGCAGTTCCGGCGGGTGGGCGGCGCGGAGGAGACGGCCGCCGACATCCGCGTCATTGCGGCCACGCACCGCGACCTGGCCAAGCTCGTCGCGGACGAGAAGTTCCGCGAGGACCTGTACTACCGCCTCAGCGTGATTCCCAT
The DNA here is from genome assembly GCA_030680175.1 of Vicinamibacterales bacterium. Classification (GTDB taxonomy): domain Bacteria; phylum Acidobacteriota; class Vicinamibacteria; order Vicinamibacterales; family UBA2999; genus JAUXWO01. Next base: position 21,387 of record JAUXWO010000025.1, read on the forward strand.
TCACCTGCCGCCCCTGCGCGAGCGGTGCGAGGACATCCCGATGCTCGCGGCGCACTTCCTCGAGAAGCACGCGCGCGAGATGGGGAAGGCCGTCACCGCGGTGTCGCAGGCGGCACTCGAACTGCTGCAGGCCTACCCGTGGCCCGGCAACGTCCGGGAACTGGAGAACGTCATCGAGCGGGCGGTCGCGCTCGAGAAGACGCCCGTGGTGCTGCCGGAGACGCTGCCCGCCCATCTGCGCCGCGGCGAGCCGGCAACGCCAATGGCCTCGTCACGGGGGGAGGAGGCCCTGCCCGAGGCCGGCTTCAACCTCGAGGCACATCTCCACGAAATCGAGCGCACCCACCTCGAACGTGCCCTCAAGCAGGCGGGCGGCGTGCAGGTCCGTGCCGCCGAATTGCTCGGCCTCTCGTTCCGCCAGTTCCGCTACCTCGCCAAGAAGTACGGCCTGCGGTAGGCGGACGGTCCGCCGCGCCATGCGCGCCCTCCGCGAGAGCCCCTCCTGACAACGAATGCCACCTCGGCAGTGACACGACTTGTCACTCCCGGGCTGGTTCGCATGCCATCGACGGGGCTTCCGGGCCGGTTGTAATGCCGTAAGTGACTGCAAATAATTGACTTACGGCATTGCCTTGGCTGGTGATGGTGATTTGGCACCGGGGTTGCTCTAGGGAGAGCCATCGGGGACGCCGCCGCAGAGTGGGCGGCGTCGCCAGGACGAACACGCGAACCCGAGCATCGAACGAGTTCAGACACCACGTCACAGACAAGGAAAGAGGCACATCATGCGTATCCGCGACACCAAGGGTTTCACCCTCATCGAGCTGCTGATCGTCGTGGCCATCATCGGCATCATCGCCGCCATCGCCGTCCCCGGGCTGCTCCGCGCCCGCATGTCGGGCAACGAGGCGTCGGCCATCGGCTCGCTGCGCGCCATCAACAGCTCGCAGCAGGCGTTCTCGTCGAGCTGCGCGAACGGCTTCTACGCGTCGGAACTGTCGCAGCTGGCGGTGGCGCCCGGCGGCACGGGCGCGCCCTTCATCAGCCCTGACCTCGGCGCTGGTGCGCCGGACGTCGTCAAGAGCGGCTACACGATCGAGATGAACGGCGGCGCGGACGGCGATGCGGGCACCGAGGACTCGTGCAGCCAGGCCGATGGCGGCCCCGCGGCGGCCGACTTGATCAGCTCCTACTACGCGTTCGCCGACCCGGTCACGGAAGGCTCGACGGGCGTGCGCTTCTTCTACACGAACACGCTGGGCACCATCTACTTCGACTCGGCCACGCTGTCGGCCGAGACCGCGGGCAACGACGCGCCGGCGGTGGCCACGGGCGGCCCGCTGCAGTAAGCCACAGACCGCCGCACGAACCCTGCGGGGGTGGGGGGACATCCCTCACCCCCGTTTGGTTTGTACAGGCCGGCGATGCGCCCGCTCCGGCGCCGCCTGAGGCGGCACCGCCCCCCCGGCAGGAACAAGGAGGCACGACATGCGCCCGGGAAGCACCAGAGGCTTCACCCTCATCGAGTTGCTGATTGTCGTCGCCATCATCGGGATCATCGCGGCCATCGCGGTGCCCGGCCTGCTTCGCGCCCGCATGTCCGGGAACGAAGCGTCCGCGATTGCGTCGCTGCGCGCCATCAACAGCTCGCAGCAGGCGTTCCACTCCGGGTGCGGAAACGGCTTCTACGCCTCGGAGCTGTCACAGCTGGCGGTGGTCCCCGGCGGGACGGGGCCCCCCTTCATCAGCCCCGACCTGGGCGCGGGCGCGCCGAGCGTGATCAAGAGCGGCTACACGATTCAGATGAGCGCGGCCACGGACGGCGAAGCCGGCCAGGCGGATTCGTGCAGTCAGCCGGATGGCGGTCCGGCGGCCGCCGATCTGATCAGCGCCTACTACGTGTTCGCCGACCCGGTGACCGAGGGGTCCACGGGGGTGCGGTTCTTCTACACGAACACGCTCGGCACCGTCTACTTCGACTCGGCCACGCTGTCGGCCGAGACCGCGGGCCACTCCACGCCGGCGGTCGTCACGGGCGGCCCGCTCCAGTAAGCGCGCCGGCCCGTTCGCGTGTACGGATGAGGCCGAACCTTAGGTAGAATCCCTCCCATGGCACGCCGTACCCCCGTCAGCTCCCCGCCCGCGGCCCCGGCCGCCCCGTCCGGTCCCCTGCGTCTTGGCTGGCTCGCCGGCTTCGCCGCGCTTGGCCTGGCGGCCGCGTCTTCGTCGACGTGGGTGCACTACCAGATCATCAAGGACCCCAACTACTCGGGCTTCTGCGACATCAACAGCACCTTCAGCTGTGCGCAGGCCTACACGAGCCAGTACGGGGCCATCGCCGGCGTGCCGGTCGCGCTGATCGGCGCGCTCTTCTTCCTGTTCGTGCTCGGGCTGCTCGCGATCGGCCAGCAGTCGCCCTCGTCGCGGCAGAACCTGCCGGGCTACATCTTCGCGCTCTCGACCGTGGGGCTCGCCGCGATCCTCTACTTCGCTTATGCCTCGTTCTTCGTCCTGAAGGCGATCTGCCTGCTCTGCGTGGCGACGTACGTGGCGGTGACGGGGCTCTTCATCGTGTCGGGGAGCGCGACGAAGTTCCCGATGAGCACGCTCGGCAGGCGCGCCAGCCGGGACTTCACTCTCTTGACCCAGGCGCCGCTCGGCATGGCGGCGGCGGCGGCGTTCGTGGCGCTGGCGGCCGGGTCGATCCTGTGGTTCCCGACCTCGGGGATGACGGTCGCCTCGGCGCCGCAGACGGCGGCCGGCGCGGCGCCGGCGAGCGCGTCGCTCACACCGAATCAGATCGCCGAGCTCGAGCGCTTCCTCGAGGCCCAGCCGCGTGTCCAGGTGAACGTCCCCGGCACGACGGCGCCCGTCGTCGTCCTCAAGTTCAACGACTATCAGTGCCCGGCGTGCGGCCAGACGTACCAGGAGTACCGCGGCGTGCTCGCGCGCTACGCCAGCGAGCAGCCGGGGGTGCTGGACTTCCAGGCCCGCGACTACCCGCTCGAAGGCGAGTGCAACAGCTTCGCGCCCGGCGGCTCGCATTCGGGCGCCTGCGAGGCGGCCGTGGCCGTGCGACTGGCGCGCGAACAGGGCAAGGCCGAGGCGATGGAGATGTGGCTCTATTCGAACCAGCCGCTGCTGAACCCGGAGAGCGTGCGGCAGGCGGCGCGTGACGTGGGCGGCGTGACCGACTTCGATGCGCGCTATCCGGCGATGCTGGAGCTCGTGAAGGCGGACATCGCGCTCGGGGGCCAGCTGGACGTGCGCGGCACGCCCACGTTCTTCATGAACGGCCTGCGCCTGCCCGGCCTGCGCGCCGAGTTCTTCGACGCGGCGATCCAGTGGGAGCTGCGGCGGGTCCGCGCGGCGGGCGAGTAGCGGCGGCGAGACGCACGAACGCGAGACGTACAACAACGAGACGTACAAACACGAAGAACACGAAGGCCACGAAGACGCCACCCGGCGCGAGGCCCAACATCAGGTACCTTCTGATGCCAGCTCCTGCCGTAGTAGTGACGCCGTGCTCGCTCGAATCGTTTGAGGTGCGGCTGTTAGTGGCCTGACTTGTGTGGCCTTCGTGGCCTTCGTGTCCTTCGTGTTTGTACGTGTCTGCCCGATAAGCGTTTATGGCGGCGATTGAGACCGAGGCGCTCACCAAGGACTTTCCGATTGGCTTCTGGCGGCCGCGGCCGTACCGCGCGCTGGAGTCCCTGACGCTCTCGGTCGGGGAGGGCGAGGTCTTCGGCTTCCTGGGGCCGAACGGCGCCGGCAAGAGCACCACGCTCAAGCTGCTGATGCAGCTCCTCTATCCGACGAGCGGCACCGCGCGCATCCTGGGCCGGCCCGTGGGTGACGTCTCGGTCAAGCGCCGGCTGGGTTTCCTGCCCGAGCACCCCTACTTCTACGACTACCTGACCTCGGAGGAACTGCTCACGTACTTCGCGAGCCTCTTCGGCTATCACGGCGAGGACCGGCGCCGCCGCGTCGCCGCCGTGCTCGACGAGGTGGGCCTCGGCGCCGAGCGCCGGCTGAAGCTCCGGCAGTGCTCCAAGGGGATGGTGCAGCGTGTCGGGCTGGCACAGGCCATCCTGAACGAGCCCGAGGTCATCTTCCTCGACGAACCGATGTCCGGACTCGACCCGCTGGGACGCCGCGACGTGCGCCAGCTCATGCTCCGGCTGCGCGCGCGCGGCTGCACCGTGTTCTTCAGCTCGCACATCCTCGCGGACGCCGAGGCGCTCTGCAGCCAGGTGGCCATCCTCGCGCAGGGCCGGCTGCGCGCACAGGGCCGGCTGTCGGAGCTGCTGGCGTTCGAGTTGAAAGGCTGGGAACTCGTCGTGTCGGACCTGGCCGCCGACCGCCGGGCCGCGCTCGAGTCGCGTGGCGTGCGGATCACGCACATCGATCACGACCGGTGCACGCTGGAGCTGCCGGCCACGCCCGGCCCCGAGGCCCTCGTGCATGAGCTTGCGGGCGGCGGCGCCCGCGTCGTCTCGCTGATGCCGGTGCGCGACACGCTCGAGGACCTGTTCGTCCGCGAGGTGGCGGCCGGCGGGCGCCGCGACACGGAGGGCCTCTGATGCGGGCCATCCTCCTCGTTGCCGGCGCGGTGTTCCGGGAGTCGGTGCGCGACCGCGTGCCCTACAGCCTGGTCGCCTTCGCGGTGATCCTCATGGCGGCCTCGTACCTCATCAGCCAGCTGACGGCCGGGCAGGACCTGAAGATCATCAAGGACCTCGGGCTGGCCTCGATGTCGATCTTCGGGCTGCTCATCGCCGTCTTCATCGGCATCGGCCTCGTGGCCAAGGAAGTGGAGCGGCGCAGCATCTTCGCGCTGCTCGTCAAGCCGATGTCGCGGGACCAGTTCCTCATCGGCAAGTACCTCGGGCTGGTGCTGACGCTCATCGCCAACCTCGGCGCGATGACCGTGGCCTACTACCTCGTGCTCGGCTACACCGAGCTCACGACGCACGTCTCGATCAAGGCCGGGTGGCCCGCGCCGGCGGTCGATCCGCGGCTGCTCCTGGCGATTGGGATGATCCTGGCGGAGCTGATGGTCGTGACGGCCGTGGCGCTCTTCTTCTCGACGTTCTCGAGCCCGCTGCTCGCGACGCTGCTCACCCTCGGCCTGTGGACCGCGGGGCACTTCAACGCGGACCTGCGCAACTTCGGCGCCGTCGTCGAATCCGAGGTGGCCGCCGGCATCGCCCTCGGGCTCTACTACCTGCTGCCCAACCTCGCACCGTTCGATATCAAGGCCGAGGTCGTGCACGGCGTGCCCGTCGCCTGGTCGCATCTCGGCCTGACGCTGGCCTATGCCGCGGTGTACATCGCGGCGCTGCTCACGACGGCGGTGCTCGTGTTCCGCCGCCGCGATTTCAAGTAGTGTCTGTGATTCGGAATGGAACCACGGGTGTATCCGCAGATTACGCAGATTACGCAGATTACGCACCGCTGCGCCGCCTCGCGCGGGGCGGCCAGAGGCCGCCACGGTGTGGGCGGACGGGCCGGGAGATGAGCCATCCAGATCGCGCAGTGATGGTTCATCTCCCGGCCCGTCCACCCACACCGCAGCCGCCGGTCTCCGACCGGCGCCCGCGCGAGTCGGCCGGCGACGAGCAACACCGCATTGCTCCTCTGTGTCTTCTGCGTAATCCGCGTAATCTGCGGATGATTCGTCTTTGGCCACTCGCATGTTGCCCATAGCCCTACGCAACTGGACGCTCGGTCTCGTCATCGTGGTGCTGCTGTCGGCGTCCGTGGCGCTGCAGGTGGCGCGCGATCGGGTGTGGCAGCCGTACACGCCGGAGCGCGCCGTGCTCTGGATTCAGTCGAGCGACGTGGCCGGGCGGCTGGCCCTGTCCTTTGATGCGCTCGCGGCGGACGTCTACTGGATTCGCGCGGTGCTCTTCTACGGCAGCACGCGCCTGGCGCCGGAGGAGACGCGCAACTTCGAAGCCCTGCACCCGCTGCTCGAGCTGACGACCGGCCTGGATCCCCGCTTCAAGGTGGCGTACCGGTTCGGCGCGCTGTTTCTCACGGAGCCGGCGCCCTACGGCCCGAACCGTCCCGACCAGGCCATCGCGCTCCTCGAGCGCGGGCTTGCCTTCGACCCGACCGTCTGGGAGTACATGCACGACATCGGCTTCGTCCACTACTGGTGGACCGGCGACTATCAGGCGGCGGCCGAGTGGTTCTACAAGGCCGCCGATGCGCCCAATGCCGGGACGTGGCTGCGCCCGCTTGCCGCGGCGACGCTGCTCAAGGGCGGCGATCGCGAGTCGTCACGTGTGCTCTGGCGGCAGATGTACGAGTCGGCGGACGCCGACTGGATCCGCCGCAACGCGGAACGCGCGTTGCGCCAGATCGACGCGCGTGACGCCATCGACCAGCTCGAGGCGCTCGTCGACCGGTTCGAGGCCGCCAACGGCCGGCGGCCGTCGGGCTGGCAGGATTTGGCCGGACGCGGGGGCCTGCGCGGCGTGCCGCTCGACCCGGCGGGCACACCCTACGTGCTCGATCCGGCGACCGGCCGCGTGACCGTCTCGCGCGACTCGCCGCTCTGGCCGCTCCCGGATGAGCCGCCCGCGAGGCCGGCGCCGCCGGCGGGGCCGGCCTGATGCCGCCGCCCATCATCGCGCTGGCGTTCCTGTTCGGGCTGATCGTCGGCAGCTTCCTGAACGTCTGCATCCACCGCCTGCCGCGCGGGCAGTCGCTGGTGCATCCGCCGTCCACGTGCCCGTCCTGCCAGCGGCGCCTGCGCTGGCGCGACAACGTGCCGGTCATCAGCTGGGTGCTGCTCCGCGCGCGCTGCGGCCAGTGCGGCGAGCCCATCTCCGCGCGGTACCCGATCGTCGAGCTCACGACGGGCGTGCTCTTCGCGCTCGTCGCCGCCATCACGCCCGACCCGGTCCTCGCGGCGAGCCACCTGATCTTCACCGCCGCGCTGATTGTGCTGTTCGCCATCGATCTCGAGCATCAGATCCTGCCGAACGTGATCACGCTGCCGGGCATCGTCGCCGGCTTCCTGTTCGCCTTGGTCACGCCGGTCGGGTGGCTCGACTCGCTGCTCGGCATCCTGCTCGGCGGGGGCATCCTGTACGCGATTGCCGCGGGGTACTATGCGGTCCGGAAGGAGGAAGGCCTCGGGATGGGCGACGTGAAGATGCTCGCCATGATCGGCGCGTTCCTCGGCTGGCAGGCCGTGCTGATCACGCTGGTGCTGGCGTCGGTGTCGGGCTCGATCATCGGCGTCGGGATGATCGCGGCCAGCCGCGGCAGCATGAAGTACGCGCTGCCGTTCGGCACGTTCCTCGCAATGGGCGCCTTCGCCGCAATGACCATCGGCCAGCCCCTGCTCGAGTGGTACATGAGCTTTTATTGAGTGCGCTCCACCTGAGCACGTACAAAACACGAAGGACACGAAGGCCACGAAGGATGCAGAAGGGTCCCGGGTTCTCTCAAGACTTCTTCGCCAGGGACGCTGCCTTTGAAATCTCCAACTGACTTGTATTCGGATCTCTTCGGGGCCCTCGTGTCCTTCGTGTTTGTACGTCTCTTGTGCGTGACGTGATCTGATCTGATGCCGCCGATTACTCCCGCCGGATACGCGTTCATCGGACTCACCGCGATTGTCGCGGTGCTGGTGGCGATCCTTGTGTTTGCCGTGCTGCGCTTTGCCAGTGCGGCGCGCGATACGCGACGGCACGGCAGCGGGTCGATGGAGACGGCGCTGCTGTCGGCGGCGCTCCAGGAGGCGGTCTCGAAGCTCAAGGCGCAGGAGCAGGCCAACCGCGCCCGCGCCGAGGCCTCCGAGCGGCTCAGCGAGCAGATCGTCGCCGGCCTCACCTCCGGCCTCCTCCTCGTCGGCGTGGAGGGCGACGTGCGCATCCTCAACCCGGCCGCGCGGCGCATCCTCGGGCTGCAGGACGCGGCGCTGCCGGCGCCGTGGGCCTCGCTGCTCGGCCCCTGGCCCGCGCTGGCCGGCGTCGTCGGCGAGGGCCTGCGCAGCGGCACCCCCATCATCCGTCGCGCCGTGTCGGTCGGCACACCAGCCCGTCCGCTGCACCTCGGCGTAACCGTCTCGCCACTGGCCGAAGCCGGCGTGACGGGACAGGGCGCGATCTGCCTCTTCTCCGACCTGACCTCCGTCGTCGCGCTCGAGGAGCAGCTGCGCATGAAGGAGGCGCTGGCGCGGCTCGGCGAGCTCACGGCGGGCCTCGCACACGAGTTCCGGAACGGCCTCGCCACCATCCACGGCTACGCCCGCCTGCTCGACCCGGCCACGCTCGAGGAGCCGGAGCGAACCTACGTGCAAGGACTCCGCGACGAGACGACCGCGCTTGGCGAGGTCGTGCACAACTTCCTCAACTTCGCGAAGCCGCAGCCGCTGACGCTCGTCCCGCTGGATCTGCAGGCGGTGGTCGCCCGGGCCGCGGAGGACGCCGGCTCGGATGCGGTGCGCATCGCGGTGGCGGGACCATTTGGCGAGGTCGAGGGCGACGAGGTCCTGCTGCGGCAGGCCTTCTCCAACCTCATCCGTAACGCCGTCGAGGCGTGCCAGGCGGCGGGCGTCGCGCCCGTCGTCGAGGTCGTGGGGGAGGCGGGTGGCGCCGACGCGTGGGTGTGCGTCACGGTCCGCGACAACGGCCCCGGATTCGCCCCCGACGCACTGGAGCGGGCCTTCCAGCCGTTCTTCACCACCAAGGCGTCCGGGACCGGCCTCGGCCTCGCGCTGGTCCAGAAGATCGTCGTCACCCACAACGGCCGGGTCTGGGCGACGCCCGGGGCCGGCGGGGGCGCCGAAGTCCACGTCCAGCTGCCGCGGCCCCGCGGCTAGTGGAGTGTCGTCGACGATCTACTACCGGGCCGCCCGTTGGGCGGCCCGCAGAATCGCGGCTGAGCAAAGGCCCTGGTAGTACCTCTTCAGTCGATACACTCCACTAGTCCCCTGTTCCCGGGGCGGCCTCCCGCCGACAATTCCGTCAGGCAGTGTTCCATCACGGGACAGCGTGTGGGGGGCAATTCATGGATTCCGGCCTGATTTCGCGAGTCAGGCCGCTCCCGGTCGCTTCCAGCGGGAGTGGTCTGCCTCTTGCTCTAGGGACAGTCGTGAGAACCGAACGCGGCTTCACGATCATCGAGTTGCTGGTGGTGCTCGGCCTGATCACCGTCATTGCCGGCATCTCCGTGCCGGTGTTCATCGAGTCGTCGGCCCGCAACCGGGTCTGGACGGCGGCCGAATCCGTCGGCGCCAACGTCCGGCAGGCCCGTCTGCGCGCCGTCAGCCGGAACCGGACGTTTCGCGTCGCGTTCAACTGCCCGCGGCCGGGCAGCCTGCGTGTGCTTGTCGTGACCGGCGACGCGCTCGTGGACGACGCCGAGGACCGTTGCGACACCTATCTGGTGGCCGAAGGCGACGGCGGCGAGATCACCATGCCGCAGGGCGTGACGTTCGGCGACGTGCCGACGCTCGAGGTGAGCCCGCGCGGGCTATTCACGGCGATCGGCGGTGCGGTGCCGCAGATCATCACCGTCACCAACGGCGACATGGTCCGCATCGTCCGCGTCTCGGCGGCTGGCCAGGTCGCCCTCCAGGCGGAAGGCGACGAAGTGATTAACGATGAAGAAGAACCGTAACGACAGCGGATTCACGCTCGTCGAGGTGCTCGTGGCGATGCTTGTCTTCACCGTGGGCATCATCGCGCTGGCGCAGCTCATGGCCGTGACGATGCAGATGCAGGCGCACGGGCGGAACCAGACGTCCGCCGTCCGGCTGGCGCAGGACAAGCTCGATCAGTTGATGTCGCTCAACTTCGACACGTCGGCCGAGGTGCAGATCACTGGCGAGAACTCGCTCGACGAGAACATCGACAATTACTTCGACACCGACATCCAGGGCTACACGCGGCGGTGGCTCATCGAGGCGGGGCCGGACGGTAATGCCGACCTCCGCCAGATCACGATCCGCGTGATTCCCGACGTCCAGGACCGCCGGACGGCCACGCCGTTCGAGCTGATGTCGATCATCCGGCGATGGTAGCCATGCAGACGATCCACCGACGCACACGCCTGGCCACCGACGAACGCGGCTTCACGCTGGCCGAGTTGATGGTTGCCACCGTCGTCTCGATGATGGTGCTCGGCGGCGCCGTGGCGCTGACCTCGCAGGTGCAGAACGGCTACCGCCGCCAGATGGAGGACGCCACCGCCATCCAGGAGGCCCGGTACGCCCTCGACTGGCTGGGACGGCTGATTCGCGGCGCCGGCAACAACCCGTACGGCGTGGAAACGACGGACTGCCCCGATTTGCTGACCCCGATCCGGGCGATCGAGCTGGACCCGAACGACGACGGTGTCGACGACGATATCCGTATCCAGGCCGACAACAACCCGACCGACGGCGTGTTCGGGGGGACGGTCGGCGCCTGCGACCAGGCGAACGAGGACGTCACCATCTGGCTCGACAGGGACAACAGCGTCATCGTATTCCTCGACAACAACCTCGGCGGCGCCGCGACGGTGCGGACGGACCAGGTGATCGACGACCTGCGGTTCATCTACCGCAGCCCCGAGCGCAACATCACGGCCGACCCGGAGGACGTGGCCTACGTGGAAGTGCAGATCACGGTCCGGACAAGAACCGCCGACCCTGCCACGGGCGCGCCGGTCACACGCACGTTGACCCAGGAATTCCGCGTACGGGGACGATAGCCATGACAAACGAACACATGCATGCGGGGAGACGGTCGGAGCGGGGGATGGCCCTGATCATGGTCCTGCTGCTGCTGGCTGTCGTGTCGGCGCTCGCTACCGGCCTCACCATGAACGGCCAGATGGAGGTGGCGATGGCTGGCAACGAGGCTACGTACGCCGGCGCGCGCGCGGCCGCGGAGGCCGGCATGAACCGGGCGATCGCGGGCATCGTCGCCAACACGACCGACGACCTGCTGACCACCTTCAACGACACCGGCGACGCCTCGTTTCTGCTAACCGAAGCCCCGCCGTACACGATCGGGTCGAGCGGCCAGTACTCGTACGTGATCGAGATCTTCGACGACGACGACCCCGTGTTGTACCCGATGGCGCTGACGGAGGCGCAGTTGACGGCGATGGGGGAAGACGGCGATCCCCTGACCAACATCAACGAGCGCATGATCCTGCGCGTGACTGGTCTCGGCCCCAACGGGACGGTGGTCCGCGTGGGCCGCATCCTGGAGTCGAACGTCAACACCGAGACCAGTACGACCACGACGACGACGATTACCAATCCGGCATTGCTCGTGGCCGGTGACCTGTCCATTTCCGGGAGTATCGACATCACGGGCTCCAGGGGGAACGTGCATGCCAACGGGGACATGACGATCAGCGGCGGAGGCTGGAGCATTTCCGGCGATGCGACCGCCGCGGGGACGTTCACCGCGGGGCAGGACAACACCGGCGGCGTGCAGGGCGGGGGCCGGCCGAGCGTGACCGTGCCCCACATCGACGCCAATGACTACCTCGAACTGGCGACCCACATCCTGCACGCCGACGGCACGTTGACCACCGTGGCAGGCGCACCCGCCTGCACCCTGGTGAACTGCGGCTGGTCGTTCTCGGGCGGCACGTGGAGCATCACCGGCAACGGCAACGGGGCGGCGGACTCCGGGACGTTCTTCGTCGAGGGCAACGCCACCATCTCCGGCAATCCGAGCGCGGGCGGCACCGGGCAGAACCGGGTGGCGCTGCCGCTGTCGGTGATCGCCACCGGTTCGATCCAGGTGACGGGCACGCCCACGCTCCGGCCCCACAACGGCCTGGCGCTCCAGTTCGTGACCAACGGAGACCTCGTGGTCTCGGGTAACGCCGACCTCGACAACACCATCGTGGAAGGCCAGAGCCTCGTGCGCGAGCAGATCCTGATCAGCGGCAACCCGGACCTGCGCGGCCAGATCATCGTGCAGGATTTTCGGGACTGTGGGGACAGCTGCTCGAGCGTGGTGACCGCGAACGCCATCACCGGCAACATGGGCATCATCTACGATGGGTCGTTCGGCGATCTCATCAGCGAGGAAACGACGACGGTGACGGGCCCGACGACCTACTTCAATAACATCGTCGGCTGGATCGAGGGGATGTGAGTGTGACCGGTTGGAAACTCGCGACAGCCGCCCTGGGGCTGCTGTGCGTCGTGACGCCCGCCGCATCGCAGTCGCTGGCAGACGTCGCGAAGAAGGAACAGGCGCGCCGCGAGGCCGTGGCCGGAGCGGGGAAGGTCTACACAAACGGGGACCTGACCCCGGACCCCATGGGCACGGCTGCGGCAGAGCCCGGCGTCGTGGCTCCTGTGAGTGAGCCCGCGGAGGAAGCCGGCGCCGCGGCCGTTCCTGCCGCCGACCCGGCCGAGCCGGGTGCGGTCGACCCCGCGGCCACCGAGCCGGGTCCCAGGCTCGACGAGGCGTATTGGCGCCGACAGGTGGCGTCCCGCCGCGCGAGGGTCGAGGAGGCGCGCGAGAAGCTCGCGCGCGTGTCGGGCCCGTCCGAAGGCAACGAACGGCAACTGGCAAGGGTGGCCGAGCTGAAGGCAACTGCGGAAGGCGTTCTTGCCAGGGCCGAGGCGTCTCTGGCGGCGCTCGAGCGGGAAGCGCGAACCCTTGGGGTGCCGGAGGCCTGGATTCGGTAGGCGCGGCCAGTCATCACTTGTCAGTTCAACGGGGCGCGCGAATTCTGCGCGCCTCCTCCTGGCGAGGCGCGCAGGTCTTGCGCCCTCTGCACAAACCCTTCCAAACTCACCACCCGGCCACCAGCTATCTGGCGGAGGGTTGCGCGCGTACGGAGCCTGTGGAACGCCACTTGCGCTGATCTCCTCCCGTCAAGGAGGGGGGCATGAGGGCGACGGAGCGCGGATTCTCGATGGTGGAGGCCAGCGTGGCCACGGCGCTCGTGGCCGGCACGCTGATGATGGCGGCGCGCTGGGTGGTGGACGGCGCGCAGGTGAGCGCGCGGAGCGGCACGGCGTCGGTGGCGGCGGTGCTGGCCGCGCACAAGCTCGAGCAGTTGCGCGCGCTGCGTTGGACCGTCGATACGCTCGGCGTGCGGCGGGCCGACCTCGCGGCCGACACGGCCGTGGATCCACCCACGGCGGGCGGCGGCCTGGGGCTGAGCGTGTCGCCGCCAGGCACGCTCGACGCCGATGTCCCCGGCTACGTCGACTTCGTCACCGCGGCCGCGCGTCCAGTGTCCACGCGCGTGGGCGCCGCCTACGTGCGCCGCTGGGCCATCACGCCGCTGGCCTTTGCCCCCGATGACGCCGTCCTGATCGACGTGTGCGTTGCGCCGGCATCCTCACACGCCGCCTCAGAGGCCGTGTGCACGGCGGGCGTGCGCACGCGGGGGACGCGATGACCGGCGCGGCGCAGGGCGAGCGCCATCACCCACACGCGGGCTTCACCGCCATCGAACTCCTGATCTCGATGGCGATCATGCTCGTCGTGGGCGCGTCGGCGCTGGCGCTGGTCGCGCCGCTCCGCGCGCTCTTCGACGCCGCGTCGGCGACGGCCGATCTCAGCCAGCGGCTGCGCGCGGGCGCGGCGGTGCTGTCGCGGGATCTCGCCAGCGCGGGAAGCGGCCTCGTCGCGGTCGACGAGCACGGCGGATTCGGATCGCTGCTGCCGGCGGTCCTGCCCGACACGCTGCCGGCCGTTGGGGGCAGCGCCGCGCCTGTCGCGTTTCGTCCGTCGACGCTGACGATGCTTTCCGTCCCGCCGTCCGCGGCGCAGGCGACGCTGGCGGCCGGCGTGACGGGCCTTGTGGACCCACTCATGCTCAGCCCGACACCGTTCTGTGCCGGGGCACTCGCCGCGTGCGGCTTCAGCGCGGGGACGCCGCTCGTGGTCTTCGACGAGATGGGGGCGTGGGATCTCGTGACGGTGTCCAGCGTGAACGACGCGGTGCGCGGGGTGTGGCACGTCGCGACCCCGCGGACCCAGCCGTACCCCGCGGGCGCCATCGTGGCGCGCATCGCCCGCCGCACGTATGCCGTGCGCGAGGATGCGGCGACCGGCGCCCTGAGCCTCACGCGCGACGAGGGCGGCGGCGCGGCCCAGACGATGATCGACTTCGTCGCCGGCTTCGAGGTGGAACTGCTCGGGACACCGCAGCCGCCCCTCGTGCGCGCCGTCGACGACGAGGGCTGGAGTTGGACGACGTATGGGCCGCCGCCGCCGCCGATCGGGCACGGCGCGGGTGCGTGGCCCGACGGCGAGAACTGCGTGTTCGCCCGCTCAGCGGAGGCGGCGCCCGTGCCGCGGCTCGCCACGCTCGGGGCTGGGCATGCGCTCGTGCCGCTGGCCGAGGCCGAGCTCACCGATGGCCCCTGGTGTCCGGATGCGCTGGCCGCCCGGCGGTACGACGCCGACCTGCTGCGCGTGCGCCAGGCCGTGATCACGCTGCGCGTGCAGGTCGCCTCCACCATGTTGCGCGGACCTGCCGGTGCGCTGTTCGCCAGAGGGGGCACCGGACGAAGCCGCGTGCGGGTGCCCGACCGCGAGGTCCGCTTCGCCGTTACCCCACGCAGTCTGGGGGCAGAGCGATGACGCTCGTGCTCACGCTCTCCGGGCTCTTCAGCGCCCTCGGCCTCGCGCTCGTGCTGAACCTCACGCTCGAGCGCCTGCTGCTCGCCAACGCCCGCGAGGCATCCTCCCTCCTGACCGCCGCGGAGTCGGCGCTCGAGGCGGGCCTGCACGATCTTGGCGCGCAGCCGACGTGGGAGACGGCGCTCGCTGGCGCCCGCGTGTCGGCGTTCTCGGACGGCGTGGCCGCCGGGACGCGGACGATGGCGGCGGGGGAGACCATCGACCTCGGCGAGTCGACAGCGCAGGCCATGTGCGGGCGGTCGAGTTGCGGTGAGCCGCATATCGTGGCGGTCACGGCCGCGCGTCCGTGGGGGGCGGCCAACCCGCGGTGGCGCTTGTTCGCGTGGGGCCGGGCGTCGGCGCTCGCTGGAGCGGGGTGGCCTGCCGATCCGTACCTGCTCGTCTGGGTGGCCGACGATCCGATGGACGAGGACGGGGATCCCGCGCGCGATGCGCCGGCGGGCGCTGCCGGACACGGCGTGGTGCTGCTCCGTGCCGAGGCGCGTGGCCGTCGCGGCGCCAGGGCCGTGATCGAGGTGGTGGCGCGTGACCGCTGCGCGACAGCCGCCCCGGGGCCCTGCGTTCCGGGCATTCGTGTGCAATCGTGGCGTGTCGTGGAGTGAACGGTGGCTTGACCCGCGGCCCCCGCGGGCGTACTCTCGAACAAGACGGCTGGCCCCTCCCCAGCCCTGAGCGATCCGGGCGTCTCGACCCGCGACCGCTCGAAGGTGAATGCAATGATCCGACTGGTTCTGGCCCTCGTGCTGCTCGTGGCGGCGCCGTTGGCCGTGTCGGCTCAGCCGCTGGCCGAGGTGGCCCGTCTGGAGGCCGAACGCCGCAAGGCCGTGGCGGCGCCCGGCAAGGTCTACACCAACGACAACCTGCGTCCCGACACGTTCACGCCGGCCCCGCTGGCGGCGCCCGTGGACCCGGCGGCTCCGGCCGCCGCGGCCGAGGCGCCGGCCGGGCAGGATCCCCCGCGGGATCAGGCGTACTGGAGCGGACGCATCGCCGCGGCGCGCGCCGACCTGCAGCGCAGCCAGATGTTCGCGCAGGCGCTGCAGAGCCGCATCAACGGGCTGAACGCCGACTTCGTCAACCGCGACGACCCCTTCCAGCGCGCGCAGATTGCCGACGATCGCGACAAGGCCCTCGCGGAGCTCGAGCGCGTCAACACCGAGATCCAGAACCAGAGCAAGGCCATCGCCGACATCCAGGACGAGGCGCGTCGGGCGGGCGTGCCGCCCGGCTGGCTGCGCGACCCGTCTTGAGCACGGCCTCCGTCCGGAGCCTCGACGCCCCCATCCTGATCGTCGAGGACAAGGACTCGCTGCGGACGATGCTGCGCCATGCGCTCGAGGCGCAGGGGCACGAGGTCGTCGAGGCGCGCGACGAGCCCGAGGCCATCGCCGCTCTGCACGCCACCGAGCCCTCCATCGTCTTGTCGGATCTGCGGCTGCCGTCGGGTGACGGCTTCGGCGTGCTGCGCGCCGCCAAGGATGCCGACCTTGATCTCGCCGTCATCGTGATGACGGCCTACGGCAGCATCGAGGACGCGGTGGCGGCGATGAAGGAAGGCGCGCTGGACTTCCTCGCCAAGCCCGTCGACCCCGAGCACCTGCTCCTGCTCGTCGAGCGCGCGCTCGCGCGGCGCCGGATGCTCGCCGAGTACCGCCAGCTCAAGGACGAGGCGGCGCGCCGCAACGGCGCCCCGCACATCATCGGCGAGGCCGGGTCGCTCAAGAAGGTGCTGGCCGCGCTGCACCGCGCCGCGGGCACCGACGCGACGGTGCTCCTCGAAGGCGAGAGCGGCACCGGCAAGGAGCTCTTCGCGCGGGCGCTCCACGCGCAGAGCCCCCGCAGCCGCGGGCCGTTCGTGGCGATCAACTGCGCCGCGATTCCGGAAGGCCTGCTCGAGGCCGAGCTCTTCGGCTACGAGAAGGGGGCGTTCACCGGGGCCGCCCAGCGCAAGATCGGCCGGTTCGAGCAGGCGCAGCGCGGCACCCTGTTCCTCGACGAGATCGGCGATCTGCCCATCGGCCTGCAGGCGAAGATCCTGCGCGCGCTCGAGGAACACCGCTTCGAGCGGCTCGGCGGCAACGCGACCGTGAGCGTCGACCTGCGCGTCGTGGCCGCCACCAACCGCAATCTGCGCCAGGCCGTGGCGGCAAAGCAGTTCCGCGAGGATCTCTACTTCCGCCTCTCGGTGCTGCCCATCACGATTCCGCCGCTCCGCGACCGTCCCGGCGACGTGCCCATCCTCGCCGAGCACTTCATCGGCCGCTACGCGCAGGAGCTCGCGAAGCCGCGGCTCACGCTGACCCCGTCGGCGCTCGAGGCGCTGGTGGCGCACCCCTGGCCGGGCAACGTGCGCGAACTGCAGAACTGCATCGAGCGCGCGGTGATCCTCGCCAGCGGTCCGACCCTCCACCCGCGCGACCTGCTCCTGTCGCCGCCCGAGTCCACGCCGCCGGCGGCGTCCCCCTGGGAGGCGCTCGATCTGGCGGGCGGGCTCGACGAGGTGACCGCGCGTGTGGTGCAGGAAGTGGAACGGCGGAAGATCCGCGCCGCGCTCGACGAGGCGGGCGGCGACCACGCCCGGGCGGCCGACGCGCTGCGGATCGGATTCCGGCAGCTCGAAGCGAAGATCCGCGACCTCGGACTCTGACCGCTGCTACGCCTGCCGGACCCCGATCTCCCGCAGCGCCGCGCGCAGCTCCTTCGGCGTCACATCCGTCAGCGTCGTCGTCTTGCCCACGCCGGTGGAGGCGATGAAGTGGAGCGTGCCGGCCACCACCTTCTTGTCGCGGCTGACCGCCGCGACGAGCTCCTTCCGCGACAGATCGACGACGGGCGGCAGCGGGCCGAGGGCGGCGATCAGCGCGCGGATGCGGTCGCGGAGCTCCGGCGGGGTCACCCCGCGCGCCACGCCGATCGCCAGCGCGCCCAGCATCCCGTACGCGACGGCCTCGCCGTGCCGGAAGCGCCGGTAGCGCGTGACGGCTTCGAGCGCATGCCCGATGGTGTGGCCGAAGTTCAGCGTGCGACGGAGGCCGGACTCGCGTTCATCCGCCGACACGACATCCGCCTTCACGGTGCACGAGGCGGCGACGATGCGCTGCAGGGCGTCGGGCTGGCGGGCGAAGAGGGCGGGCAGGTGCGCCTCGAGGTCGGCGAGGATCGCGTCGCTCGCGATGACGCCGTACTTCACCACCTCGTAGAGCCCCGCGCGGAACTCGCGGCGGGGCAGCGTGCCGAGCACCTCGGGGTCGATCGCGACGAGGCTCGGCGCATGGAACGCGCCGATCAGGTTCTTGCCGAGCGGATGGTTCACCCCCACCTTGCCGCCGATCGCGCTATCGACCTGCGCCAGCAGCGTCGTCGGCACCTGCACGAGCCGCACGCCACGGAGGTAGGTGGCGGCGGCAAAGCCGACGAGGTCGCCGATGACCCCGCCGCCCGCGGCGACGACCACCGCGGAGCGGTCGGCGCCCGCGCGGATGAGCGCCTCGTAGACGCGGCTGACCGTCTGGAGCGACTTCGCGCGTTCGCCGTCGGGGACGAGAATCGGCTCGCGTTCGGTGCCGAGGCGCGCGAGCAGCGGCCCGTGGAGCGCGTGGATCACCGGGCTCGTGACGAGGAAGCGGCGCGGGCCGAGGCCGGCCTCCGTCAACCGATCGGGCAGGGTCGTGAGCAGCCGCGGCGCGATGACGACGGGGTAGGCGCCCGCGCCGGCGGCCACCTCGATACGAGTGGGCGTCATGGGCAGGTGGTAGGATAACACCCGGTGCAGGTCGCGACCGATTTCCTCATCATCGGCAGCGGCATCGCCGGCCTCAGGGCCGCCGCGGACCTCGCGGCGCTCGGCGATGTCCTCATCCTCACGAAGGCCGACGAACCCGCCGAGACGAACACCGGCTACGCGCAGGGCGGCATCGCCGTGGCCCTTGGGCCGGACGACTCGCCGGCGCTCCATGCGGCCGATACCCTCGCGGCCGGCGACGGCCTGTGCGACGAGGCGGCCGTGTCGGTGCTGGTCGGCGAGGGGCCGCGCTACGTGCGCGAGCTGTCCGAGTGGGGGGTCCGCTTCGACGGCGAGGCGGATGGCGCCCTCGCGTTCGGGCGCGAGGCGGCCCACTCGGTCCGGCGCGTGCTGCATGCGCGGGATGCCACGGGCCGCGAGATCGCGCGTGCGCTGTGGGCGCGTGTCTCCGCGCTCCCCCGCGTGCGCTTCCGGGCGGGGGCGCGCGCCATCGAGGTGATCGTGCGCGACGGCGTGGCCTGCGGCGCGCGGTTCATCGAGCACGGACGGATCGGGGAGGTGCGCGCGCGCGCGACGCTCCTGGCCACCGGCGGCGCCGGGCAGGTCTTCCTCGAGACCAGCAACCCGCCCATTGCCACCGGTGACGGTGTCACGCTGGCGTGGTACGCCGGGGCACGCGTCGCGGATCTCGAGTTCGTGCAGTTCCATCCCACCGTGCTCGCGGTCGAGGGCCGGCCGCGGTTCCTCCTCTCGGAGGCGCTCCGCGGGGAAGACGCCCACCTGCTGAATGCGGCGGGCGAGCGCTTCATGACCCGCTACGAGCCGGCCGGGGAGCTGGCGGCGCGCGACCTGGTCTCCCGCGCCATCGCGCGCGAGGCGCGGCGGACCGGCGCCCCGATCTACCTGTCGATGGCGCACCTCGATGCGGCGTGGGTCCACGACCGCTTCCCGAACATCGCCGCCGCCTGCCGGGCGGCCGGCCTCGACCTGGCGCGGGACCGCATTCCGGTGAGCCCGGCCGCGCACTATGCCATGGGGGGCGTCGAGACGGACCTCTGGGCGCGCACGAGCGTGCCCGGCCTCTTCGCGGCGGGGGAGGCGGCCTGCACGGGCGTCCACGGCGCCAATCGCCTCGCCAGCAACTCGCTGCTCGAGGGCCTCGTGTTCGGCGCACGTGCCGCCATCGCCATGGCCACGCCACCGCAGGCCGGCGGCCTGACCCACGGCCGGGTGGATGCGGCCGCCCTCCGGCCCGTGGCGGCCACCGACGTCCCCGACGAGCGTGCCCTCCGGACCCTGATGTGGCACGACGTCGGCCTCGTCCGGGAGCGGGCCGCGCTCGACGCCGCCGTGCCAGTCCTCGAGGGCTGGCGGCGGGCCGCGCGAGCCGCCTGGCGCCTGGCGGAGGCCGACCCGGCGCTCTGGCGTCTCGTCAGCCTCTCGACCGTGGGCGCCCTCGTGGCCCGGGGCGCGCTGCGCCGCGAGGAGAGCCGGGGCGGGCACTACCGCGCCGACTTTCCGCGCCGGGACGATGTACACTGGCAAATTCATATCGTCGAGAGAGGCCATGTCGAAGCAGAAGCCCCAGAGCAGTGACGCCTTCGTCACCGAGATCACACCCCAGTCCACCGACTTCTCCCGCTGGTATCTGGACATCGTCCGGAAGGCGGAGCTGGCCGATTACTCGCCCGTCAAGGGCTGCATGGTCATCCGCCCCTATGGCTACGCCATCTGGGAGCTGATCCAGCAGCAGCTCGATCAGCGGTTCAAGGCGACCGGCCACGTCAACGCGTACTTCCCGCTGTTCGTGCCCGAGAGCCTCCTGCTGAAGGAGGCCGACCACGTCGAGGGCTTCGCGCCGCAGGTGGCCTGGGTCACCAAGGGCGGCACCGAGGAGCTCGACGAGCGGCTGGCCATCCGTCCGACGTCCGAGACGATCATCGGCGTGATGTACCAGAAGTGGATCCAGTCGTGGCGCGACCTGCCCGTCCTCATCAACCAGTGGGCGAACGTCGTCCGGTGGGAGAAGGTGACGCGGCCGTTCCTGCGGACGACCGAGTTCCTCTGGCAGGAGGGCCACACCGCGCACGAGACCGAGGCCGAGGCCGAGGAGGAGACGCGGAAGATCCTGGCGCTCTACAAGGAGTTTGCCGAGAACGTGCTGGCGATGCCGGTCGTCGACGGGCAGAAGAGCTCCAGCGAGAAGTTCGCGGGCGCCTCGCGCACGTACTCGATCGAGGCCCTGATGGGCGACGGGCGAGCGCTGCAGGCGGGCACCTCGCACAACCTCGGGCAGAACTTCGCCAAGGCGTTCGAGATCCAGTTCCAGGGCCGCGACAAGACGCTGCAGCACGTGTGGACGACGTCATGGGGCGTGTCGACGCGGCTCATCGGCGGCGTCATCATGACGCACGGCGACGACAGCGGGCTGATCCTGCCGCCGCGCGTGGCGCCCTGGCAGGTCGTGATCGTGCCCATCCCGCGCGGCAACTGGCAGGAGACCGTCCTGCCGAAGTGCCAGGAGATCCGCGATCAGCTGACGGCGGCTGGCATCCGCGTCCGGCTCGACGCCGACGAGAGCCAGACGCCGGGGTGGAAGTTCGCGGAGTACGAGATGCGCGGCGTGCCGCTGCGGCTCGAGATCGGCCCGAAGGACATCGAGAAGGCGTCGGTGTTCGCGGCGCGGCGCGACACGCGCGCCAAGCAGTCGATCCCGATGGAGGGGCTGCCGGCGGCCATCACGGCGCTGCTCGACGAGATCCAGGTGAACCTGCTCGCGCGGGCGCGGCAGTTCCGCGAGGAGCACACCTCGACGACGGATTCGTATGAGGAGTTCCAGCGGATCATGGAAGGCCGTCCCGGCTTCGTGATCGCGCCCTGGTGCGAGTCGGACGCGTGCGAGGCGGCGATCAAGGCCGAGACGCAGGCGACGATCCGCAACATCCCGTTCGGGTCGGCGCCGCCCACGGCGCCGTGCCTGAAGTGCGGCCAGCCGGCCACGGTCAGCGCCTGGTTCGCCAAGTCCTACTGAGACGTACGATCTGCTGACACGTAAGATCCGCTGACACGTACAAACACGAAGCACACGAAGGCCACGAAGGGCCTGTAAGTCCAACGTGCCTCCTTGACTCGGGGCCCGCAATGACGGACGAACTGAGACCTTCGTGGCCGGCTCTGGTTTCCCGCTCACAGTGGCAAGAAGCAGAGCTGAATGTTCTGGCCCCTTCGTGGCCTTCGTGTGCTTCGTGTTTGTACGTGTCAGGTGAAGAGGTTCGGTCTGGCAAAAGAAAAAGGGCGGGGGTTCCTACTGGAACCCCCGCCCTTTTGTGTTGTGCGCTCCTCAGACTCGCAATCTGCAATCTGCAGTCTGCAATCCGAGATGGCGATAGCTACTGCATGCGGATCGTGAGGGCCGTGCGGCGGTTGAGCCGGCGCGTTTCCTCACGGGCGTTGTCGTGCTTCGGCCGTTCCTCGCCGTAGCTCACGGTCTGGAGACGGTCGGCGCTGATGCCGCGGCTGACCAGGTAGTCCCGCACCGAGACGGCGCGGCGCTCGCCGAGGGCCAGGTTGTACTCGGCCGTGCCGATGCTGCAGGTGTGCCCCTCGAGCGTGAGCCGGAGGGCGGTATCCTCGGTCATCGCCTTGACGGCGTCATCGAGCAGGCGCGTCGCTTCGGCCCGCAGCGAGTAGCGGTCGAAGTCGAAGTGCACGTCCTCGAAGTTGTACTCCTGGCGTGCCGGACGGACGACCTGAATCGTCACGGTGTCGGTCGCGGTGCCGCCCTTGCCGTCGTCCACGGTCACGGTGACCGGCACGGCGCCTTCCTGCATGGGGGCGGTCCAGGGCGTCTGACGGTTGCCGGCGTTGCCGAACGAACCCGTCGGGGCACTCCACTTGTAGGCGAGCGTGTCGCCGTCGGGGTCCTGCGCATCGGCGGTCACGGTGGACGCCTTGCCGACCTCAACCGTGCAGGGCTCGCAGCGTGCCGTCACGGTCGGCGGCCTGTTGGCCGGCGGCGGCGGCGGCGGCGGGGGCGGCGGAGCCGGCGGCACGAACACGCGCACGCCGGGGTGGTAGCCGATCCGGAACTGGAAGCCGAAGCGGTCGCCTTCCTTGAAGTTGAAGTCGGGGTAGAGCTGATCCTTTTCGGTGTTCAGCCCGGCGCTGATGCCGGCGCCGAAGAACACCCCGCCCCGCGTCTGGTACTGGGCGCCGAGGAAGGCGTCGATCGGGGCCGCGATGTCCCAGCGCGCCGGCAGCGAGGTCGGCGGCGGGGGGAAGATGGCGATGACCGGACGGCTGCTCGTCGCTTCCTTGTCGAAGTAGTTCTCGCCGGTGATTTCGGCGAACACCCGGAAGGCGTTGCGGGACGGCGTGGAGATACCGGCGCCCCAGCGCAGGCCGTTGCTGAGCGTGATGTCGTCGGGGTTGCCCCTGACGATCATGCCGACGTAGCCGGCCAGTTCGACCGGCTCCATCTCACGGCTCACGATGGCGTCGACCATGAAGTCCGGCTTGCCGGTGGCCACGCCCTTGTCGGTGTCGCCCGTCGGGACCTTCACCATGCCGCGCAGCGCGAACGCCGCGGGCTGGTTGCGGCCCTGTGAGGTCAGGTTCACCTTGGCGCCGACCACCATGTCGCCGACCGCCTGGGCCCACCGATTGTTGATCAGCGGGTAGTCCATGGGCGTGCCGTCGATGGCCATCGGCTGGCGTGCCGCGATGCGGCGCACCACGTTGAAGCTGCCGAAGAGCTCGGCGCGGTCGCCGAGGCCGACGGCAATCGTGCCGGTGAAGTCCGAGATGTCGGACTGCGCCTCGGTCCGGTCGAAGTTGACCCGGTAGGCCGAGACGCTGATCTTCTTCGCGGGCAGGACTTCGGCCGTGGGGACGAACCAGAGACCCGTGTCGCCCAGGAACGTGGCCCCCGCCGGACGCGTGTCGCTGTTCTGAGCATGCGTGACGGTGGGAGAGGCAAGACATGCCGCTAGCGCGAGACCCGCGGCTAGGTGGCGGAAAGACATCATATGGAGCTAACCTCCAAAGTTAGGCGAATTCAACTGACCTCATCAAAGTACAGCTGCCCGAGTGGGAAGTCAAACAAAACCGCCGGAACTGTGCTGAAATGAACAGGTTCCGGGGATCCCGGGGGCGATCAGGGGGCCGGTTCCGGCTCCGCGTCGGCGCCCTTCTTCCCGAAGAGCCAGGCCACCCCGATGCTGATGAAATACAGCACGATCATGGGCGCCGCCATGATGACCTGGACCACCATGCTCCCATCCGGGGTGACCACGGCGGCCACGATGAAGATGATCAGGATGGCGTACTTGATGTTCTTGACCAGGAACCGCGCCGTCACCAGGCCGAGCTTCGCCAGGACGAAGATCAGCATCGGCATCTGGAAGACCAGCCCGAGCGCCAGCAGCAGCTTCACGTAGAGCCCGAACACGGGCTCGATCCGCGGCGTGAACGTCATGTACTCGTTCGAGAAGCTGGCGAAGAAGTGCCACGCGGCGGGGAACAGCACGAAGTGCGAGAAGGCCGCGCCGCTGATGAACAGCCCCGATCCGATCAGCACGAAGGGCACCGCCAGCCGCTTCTCGTTGGCGTACAGCCCCGGCGCGATGAAGAGCCACACCTGCCACATGATGTAGGGCGAGGCCAGCAGCAGCCCGCTCACCGCCGCGACCTTGATGTAGATGAAGAACGCTTCGGTCGGTTCGGTGTAGATGAACGACCCGCCCGGCACCTCCGCGACGAGCCGCGCGTAGACGAACGCGTGGATGGGCTCGATGAAGGCGAAGGCGACGAGGAAGCCGAGCAGCAGGCCGACGACCGAGCGCGTGATGCGCTTGCGCAGCTCGTCGAGGTGCTCGAGGAACGTCATCCCGCCCTCGGGCGGATCCTCGTCGGACGGATCCTCCGGGGGATCGGGATCCGCGGGGACGGGAATCGCGGCGGCGGCGGGGACGACGGCGGGCCGCTCGTCGGCGTCGCCGGCTGGAAATGGAACGAGCGCCATGTATTGGTGCGGGTGACGGAAAGCGGGTGGCCCGGCGGCCTACCCGCGGCTGTCGGCGCCGCGCGACACGGTTTCGGGCACGGCGGTGTCCGCCGGGGCGGCCTCGGCGGGCTCGTCGGCCTTCGGGGCCTCGGCGGCCTTCGGGGCCTCGGTCGTCTGCGCGGCCTTTTCCCGGGCTTCCTTCTGCTCCTCCAGCTTGATTTCCTGTTCGAGCGAGTTCTGCAGGTCGTGCGAGGCGCGCTTGAACTCGTTCAGGCTCCGGCCGAGCGACTTGCCCAGCTCGGGCAGCTTGCGGGGGCCGAAGATGATCAAGGCGATCACCAGGATGATGACCAGCTCCGGCATGCCAACGGGTCCCATATCGAACGCTCCTGCGCCACGCCTCCGGCTGAACCGGGACGGCGGGCGTCTATAACCGCAGAGGAACCAACAGGTTCACGAGAATCTTCCCAGTATAGGAACGCATCCGTCACAGGTCAAGGAACCGGTCCCACCCCGGGGCGCGCGTTGCGACCCCCTGGGCGATCGGAGTAGGATTCGACCATGCGCAGTTTCAGGTCCGCGTCCGTGGCCATCCTGGCCGTCGTGTTGTCCGCGGTGCTGGGCGGGGTGTACGGGCAGGGCGCGCTCGCCACCGACGACCGCATCCCCCAGCACTACCGCGCGTTCACCGCGGCCCTGAGCGCGATCGAAGCCGGCTATGCCGAGCCGGTCGAGACCGATCAGCTCGTCTACGGCGCCATCAACGGCATGCTCCAGACGCTCGACCCGCACTCGAGCTTCATGGACCCGCGCACCTACGCGCGGATGCGCGAACGCCAGGAGCAGCGCTACTACGGCCTCGGCATCACCATCCTCGTCGTCGACGGCGACATCACCGTCGTGCAGCTCTTCGAAGGGTCGCCCGCCTACGGCCAGGGCATCCGCCGCGGCGACGTGATCGCGCGCATCGAGGGCGAAGACACCAAGGGGTGGACGAGCGACGACGCCGTGCGCCGGCTGCGCGGGCCGCGCGGGACGTTCGTGAACATCTCGCTCCGCCGCACCGGCATCGAGGCGCTGATCGACCTCGCCGTGATGCGCGACGAGATCACGATGTCGAGCATCCCGGCCGCGTTCATGGCCGACGATCGCACCGCGTTCATCCGCATCGAGGACTTCGCCGAGCACACCGACGACGAACTCGGCCGCGCGCTCGACACGCTGGCCCGGCAGGGCATGCGGCAGGTCGTGCTCGACCTGCGCAACAACCCCGGCGGCCAGCTCGATCAGGCCATCCGCATCTCGAACCGCTTCCTGCGCCGCGGCGACATGATCGTCTACACGCGCGGCCGCGTGCCGAACTCCGATCAGGACTACCGCGCCACCCGTCCGAGCAGCTTCACGGACCTGCCCGTCATCGTCATGGTGAACCGCAACAGCGCGAGCGCCTCCGAGATTGTGGCGGGCGCGCTGCAGGATCACGACCGCGCGCTGATTGTCGGCGAGACGACGTTCGGCAAGGCGCTCGTGCAGTCGATCTACCGCGTGAGCCAGGGCGCGGGCCTCGCGCTGACGACGGCGCAGTACTACACGCCCGCGGGGCGGCTGATCCAGCGGCCCTGGGACGGCACGTTCGACGAGTACTTCACCTACGGCATGCGCGACCAGCAGGAGGCCCCGCATGCGCCCGAGCAGATGAAGCTGACGACCGGCGGCCGCAAGGTCTACAGCGGCGGCGGCATCGAGCCCGATGCGCGGATCGAGGGCCAGGTCGAAGGGTTCTCGCCGACGCGGTTCGCGCGGACGATCTACGCCCGGCAGCTCTTCGCCGCGTTCGCCGAGCCGTTCTCCGCGCGTGGTGACGCGCGCCCGGGCGCCCAGGGGCCGACGCGCAAGCTCGTCGACCCCGGCTTCGCCGTCGACGAGGCGATGGTGCGCGACTTCCGCGCGTTCCTCGAGACGCGCCGCGTCCGCATCGACGAGGACGCCTTCGCCAGGGATGAGGACTTCATCAAGGCGATGATCCGCTTCGAGATCGAGCTGGCGCTCTTCGGGATCGGCGAGGCCCGCAAGAACCTCATCCTGGCCGATCCGCAGGCGCGCCACGCCCTGACGCTCTTCGGTGAGGCCCGGCAGTTGTCGGAACTCTCGCGCAGCCGAACCGCCAAAGTCGGTCAATAGACCGAACTTGCTCCAGCGCAGTCTCTTGGGGTGCCTACCCCAAAATATTGGGGTCCCAGTTAGGTCTTGCCACAACCCGTGGCGCTTGTTAGACTGACCCCCGTTCAGGCCAGTTCCGGGGAACGCTGCCCGCCGGGCGGCGGGGGCTGGCCGTCGGTCCGTTGTCGTTTCACTCCCTCCGCTTCGTCTCTGGAGCGTTTTCGAGCGATCCGAGCCGCTCTCGACGTCCGTGGCGTCGGCCCCTGTGGCCGGCCCGGGACCGTATGGGCAGGCCGGGACCGGTGCGAATCCGGGTGAGGGAAACGACGGCGTCGTCAGGTCCACGAAGGGGACGCCTGCAATGCGCCTCGAACGCCTCGAGATTTCCGGTTTCAAGTCCTTCTCCGATCGCTCGGAGCTCGCCTTCGACGGGGGCGTCACCGCCATCGTCGGCCCGAACGGGTGCGGCAAGAGCAACGTGGCGGATGCCCTCACCTGGGTCCTCGGCGAGCAGAGCGCGAAGAGCCTGCGCGGCGAGAAGATGGAAGACATCATCTTCAGCGGCAGCGATGCGCGGAAGGCCACCGGCGCCGCCGAGGTCAAGCTGCGGCTGAGTGGCGTGGCGCTGCCGCCGGCCGCCGAGCGGGAAGCCGAGGCGGCGTCCGCCGTCCCTGGGCCGAACGGCAACGGCCATGGGAACGGCAACGGTCATGGGAACGGCAACGGCCATCTGCCCGGGACCTACGTCGTCGACCTCGTCGAGGCCGCGACGCGTGAAGTGGAAGTCACGCGCCGTCTGTACCGCTCCGGCGAGAGCGAGTACCTGATCGACGGGCAGCACTGCCGCCTGCGCGACATCCACGAGCTGCTGATGGACACGGGCCTCGGGGCGAAGGCCTACGCGATCATCGAGCAGGGCAAGATCGGGATGATCCTGAGCTCGCGCCCGACCGATCGCCGGCACCTCATCGAGGAAGCCGCGGGCATCACGAAGTACAAGGCGCGCCGGCGCGCCGCCGAGCTGAAGCTCGAGGCGGCCCAGCTGAACCTGACGCGCGTCGACGACATCGTCTACGAGGTCGAGAAGCAGCGCGGCACGCTCAAGCGGCAGGCCGCCAAGGCGCGGCGCTACAAGAAGCTGCGCGACGAGCTGCGGCGCTGGGAGAAGGTGCTCTTCGCACGGCGGTACCGCCACCTGGGCGAGGCCATCGAGTCGGCGCGCGCGCGCCTGACCGATGCCCGCGAGCAGGAGTCGATCTCGTCGGCGCGGCTGGCCGAGGTCGAGACCGAGCTGGCGCGCCTCCGGATCGAGCTGGCCGAGGCGGAGTCCGCGGCGGCGACGGTGCGCGGACAGGCGCATACGCGCGAGCTCGAGATCGAGCGGCGGCAGCAGCAGATCGCGCTCGACCGGCAGCAGGGCGAGATGCTCGAGCGCCGGAGTGCCGAGCTCGACGCCGAACGGCAGGCGCTCGAGGCGCGCCGCGAGCCGGAGCGCGTGCAGCTCGAGGAGCGCCGGGCCGCGGCTGGGGCGGCCGATCGCGCCCGCGAGGAGGCCGCGGGCGTCGCGGCGGCGGCAGCCGAGGAGTATGCGCGCGCCCAGCGCGGCATCGAGGCGGTCGAGCACGACGTCGAGCGCGCGCGCCAGGAAGTCTACGCGGTGATGAACACCGTCACGGCCCTGAACGCCGCCGTGGCGGCGGCCGGCGCCCAGCGCGACCGGGCGGCCGAAGCGCTGTCGCGCCTCGACGCCGAGGCGTCCGACCTGCGCACCGAGCATGCGCGGGCGTCGGCGGCGCGGGTGGCCGCGACCGAGGGCCTGCGCCGGGCGCAGGACGAACTGGAAAGCGCGCGCGTGGCGCGCGTGGCGCGCGAGTCGGAGCTGGCGAGCGCCCGGATCGAACACGAGTGGCGCGCCCGTGATGTGCGCGCCCGCGAGCACGACCTCGCCGGCATGACGGCGCGCCTCACCTCGCTCGAGGAACTGGATGCGCACCGCGCGGGCTACGGCGATGCCGCGAAGCTCGTGCTCGCCCAGGCCAACGGCCAGGTGAACCAGCTCGGCGCGCTCGCCGACTTCGTCGAGGTCGAGCCGCGCTACGAGCGGGCCGTCGAGGCGTGCCTGGGCGACCTGCTCCAGCACGTGATCGTCGCCCGTCACGCCCACGCGCGCGCCGGCCTCGAGTTCGTGCGCCAGGAAGGCGCCGGCCGGTGCGGCTTCATCGTCGTTGACGAGCCGGAGATGCCGGGCGCGTCCGCCCACACGGCCGAGGCGATGGGGGCCGCCGGTGTACGCCTCTCGAGCGTGATGCGGCTGCACGGGCCCTACCGCGACGCCCTGCAGGCGGCGATCGGCGAGGCCTGGATCGTGGACACCTACGACGAGGCGGCGCGGCTGGCCGGGCGCACGCCCCTCACCGTCGCCACGCTCGACGGCGACGTGTTCCCGGGCGCCCGCGTGGTGACCGGCGGCGGCAAGGCCGAGTCGCGCGGCATCCTCGCGACCAAGCGCGAGATCAAGGATCTGCGCGAGCGCGTGGCGGCCGAGCGCGCCGCGCTCGAGCGGCTGGCGGAGGAGACGGCGACCTTCGAGCAGGCCATCGCGCATGCGACGGCCGCGATCGCCGCCCTGACCGGAGAGCTGCACCGCCAGGAGAAGGCCATCGTCGGCGTCGAGGCGCAGCTGCAGCGCGCCGGCGACGACGAAGCCAGGCTCGCGCAGCGCGCCGAGCTCGTCGCCTCGGAGACGCGCCGCGTGCAGGAGGAGATTGCCGGCCTCGACGCGCGGCAGGCCGAGGCGCGCGAGTCGATCGACCGGCTGGCCGGCGACAAGGCGGCCGCCGACACGCTGCTCGCCGAGGCGCAGCAGCGGCTGTTCAATGCGCGCGAGGCGGCCGAGGCGTTGAGCCAGGCGGCCGCCGAGGCGCGGGCGACCGCGGCGGGCCTGGTCGAGCGGAGCGCCGCCGCCGCCGCCGAGGTGCAGCGCCTCGAGGATACGGCCCGCGATCTCGAGCGCCGCGTCGAGGCGTGCGGCCGCGACCTCCAGCTCATGCGCGACCAGCGCGAGCGCCTGCTGGCCGCGGTGGCCGACGGCGAGCGCCTGATGGACGAAGACGTCCGGGTCCTGGGCACCCTCCGTGAGGAGATGCACCTGGCCGACGACGAGACGCTGATCCTCAAGTCGAGGGTCGAGCGCCAGGACGAGACCATTCGCGACGCGCGGCGCGCGCTCGACGCCGTCCGCGCGCTGACCGCGGAACTCGACGTGACCCGCGCTACCGCCGAAGCGGACCTCGCGCACCTCGCCCAGCAGTGCGAGGAGGCCGTGCAGGCGACGCTCGACGAGGTGGCCGTCGAGGTGGAGCAGATGGAGGCGGACGGACTCGTCGAGCCCGACGCGCGCGCCATTCGCGCCGAGGAGCCCGACGAGGACGCGGAGGACGAGCCCGCCGTGACGGCGGCCGCGGACGGCGACGAGGCCGGTGCGGCCACCGACGACACGGAGGCCGCGCCGGTGATGCGCATGACCGCCGAGGAGGCGATCGTGGCGCTCAAGGCCAAGATCGAGCGCCTCGGCCCGGTGAACATCCTCGCCATCGAGCAGTTCGACGAGCTCGAGACGCGCCACCTGTTCCTGACCACCCAGCGCCAGGACCTGCTCGATGCGATCGCGCAGACCAACGAGGCGATCAAGCGCATCGACGAGACGACCCACGCGCGGTTCCGCGAGGCGTTCTCGGTGATCAACACCAACTTCCAGGAGGCGTTTGCGACGCTCTTCGGCGGGGGCAAGGCCGGCATCACCCTGCTCGACGAGAACGACCCCCTCGAGAGCGGCATCGACATCGTCGCCTCGCCCCCGGGCAAGCGCCTCCAGAGCGTGATGCTGCTGTCGGGCGGAGAGAAGGCCCTCACGGCGATCGCGCTGATGTTCGCGATCTTCCGCTACAAGCCGAGTCCGTTCTGCCTGCTGGACGAAATCGACGCGCCGCTCGACGATGCCAACATCGGCCGGTTCGTCGAGATGCTCCGGAGCATGATGGACCGGACGCAGTTCATCATCATCACGCACAACCGGAAGACGATGGAGATCGCCAACCGGCTGTACGGGGTGACGATGGAGGAGCCGGGCGTCTCGAAGCTGATCTCGATTCAGCTGAACTAGCGATCGAGCGGGCCGGCGCCCGATTACGGACAAACACGAAGGACACGAAGGCCACGAAGCATTCGACTCACTGGGGCGACCCCGACAAGCCTTCGTGGCCTTCGTGTGCTTCGTGTTTGGTACGTGCCAGGTGAACCCTGGGCGGAGCGGCTCCGTATCTCTCTGAAGAACCCCAAGGAGGCCCGCACCATGCGCCTGAAGACCCCGTCGCGGCTGGCCCGTCTGCTTCCCCTCCTGGCCCTGGCCGCGGCCCTGGCCGCCTGCGACGTCAGCGTGGGCGAGGGCGGCTTCAACGTCGGCATGGTGTCTGGACGGGCCCAGGACCAGTGGACCCGGTCCTACACGCTGGCCGCCGGCGGCCGGCTCGAGATCATCAACACCAACGGCCGCATCGTGGCCGAGGCCAGCGAGGGCCCCGCCGTCGAGGTGACGGCCGAGCGGGTGGCCAAGGCCGCCTCCGACGAGGGCGCCCGTGACCTGCTCACCCGCATCGAGATGCGCGAGGAGGCCGGCGACGCGCGCGTCCGCATCGAGACGCGCGGCCCCTCGACCCGCGGCTTCGGTGGCTACGAGGTGACCTACACCATCAAGGTCCCGAACGGGGTCCACGTGGACCTGCGGACCGTCAACGGCGGCGTGCGCCTGACGGGCCTCCAGGGCGAGGTGCGGGCCACCACCACCAACGGCGGCGTCGTCGGCCGGGCCCTGCGCTCGCAGCACGTCGAGGGCCGGGTGACCAACGGCGGCGTCGACGTGGAACTCCTGACGCCGCTCGGCGCCGAGGGCCACGTGGAGCTGGGCAGCACGAATGGCGGCGTCCGTCTCACGCTGCCCGCCGACAGCCGGGCCGCGGTGTCCGCGCGCGCCGTCAACGGCGGCGTGACCGTGGACAACCTCTCACTCACCATCGCGGGCGAGCAGTCGCGCCGCCGCGTCGAGGGCACGCTGAATGGCGGCGGTGCCCGCATCGAGCTCTCGACGGTCAACGGCGGCGTGCGGATGACGGGCACCCAGGGCACGCCCCCCGTTTGAACTTTTCCCGTCGACCTGCCATGATCGCCGCGGCGTGAACGAAGACAAGGCCACCCGCTACCATCGGCTCCGGCGCCGGGCCGATCTTCTGGCCCTCGGGGCCGTGGGCAGCGTGCTGGCCGGGCTCGTCGCCAGCGGCGCGGTGTTCCGGCTGCGCGAAGTCTCGGCGGTCCTCGGCGAGCTGCTCCCCGGGATCGAAGGCGACGCCGCGACCGTTGTCGTCATGGCCACCGTCCTGTTCCTGCTCGTGCAGGCCCTTGAACTCCCGTTCGCGTGGTACCAGGGCTTCTCCCTCGAACATCGCTACGGCCTCGCCACGGTATCGGCCCGCCACTGGATCGCGGATCACCTGAAGGGCGCCGCGCTGAGCGTGGCGTTCGGGGTCGCGGCGGCCTCGGCCGTCTACGCGCTCCTGCGCGCCACGCCGGACTGGTGGTGGGCGTGGGCCGCGCTGCTGGCGTTCGTGGCGCTGGTGGCGGTGACGCAGCTGGCGCCGGTCGTCCTGTTGCCGCTCTTCTATCGCTTCACGCCCCTCGACCGCCCCGCGCTGGCCGCGCGCCTGCATGCGCTCGGCGCCCGCACGCGCCTCCCGGTGGCCGGCGTCTACGAGTGGCAGGTGAGCGGCCACACGCGCAAGGCGAACGCGGCGCTGGCCGGTCTCGGCCGCACGCGCCGCATCCTGCTGTCGGACACGCTGCTGGCCGGCTACTCGGACGATGAGATCGAGGTGGTGCTCGCGCACGAGCTCTCGCATCACGTCCATCACGACCTGTGGCGGATGATGGCGCTGCAGGCGGTGATGATCGCGGGCGGCTTCCTCGCCGCGCATGCCGTGCTCGGCACATGGGCGGAGGCGATCGGGCTGCGCGGGGCCGCCGATCCCGCGGGCCTGGCGCTGCTGCTGCTCGTGGCCGGGGCGTGGGCCGGGGCGTGGCTGCCGATCCTCAACGCCGCGTCCCGCGCGCACGAGCGGCGCGCCGACCGCTTCGCGCTCGAGCTGACACGGAATCCGGCGGCGTTCATCTCCGCAATGCGCCGGCTCGGCCAGCAGAACATGGCCGAGGACGACCCGCCGCCGCTCGCCGCCTGGCTGTTCCACTCGCACCCCACGGTCCGCGCCCGCATCCAGGCCGCGCTCACGTGGGAGGCGCGGTAGGGGAGTAGGGAGAATTGCAGATTGCAGATTGCAGATTGCAGATTGCATTCGCCGAAAGCCGAAAGCCGACAGCCGACAGCCGGCAGCCGGCAGCCGACAGCCGGCAGAGGTTACATCATCGTCAACGGGGGCTGTCATGCTGAGCGGCGGAGGATGTTCATGCGCCAGTGCGTTGTCGCCGTGGCTCTCGCCGCCGTTGCCATGACCGGGTGTTCCGGGACGCCGTCTCCGCCGGCTGCCGCCGACGCGCCGTCTCCGCGGAAGGTCAACGTGGCGCACCGCGGGGCGTCGGCGTACGCGCCAGAGCACACGCGGCCGGCCTACCGGCTCGCCATCGAGCAGGGCGCGGACTTCGTCGAGCAGGACCTCGCCGTCACCAGGGACGGCATCCTCATCAGCCTGCACGATGCGAGCCTCGAGCGGACGACGAACGTCGAGGAGGTCTTCCCCGACCGGTTCACCGAGCTGACCGACCAGGGGCAGACGCGGAGGGTCTGGCTTGCCAACGACTTCACGCTCGCCGAGATCAAGCAGCTCGATGCCGGTGGCTGGTTCGGTCCGGAGTTCGCCGGCGAGCAGGTGCTGACGTTTGACGAGGCCATCGCGGAGATCAGGGGGAAGGCCGGGCTCTTCCCCGAGTTGAAGGCGCCGGAGCTCTACGCCGAGCGCGGCGTCGACGTCGAGGGGCTCGTGGCCGAGGCGCTCGATCGCCACGGGCTGCGCGGGCCGGGGGCGGATCCCGGCACGCCCGTCATCCTGCAGACGTTCAGCGAGGCGACGGCCAGGTCGCTCGTGGCGAAGGCCATCGGCGTGCCCGTGGTGCTGCTGATCAGCAACCCGGACGGGTGGGACACGCCGGCGATCGTGGCCGGGTGGAAGGCGGCCGGCATCCACGGCATCGGTCCCGCGAAGCAGATCCTCCTGAAGCGCCCCGAACTCGTGCAGTGGGCGCACGAGGCCGGCCTGACGGTCACCCCGTACACCTTCCGCGCCTCGGACACCGGCACGTTCCCGGACGTGACCGCGGAGATGGCCCACTTCCTCGACACCCTCGGCGTCGACGCGCTCTTCACCGACAACCCCGACCTGTTCCCGCGCCGCTGACTACGTACAAAAGACCTACAAAACACGAAGGACACGAAGGTCACGAAGAAACGGGGTCAATTCAAGGATCCAGTTCCGAACTGGGTCTTTGAGTTTGAACCTTCTTGGTGCGTCTTCGTCTCTTCCCGCCTCCGCTCGCCTTAGTCTCAGGCGAGCTTCGGCGAGGTCACGCCGTAGCGGCCTCCGGCCGCGGAGGCGGACGTGTTCTTCGTGTTTGTACGTGATCAGCGCGGATTGACGATCAGCACGCCGCGCATCTCGGCGCAGCGGGGGTCGGACGTGAGGTTGCAGTAGAACTCGAAGCGGCCCGCCTGATCGGCGCGGAACTCGAAGGTGATGGACTGGCCGCCGGCGGCGCGCTTGATGATGCGGTAGGCGTCGAGCGCGAAGCTGTGGGGGCGGGCCTCGCTCTGGAGGGTGATGCGGACCAGGTCGTCCTGGGACACCTCGATGCGGTTCGGCGTGAACTGGTAGTCCGCCGCCACGATCGTGAACGCGCGGCGGTTGGGCGCCTGCTCCTGCGCCGCGGCGGTGGCGGGCAGCGCCATCACGAACAACAGGACGGCCGCCAGACAGGTCTTCATCGCTCGATTGTAGAACGGGGAGTGGGTGGTGGGGAGTGGGGAGTGGGGAGTGGGGGATGGGTGGTGGGTGGTGGGGGGTGGGGGGTGGGTGGTGGGGGTTGTCAGCAACCAGCTATCGGCGACCAGCTCGGCCTCCAGCTGAGAAGCTGATCGCTGCCACTACCCACTACCCACTCCCCACTACCCACTACCCACTCCCCACTACACGACGAAGGGCCGGCCTTGCGGCCGGCCCTTCGTCGTGTGTGGTCGCTGCGAGGGCTACGTCGTCGGCGCGGCCGGGGCCGCGCCCTCTTCCTGCAGCAGGGCCTTGCGGCTCAGGCGGATCTTGCCGGTGGGGTCGATGTTGATGACCTTCACCAGGACCTGCTGGCCTTCCTTCAGCTCGTCCCGCACGTCCTTCACGCGATGGTTCGCGATCTCGGAGACGTGGAGCAGGCCGTCGGTGCCCGGCATGATCTCGACGAACGCGCCGAAGTCGGTGATGCGCTGCACCTTGCCGAGGTAGGTCTTGTTCAGCTCCGGCGTCGCCGTGAGCTCCTGGATGATGCCGATGGCCTTGGCGGCCGCCGCCTCGTCCGCCGACGCCACGTTCACGAGCCCATCGTCCTCGACGTCGATCTTGACGCCCGTGCGCTCGATGATCGACCGGATCATCTTGCCGCCGGGCCCGATGACGTCGCGGATCTTGTCGACCGGGATGCGGATCGAGACGATCCGGGGCGCGTAGGTCGAGATGCTCTGCCGATGGCCGGGGAGGGCCGCCTGCATCTTCTCGAGGATGTGCAGCCGGCCGGCGCGCGCCTGCGTGAGCGCCGCGCGCATGATCTCGGACGAGATGCCCGACACCTTGATGTCCATCTGCAGCGACGTGATGCCGTTGGCGGTGCCGGCCACCTTGAAGTCCATGTCGCCGAAGTGATCCTCGGCGCCGGCGATGTCCGACAGCACCGCGTACTTCCCGGTGGACTCGTTGATGATGAGGCCCATCGCCACGCCGGCCACCGGCGCCTTGAGCGGCACGCCCGCATCCATCATCGCCAGCGAGCCGCCGCAGACCGTTGCCATCGACGAGCTGCCGTTCGACTCGAGGATGTCCGACACGATGCGGACGGTGTAGGGGAACTGATCCTCGGGCGGCATCATCGGCGCGAGCGCGCGTTCGGCGAGGGCGCCGTGGCCGATCTCACGCCGGCCGGGGCCGCGGAGGAACTTCACCTCGCCGACCGAGAAGGGCGGGAAGTTGTAGTGGAGCATGAAGCGCTTCCACAGCTCGCCGTCCACCATCTCGATCTTCTGCTGGTCGTCGGCGGTGCCGAGCGTCGCCGTGACGAGCGCCTGCGTCTCGCCGCGGGTGAACACCGACGAGCCGTGCACGCGCGGGAGCACGGTGTTCTCGATGGTGATGGGGCGGATCTCGTCGAACTTGCGGCCGTCGAGCCGGATGCCGCGCTCGAGGATCTCGTCGCGCAGGATCTGCTCCTGCAGCCCGCTGAAGATGCCCTTGGCCTCGCCCTTGCGGCCGGCCTGATCCTCGGGCAGCGTCTTGACGAAGTCCTTGAACACGCGGTCGACCGTGGCGTAGTTCACGAGCTTGCCGCGGATGCGCATGGCGTTCGTGAGCGGCTCGAACGTCTGCTCGCGCACCGTCTGCGCGAACGCCGCATCCACCGTCACTTCCGGCGCCGGCAGCTTCTCGCGTCCGGCGTCCTTCGCCAGGGCGTCGATCGTGTCGCAGATGGCCTTGATGGCGGTGTGCGCGACCTCGAGGGCCTCGACCACTTCGTCTTCCGTCACCTCGTTGGCGCCGGCTTCGACCATCACGATGCCGTCCTTGCTGCCCGCGACGAGCAGGTCCAGGCGGCTCTGCTTGCGCTGCGGGAAGGTCGGGTTGACGACGAACTGTCCGTCAACGTGGCCCACGCGGACGCCGGCGATCGTCTTCTCGAAGGGCATCTCCGACAACGCCAGTGCCGCCGACGCGCCCGTGATCGCCAGGACGTCCGAGTCGTGCTCGGTGTCGGCCGAGATCACGAAGCCGATGATCTGCGTCTCGAAGTTCCAGCCGGCCGGGAAGAGCGGACGGATCGGCCGGTCGATGAGCCGGCAGGTCAGCACTTCCTTCTCGGTGGGCTTGCCCTCGCGCTTGAAGAACCCGCCCGGGATGCGGCCCGACGCGTAGGTGTTCTCGCGGTAATCCACCGTCAGCGGCAGGAAGTCGATGCCTTCACGGGCGCTCGACGCGTGGCAGGCCGTGACGAGCACCATGGTGTCGCCCTGGCGGACCACCACGGCCCCGTCGGCCTGCTTGGCCAGGCGGCCGGTCTCGATCGACAGCGTGTGCTGCCCGACCTGTACTTCACGTTTGTGCATGGAAAGCCTCTTGCGGGGTCACGTTCCCCAGTGTGCGAACTACAGAAAATTGGCGGCAGTGCCACTCGGCACGGCTAGCCGTGCCGGGCTACTTGCGGATGCCCAGGCGCTTGATGAGCTCGGCGTAGCGCGACGTGTCCTTGCTCTTCAAGTAATCCAGCAGGCGGCGCCGCTGGCCGACGAGCTTCAGCAGGCCGCGCCGCGAATGATGGTCCTTCGCGTGGGTCTTGAAGTGCTCGGTCAGGTAGGTAATGCGTTCGCTCAGGATCGCGACCTGCACCTCGGGGGACCCGGTGTCCGACCCGTGCGTGCGGTAGCTGTCGATGAGCTCGGTCTTCTTGTCTTTCGTGAGAGCCACAGTCTGTCCTCCACGTACGGCCGAGAACGGGGTTCACCCCGGCGTTCCAAGCCGCCGTATGCGTCTATCTGGCACTGGCCAAAAGACTTTTGATGTTAGCGCAAAACGATGGACGGGTGCAAAAAACCAGCGGCGGCGGGGGTCGCCAGCGCCACCAGGGCCCCGTCCGGCCCCAGGAGCTGAATCGGTCCGGGACCCGACGGTGGCGGCCCGGCGAAGTCGGCCGGGCCGACGTCCTGCCCGTGGCCGACGCGCTCGAGCCCCCGCGGGGTGAGCGATACCGCCGAGGCGTCCGGCAGCAGCCGTTCGAGCGGCTGGAGGAGGCCCGCGAGTGCCGGCCGCTCTTCGGGCCGGAGCCGGTCGAAGGGGACCGCCTGGGCCAGCGTGAACGCCCCGGCCCGTGTCCGCCGGAGCCCTGCGAGGTGCGCGCCGGTCCCGAGCACGGCCCCAAGATCGTGGGCGAGCGACCGTACGTAGAAGCCGGCCGACGCGCGCACGGTCAGGCACGCACGGTCGCCGTCCCACCCGGTCAACTCCAGCGCCTCGACCGTCACGGTGACCGGCGCCGGCGTCACGGCTTCGTCACGACGCGCCCGCGCGTACGCCCGCTCGCCGTCCACCTTCTTGGCCGAGTAGGCCGGTGGCGTCTGCGCGAACGTGCCCCGGAACCCCGCCAGCGCCGCCTCCACGGCCTCCGCCGTCGGCCGCCGTCCGGTCTCCTCCGTCACGGCGCCGGCCGCGTCGTAGGTGTCGGTGGCACGGCCAAAGGCGACGATCGCGTCGTACTCCTTGGTCGACGCGCTCAGGAACTGCGCGAGCCGCGTGGCCTTGCCGACGACGAGCGGGAGCACACCGGTGGCGAGCGGGTCGAGGGTGCCGGTATGGCCCACGCGCGGCGTGCCGAGCGCGCGGCGCGCGCGCGCGACGACGTCGTGGGAGGTCATCCCCGACGGCTTGTCGACGACGAGGACGCCGTGGGGCTGGGGGGACTCGCTCATGCCGTCGCGGCGGCGCGGTCCACCGCCTCGGCGGCCAGGGCCAGGAAGGCCGCCTGGACGGTGGCGAGGTCGCCCGACGCGCCGCAGCCGGCCGCATTGCGGTGCCCGCCGCCCCCGTGCGCCTTCGCGATGGCGCCGATGTCGGTCGCGCCCTTCGACCGCAGGCTGATCCGGTAGTCGCCGGGCGCGACCTCCTTGAGGAACAGCACCGCCTGGATGTCCTTCACCGTCAGCGGGAAGTTGATGAGGCCCTCGGTGTCGTCGTAGGTGCCCCCCGCCTCGGCCGCCATCGCCGGCGTGATCGTGAGCATCGCGACCCGGCCCGAGGCGTCGAGCCGCATGCCGGCCAGCACCGCGCCCCACAGCTTCACGCGCGCGAGGCTGCCGCTGTCGTAATGCGTGCGCGCGATCCACTGCGGATCGGCCCCCGCCGCGACCGCGCGGCCGGCGATCTCGTACGTGCGCGGCGTGAGATGCGAGAAGTGGAACGAGCCCGTGTCGGTCAGGATCGCCAGGTAGATGTGCGTCGCCATCTCCGGCGACAGCGGCACGCCGAGCCGCTCGATCAGCGTGAACGCCTGCTCGCCGCACGCGGCGGCCGACTCGTCGATCCAGTTCTCGACGCCGTAGGCGGTGTTGCCGGGATGATGATCGATGTTGACGACCGGCGACCGGTCGAGCCCCGCGACGCCCGTGCGCGCCAGCGTGCTGCACTCCATGACGATCGCGGCGTCGTACGCCTCGTCGACGGCCGTGGCGATCCGGATCCCGTCCACGCCGGGAAAGGGCTGGAGGTAGGGCGCGGGGAGGTCGGCCATCACCATGTGCGCGTCCTTGCCGAGCGCGCGCAGGGCGTAGACCATGGCCAGGCCCGATCCGATGGCGTCACCATCGGGCCGTTCATGCGACGAGACGATGAAGCGGTGGCCGTCGTGCAGGCGGGCGGCGATGGGCGCCAGCGGGTCAGGACTGCTCATCTGGTGTGGGCGCCGGCGGGGGTGCCGGGGCGGGGGCGGCCTCGTCGTCCGGGGGCAGCTCCCCGCGGGCGATGCGCGCCTCCTTCTCGGCCTGCAGGTCGGCCAGGATCTGCTCGACGCGTTCCTGCGCGGCCGTGGCCTCGTCGAATTGGAACTGCACCTCGGGCACCCGCCGGAGCGACATCCGGCCGCTCAGCAGGTGCCGCACGAACGGCGCCGCGCGGGCGAGCGCCTTCTCGGTGCGGTCGCGCTCGGCGCGGTCGCCGATGAGCGTCCAGTAGGCGCGCGCGAGCGACAGATCGCCCGTCACCTTGACGCGGGTGATCGTCACGAGGCCGATCCGGGGATCGCTGACCTCGGTGGCCAGCATCTGGCTCAGCTCCTCGCGGATCTGCTCGGCGATGCGTTCAACGCGGTGGGACAGGGCCATGGGCTACAGCTTGGCCGCGACGCGCTCCATCTTGAAGATCTCGATGACGTCGCCGACCTTCACGTCGTTGTAGCCCTGCAGCCCGATGCCGCACTCGAAGCCCGTCTTCACTTCGCTGACGTCGTCCTTGAAGCGGCGGAGCGAGGCGAGCTTGCCCTCCCAGATGACGACGTTGTCGCGGAGCAGGCGCGCCTGGGCGTCGCCCGACCGCACGATCCGGCCCTCGCTGACCATGCAGCCCGCGATGGTGCCGATCTTCGGGACCTTGAACGTCTCGCGCACCTGGGCGGCGCCGACGCGCGCTTCCTTGAAGGTCGGGTCGAGCAGGCCCGCCATCGCGGCCTTCATCTCGTCGGTCACCGTGTAGATGACCGAGTGGCTGCGGATGTCCACCTGCTCGCGCTCGGCCACGGCGGCCGCGTTGCGATCCGGGCGGACGTTGAAGCCGATGATGATCGCGTTGGACGCGGCCGCCAGCAGCACGTCCGACTCGTTGATGGCGCCCACCGCCGAGTGGATGATCTTGATCTTCACGCGTTCGTCCGACAGCTTGTCGAGCGTGTCGGCGAGCACTTCGGCCGAGCCCTGCACGTCGGCCTTGATGATGAGCGGCAGTTCCTTGATGCCGCCCACGGCCAGCTGCGCCTGAAGCGACTCGAGCGTGAGCCGTGCGCCCTTCGAGCCGAGCACGCGGTCCTTGGCCTGGCCCTGCCGGAACATGGCGATCTGGCGCGCCTTGGCCGGGTCCGAGACCGACTGGAACGAATCGCCCGGGGAGGGCAGCGACTCGAGGCCGAGCACCTCGACCGGCGTCGACGGCCCGGCGTGCTTCAGCTGACGGCCGCGGTCGTCGATGAGTGCGCGGACGCGCCCGGTCATCGACCCGGCAATCACGTGGTCGCCCACGTTGAGCGTGCCGTCCTGCACGAGGACCGTGGCGACGGGACCGCGGCCCCGATCGAGCTTGGTCTCGAGCACCGTGCCGACCGCCCCGCGCTTCGGGTTGGCCTTCAGCTCGCCGATCTCGGTGACGAGCAGGATCATCTCGAGCAGCAGGTCGAGGTTCTTCTTCTGCTTCGCCGAGACCTCGACGAACACCGTCTGGCCGCCCCAGTCTTCCGGCATCAGGCCGAGCTCGGTGAGCTGGCGCTTGACCGTCTCGGGGTTGGCGTTCGGCTTGTCGATCTTGTTGACCGCCACGATGATCGGCACGTTGGCCGCCTTCGCGTGGTCGATCGCCTCGCGCGTCTGCGGCATCACGCCATCGTCCGCCGCCACCACGAGGATGACGACGTCGGTGACCTTCGAGCCGCGCGCGCGCATGAGCGTGAACGCTTCGTGACCGGGCGTGTCGAGGAAGACGATCTGCTTGCCCTTGCCGACCGGCACGAGGTACGCGCCGA
Organism: Vicinamibacterales bacterium; assembly: GCA_030680175.1. GTDB lineage: Bacteria > Acidobacteriota > Vicinamibacteria > Vicinamibacterales > UBA2999 > JAUXWO01. Next base: position 62,509 of record JAUXWO010000025.1, read on the forward strand.
TGTGCTGGGTGATGCCGCCCGCCTCGCGCTCGGCGACGGTCGTCTCGCGGATCGCATCGAGCAGCGTCGTCTTGCCGTGGTCGACGTGCCCCATGACCGTGACGACCGGCGCGCGCGGGATCAGATCCTCGGGATCCGACTGGTCCGTCTCCACCTGGGTCAGCTCTTCCTCGAAGCTGCGCGTCTCGATGTCGGCGCCGAAGTGGCGCGCGACCGACTTGGCCGTCTCGATGTCGATCGTCGAGTTGATCGTCATCATCAGGCGGCGATCGAGCAGCACCTTGAGCGCGTCCTTGACGCGCACGTCGAGCTTGTCGGCCAGGTCCTTCACGGTCATGCCCTCGGCGAGCGTGATCGTGCGGGTGACCGGCGGCAGCGCCACCGGCGGCGGCAGCGCCGGACGCTGCGTGGGCTGCGAGCGGCCCCCGCTGCGGCGCTGCGGCGAGCGGTTCTGGCCGGGCCGGTGCTGGAATGGCGGACGGCCGACGGCCGGCTGCGCCGGACGGATCGGCTGCGCCGGCAGCGGACGCGGGCCGCCGAGCATCGCGGGCGTCGTGCCCGTGGGCGGGCGCGGTCCCGG
>JAUXWO010000035.1 GCA_030680175.1 Vicinamibacterales bacterium
ACGCGGCTCATCAACCGGCTGACGCTGGAGGCGCACGACCCGTTCTCGAAGCAGCCGGACTACAAGAAGTGCGCGGTGCGGGTGCGGCGCGTGGTGACCGCGGCCGGAGCGCGGCCGTGACCCCGGGGGTGGCCGGTCCGCGCGCCTGGTGGCTGGTGGCCGGGTTGGTCATCGGCGGGGCGGCGCTGGCCGGGTCGACGGTGGAGATCTTCCACGGCACCGAGGCGAGCGTGGACCGGACGGTGGCGCGCTACGTGGCCGCCGGGGACCATGCGGCGGCGGCCCCGGTGGCGGACGCGGCGGCGGCGCCGGCGCGGAGCTACCTCGAGCTGCGGGAGGGCCGGCGCGGGCCGAACGCCGAGTGGCGCTCGCACGTCAGCAAGCTCGTCTCGGAGCGGCCCCCGACCCCGGTGGACTCGGCGGCCGCTCTCGAGGGACGCGAGGCGACGCTGGCGACCCGGGCCGAGCGGCGCGCGTACGACGGCGCGCCGCCGGTGGTGCCCCACGTGATGGACCCCCAGAGCTCGGCGAGCTGCGTGGCGTGTCATGGCGCGGGGTTGACGGTCGGGACGCGGGTGGCGCCGGTGATGCCGCACCCGCCGTGGGCGAGCTGCGCGCAGTGCCACGTCGAGGGCGACAACGTGCGCCTGCCGGGCGGCCTCGAGGTCGACAACGCCTTCGTCGGGATGCGGCCGCGAGGCGCGGGTGGGGGCCGGGCGTGGGCCGGGGCGCCGCCGGTGATGCCCCACACGACCCACAACCGCGACGACTGCGCCTCGTGCCACGGGGTGTGGGGGGCGCCTGGGCTCCGCACGACGCACCCGGAGCGCCAGAGCTGCACCCAGTGCCACGCGCCGGGGGCGGAGCTCGACGGGCGGCCGCTGGTGAGCGCGGGGCCGTGGTGAGCGAGGCGGAGAAAGTGAGCCGGTATCGCCGGCCGGCGGGTGCGCCGAGGTCGGTGCCGCGCTGCCGCAGGACGACTGGACGTCATTCAAGGCAGCGCGGTGCCGAAATCGGCGCGCCCGCCAGGCGAGAACGGTTCGCTTTCTTCGCCGAGGTCATCTAGTGAGCGCGGCGCTGTCGCGGCGGTCGTGGCTGCTTCGCGGTTGGCTCGAGGCGGCGCGACCCGTCGCGCCGTCAGCGCCGATACAGGGTGACGCGGGCCCAGGCGCCCTCGGGGTGTTCGAGCAGGTCCAGCGGGGAGAGGTGATGAACGAGACCCAGACTCAGGGCGGCCCGGAGCTGCCCCCCTTGTACGAGGCGGTGCTGGACGCCGACCAGCTCGACGCGCTGTTCGCGGATCTGGCGGCGCAGGCTCTGCCGGTCGAGGTGGTCGTGCGCGACCGCGCCCGTCAGGCGACGGCCGGCCCGCGGGCGGCGACGACCCTGCCCGAGGCCCGCGCCCTGCTCGTCCCGGGCGCCATCCGCGCGGTCCAGCTCCGCTACCCCTGGGACGGCGCCGTCTGGTGGGACACCCTCACGCCGGTCGCCGCCGGCTTCCGCCTCATCCGCGTCCGCCACGACCCGACGCTCTTCGCCTGAGGGGTGTCGGGTAGCCCGGGGGATTGCTCCCCCGAGGCCCCCACAGATCCGGACGTGCGGAACTCCCGCATCCGGCTCTTCGGTATCACAGGTTCGCCATCCGAAGCTGCACCGGCCGGATCGGAAGCCGGGGCGGTGGTAGCGGATGTTCCAGTAGCGCTATCCGTGCTTGTTTCGTTGAGATGGTCATCGGCTTCGGCACACCGGCCATCGTTCCCTCCCACGGTTCTGTGATCCGGCGGTCCCCCTTCCCTCCACCGGGTCCCTCGGACTCGGTTCCCCGGCTTCGACGGTACTATGGGTCGCTCCGACTCCTCCTCGACCTATTCCTCGGCCTTTCGGCTCCGGTCCCTTCGCCTGGGGTTGTCTGGTTCGCTCTGCCGAGGCGCCTCCCCAGAAGGTCGGCCTCGGAGCCTGGCCCGTTTTTCCGCCGCGCCACACGCGGTGCTCTCGAAGGAGGTGAGGAGACCTCCCGGGTTCCTGGGCAGCCCTTGCACACGTGCCCACTGGATGCGGATCCATGCAAGGTCGTGTAGTTGTTGGTGATCGCGCGCAGCGGTTGACTGGTCTCAACGTGTCAACGTGCCGAGGCCGGCGGTTCACCGCTCCGAACTTGTGGACAGCAGGTTCGGGAGCACCGGTCAGCCCAGCGGGATGGCGAGTCCGCCGGCCTCAGCAACAACCAACGAGGTCGTAGGATGGCAGAGGCACGGCGAGTTGTCATGGAGCGTCGGGCTGTGGGTGACCAACTCCCCGACTGGGCGAGCGGTGGAGTCGTCATTTTGGAGTGGCTGCGCCAACAGGGGCAGTGGGAGGAGGCCGTCGAGCGGCTGAAGATCCAGCGGGAGGGCGGCTACGCGGGCATCGATGCGCTGATGTTCCTCCTGTACTACTTCGGCTCGGGGCTGCGCTTGGGCGTCAAGGAGTTCGGCGTGCGTGCGCGCGAGTGCCGCGCGAGGCTCGCGGCGGTCGGAGACCGACGACTCCTCCCTACTCAGGCGTCCATGTCGCGGATCCTCGGGGCGGTCGACCTCGAGACCGCGCAGGACTTCGGTGGATGGCTGCTGCGTCAGGCGCCCGCTAGCGCGACCGTGCTGCAGCATCCGTCGGTCCTGACCCGCGACGCGACCGGTCGAGGATGGCACGTGTTCGACTGGGACCCGACCGTCACGACATTGCGCCATCGGGCGCTGCCCGTGCTCGAGGGGACGCCGGACGCACGCCGGCGCTCCAAGGCGCTGGCGGCGCCCGGCTACTCGGGACGCAAGCGCGGCGATGTGCAGTTCAGTCGAGGCACCCTCCAGCACGCCGGGTCGGGACTTTGGCTCGGGATCGAGATGGGGCCCGGCAACGGCTCCATCCGCGAGAGCTTCCAGGCCGCGCTGGGGCAGGTGGTGGCGACCTGCGAGCAGGCCGGCATCGCCCGCGAACGCTGCATCCTGCGGGCGGATGGGGCGGCCGGCAACGTCCCGTTCATCACGGCCTGCATCGAGGTGGAGGTGGGCTACATCACCCGGCTGGCGCGCTACCAGTTCCTCGAGGACGCGAGCATTATTGCGCACCTGAACAGCGCCACGTGGTTCGACGTGCCCTCATCGGGCTCCGGGCCCACGCGACAGGCTGCGGATCTGGGACGCGTCACGCTCGAGCCGGCGCAAGGAACCCTGCGAGCCGACGGGAGCCCGTTCGAGCCGGTCGAAGTGCGCGTCGTCGTCTCGCGCTTCCCCAGCCGCACGGAGGAGGGACGCGGTGCGGGCGTCGTCATCGACGGCTGGCAGTACGAACTCTACGGCACGGACCTCGATCTCGCCGCCTGGCCCGAGGCCGAGGTCGTCGCGGGCTACTACGGTCGCATCGGGCAGGAGAACCGCTTTCACCAAGAGGATCGCGAGCTGGGGCTGGACAGGATCTTCAGCTATCACTTGCCGGGGCAGTACCTCGCAACGCTCGCGGGTCTCTTCGTCTGGAACTTCAACATCTGCCGTGGCATGGACTTGGCGCGCCCGCCCGAGCCCCTGCCCGAGCAGCCGCTCACGCAGGCAACGCCCGCGAGCGAGCCACCGCAGCTTCCAGAGCCCGGTCCCGGTGCTACGCCCCACGAGAGCGACGGGCTCGATGTCGACCCCGCTGCCGCCATCGACGGTGGCGGCCCGCGTGACACCGAGCCGTCCACCATCGCGAATGCTGACCCGACGCCGGCTCAGGTAGGCTCGGGCAGCGCGAGGAGCGACGTGATCGCGGCGGTGGACGCGCTCGAGGAGAGCGAGTGGGCAGCGGTTCTGGAGAATCACGAGGGCTGGTTGTGGTCAGCGCAGCGAGGAGGACTGCTGTGCCCTGGCCATGTACTGCTGCCGCTCGCGAACATCGAGCAGGTGAAGGGCGAGCCGGTCCGTGCTCGTTTCACGGCGCCCGGAGGAGCGTGCGGCAAGTGCGAGTTCCGCACGGCATGCATCAGGTCGGACGACCCGCGCTATCGCAAGGACGTGCGCCTGAAACTCCCTGAGTCGCATGCTGAATCTCTACGCGCACTGTGGCAGCGCACCCCGACAATGCTGCGCCGACCTCCGCACACACTCAGGGCGCTCACGCGCCCCAAGGACCCTGTCTCTGCACAACGTGCAACCCGGCGAGTCAAGCATCTGACCTGGCAGCCGCCCGAACTCGGCACCACGCGACCGTTGCTCGCCGTGGCGCCGCCCACCCTCCTCCCCGCCGAGGTGCGGAAGATCACCCGTCGCATGCTCCATGATTCGCGGGTGGAGGTCCGCCTCAACGTGCCTACGGACAGGCTTCGCCCCTCGCCCGTCCTCGCCGTCTCCGCCGCCGAACGCCAGAAGCGTCGCCTCTCGTGGCCGGAGCGGCTTCGATGGAACGCACTCCCCACGGGGGCAACGATCGAACTCCGCGTGCTCGGTCCTGACAGCCTGAGGCTGCTCCTCAGCCCCACCGACGGCGAGGCTCGACTCGGCAACGCCTCGTAATCAAAGACGTGCCATGGATGCGGATCCAGTGGGCCCTGCTCTAAGACCTCGGTGGGACCCCGGAACCGACCATTGAGTCCGGTGGCTCGGCCTTCCGCTGACCTGAAAGCGTCGGCTCCCACGACTATCCTTACGCGGCTCGATGGACACGGCCCGCGTGCTCCCTGTGTACGCTTCACGCCGCCAGTCGCCTGACGCCGCGCAACACTCGGTTCCGGCCGGTGGTCGGCCAGCCGGGCGGGGCTTGCACCCGCTGGGCTGCAGTAGAGGTTTCAGCTTCTACATGGCGTCCCCCTCCTCCAGGCTTCGCCCGGCGCACCAGATCCAGACTTATATACTTGTGCCGTGGCGAGCGAGCCGCAAGTATACAAGTCTGGATCTGACCCCTAGGGTCTGAATGCCCCCAGGGGTGTGGGTCCCTATGCTGCCGCTCATGTCGCTGCGCCGCTCGCTCGCTTCGCTGCTCGTCTCCCTCGCCGGCGTCACCCTCGGATGCGATGCCGATGGGGGCGACCCGCTCGACCTCCACTTCCGGGCGACCGTCGGCGAGACGCCGCTCGGGTGCGGCGCCACCCACGCGCTCGGGCTCGGCGCAACCCCGTCGACCCTCGTCGACCTGCGCCTCTACGTCCACGACGTCCGCCTGATCGACACCGCCGGCGCCGAGCACCCGTTCACCCTCGCCGACGACGGCCGCTGGCAAGGCGGAGACGTGGCGCTGCTCGACTTCGAGGACCGCACCGGCGCCTGCGGCAACGGCACCGCCGAGACCCGCACCTTCATCCGCGGCGCCGCGCCCTCCGGCGACTACCGCGGCCTCGCCTTCCGCGTGGGCGTGCCCGAGCACCGAAACCACGCCGACGCCGCCACCGCCCCCTCCCCCCTGAACCTCTCGCGCATGTTCTGGAGCTGGACCGCGGGCTACAAATACCTCCGCCTCGACCTGCTCGCGGACGGCGCCGGCTGGAACGTCCACCTCGGCGCCACGGCCTGCACCGGCAACCCGGTGACCGGCATCAGCTGCGCCAACCCCAACCGCCCCGAGATCCGGCTCGACCCCTTCGACCTCGGCCGCGATGTCGTGATCCTCGACGTCGCCGCCCTGCTCGCCGCCA
>JAUXWO010000052.1 GCA_030680175.1 Vicinamibacterales bacterium
CGGCGCGGGCCGCCGTCGCCGGCCACCAGCCGGGGGGGTGCACACGTCGGTAGAAACGGTCGAGGGTGTCGGCCGTCGTCGGCGGCAGCAGCACCGCGGCGGCGATCGTGGCCGTGGTGGCCGCAGCCGCCATTACGGCCAGCCGCGCCCATTCCTCGAGCGGGCTGGCGAGCAGCAGTGGCGCCGCCACGAGGCTGACGGCGATCGCGGCCAACTCCGCCGCCACGTTGATGCGCTCCCAGAGCCACCGCAACACGAGCACCGCGCCGAGGCCCGCGCCGAAGAGCAGGGACGTGTGCCACGCCTCCTGGATCGATCCGAGATGGCCCATCACGACGAGGGCCAGGCCGACGAGCAGCAGCGTGGACCCGCGTGCCACGCGCACCAGCGTGCGCGGGTCCGGCTCACGCCCGTGCCACGCGCGGCACCAGAGGCGCCCGTAGAGGTCGTGGCTCCAGTACGACGCCCCCCAGTTCAAGTGCGTGTCGATGGTGGAGGCCAGCGCCGCGAGCAGCGCCGTCAGCATGATCCCCCGCAGGCCGGGCCCGAGGTGCTCGTCGAGTCCGACGATGAACAGCCGCTCGCGCGCCCCGGCCTCTGCCGGAAAGCCCTCGATGGGGTACAGCACGACGAGCGCGACGGCAATCACCATCCAGACGAGGCTGCGTCCCACGACCTGCAGCCACGCAAACACGATCCCGGCCGTCCGGGCGTCCGCGTCCGAGCGGCACGCCATCGACCGCTGCGCGAGGTACCCCGTGCCATCGGCGTTGATCTGGTAGAGCCACTGCAGGCCGATGACGGCGGCGAAGGGCAGCATCGCCTCGGTCGACGGGGGCGTGAACGACAGCAGGCTCGCGGCGGTGGCCGTGCCGTAGAGGGCCTCGACCTTGTCGGACAGCCCGCCGACGCCGCCGGCCTTCTGCGCGAGCACGCCGGCGTAGATCGCCGTGCCTGCCATCGCGAGGCCGAACTGCGCCACGTCGGTCGCCACGACGCCGCGCAGGCCGCCCGTCGTCGAGTAGAGCGCCGTGAAGCCCAGGATCAGGAGGATGCTGAGGAGGTTGTTCGCCGTCGCGATGTCCGGCGGCAGACCCGGCGTGCCGCCGGCGATGACGAGCCCCGTCGAGGCGAGGGCCGAGGCCCAGGCGCCGTGAAGGGCGGACGGCAGCCACTGATGCCACGGGAGGAACACCTCGGCGATGCGCACCGCCGCCACCAGCACCATCGCCAGCACGACGCAGTTGAACAGCGTGCCGTAGTAGACGGCCTTGAGGCCGCGCAGCAGCAGCACGCCGCGTCCGCTGTAGCGAATCTCGGTGAACGCCGCATCGGTGAGCACGTTCGCGCGCCGCCAGAGCGAGGCGAACACGAACGCCATGAGCAGGAAGGCGAGGCCGTAGATCCAGAGCCGCCAGAGGAGGAAGACGCCGCCCGTGGCAACGAGGCCGGCGACGAGCAGCGGCGTGTCGGCCGCAAACTGCGTGGCCGCCATGCTCACCCCGGCCTTCCAGCCCGGCAGCGTGCGGCCGGCGAGGAAGTACTCGTTCAGGTCGCGGGAGGCCTGCCGCCGTGCGCGGAGCCCCGCGGACACCGAGTAGAGGACGAACGCCAGGACGATGGCGAGGTCGAGCATCAGCCCGCGGGGTCCCCCAGGAGCCAGCGGCCGCCGCCGGCGAGGAAGTCGTCGAAGGTCGCGAACGCGGCGTCCGGCGGCGTGTCGAGCGCGGCCAGCGCGTCGGGACTGAAGCTGGTCGTGAGCGCCACGCTCGGCATGCCGGCCGCGTGAGCGGCGGCGATGCCCATCGGGGCGTCTTCGAAGACGAGGCAGGCGGAGGGCGCGAGCCCGAGCCGCGCGGCGACGGCGAGGAACACGTCGGGCGCCGGCTTGCCGCGGCCGACCTCATCGCCGCGCACGATGCAGGCGAAGGCGCGGGTGAAGCCGATCTCGGCGAGCGTGTGTTCGACGTTCGGACGGGGCGCGGAGGTGGCGAGCGTCACGGGCACCGCGTGGGCCGTCGCGCGTGCGAGCACGGACGTCACGCCGGCCACCGGCGTCAGACGGCCGCGCGAGATCTCCCGGTAGAGCGCCTCCTTCTCCTCCTCGTACGCCTGCCACTCCTCGCGGGCCAGCTCGCGCGCGAACAGGATCGGGAAGATCTCGCTGTTGCGACGGCCGTCCAGCTTCACCCGGTCCGCCGGCGTGAGCGGCGGCAGGCCGTGGCGTTCGGCGAAGATCGCGAAGGCCTCGGCGTGCAGCGCCATGTTGTCGACGACGGTGCCGTCGAGGTCGAAGATGAAGGCGGCGGGCCGGAAGGCGGCGAGGTCGAACGGGGCGGCGGGGGCATCGGATCGCATCATCCCGGCCAGTGTATCAACCGGCGGTCCCCCGGCCTATCGCCGGAGGCGGTCGACGAAGGCATCGACGGCGGCCCAGTAGACCTCCGGCTGCGCGGGCTCCGAATCGTTGTGGTCGCCGCCGGCAATGGTGACGAACTGTGTCTCGCCGCTCAATGCGGCGTGGAGGCGCTGGCCTGCGGCGTACGGCACCACGCGGTCCTGATCCCCGTGCAGGACGAGTGCCGGTGCCGTGACTGCCTGCATGAAGCGCGCGGTCGGAAACTCGTAGCTCGAGAGCCACGACAGCGTCCAGAGCAGCGGCGATCCGGTGAGCATGGCGCGCATGTGCGGGAAGCCCGCCTCGAGCACGACGCCGTCCGGCGCGTGGCGGCTGGCGGCGTACGCGGCCGCCGCGGCGCCGAGCGATCGGCCCCAGTAGATCACGGGCACGTCCGGCGCGAGCCCGCCGCCGTGCAGCCAGGCCAGGGCGGCGTCGACATCCCGGTAGAGGCCCGGCTCCGAGGGCTGCCCGGTGCTGCGTCCGTAGCCGCGGTAGTCGAGCGCGAACACGCTGAAGCCGCGCTGCTGCAGGTCCGCGAGGATGTCGGCCCACAGCGACAGGTTGCCGCCGTTGCCGTGGAAGTAAACGATCTGCGCGCGGGGCAACTCCGCCGGCATCCACCAGGCCTGCAGCGTCTCGCCGTCGCTCGTCGCGAGCGTCACGCGATCGAAGGGCAGGCCGAACGCCGCGGGGGTGCGCGTCTCGCCGGGGAACGGGTAGAAGGCAAGGTGGCGCTCTGCCAGCCGGACGAGCAGCGTCAGGCCGATGAGCGCGACCAGCGCCAGCGCGAGGGCGCCGGTCACGCGGCTACGGCGCCTCCGCGGCGCCTGCGGACTGGGCGAGGGCATGCCGATTCACCTTGCCGAGGTGGGTGCGGGGCAGCGCGTCGAGGAAGCGGACCTCGCGCGGGTACTTGTACGGCTCGAGGCGGCTCTTCGCGAACGCCTGCAGCGCGACGCCGAGCGCGTGGGACGCCGAATCGCTGACGACGAACGCGACGGGTTTCACAAGGCCGTCCGCGTTCCTGACGCCGACAACCGCGACCTCGCGCACGTCCGCATGCTGCAGCAGGCAGTTCTCCAGCTCGCCGGGCGAGAGCCACTTGCCGCTGACCTTCAGCATGTCGTCCGCGCGTCCGCAGTAGACGAACGTGCCGTCCGGGTTGCGCCGGAGCATGTCGCTCGACACGTACCACTCGCCGCGGAAGGCCTGCATCGTGTCGTCCATCCGCTGCCAGTACGCGATCGCGCGCGAGTCGCCCTTCACCCAGAGCACACCCACCTCGCCGTCCGCGACCTCCGCGCCCTCGCCGTCACAGAGCTTCACGTCGAAGCCGGGCACGACGCGGCCGAGCGTCCCGGGCACGACATCGCCCGGCCGGTTCGAGATGAAGATGTGCCACATCTCGGCCGTGCCCAGGCCGTCGAGCAGGTCGACGCCGAAGGCGCGGGTCCAGCGCTCGTGCAGCTCGACGGGCAGGGCCTCGCCGGCGGAGGTGGCGAGCCGGAGGCACGACAGGTCGGCGGTCGCGGCGTCGGCATGCGCCACCATCTGCTGCACCATCGTCGGGACGTTGATGAGCACGGTGGGGCGATGGCGGCCGATGCGTGCGAACAGGGCGTCCGGCGTGGAGCGCTCGGCGAAGATCGCGGCCGAGGCGCCCACCGAAAACGGAAAGAAGATGTTGGATCCGGTCGCGTAGCCGAAGAACAGCTTCGGCACCGCGAGCGTGATGTCGTCCTCCGTGAGGGCGAGGACGCCCTGGCCGTACAACCGCGTGGTGTTCGCGTAGGACCGGTGCGTCTGCACCACCGCCTTCGGCCGTCCGGTCGTGCCCCCGCTGAACAGCCACATCGCCGCATCGTCGCGGTGCGAGGGAAAGGGCGGGTAGTCCGGCGCGGCCGTCGCCAGGGCCATGTCGGTCTCGGGGGTCCCCACGGGGATGAGGGTGGCCGGCACCGGCAGCCCCGTCGTCGCCGCGGCGAAGGCCTCGAGCATGGCGGCATCGACGAACGCCGCGCGCGCCCGGGTGTACTCGAAGAAGTAGCGGATCTGATCCGCGGGCAGGTCGGGGTTCACCATGACGACGACGGCGCCGTAGCGGAGGATGGCGAAGAGCGCGCCGACAAAGGCCGGCGTGTCCGGGAGCGCGATGATGACCCGCTCCTCCGGGCGGACCCCGCGCGCCGCGAGCAGATGCGCCATCTTCGACGACAGCGTGACGAGGTCCTGGTAGGTGAGGGTCTCGGTGTCGGTCCGCAGGGCGATGCGGGCACCGCGGCCCTCGGCCACGCGCGCGTCCAGGAAGAGCTGGGCGATGTTGAGGTGGTCCGTCGACTCCGGCATGGCGGCAGGATACCCCGAATGCGGCGGACCGGATGCGGAACCGGAATTGAGAAGTGGTAGGCTCGTCACCCAGATGGCTGTGCATCGTGCCGAGGCGCTGACGTGGCTCGACATCCGCGCGCTCGACGCGGCGCGCACCGTGGCGATCCTGCCCACCGGGGCGCTCGAGGCGCACGGACCGCACCTGCCGCTCGCGACGGACGTGGTGATTGCCGAGGCGATGGTCCGGGACGGCGCCGCGCGGCTGGCCGCCGCCGGCCTCGAAGTGCTGATCCTGCCGGCCGTCCCCTACGCGCCCGCGCCGTTCGCCGCGGCGTTCCCCGGCACGATCGATCCGCCGGCCGCCTTCATCACCATGCTCGTCACCGGGATCGCGCGCAGCCTCGGCGCGCACGGCATCCGGACGCTGGCGATCGCCAACGCGCATCACGACCCCGCCCAGGTGGCCGCCCTGCGCGCGGTGGCCACGCATGCGGGCGATGAGGCCGCACAGGTGGTGTTCCCGGATCTGACGCGGCGGCGCTGGGCCGAGCGCCTCACGGAGGAGTTCCGCAGCGGCGCGTGCCATGCGGGACGCTACGAAGGCGCCGTGGTGCTGGCGGAGCGCCCGGAGTGGGTGAAGGCGGAGGTGATGCAGGGGCTGGCGCCGAACCCGCGGTCGCTCAGTGACGCCATTCGCCACGGCAAGCGGACGTTCGACGAGGCCGGCGGGGCCGAGGCATACTTTGGGTTCCCGGCGGACGCCACGGCCGGGGAAGGCCGCGCGATCGTGGAGACGCTCGGCGCGATCCTGGCGGAGGCCGTGCTGGAGGCGCTGCCGCGATGACCGAGACATCGTTGACGGGGCGCTTGGCCGTCGTGACGGGCGGGGGACGCGGCGCGGGCGCGGCGATCGCCGCGGCCCTGGCCG
>JAUXWO010000063.1 GCA_030680175.1 Vicinamibacterales bacterium
CGCGGCGTGACGCCACACTGCCCCTGGCCGGGGGCGCGGCCGGCGGCGGCGCCCCCGCGCGCAGCACCGCCCGGTCCTTGAACCACGCGCGCAGCGCCGCCTCCGCCGATCGATTGAACGGCAGAATCCGCTCCTTCCCGCCCTTCCCGAGCACCCGCACCATCCGCTGCGCCAGGTTGACATCGTCCAGATCCAGGCCGACGAGCTCGCTCAGGCGCAGCCCCGACGCGTAGAACATCTCGAGGATTGCGCGATCGCGACGGCCGAGCGGCGTGGTGGTGTCGGGCGTCTCGAGGAGCCGCGTCATCTCCTCTTCGCTCAGGTGGGTCGGGATGGTGCGATCGAGCTTCGGCGCCACGACCAGCGCGGAGGGGTCGAGGTCCATCTCGCCCTCGCGGCGCAGGTACCGCAGGAACGCACGGACGCCAGACAGGCGGCGCGCCACCGTCGCGCGAGCCTGTCCGAGGCGGTTCAGCTCGACGAGATACGCGCGAACCATCGCGGTGTCGAGATCCCCCGGCGTCAACACGCTGACCTTGCCGCCGCGATCGCGCGCGACGAACGCGAGGAACTGCGTCACGTCGGTCTCGTAGGCGCGCACGGTGTGCGCGGAGGTGTTGCGGTTGTAGCGCAGGAACGCGACGAACTCGCGCACCTGATCCTTCATGCCGTGACGCCCACGCCCAGCCAGGCCTCGAGATCGGCGAGCGCGCGATCCGCCATCGCCTGCTTGCGCTTCGCCTTGTCCCGCGGCGGCGCGTCGAGCGGCGGCATGATGCCGAAGGTGATGTTGGTCGGCTGGTAGTGCCGCGCGTCGGCGTGCGACACGTAGTAGGCAAGCGCCCCGATCGCCGTCGTGCGCGGCGCGGCGCCGAACGGGCGGCCGAGCGCCAGCGCCGCGGCGTTGCGGCCCGCCAGCAGCCCCGAGGCCGCGGACTCGACGTAGCCCTCCACGCCCGACACCTGCCCCGCAAAGAACAGGTCGGCGCGCTGCCGCGTCTGCCACGTCGGCAGCAGCACCTTCGGCCCGTTGATGTAGGTGTTCCGGTGCACCATCCCGAAGCGCACGAATTCGGCCTGCTCGAGGCCGGGGATCATCCGCAGCACGCGCGCCTGATCGCCCCACTTGATCTGCGTCTGGAAGCCGACGAGGCTGTAGTGGTCGCCGGCGAGCGTGTCCTGCCGGAGCTGCACGGCCGCGTAGGGCGCGCGGCCCGTGCGCGGGTCCACGAGGCCCACTGGCTTCATCGGGCCGAAGCGCAGCGTGTCCTTCCCGCGATGCGCCATCACCTCGATGGGCAGGCATCCCTCGAAGAACGTGGCCTGATCGAAGTCGTGCACCGTCGCGGACTCGGCGGTCGTGAGCGCCTCGTAGAACGCCTCGTACTCCGCCTTCGTCATCGGGCAGTTCAGGTAGTCGCCCTCCCCATCATCGACGCCGCAGGCCGGGCCGGCGGCCTCGACCGGCGCGGCCTCCGAGCGCAGGCTGCGGCCCCAGCGCGACTGGCGGAAGACCTTGCCCGCGTCGATCGACTCGGCCAGCACGATCGGGCTGATCGCGTCGTAGAACGACAGGTGCTCCTCGCCCACCATCGCCTGCACGTCGGCGGAGAGCGCGTCGGAGGTGAGCGGGCCCGTGGCGATGATGACGGGGGCGCCGTCGGCCGCCGGGATGCGCGGCACCTCCTCGCGGACGATGGCGATCAGCGGATGGGCAGTGAGGGCGTCGGTGACCGCGCGCGAGAACACGTCGCGGTCCACCGCGAGCGCGGCGCCGGCCGGCACGCGCGCGGCATCGGCCGCGCGCATCACGATCGAGCCGAGCCGCCGCATCTCCTCCTTGAGGAGGCCCACGGCGTTGTCGAGCTTGTCGCCGCGGAAGGAGTTGCTGCAGACGAGCTCGGCCAGCCCGCCGGTCTTGTGCACCGCCGTGCCGCGCACGGGACGCATCTCGTGCACCGTGACCGGCACGCCCGCCTGCGCCGCCTGCCAGGCCGCTTCCGACCCGGCCAGGCCGCCGCCGATGACGTGGATCATGCGATCAGGATACCGCGGCCGTGCGCTTCTTCGCCGTCTTCGCGGTCTTCTTCTTCGCGGTCTTCGCCTTGGGCGCCTTCGCGGCCGTCGCGGGCTTCGCGACCTTGGCAGACTTGGCCGCCTTGGCCCCGCGTCCGCCACGGCGCTTCGACGACGGCGCGCCGGCGCGCGCTTCGAGCAGCGCCTTCGCCTCGTCCATCGTCACTTCCTCGGGCGCGCGGCCCTTCGGCAGCGACGCGTTGGTCGTGCCATCGGTGACATACGGCCCGTAGCGGCCATCGAGAATGCGGACGGCGGCGCCGGAATCCGGATGCGCCCCGAGCGCCTTCAGTTCCTTGGCGGCCGCACGCTGACGCCGCGCCGACTTCTTCGGCTGCGCCAGCAGATCCTTCGCGCGTGCGAACGTGATCGTGTAGACGTCGTCTTCCGGCTCGAGCGAGCGGAACTCGGTGCCGTGCTTCACGTACGGCCCGAAGCGGCCGACGTTGGTGACGATCTCCTCGCCGTCGTCGCCCGCGCCGAGCGTGCGCGGCAGCGAGAGCAGCTTCAGCGCATCCGGGAGCGTGATGGTCTCCTCGGTGAAGCTGCGGCCGAGCGAGGCGCGGCGCGGCTTCTCCTTGCTGCCCTTCTCGGGCGTCTCGCCGAGCTGCACGTAGGGGCCGAAGCGGCCGAGCATCACGTACACGTTCTGGCTGGAGTCCGGATCGACGCCGAGGTTCTTCGGCCCCTCGGCCTTGGCCTTGAGGAGCGCGGAGGCCTTCTCGACGGAGAGGTCCGCGAGGGTGACGTCCTCGGGAATCGACGCGCGCGGCCCCTCGTCCGCCTGGTCGCCGAGCTGGAGGAACGGGCCGTAGCGGCCGATGCGGACGCGGATCATCTTGCCCGACTCGGGGTCGACGCCCACCTCGAGCATCGGGTACGCGATGTCCTGCCCCTTGTCGGCGACGATCGTCTCGAGGCCGGTGTGCTTGCCGTCGCCGCGGTAGAAGCTGCGGATGAAGTCGAGCCAGTCCTTCTCGCCGTTCGAGATCTTGTCGAGCATCTCCTCCATCTCGGCGGTGAAGCCGAGATCGACGTAGTCGCCGAAGTGCTCGCGCAGGAGTCGCGTGACGGCAAACGCCGTGAAGCTCGGCACGAGCGCCTTGCCCTGGCGCGTGACGTAGCCGCGGCGCTGGATGGTCGCCACCGTCGGCGCGTACGTCGAGGGACGGCCGATGCCCTCCTCTTCGAGCCGCTTCACGAGCGAGGCTTCCGTGTAGCGCGCGGGCGGGGTCGTCTGATGCCCCTTCGCGTCGATGCCCGCGACGATCACCCGCGCGTCGAGCGCCTCGGGCGACTGCACGCGCTCCCCCACGGTCATCTTCGGCAGCAGGGTCTCCTGCCCGCCGAGTTCCGCCGACGGATCGTCGCTGCCCTCCACGTAGGCGCGCAGGAATCCGGCGAACTCGATCGCCTTGCCGCTCGCCGTCAGCACGGCCGGCGTCCCGTTGGCGCCCGCGCCGGTGATTTCGACGGACGTGCGCAGCAACCGCGCTTCGGCCATCTGCGAGGCGATGGCCCGCTTCCAGATGAGGTCGTACAGCCGCATCTCGTCGCTGTCGAGCACGCGCTCGAGCGACTGCGGTGTCCGGCGGAACTCCGTCGGCCGGATCGCCTCGTGCGCTTCCTGCGCGTTGCGCACCTTGGTCTGATACTGCCGCGGCCCCTTGTAGAACTCGGCGCCGTACATGTCGCGCACGGCCTGCCCCGCCTCGGCCAGCGCCTTGTCGCTCAGCGTCGTCGAGTCGGTTCGGTGATACGAGATCAAGCCCTCGAGGTCACCACCGCCGACGTCCATGCCCTGGAACAGGCGCTGCGCAATCTGCATCGTCCGCTCGGACGAGAAGCCGAGCTTGCGGTTGGCTTCCTGCTGCAGCGTCGACGTGGTGAACGGCGGCGCCGGCCGCTGCGCGACGGGCTTCTCGTCCACCGCGGTGACGGTCCACGGCAGGTGGCGGCCGAGCGCCTCCACCATCGCGCGCGCCGACGTCTCGTCCAGCCGCGTCACGTTCTTCGAGGTGAGCACCCCCAGCTGATCGAAGTCCTTGCCCGTCGCCACGCGCTGATCGCCCACGCGCGCCAGCGTCGCGGTGAACTCGCTGCCGTCGGCGCGCAGCCGCGCCTCGAGGTCCCAGTAGCCGGCCGTGCGGAACGCCAGGCGCTCTTCCTCGCGCTCGACGATCAGCCGCACGGCCACGCTCTGCACGCGGCCGGCGCTGAGCCCGGTCTGCACCTTCTTCCACAGCACCGGCGACAGCGTGTAGCCGTAGAGCCGGTCGAGGATGCGGCGGCTCTCCTGCGCGCGGACGAGGTTCTCGTCCACCTGCTCGTGCGCTTCGGCCAGCGCGTGACTCACCGCCTCTTCCGTGATCTCGTGGAAGACGATGCGGCGGACCTTCACCTTCGGCTTCAGAATCTGCTGCAGGTGCCAGCTGATCGATTCGCCCTCGCGGTCAGGGTCGGTCGCCAGAATCAGCTCCGAGGCGTCCTTGAGCGCGTCCTTCAGGTGCTGGACGTACTTCTTCTTGTCGGCCGGGACGACGTAGTGGGGCGTGAAGTCGCCGTCGGTATCCACGCCGAGGCGGCCCCAGGACTTCCCCTTGATGTCCTTGGGGACCTCGCTGGCCGAATCGGGCAGGTCCCGGATGTGGCCATAGCTGGCCTCCACGCGGTACTTGGTGCCCAGAAAGCGGGCCAGGGTCCGCGCCTTGGCGGGGGACTCGACGATTACAAGCGGTTTCGGCATCGAAATTCTCAGTCCGGTGAACAGACTACGTTAGCACGGCCCCCCGAACACGCATGAACCGGCCCCCTCCAATCCGTTGGATCCGGCCCGTCAGCTCGAGGTCCAGTAGCCGAGCCAGAAGCGAATCAGCCGGAATTCCGGCCCACTGTGAGACCTCATCCACTGAAAAATCAACGACTTCCGGGCCAATTCCCAGTCCGAGGTCATCGGGGACGTCAGGGGCGGCGGCCCCAGTGGCGCCACCGAGCCCCAGGTCTTGGAGAATATCGTCAGCAGTCTCCACGAGCTTTGCCCCATCCCGCAACAAAGCGTGCGCGCCGCGATAGCGGCCCGCCCGGACCGGCCCCGGCACCGCCATCACCTCCCGACCCTGGTCCAGGGCACAGGCCGCGGTGATGAGCGACCCGCTCTTCTCGGACGCCTCGACGACGACCACCGCCCGCGCCAATCCGCTGATCAGACGGTTGCGGAGCGGAAAATGATGCGGAAGGGGGGGCGTCCCCGGCGGCAGCTCAGCCACAAGCGCGCCCCGTGTCCGCATGGACAGGGCCAGCGCGGCGTGTTCGGCCGGGTAGATGCGATCGACGCCCGACCCGAGCACGCCCACCGTGACGCCGCCCTGCTCGACCGCCGCCCGGTGTGCGGAGGAGTCGATCCCTCGCGCGAGGCCGCTGACGATCGTCACCCCGCGGGCGGCCAGGTCGGCGGCCAGCTGCCGCGCCATCTCCAGCCCGTACGGGCTCGCCGCGCGCGACCCGACGATGGCGACGGCCGGCAGGGCGAGGGCGCCGGCGTGCCCGGCCACCCAGAGGACGGGGGGCGGATCCGCGATCTCCGCCAGCAGAGCTGGGTACGCTGGGGTCGCGAGGATCACCGCCTCGATGCCGCGGGTGCGCGCCTGATCGAGCTGCTCGGCGGCGGTCTGCCTGAGGACGCGCGCGGCCGCACGGGGATCCGGTGCGCGGGGCGCGGCGAGGCGACAGGCCCACTCGAGCATGGCCTCGCCGTCCGCGGGGGGCGGCAGGAGATCGACATCCGGAATGGGACGGCCGAGGTGGACGCGCACGAGCGCGGCCAGCAGGCGGCGGCGCGCGTGTCCAAGACAGGCCAGTGCCACAGCATCGAGAGCGTCCATACGACCCTCCGACTCTGCCGACAGTGCGCTGACCTGTCGGTCATCGTAGCCCAGGGCGAGGCTGTGGCGACGAGGAATCCGCAGCCCGGCGGCGACCAGTGGCGCTCCGGCCGCGTCCTAAGAAAGACAAGCGGCAGGCCGGGCGGGACGAGCGTCACCGGGCGCCCCTATTTGCTTGCTGAACCCAAAATCGCAGGTCTATAGTGGGGTGTCGTTGACGGTCCACTGCCGGGCCGCCCGGTGCGGCCCGCAGGGGCGCGGCTGGGCAGAGGCGCCTGTCGTCGCTCTTCAGTCGATACACGCCATTGGTGGCTGTCTGGGAACATGTATTTCCGTCCCCTCGCGCTGATCGTGCTGCTGCTCGTGACCACCGCTGCGCCGGTGCTGGCCGACGCGCGTGGCGACGCCCGCAAGCAGGTGGAGTTCGGCATCGCGGTGGCCCAGAAGGGACTCTGGCGCGAGGCGATCTACCGGTGGATCCGCGCGACGGAACTCGACCCGACCTACGCCCAGGCCTTCAACAACCTGGCCGTGGCCTACGAGCAGGAGGGCGAACTGCCCAAGGCCCGCGAGGCGTACGAACGCGCGCTGGCGCTCGAGCCGAACAACCTGCTCATCCAGCAGAACTTCGATCTGTTCAAGGAGATCAATGACCGCACGGCTCCAGGCGGCGGCCGCTAGTCTCGCCGTGGCACTCGTGGCCGCCGGCTGCGGCACGAGCTTCACCGAGATCCCGATCGAGACCCCGATTCAGGCGAAGCTGAACACGGAGCAGTTCTCGCGGGTGCTCGTGGCCGGCTTCATCTCGGGCGGCAGCGAGGATGTGGACAGCAACCTGGAAACCGTACGGCTGCTCCGCAGCCAACTGCGGACGAAGAGCCGGCTCCGCGTGATCGACGCCGACGTGCTGCCGCTGATGGAGGTGGCCGGCCGCCAGCCGGGCCTCGCGCCGGAACCGGAGGACGCGTCGCGCGCAGGGGCCGCCGGTGCGCAGCCTCCCGGCGAATTGCCGCCCGGGATCCGCGACGAGCGCGACTTCGAACAGTTCCAGACGCTCTTCGCCAACGTCGCCTACTGGAAGCGCATCGGCGAGGAGTTCCAGCAGCCGCTCATCGTCACGGGCACGATCCTGTTCACGCCGCACACGCGCAGCGGGTTCGTGCAGCGCGAGCAGGAAGTCTACGACTCGTTCGGCCGCCGCCGCACGGTGCCGGTGCGCACCTACATGGAGCGCAAGGGCTTCATCCTGCGGCCGTCGTTCGTGTTCATCGACGGGCGGACTGGCGAGACGCTCCACACCGAGACGTTCCGCGAAGAGATCCTCTACAACGCCAGCCAGACCACGCCCGCGCTCTCGTCGTACTTCGAGCTGATGGACCGGCTGCTGCCGAGTTTCCTCAACACCTTGAGCTCGCAGAAGATACGGGGCACGCGCGTCCTGCTGAAGTAGGCCCCGGCTGGCCCGATCCGGGCTGTCTGTGCTACATTTGATGGTTCGTGCGGCTGCCCGGCGCCCTTGCCTGCGCACGCCCCGGCACGAGAGTGGGTTTCCACGGAGAACGACTGTGTTTGCAGTGATTCAGGCTTCCGGACGGCAGTTCCGGGTCCAGCCCGGCGCCATCATCGAGGTGGACGGCCACGGCAACGGCGACCAGGGCGGCGAGATCGCGTTCGATCAGGTGCTGCTCGTCGGCAAGGATGCGGGCGAAGTGATGGCGGGTGCGCCGTTTGTCGCGGGCGCACGCGTCGTGGGCGTGATCGACGGCCTCGACAAGGGCGCCAAGGTCCGCATCTTCAAGAAGAAGCGGCGCAAGCAGTACCGGCGCACGCAGGGGCACCGCAGCCTCCTGACGCGCGTGCGCATCACCGAGATCGTCGCGTAGGCGGCAAGAGGGCGTCATGGCTACAAAAAAAGGACAGGGAAGCTCCCGCAACGGACGGGACAGCCAGTCGCAGCGGCTCGGCGTCAAGCGTCACGACGGCAACGTCGTCACGGGTGGCTCGATCCTCGTGCGGCAGCGCGGCCGCAAGTTCAACCCGGGGCTGAACGTCGGGCTCGGCAAGGACGACACGCTGTTTGCCAAGATCGGCGGCAAGGTCCGCTTCGAGGACCACGGCTCGCGCGGCCGCTTCATCAGCGTCATCCCCGCGGAATAGCACCGGCGCCCGCCCTCGCCCCGGCGACGGCGGGCCGGTTCGCCCCCCCCGGGCGTCCACGAGGGGTCGGGACCGCACGGTCCGGAAAGCCCGCAAGCAGATGTTTGTTGACGAAGCTGACGTTCGAGTCGTGTCCGGCAAGGGTGGGCGCGGCGCGGTCAGCTTCCGTCGCGAGAAGTTCGTCCCGCGCGGCGGCCCCGATGGCGGCAACGGGGGCAAGGGCGGCTCGGTCTACCTCGTGGCCGACGCCCACCGCAACACGCTGCTCCACTTCCGCTACAACCCCGAGCACAAGGCGCCGAACGGCGCCTCGGGCGAAGGCTCGCGCCGGTCCGGCCAGAGCGGCCGCAACCTGAAGGTGCCCGTGCCGGTCGGCACGCTCGTCTTCGAGCGCAGCCCCGAGCAGCCGGACGTGCTGGTCCCGATCGCGGACCTGACGCGCCCCGGGCAGAAGGTGCTCGTGGCGCAGGGCGGGCGCGGCGGCCTCGGCAACGCCTTCTTCGCCACCTCCACGAACCGGTCGCCGCGCAAGGCGCAGCCGGGCGAACCCGGCCAGGACAAACAGCTCTGCCTGCAGTTGAAGCTGCTGGCGGATGTCGGCCTGCTCGGGTTCCCGAACGCCGGCAAGTCCACGCTGATCGCCCGGGTCTCGGCGGCGCGTCCGAAGATTGCCGACTACCCCTTCACCACGCTCACGCCCAACCTCGGCGTCGTCGGCCTGAGCGACGAGCGGTCGTTCGTCGTCGCGGACGTGCCGGGGCTCATCGAGGGCGCGCATGCCGGGCACGGGCTCGGCCACCAGTTCCTGCGGCACGTCGAGCGCACGCAGGTGCTGCTCCATCTCGTGGACGTGTCGAGCCTGTCGGGGCGCGATCCGGTCGAGGACTTCGACGTGCTCCTGCGCGAGCTCGAGCTGTACAATCCGGCGATGCTGGCCAAGCCGCAGATCGTCGTGGCCACCAAGATCGACGCCATCGACGACCCCGATCGCCTGTCGCGGCTCGAGGCGCACGTCGCCGCGCTCGGCCGGCCGTGCGTCCGCATCTCCGCGGTCACGGGCGAGGGCGTGCCCGCGCTGATGGAGGCCGTGTGGCCGTACGTGGTCGAAGGCCGCGCCGCCGACATCGCGAAGCTCGCCATCGACGACCTCGTGAGCGACGCCGACGAGGACGGCGGGGCGGACGAGCCGCCGCCGCCGGACGACTACAACCCCGCGCTCGTGCCGCCGCTCAGGGGCCGCACCCGTTCATGACCGCCGCGCCGCGCGTCGGCCTGCTCGGAGGCACGTTCGATCCGATTCACGAGGGGCACCTGAGCGCCGCCCGTTCCGCGTGGACCGCGCTCGGCCTGACCCGGCTGCTGTTCGTGCCGTCGCGGCAGCCGCCGCACCGCCCCGGCGCGCCCCGCGCCTCCGCGTCGCACCGCTTCGCCATGGTGGCGCTCGCCGTGGCCGGGCACCCCGGCTGGGAAGCGTGCGACCTCGAACTCGAGCGCGAGGGGCCGTCCTACTCGTTCGACACGCTGACGGCGCTCCACCAGGCGGGCTGCCCGCCGCGCCAGCTGTACTTCGTGATCGGGAGCGATGCGTTCGCCGCTATCGCGTCGTGGTCGCGCTACCCCGAGGTGCTCGACGCCGCGCACTTCGTCGTGATCGCGCGGCCGGGCACGCCGATCGACTCACTGGCCGCGCGCGTCCCGGCGCTCGCGCCGCGCATGGTGCCGGTCGGAACGCTCGGCGATCAGCCGCGGCCCGCCATCGCGTGCCTCGAAGTGCGGACGCCGGACCTGTCGTCCACCGAGATTCGCGCGCACGCCGCGCGCGGCGACGCGGCCCTCGACGCCGCCGTGCCCGCGGCCGTCGCCACGCACATCGCCCAGCATCGCCTCTATGCGCCGAGTCCGTCGGCAGTCAGGTAATTCATGGCCAAGTCCGAGACCCCGAAACCGCGTCGTACGCCCAAGCTGCCCAAGGACGTCCAGGCCGCCGTCGACGCCGCCCTCGACAAGAAGGCCATCGACCTCGTGGTGCTGGATCTGCACAAGGCCGGCGCCTTCACCGACTACTTCATCATCTGCACGGGGCAGAACGCGCGGCAGGTGCAGGCGATCGCCGACGCCGTCGAGACGACGCTGAAGGCGCGGAAGGTGCGGCCGTCGCACGTCGAGGGGTACGACCGCGCCGAGTGGGTGCTCGTCGACTACTTCGACTTCATCGTGCACGTCTTCACGCCGGGCGCCCGCAACTTCTATTCGCTCGAGCGCCTGTGGGGCGATGCCGTCCGCATCGAGTTCACGGAGGGCGCGCCGCCGGTCACGACCCGCGCCCGCACCACGAAGGCCAAGGCGAAGGCGCCACTCGACGACGACGACGACGGCAACTAGCGTTGCCCACCGCGCGCCCTCGCGCGGGCCGCGCGAGGCCGGCTGCGCCGGATCGGCGCCGGCCGCCCTCGGCACGGATCGTGAACGGCTTCCGGGATGGCGTCCTTCGTCCCGGCGATCTCCTTCCGCGACATCCTCGACGGCGTGCTGGGCGCGCTGCTCGCGCCCGTGTGCGCGGCGTGCGGGCAGGCGCTGGACCAGCCCACGCGCGGCGCCGTGTGTGCGGCGTGCTGGGCCGGTGTCGTACGGCTCTCGCCACCCTGGTGCGTGGCCTGCGGTGATCCCCTGCCGTCGTGGCGTCTCGTCGCGCTCGACGGGGCGCGGTGTCCGTCCTGCCGCGACGTGACGCGCGCGGTGGATCAGGCCCGCGCCGTGGGGCCCTATGACGGAACGCTGCGCGCGATCGTGCATGCCCTCAAGTACGACGGCCGCCGGTCGATCGCGCCGCGCCTGGCGGGCCTGATGGCGGCACAGGCCGCGGACCTCCTCGCCGGCGCCGATGTCGCGGTGCCGGTGCCGCTCCATCCCTCGCGCGAGCGGCAGCGCGGCTTCAATCAGGCGGAGGTCCTGGCCCGTGCGCTCGGGCTCCCCGTGCAGGCCGCGCTCACGCGGCGACGGCCGACGCGGCCCCAGGTGGAACTGCCGGCGGCCGGGCGTCACGCCAACGTGCGCGACGCCTTCGCGGCGGCGCGGCGGGTCTCGGTGGACGGGGCGATCGTCGTCCTGGTCGACGACGTGGCCACGACCGGCGCCACGCTGGACGCGTGTGCGCGGGTGCTGAAGGAGATCGGGGCCCGGGAGGTGCGGGCGGTTACCGCGGCGCGAGTCGTGACCGCACGGCCGTGAGCACCTCGGCAAAGACCACGTCCTTGTCGCGGTCGCCGGCCAGGGCCACCCATCCGCCCTCCGCGGCCTGCCGTCGGTAGCTGTCGCGCACGCGGGCGAGCAGCGGCAGGTCCCGCTCGAAGCGATCGCGATCGGCCTGCTTGCGTGCGAGCGACGTCTCCGGCGCGATGTCGAGCAGCAGCGTGAGACCGGGCGCAGGCAGGAAGCGCTGGATGGCCGAGAGCCAGGCCGCGTCGAGCGCCTGCGCCTCGCCGTAGGCGATGCTGGAGGCGAGGTAGCGGTCGGCGATCACGACCGCGCCGGAAGCCAGCCACGCCTCGATGCGCGGGCGGTACTCGTAGCGGTTCGCGACATACAGGAGCTGCATCACGTCGGCGGCGTAGTCGCGGCCGCCCTGCAGCGCCCGTCCGATCTCGGCGCCGATGGCCGTCGTGTAGTCGGGAAACGAGAGCATATGCACCTCGCGCCCCTCGGCGCGGAGCATCGCCCCCAACCGCTCGGCCTGCGTCTGCTTCCCGCTCTGGTCGAGCCCCTCGAACGCAATCAACACAAGTGGTCTCGCTATTCGCTATTCGCTGTTCGCTGTTCGCGATTCGCTGTTCGCTATTCGCTGTTCGCGATTCGCAATTCGCGATTCGCGACTCGCTATTCGCGGTTCGCTGTTCGCACGCTATTCGCTGTTCGCTGTTCGCGACTCGCTCACATCTCCAGCGCCAGCATGTCGTCGATCGTCTGGCGGCGGCGGATGACGCGCCAGGTCCCCTGGTCCACGAGCACTTCCGGCGGCAGGGGGCGGCGCAGGTACATGGATCCCATCACGGCGCCGTACGCGCCCGCATCTCGAATCACCACGAGGTCGTCGATTTCGACCGGCGCGAGCGGACGGTCCCGCGCGAAGGTGTCCGTGCTCTCGCAGATGGGGCCGACGATATCGCTCGGAATCGGGTCGCCGGGACGCGGCTGCACGGGGTCGATGCGATGGTACGCGTCGTACAGCATCGGGCGCATCAACTCCGTCATGCCGGCATCGAGCACGACAAAGCGCCGCGTGCCCGGCCACTGCTTCACGTCGACGACCCGCGCCAGCAGGACGCCGGCGGGGCCGACGAGCAGCCGGCCCGGCTCGACGACCAGCGTGAGGCCGGTCGTCCCCGCGGCCGCGACAATGCGCGCGACGTAGGCGTCCAGATCCGGCGGGGGGCCGCCGTCGTAGGCGATGCCGAGGCCGCCGCCGAAGTCGAGGTGCTTGAGCGGCACGCCCTCGGCGACGAGGGTCCGCGCCAGCGCGCTGACGGCGTCCGCCGCGCGCCCGAGCGGGTCGAGCGACGTGATCTGCGACCCGATGTGCACGTGCACGCCGACTGGCAGGAGCCCGGCGCGGTCGCGCATCTCGAGGAACAGATCGCGCGCGAGATCAATCGGCACGCCGAACTTGTTGTCGCGCAGGCCCGTCGAGATGTGCGGATGGCTGCGCGCGTCGATGTCCGGGTTCACGCGCAGCGCGACGCGCGCCCGGGTGCCGCGCGCCTGCGCGATCCGGTCCAGCCGATCGAGCTCGCCCGGGGACTCGACGTTGATCGCGGCCAGCCCCAGCCCCACGGCGCGCTCGAGCTCGTCCCGGCGCTTGCCGACGCCCGTGAAGACGATGTCGCCCGGCGTGAAGCCGCACCGGAGCGCCACGTCGACCTCGCCCATCGAATTGGCGTCCACGCGGCTCCCGAGCGACCGCAGCAGCCCGACGATGGCGAGCGCGGAGTTGGCCTTGAGGGCGTAGTGGATGGCGTGCGGCGCCGTGCCGAACGCCGCATCGAGCCGGGCATACGCGTCGCGAATCGCCTGCGCGTCGTAGACGTAGGCCGGGGTGCCGGCCTCGCGCGCGATGGCCGACAGCGAGACGCCGCCGATGGCGAGTCCGTCGGGGGTGGCCGGAGAGGAGGTGTGTGTCACGTGTGGTCCCGGCGCGGCCTCGGCCGCGCACGTCAAGACGGCGATCATAGCGCGAAGGGCTGGTCCGGGGCGACGGGAAATCGTGGTATCCTGACCCGGTTCGTCCGCGCCTGTAGAAGCTCCCACGCCATGTCCGACGGCCCTCCCGCTGCGCCTTCGCCCATCGACGCGCTCATCCAGCGCTGCCTCGCCGGCGACCAGGATGCGTGGGGCGAGATCGTGCGCCTCCACTGGCGCAAGGTCTTCAACGTCGCCTACAAGTTCACGGGCAAGCACGACGAGGCCGAGGACCTGACGCAGGACGTCTTCGTCAAGATCTTCCGCTCGCTGCACACCTTCGACCAGCGCGCGAACTTCCAGACGTGGCTCATCAGCGTGAGCCGCAACCTCTGCATCGACCACTACCGCAGCGTCCGCAAGGAGCGCGAGACGATCGACCGCGGCGTGGACCCGAACGAGCTCACGCCGGTCTCGTCCACGACGAGCCCCTTTGCCGCGCTCGAGCAGCGCGACCGCGTGGTGCTGCTGCGCCAGGCGCTCGAAGAGCTCGCGCCCACGCTGCGCACGGCCGTGATGCTGCGCGACATTCAGGAACTCTCCTACCAGGAGATCGCCGAGCGGCTCGACCTGCCGGAAGGCACGGTCAAGTCGCGCATCAACCGGGGGCGCACGGAACTGGCCCGCCAGATCCAGCGCCTGCGTGATCAGCACGACCGTGTCGCCGCCTCACGCCCGGGCGGGCCGGGCGCGACCGGCGGCCCTCGTCAGACCGGAGTTACAGGATGAACGTCACGACCGAACACGCCCAGGGGATTGCCATCGTCCGCGTCGGAGAGGCGCGGCTGATGTACCCGCTGCTCGCCGACTTCGCCGGCGCGGTGACCCAGCTCATCGCGGCGGGCGAGCGCCGGGTGCTGCTCGACATGTCGAAGGTGACGTATGTGGACAGCGCGACGATCGGCTGCCTGATGGATCTCTACCGCCAGACCACGGCCGCCGGCGGAACCCTCAAGCTGGCCGGCGTCCAGAAGCGGGTCGAGACGATGCTGACCATGACGGGCGCCCACAACTTCCTGGATCTGCAGGCTGACGAGGCCACGGGGCTCGCGAGCTTCGGGAGCTGATCATGCGCACGATCAAGACGAGCAGTGGCGCGGAGATCACGCTGGACGGCGACCTGCTCGCCGTCCTCGAGACGCTGTTCCACGAGGTCACGGCCCGCCGGGAACTCGAGCGGTCGTTCGAGGACATGAATCGCGAGATCGCGTTCCTCATCGAGCAGATGACCGACGAGGAGCGCCGGGCGTACCTGGCCGAGAGCCTGTTCCTGAACCAGGTGAAGTACGAGAACGACAAGCTCGAGGCGTACATGCGCAAGCTCGAGAAGGATCGGTAGCCTGGCCACGATCGGTGTGCGCGCCGCCTGGCGGGGGATCGGCCTCGGGCTGATCCTCGCGCTGGCGCCCCAGGCGGCCGCCCCAGCCGCGGCACAGGCGCCCGCCCCGGAGCACGCGCGGCTCGGCACGCTCAACGGCGCGCTCGGCGTCGAGTGCACCCACTGCCACACCGCCGAGCGGTGGGCGGATCCCTCACGTCCCGCCTTCGACCTGGCCCGCCGCATGATGCGGATGGTCGAGGCCCTCAACACCGGCCCCTTGAAGCGCGCCCGCGGCGTGACGTGCTGGACCTGCCATCGGGGCGCTGCCACCCCCCCGAGGATTTCGCGCGAGGCCTGGCAGGCCGTCCAGGCGCGATGGCCGGCCGAGCTTGCCGATCGCCCCGAGGTCCTGAAGCGGACGATGAGCGTGTATGCGGCCTCGCTCGGCGTCGGGTGCGACCACTGCCATGTGCCGGGCGACTGGGCCTCGAACGCGAAGCGCCCGAAGACCGTGGCCGGGCAGATGGCCGCGATGATGGCCGGCATGCCGCGGCACTTCAGCGACGCGCGCATGCCGGTGCTGCAGTGCTACACGTGCCATCAGGGCACGACGTCGCCGCGCTAGCGCCCGCCCTCCGGCTCCATCATCCCCCGCGTTTTGTGAGGCGCCGCGCGGCGGGGTAATCTTGGCGGCATGCCCATCAAGTCCATCCGCGCGTGGCTGGGGGTCGACACCCCGGCAGAGCAGGATCTCGCGCCCCTGCGCGAGACGCTGGAGGCCCTGAACCACCTCGAGCCGGACCGCGCGCGCTATCTCGGGGCCTTCGCGTACCTGCTGGGACGCGTCGCGCATGCCGATCAGCACGTGTCGCCGGATGAAACGCTGGTGATGGAGCGCCTGGTCGAGGAGCACGGGGGGATCGCGCGGGATCAGGCGATGGTCGTCGTGCAGCTGGCCAAGGCCAACAACCAGCTCTTCGGCGGGACCGCGAACTTCCTCGTCGCCCGTGAGTTCGGCGACCTCGCAACGTACGAGCAGCGCGTGGCGCTGATGCGGTGCCTCTTTGCAATTGCCGCGACCGACGAGTCGATCTCGACGGCCGAGGAGGGCGAGATTCACCGCATCGCCGGCGAATTGCGCATCGACCGCCAGGATCTGGTGGCCCTGCGCGTCGCGTACGGCCGGCACCTGCCCGGCGTCAGCCGCGGGTGACGGCGCCGGGGACAGCCCCCCGTGTCAGTGCGCCCGCGGGCTCCTGACACGGAGACTGTCCCCTTGTCTGTTACTCGGTCCCGGCCTGCATCTCGCGCGCGACGCGCTCGACGGCCTCCATCACGCGCAGGAGGTTCCCGCTCCAGAGCTGGCCGATCTGCGCCTCGGTGTAGCCGCGGCGCACGAGCTCGAGCGTCACGTTGAAGGTCTCGGCCGCGTCGTTCCAGCCCACCACGCCGCCGCCCCCGTCGAAGTCCGACGAGATGCCGACGTGGTCGAGGCCGATGAGCTTCACGGCGTAGTCGATGTGATCCACGAAGTCGCTCACGGTCGCGCGCGGCGGCGGCGGGAACTCCTGATCGAGCTGGGTCATCCGCGCACGGAACTCGTCGCGCCGCGCCTCGCTGAGCGCCGCCAGGGCGCCGGGGCCGCCGCCGGTGATGCCGAACTCCTTGCGCAGCGCGTCGAGCGCCGCGGTGCGTTCGGCCGTGGGGGGCGGGGGCGTCTTGATGTAGCTGTTGAACGCCGTGATCTGCACGACGCCGCCCATCTTCCCCACCGCCTGCAGCAGCTCGTCGTCCATGTTGCGGCTGTGGTCGGCCAGCGCCCGCACCGAGGAGTGCGACGCCATGACGGGCGCCTTCGAGATTTCGATCATCTGCAGGATGGCGGCCTTCGACGGGTGCGAGACGTCCACCATGATGCCGAGGCGGTTCATTTCGGCGATCACCTGCCGGCCGAGATCGCTCAGGCCGTTGTGGAGCCACTCGTTGTTCTGCTCGCCGGTGTTGGAGTCGGCGAGCTGGCTGTGGCCGTTGTGCGCGAGCGAGATGTAGCGTCCGCCGCGGTCGAAGAACTCCTGCACGCGCGCCAGATCCGTGCCGATCGGGTAGCCGTTCTCGATGCCGATGAGCGCCACCTTCTTGCCGGAGGCGGCGATGCGCCGCACGTCGGCGGCCGTCCGCGCCAGCTCGATGCGGTCCGGCGCCAGCTCCGTGGTCAGCCGGTGGATGGCGTCGAACTTCTCGACGGCCTGCGCGTACGCCTTGGCGTAACCGCCGGCGTCGAGCGGCCCCTGGCCGACGTAGACGATGAAGAAGGCCGCGTCGAGCCCGCCCTCTTCCATCTTCGGCAGGTTCACCTGCGTCTCGAGGCGCTCGGTGTAGTTGGGCGACGCCGCGGTGAAGTTCGCGGCGTTGATGTCCACGTGCGTGTCCATGGTGATGACGCGCTCGTGGATCCCGCGCGCGCGGGCGACCAGCGCCTCCTCGGTCTCGACCTCGGGGGCGGGGGCCGGCGCGGACGTGCAGGCGGCGGTCAGGCTCAGCATGAAGGCGGCCGCCAGCGCGGCCACCGAGCGGGATGTCATCGGCATTGTCTGTCTCTCCTCAGTCAGCGGTAATCCTACAACAGAGGAGACGGTCCCCGTCCGCCGCTCGCACCGGCACCGCCTGCGGTCCACACGAAGACCCGCCTTCGCTCGCCCGAGGGCCGTGCGAGCTTCGGCGGGTTCGCCTGCGCGCCGTCCCCGCGGTGCGCAGGCGAAAAAAACGGGCCGCAGTTGCCTGCGGCCCGAAGTGGTCTGTCGGCGCGTGACGGGTGGAGAGGAGAAGGCTCAGCTGATGGCGCGGGCCGGCACGGCTCCGAACACGGCGGCCTCGGCGGCCTCGGCGGCCGGCGCATCGACCAGGCACCATGCATCGACATCCTCGAGCAGGCGCGCGGCCAGGCTGGTGTGCAGGGCGTGGCCGGCGCGGTGCGCCACCACATGCCCAAGCAGCGGACGGCCGAGCAGCGTCAGGTCGCCGACGGCGTCCAGAATCTTGTGGCGCACGAACTCGTCCTCGAAGCGCAGGGCGTTCAGCACGCCCGTGTCGCCGATGACGACCGCATTGTCGAGCGAGCCGCCGAGCGCCAGGCCCTGCTGGCGCAGCCACTCGA
Organism: Vicinamibacterales bacterium; assembly: GCA_030680175.1. Lineage (GTDB taxonomy): Bacteria > Acidobacteriota > Vicinamibacteria > Vicinamibacterales > UBA2999 > JAUXWO01. Next base: position 17,822 of record JAUXWO010000063.1, read on the forward strand.
CTTCCTTCAGGAAGCCGAACGTGCGCGCGGGCGCGAGGTCCTCGGCGAAGCTCTGTTCGGTGATCCGCGCCGTGCGCGACTGGTGCCGCAGCAGCGGGTGATCGAAGCTGATGGTGTAGGAGACCTTGAAGTGATCCGACGGGTAGACCGCAACGCGCTTGTCGCCGCTCGACACCGTCACGGGCCGCAGCACCTTGAGATACTGGCGGGGGGCGGCGAGACGCTTCACGCCCGCCTCATGCAGGAGGTAGAGGAACGGCGCCGCGCTGCCGTCCATGATCGGCACCTCGCGCTGGTTCAGCTCCACGATCACGTTGTCGATGGACGCGCTCGTGAGCGCCGCGAGCAGATGCTCGACCGTTTCCACCGTCGCCCCATCCTTGCCGAGCACCGTCGCGTACTGGATGCCCGTCACATGCGCGACCGTCGCCGGGATATCCACCCCGAGATCGACGCGCCGGAACAGGATGCCGGTGCCCGCGGGGGCGGGCTTCAGCGTGAGCGTGACCTTGTTGCCGGAGTGAAGACCGATACCGGCGCACGAGATCTGCCGTCGAAGTGTCCGTTGTGCGTCCATTCGCCTCTGCTGGCTATGCTACGAGCCGACCACCAAGAAAGCAAAGACGGTGCCCGCCGCGCACGAACCCGAATTGCGCCTTTTAAGTTGTTGCAATAAATGCACTTCTATCGTTCGACATAGCGATGGAAGCCCTGCCGGGTCCGGCCATTTGTGGTCTGAGAGCCACAGCGCAATTCTGCCCAAGTGTGGTCATCCTACCACACCCCCCTTGAGGGCCTTCGCAGGGCCAGGAGCGAGCATTTCGGCCAGAAAACGGCCGGTATGCGACGCCTTGACCTTCATCACGTGCTCCGGGGGGCCTTGCGCCACCACCCGCCCGCCCGTCTCGCCGCCCTCGGGGCCGAGGTCCACCACCCAGTCCGCCGCCTTGATGATGTCGAGGTTGTGCTCGATGACGAGCACCGTGTTGCCCTGGTCCACGAGCAGGCTCAGGACATCGAGCAGCTTGCGCACGTCCTCGAAGTGCAGCCCGGTGGTGGGCTCGTCGAGGATGTACAGCGTGCGTCCGGTCCCGCGCTTCGACAGCTCGCGCGACAGCTTCACGCGCTGCGCCTCGCCCCCGCTGAGCGTCGTCGCCGACTGGCCCAGGGTGATGTAGCCGAGACCCACGCTCTGCAGGGTTCGCAGCTTGACGGCCAGCGGCGGAAAATTTTCCAACAGCGGCAGGGCCTGATCGACCGTGAGCTCCAGCACATCGGCGACCGACTTGCCGCGATACTTGATCTCCAGCGTCTCGCGGTTGTAGCGGCGCCCCTTGCACTGCTCGCAGGTCACGTAGACGTTGGGCAGGAAGTGCATCTCGATGGCAATTACGCCGTCGCCCTGGCAGGCCTCACACCGCCCGCCCTTGACGTTGAA
>JAUXWO010000073.1 GCA_030680175.1 Vicinamibacterales bacterium
ATGTGTTTTTCCCCGTCCAGGCGGCCGACCTGAAGGACAGCCCCTCGGCTCTGGCGGTCGCCGAGCGGCACGAGGCGTGTAAGGCCGAGCTGCCCAAGGACGACGACGCGCTTTGGGACTGGCTCGCGACCCTCGACGACACCCGCCGGGCAGCGTTACTCGCGCACTGCGTCTCGTTCGGAGTGAATGCCCTCTACGAGAAGGGCGACCGCTACGGCGGGCCAGGCGTCTCGGCACACGGTGTCCAGCACCGTATCGCCCAGGCCGACCGGCTCGCCCGCGCCGTCGGTCTCGACATGGTCGAGGCTGGCTGGCGGCCCACGGTCGACAACTACCTCGGCCGGGTCACCAAGCCCCGCATCCTCGAAGCCGTCCGGGAGGCCAAGGGCGAGCAGGCCGCGCAGCTCATTGACCACCTCAAGAAGGCCGAGATGGCCAAGGAGGCCGAGCGGCTGCTCGACGGCTCGGGCTGGTTGCCCGAACCGCTGCGGCTCGCCGACAGCGCGGAGGTGTCGGACAGGTCGACCGACACGGTCGAGGCACTTCCGGCCTTTCTCGCCGAGGGCGAAGGGCAGGATGCTGCGACGGACGAGACCGAGCCGCATCCCATCGTCGCCGAATAGCGCGGACTTGCGGGGGCGGCTTCGGCCGCCCCCGCACTCTCGCCGCCAATCGTTGGATAAGCCCGGCCGCGGTGCCGGGCTTTTTGCATTGAGCGCTTCGCGACGTCCGATCCCCAAGAAAGAGGGAGAGGACGGCCGGAACGGGTTTGAGCCGGCGGGGTCGAGAGAGAGCACCTCCTGGCTCGAACCGTTCCCGCTCTCCCGAGGTCTCCTTCATGTCGAATCTTTCCGCCTCCGTGGCCGCGCAGGCGCCGCTGCGCTCACTCGCCTGCGCTTCTGCCGATCTGCCCGCCGGTATTGGCGCGGCGGCGCACCTTCTTCTCCCTCACCTCGAACGCGGCCGTCGCATCGATGCGGTCATCCTGCGTGCCGCCATGGAGCACGCCTTCGGCGGCTCCGACGCAGCCGGCGCTTGGGACTGGAAAACCGCCTATGACGCCTGTGAAGCGGCGACCGTGCTGTTCATGCGCAAGTTTGGCCCGGTCATTCGGGCGCGGGCTGCGTCGCCGGCTGCTGAATTGTCCATGCTCAGCAAGATCGCGGCGCTTCTGCCCACCCATACGAGGCGCTCCGAGGAGAGCCAGGCGCTGCAGCAGTTCTCGACGCCGATCGAGCTCGCCTTCGCCGCCGCCACCGCGGCTGCGATCACCCCGGCCGATCTCGTGCTCGAGCCGTCCGCAGGGACAGGCCTGCTTGCCATCTTCGCCGAGCTCGCCGGCGGCGGGCTGGTCCTGAACGAGCTGGCGGAAACCCGGGCGGCTTTGCTTGGGCAGCTCTTTCCCAGTGCTGTGACGACTCGCTACGATGCGGCTCACATTCACGACTATCTCGACGCTGCCATGCGCCCGAGCGTCGTGCTGATGAACCCGCCGTTCTCGGTCGCAGCGCATGTCGATGGTGCGGTTGCCGACGCCGCCCTGCGCCATGTCGCCTCCGCACTTGCCCGCGTCGCCGAGGGCGGACGGCTGGTTGCGATCACCGGCGCCAGTCTCGCGCCGGACCATCCGTCCTGGCGCGAGGCCTTCGTCCGCCTCCAGGAACGCGGCCGTGTCGTGTTTAGCGCTGCCGTCGATGGGGGCGTTTATGCCCGCCACGGCACCACGGTCGAGACTCGGCTGACGGTCATCGATCGTGTGCCCGCCGACGATCCGACTTGTTTTCCGACTTCACCAGGCATGGCCCCCGACGTCGGCACGCTACTCCAGTGGGTGATGTCGAATGTTCCGTCGCGCTTGCCTGTCGACGGCGCCGTCGCGCTTCCGACACCCGTCCATCCCGTCGCGGTCAGACCGAGCGGCAGGCCCGCACGACAGCCGCTCGCCGTTGCGGGCAGCTCGCTCGAACGAGAGGGCACCGAACTCGCGTACGAGACCGTGGATTGGAAGCCGGCCGAGGGTGGCGGTCTCACCGAAGCGCTGTATGAAGGGTACGACCTGCAGTCGATCCGGATCGCCGTCGCTCGGCCGCATCCGACCCGGCTCGTGCAGTCGGCGGCGATGGCGTCCGTCGCTCCGCCCAAGCCCGCTTATCGGCCGCACCTGCCGGCCAATGTCATCAGCGGCGGCCTGCTGTCCGATGCCCAGCTTGAGAGTGTCGTCTATGCCGGCGAGGCCCATGCCGGCCACCTCGCGGGATCGTGGGTGGTGGATGAGACCTTCGACATTGTCTCCGCCGCGCCCGACGATGCCGAGAACGCCGTGCGCTTCC
>JAUXWO010000075.1 GCA_030680175.1 Vicinamibacterales bacterium
TGGCGCCGTCATCGTCCGCAAGGGGCAGGTCGCGCCGTCGATCCGAGCTGCCGCAGTACGAGGCGCTCCACCTCATCGGGGTCCGGCAGCAGCCACGCCGGATCCGGCGCGCGGTCCGTTTCCGGAAACCGCACCACGAACCCATCGTCGCCCCACATCGTGTCGACGTCGAGGCCGGTCTCTTCCCGCACCTTCGCCGCGACGGCGATGGCCCACGGCGCGTGCACGCGCCCGCCGAGCGCCGAGACGACGGCCACGCGCCAGTCGCCGAGTTCGTCCGGGGTGCGCTCGATGAGCAGCGTCCGGTCGTCGGGGACGACGCCGGCCGCCGCGGCCTGATCCGCGAGGTACTGCAGCAGGGTCTCGGCCGCACGGGCGTCGAGTCCGTGGTCCGCCTCGAGCCGGGCCAGCGCGCCGGCGCGCGGCAGGCGACCCAGCTCACGGACGAGCCGTCCGATGGCGAGCCCGAGTTCGATGGGCCGGCCCGCGGACTCGCCCTTCCAGAACGGCATCTTGCCGGGCTCGCCCGGCGCCGGCGACACGAGCACCCGGTCGTGCGTGATCGCCTCGATGCGCCACGTCGACGCGCCCAGCACGAACGTCTCGCCGGCGCGCGCCTCGAACACCATCTCCTCGTCGAGCTCGCCGACGCGTGCGTGCTGACGATCGGCGCCGGCGAGGAACACGCCGTAGAGGCCGCGATCCGGGATCGTGCCGGCGTTGGCGATGGCGACCCGCTTCGCGCCGTCGCGCGCGGTGACCATGCCGCCGATCCGGTCCCAGGTCACACGCGGCCGCAGCTCCGCGAACTCGTCCGACGGATAGCGGCCCGCGAGCATGTCGAGGACGCTGTCGAACGCGCGCCGGCCGAGCGCCGCGTACGGCGCGGCCCCGCGCACCGCGGCGTACAGGCCGTCCACCGGCCAGGCGTCCATCGCGGTCATCGCCACGATCTGCTGCGCGAGCACGTCGAGCGGGTTGCGTGGATACCGTGACGGCTCCACCTCGCCCCGTTGCATCGCGCGCGACACGGCGGCGCAGGCCACGAGGTCCCCGCGGAACTTGGGGATGACGATGCCCGTGCTGACCTCGTTGACGTGGTGGCCCGCGCGTCCGATGCGCTGCAGGCCGCTCGCGACGGAGGGCGGCGCCTCGATCTGAACGACGAGGTCGATGGCGCCCATGTCGATGCCGAGCTCGAGCGACGAGGTGGCGACGAGCCCCCGCAGCTGGCCCGCCTTCAGCAGGTCCTCGATCTCCTCGCGCTGCGCCCGGGCGAGCGACCCGTGGTGCGCGCGGACGAGGGGCGCGCCCGCCAGCTCGTTGAGCGCGCCCGCCAGGCGTTCGGCGAGCCGCCGGCTGTTGACGAAGAGGAGCGTCGAGCGGTGCGCGCGGACGAGCTCGAGCAGCCGCGGGTGGATGCTGCTCCAGATTGAGGGCGGGGCCGCCGGCCGCGAGGCCGGCCCGCTCTGGACGGCCGGATCGCCTGGCCGCGCCATGTCCTCGATGGGCACTTCCACCGTGATCGACACCTGCTTCGGCGTGCTGGCGTCGACGATGGTGACGGGGCGGTAGGTGACGGAGCCGTGGACGTCCGTGAACTCGTCGTGGATCGCGGGCCTCGGATCCGCGGGCCTCGGATCCGGAGGCACGCGGACGCGGGACCTCGCCGCCGCTCGCGGCGGCCGGTTCGTCGCCCCGCCGAGGTACCGCGCGACCTCCTCGAGCGGACGCTGCGTGGCGGAGAGGCCGATGCGCTGCACCGGCTGGCGCGCGAGGGCCTCGAGGCGTTCGAGCGACAACGCCAGGTGGGCGCCTCGCTTGGTGGGCACGAGCGCGTGGATCTCGTCCACGATCACCGTCTCGACCGACCGCAGGCGCTCGCGCGCCTGCGAGGTGAGCAGCAGGAACAGCGACTCGGGGGTCGTGATGAGGATGTCGGCGGCGTGCCGCTGGAACCGCGCACGGTCGGCGGGCGGGGTGTCGCCGGTGCGGATGGCGATCGACGGCCGCCTGCAGGCGACGCCCTGAGCCTCGGCGAGGCGGGCAATCCCGGCCAGCGGCGCGCGCAGGTTGCGCTCGACGTCGACGGCCAGCGCTTTGAGGGGCGAGAGGTAGAGGACCCGCGCGCCCGGGTCCGTGGCCGGCCGCGCCTCGAACATCAGGCGGTGGAGGCACCAGAGGAACGCCGCCAGCGTCTTGCCGGTGCCGGTGGGCGCGAGGATCAGCGTCGACTCGCCGCGCGCGATGGCCGGCCATCCCAGGCGCTGGGCGCGGGTCGGGCCCCCAAAGGCGTCGCGAAACCACGCCTGCACGGCCGGATGAAACAGGGAGAGCACGTCGCGCGCCATTGGGAACCGATCGCCTGGTCGATCATACGCGGCCGGCCGCCGCCGGAATTTCTTTTGTCTCCGGCCCGTGCGCGCCGGTCCGCCTCCGTATAATGGAGAGATACCGACCGGCGCCCGGGTCCGGCCGTCAGGCCGTCGACGCGGGCGGGACCAGCAAGAGAGGACAGACCGCAATCATGGGTGACGCCGCAGAAGGACTGATTGACGCCGACAGCCGAATCCAGGAACGCATGGAGGAGCTCGAGGAGTCGCGCCGCAACGCCAGGAAGCCGCACGCGAAGGTCGACCCCGAGAAGGCGCGGCAGCTCGAGTCGTGCCGCCTCGCGCGCACCGAGCTCGAGCAGCAGATGGTGCTCACGACCCATCCCGTCCGGCGTGACCAGATCACGCAGGCCGTCGCCGAGCTCGACCGCCGCATCGCGCAGCTCGCCTAGACGTCCACGCGCCGGGGCGTCCGTCCCGGCGCGTTCCCGCTACAGCGCCTTGAACAGCGCGTCGGCGAACGCCGCCGGCGTGGCCGGACGCCCGTCCGGATCGAGCGCCAGCGCGCGCATCACCAGCGGCGCGAGCGCGGCCGGCAGCGCGTCGGCCCCCGAGGGCGCGGCCGAGGCCTGCTGCAGGCCCACATCCAGCAGCGATCCGGTGCCGAACGGCAGCGTGCCGGTCAGCGCCTCGAACGTCATCACGCCCAGGCTGTAGACGTCGGCGCGCACATCGATGGCGCCGCCGCGCAACTGCTCCGGCGCCATGTAGGCCGGGGTGCCCACGATCGTCGCGTGCGCGGTGAACGTGGCCACCTCGTCGGTCGCGCCGTCTGCCACCTTCGCCACGCCGAAATCCAGGACCTTGGGGCCGGCGCCGCTGGCGGGCAGCAGCACGTTCTCCGGCTTCAGGTCGCGGTGCAGCACGCCCGCGTCGTGCGCGGCCTGCACGCCGCCGGCGATCGCCTGCAGCAGCGGCACCAGGCGGCCGGGCTCGAGCCGGCGCTCGCGCTTCAGCAGCCCGCGGAAGTCTTCGCCCCGCACGAACTCCATCACGAGATAGGCGGTGCCGTCCGGCAGCGTGCCGTAGTCGAACACCGCGACGATGGCGGGATGCTGGAGGCGCGCGACGATCTGCGCCTCGCGGCGGAAGCGCGCCCGCGCCTCGCTCGAGCCGAGCAGGTCAGCGCGCACGATCTTGATCGCCACATCGCGGTCGAGCCGCACATCGCGCGCGCGGAACACCGACCCCATCCCGCCGCGTCCGACGAGCGCGTCCACGCGGTACTTGCCGTCGACGATCGGCGGCAGGCTCGGCACCGGCACGAGCCCCGCCCCATCATCGGGGCACACGAGCCGGGAGAGGTCGACGCAGCGCAGGCAGGCCGGGCAGCTCCCGAGCACGGACAGGGCCACCGTGCCCGCCGTGTCCGGCGCGGCCAGGCGCACCGTGGGGGTCGAGGCCGCCGCCGTGATCGCCGTGCCGGCCGCCGGTGCGGTGGCGCGCCGCTGCAGGCGCGTCAGGTTCAGGGCGACGCCCATCTGCGCCGCGATGGCGCTCAGCAGCTGCCGATCCTCGGCCGTGTAGGGCTCTTCCGACCGCTTCTGGCCGAGCCCGATCAGGCCGACGAGCGAGGGCGTGCCGTCACCGCCGGCGAAGATCGGCACGAGCAGCGTCGTGCCGGTCGTGGCCAGCCACTGCCGGTCGTCGGCCGGCAGCCGCGCCGCCGGCGATCGGTCATCGTCGAGGAACACCTCGAGGGGTTCGTGCGACCACTGCAGCAGGGTGACGAGCCCGCTCCCGAGCGGCAGCGGCGCGGTTTCACGGTGCACCGACGACACGGGGACCAGGGTGTCGCCCTCGATCACGGCGAGCACGGCGAGCGATTCGGGGGCGAGCGCGCGTTCGACGTGCGTCAGCACGAGCGACACCAGCTCGCGCGGATCCGTCTCGTACGGGACGCGGCTCGCGAGGGACAGCAGGATCTCGCGCGCGTCGTACGCCTCGCGGAAGAACCGCTGATCGAGCCACCGCTGCGCGGCGTCGCGATAGCGGATCCCGAGGCCGACGAGGGCGAGCGTGATCACGTAGAAGAGCGGCTGGCCGAGGATGATGTCGGCGAGCGGCCGGTCGCGATTGACGATGAGCGACCAGACGAGCGCCGCGACCGGCAGGACGATGACGGCGGAGAGCGTGCGGCGTGCCAGCGCGTACTGGAGGCCGCGCCGCAGCACCGTCCGCGGGCTGAACACGTGGCGCACCGCCACCGCGTACGGCAGCCCGAACGCCGGGAGCAGCACGATGGCCTGGAGGAGCGCGGCCAGGGGCAGCGGCAGCGAGAGCGGCACGCCGGCGAGGCCGGCCACGAGCGGCAGGCCCTCCTTGAGCGCGTAGGCGAACACGGCGGGCACGCCCGTGAAGACGACGATCTCGATGCGCCGCCGCTCCGTGTGATCGAGCGAGTGGCGGTAGCGCTGGATGCCCTCGGCCACGATCGCGACGTTGGCGGCCAGCGCGAGGGCGAACGACGCGTCGTAGATCCAGCCGCGCGCGGCCAGCCACGCGAGCGGGCCGAGCGCGGCGTCCACGCCCAGCAGCACCAGCGCCGACACGCCCCCGACCATCAGCATCGGAAGGGCGAGGGCGGCGATGGCGGGCACGATCCACGGCGCGCGGTCGAGGAGCGGCGCGCGGTGCGGGAAGTACAGCACCGCAAGGCCGATCACCGGGAACGCGAGCGGCGTCACGAGCCAGCCGAAGATCACGAGCAGGTCGCGGAGCACGCCCGGCAGCGCGCCTTCGGTCCCCGCGAGCGAGCCGCCGTTGCCGATGGCGGTGAAGAGGAGCGCGAGCGTCATGAGCCGCGCGGTGGCGCCGCTCGTGCCGAGGGCGATCAGCACGATCGCGCCGAGGGTGAAGGCGGCCATCTGCGCCAGCGGGCCGGCGTGCTCGGCGAGCCAGGCGCGGCGTGCGTCCGCGGGCAGCGCCCAGGCGGGCACGGGCGCGAGCGTCACCTCGCGGGGCGGGCCGCCGGCGGCGGGCGCGACGGTCATGGTGAGCGGGCGCGCGCGGTCCAGCCAGTAGCCCTCGCGCCAGAGCCGGAGTTGCGCCGCCGCCTCGTCCGGCAGCGTCGCGCCGGCGTCGAAGACGCGGCCGCGTCCATCCGCGATGCGCAGCACGGCGTCGCCGGCGGCGAGCCCGGCTCCGGCCGCGGAGCCATCCGTGGTGATCTCGAGAACCACGAGCGGCCCGGCCGCCTCGTCGAGGGCGGGCGGACGTGCGACGCGCAGCCGCCCGGGGGCGGCCAGGCCCCCCGTCATGGTGTCGCCTGAGAGCGTGAGTCCGATTCCGCCGGGCCAGAGGAACGGACGGACGAGCCCGGCGTGGAGGCCGAGGGCCAGGACGGAGAGGAGGGCGACGAGGCTGACGCCGGCAAATGCCCGGGTAAGCCTGAGGCCCGGCAGGGCAGTCATGTGGAGGGCATTCTAGTTCGGCGCCGAGCCACCCCGGCACTTCGGCACCCCGGCACCCCGGCACTTCGGCACTTCGGCACCCCGGCATCCCGGCACTTCGGCACCTCCGCACCTCCGCACCTATTTACTACTCCGCTAAGGCGTTTGACTGCGGCTGCGGTCGTCCATTAGCATTGCACCTGCACTTGCGAAATCCTTCACAAGCTGTGATCGTCGGCGGCGCGGCGTAGGCGCGGCCTCGGAGCGGGACGGGTATGGAAGGCTGGGGCGGCATCGGCGTCATGATGGCCGTGGCGATCGGGTTCGGGATCTCCTCCGTGATCCTGTCCCAGTTCCTCGGCCCCAGTAATCCCACCCCCGAGAAGGAGGCGCCGTACGAGTGCGGCGTGCCGCCGGTCGGCGACGCGCGCGAGCGCCAGTCGGTGAAGTTCTACCTCGTCGCGATGATCTTCCTCCTGTTCGACATCGAAGTCGCCTTCCTCTACCCCTGGGCCATGGCGCTGCGCGACCTGGGCTGGTTCGGGCTGGCGCAGATCACGGTCTTCATCCTCATCCTGCTGGTCGGCTACATCTACATCTGGCGCAAGGGTGTGCTCGACTGGGGGCCGGAGAGCGACCCCGATTACCACGTGGCGAAGGTCCTCGGGCCGTCGGTCGTGAAGAGGTACCGGTATGGGACTGGAAACTGATTTCGAGATCCCCGTGCTCACCACCAACCTCGAGAAGGTGGTGCAGTGGGCGCGACGGTCGGCGATCTGGCCGGTGACGTTCGGGCTGGCCTGCTGCGCCATCGAGATGATGGCGATTGCGTGCGGCCGTTACGACGTGGCGCGGTTCGGCGCCGAGGTGTTTCGCGGATCGCCGCGCCAGTCGGACCTGATGATCATCGCGGGCCGGCTCTCGCGGAAGATGGCGCCGTCGCTGCGCCGCATCTACGACCAGATGCCCGAGCCGAAGTGGGTGATCTCGATGGGCGCGTGCGCCTCGTGCGGCGGCGTGTTCGACAACTACGCCATCGTGCAGGGCTCGGATCAGGTCGTGCCGATCGATGTCTACATCCCCGGATGTCCCCCGCGTCCCGAGGCGCTCATCTACGGCATCGTCCAGCTGCAGAAGAAGATCGACGCCTCGAAAATGTAACAGCCGCGCGGCAGGCGCAGCGCCGACAGCCGACAGCCGAGAGCCTCAAGCATCTTCATGACTGCTTCAGATATCATTGCCGCGCTTGAACCCCTGGTGCCGGGCGTCGTTTACGAGGCCGGCACGTCGAGCGACGAGTCGCGCACGCCGACGATCCTCCTCCCCGCCGAGGCGCTGCTGGCCACGTGCGAGGCGCTGCGCTCGGGGCCGGGGCTCGAGTTCGTGGCGTTCTCGAACGTGACGGCCGTGGATTACCATCCCGGGCGTGACCCGCGGTTCGAGGTCGTCTATCACCTCGTGTCGCCGCACCGGCGTGCGCGGGTGCGGCTGAAGGTGCGGGTGGGCGCGGACCAGTCGATCGCGTCGGTCACCTCCGTCTGGCCCGGCGCCGGCTGGCCCGAGCGCGAGGTGTTCGACCTGTTCGGCATCGTGTTCGACGGCCACGAGGATCTGCGGCGCCTGCTGATGCCCGAGGACTGGGAAGGCCATCCCCTGCGGAAGGACTACCCGGTGCAGCTCCGCAAGGAGGCCAAGACGTACATGCCGCTCCAGGTGACGGCCGAGGAGTTCCGCGCCAGCATGGAACGCGACCGCCACGTGCGGTCGAAGCCGGAGTAGCAGGCGCCGATGACCGAACGCCGGCGGGCGGCGATCGATCGGGGGCTCGAGGCGGCCAGCGCCGCGCACCTCCGCCTGCGGGGGGACGGCGCCGGCCCCATCGCCGCGGCGGCGGGCGCGATTGTCGAGGCGCTCGGGCAGGGGCGGATGGTGCTGGTGTTCGGCAATGGCGGCAGCGCCGCCGATGCCCAGCACTTCGCGGCTGAACTGGCCGGCCGGTTCGTGAAGGAGCGGCGCGGGTGGCCGGCGGTGGCGCTCACGACCGACACGAGCGCGCTGACGGCGATCGGCAACGACTACGGGTTCGCGCAGGTGTTCGCGCGGCAGGTCGAGGCGCTCGGGCGGGCCGGCGACGTGGCGATCGGCATCACGACGAGCGGCGCCTCGCCGAACGTGGTGGCGGCGCTCGACGCGGCGCGCGCGCGGGGCCTGGTGACCATCGCGCTGACGGGCCGGGACGGCGGGGCCGCGGGGCAGACGGCGGCGATCCACGTCAACGTCGCCGAGACGGTGACGGCGCGGATCCAGGAGGTGCACATGACGGTGCTCCACCTGATCTGCGAAATCGTCGATGAAGAATTGAGCTGAGAGCTGATCGCCGAAAGCTGGGAGCCGAAGGCCGACAGCCGAGAGCCGCCAGCGTAAGAACCATATGGCTGACGTCCGCACTGAAACGATGACCGTCAACATGGGGCCCCAGCACCCCAGCACGCACGGCGTGCTGCGGCTGGTGCTGGAGCTCGATGGCGAGACCGTCGTGTCCGTGTCGCCGACGATCGGCTACCTGCACACGGGCATCGAGAAGACGGCCGAGCAGAAGAAGTGGCAGCAGGTGATCCCGCTCGTCGAGCGCATGGACTACCTCGCGGCGCAGTCCAACAGCCTCGCCTTCTGCCTGTCGGTCGAGAAGCTCCTCGACATCGAGGTGCCCGACCGCGTGCGGTGGATCCGCGTGCTCATCGCCGAGCTGCAGCGCATCAGCAGCCACCTGGTGTGGTTCGGCACGCACGCGATGGAGATTGGCGCCATCACCGGCATGCTCTACGCGTTCCGCGAGCGCGAGCTGCTGATGAACCTCAACGAGCTGCTCGCCGGCTTCCGCTTCTTCCCGAGCTACATTCGCGTCGGCGGCCTGCGCGAGGACCTGCCGCGCGGCTACAAGGAAGCGGTCACCGCCTTCCTCGACCGCTTCCCGGGCAAGCTCGACGAGTACGAGACGCTCATCACCAAGAACCCGATCTGGCTCGACCGGACGCGGGGCGTCGGCGCCATCTCGCTCGAGGACGCGTACGCGTGGGGGCTGTTCGGCCCGATTGCGCGGGCGGCCGGCGGCGACTACGACGTGCGGCGCGCGTTCCCGTACCTCGGCTACGAGACGTTCGACTTCGACGTGATCGGCGCCAGCAACGGCGACGTCTACGACCGCTACCTGGTGCGCGTCGCCGAGATGCGGGAGAGCGTGAAGATCTGCCGCCAGGCCCTCGAGCGCATCGACCCGGTGGGCGCGTGGGGCGTCGACGACCCGCGCATCGTGCCGCCGCCGAAGGATCGCGTGTATACCGAGATGGAAGCGCTCATCCAGCACTTCCTGATCTACTCGCAGGGGTTCAACGTGCCGGCGGGCGAGGCCTACGTGCCGGTCGAAGGCCCCCGCGGCGAGCATGGCTGCTACGTGGTGTCCGACGGCAGCAACCGCCCGTGGCGCGTGCACATGCGGTCGCCCGGGCTGATGGCCAGCCAGGCGCTGCACAAGTTCATCGTCGGCGGCATGATTGCGGACGTCATCGCGGTCATCGGATCGCTGGACGTGGTGATGGGAGACGTGGATCGATGAGCTTTCATCCGGTCATGCCGTACGGGACGGAGCGCTGGCACCGGTCGGAACGCAAGACGCTGCCCGAGGGCCCGGAGTTCCAGTTCACGGCGGAGGCCCGTGCGCGGTTCGAGGCGTTCGCGGCGCACTACGCGCCCGAGCACCGGCGGTCGGCCGTGCTGCACGCGCTCTACCTGGCGCAGGAGCAGCAGGGCTACATCTCGGCGAACGCGGTGCGCCACGTGGCGGAGGTCATCGGCTGCACGACGGCCGACGTCGAGGACGTCGTCTCCTACTACGTGATGTTCCACCGCGCGCCGGTCGGCACCTACGTGCTGCAGGTCTGCACGACGCTGTCGTGTGCGCTGGCCGGGGCCGAGCGCGTCGTGGAGGAACTCTGCGAGCTGCTGCAGATTCGCCCGGGCGAGACCGATCCCACGGGCCTCTTCACCGTCCAGAAGATGGAATGCCTCGGCGCGTGCGACCGCGCGCCGGTGATGATGGTGAACAACGAGCACTGGCACGAGGCGCTCCAGCCCGGCCAGGCGGCCGGCCTGCTGGCGCGGATGAAGACCGACGGCGTCACGGCGCTCTCGGGCTGCCATCTCGACGTCGAGCATCAGCCCGGCGCGGGCCAGGGCCGGTCGACCACCCCGGCGCACGGGAAGGCGGCGGCGACGTACGAGCCGGTCCTGACCAAGTACGCGTTCACGCCGAACGGCTTCACGCTGGATCACTACCGCCAGCATCAGCAGGGGTACGAGGGCCTGAAGAAGGCGCTCACGCTCACGCCCGATCAGGTGATCGAGGAAGTGAAGGCGTCGGGGCTGCGCGGGCGCGGCGGCGCCGGCTTCCCGACCGGGCTCAAGTGGCAGTTCGTCGACAAGAAGTCGCCGAAGCCGAAGTACATCGTCTGCAACGCCGACGAGAGCGAGCCGGGCACCTTCAAGGATCACCTGCTGATGGAGCGGAATCCCCATCTGCTGGTCGAGGGGTGCCTCATCGGCTGCTACGCCATCGGCGCGAAGGCCGCCTACATCTACATCCGCGGCGAGTTCTACCACCTGTTCCCGGCGATGGAGCGCGCCATCGAGGAGGCGCGGCAGGCCGGGCTGCTCGGGACGAACATCCTCGGGTCGGGCTTCGACTGCGAGGTGTACCTGCACCGCGGGGCCGGCGCGTACGAGGCGGGGGAGGAGACGGCGCTGCTCGAGTCGCTCGAGGGCAAGCGCGCGCAGCCGCGCTTCAAGCCGCCGTTCCCGGCCTCGCACGGCGCGTGGGGCTGCCCGACGGCGGTCAACAACGTCGAGACGCTCTGCAACGTGCCGATCGTGATGACGCGCGGGGCCGGCTGGTACGCCGCGCTCGGGCCGGAGAAGAACGGCGGACCGAAGCTGTTCTGCGTCAGCGGCCACGTGAAGCGTCCCGGGGTGTTCGAAGCCCCCATGCACGTGACGCTGCGCGAGCTGATCTTCGACTACGCCGGCGGCATGCGCGACGGGCACACGCTCAAGGCCGTGATCCCCGGCGGGTCGTCGGTGCCGATTCTCCTGCCGGACCAGATCGACATCCCGGCGAGCTTCGACGAGGTGGCGAAGGCGGGGTCGCTGCTCGGCTCGGCGGCCATCATGGTGCTCGACGAGACGACCGACATGGTGTGGCTCGCCGACAACCTGCTGCACTTCTACCGCCACGAGTCGTGCGGCAAGTGCACGCCCTGCCGCGAGGGCACCGACTGGCTCTGGAAGCTCCTGCAGCGCCTGCTGAAGGGCGAGGGCCGGGAGAAGGACATCGCGCTGCTCGAGAGCGTCGCGCAGCAGATCAACGGGAAGACGCTCTGCGCGTTCGGCGACGCCGCCGCGACGCCGGTGCTCACGACCATCAAGCACTTCCGCGCGGAGTTCGAGGCGTACGTGCGCGGCGAGCAGCCGCCGCCGGCCGACTACCGCGCGCGGCAGCCGGTGGGCGCGGACCACTAGGCCGCCGGCACAGGGGATCAAGGGACGACGTCGATGCTGGATGCGCAGATACTCGCCTACGCGGTGCTCGTGCTCGTGGTGTTCTTCGCGCTGCAGATTTCTGCGGCCGTGATGGTGTACGCCGAGCGCAAGGTGGCCGCCGGCATGCAGCAGCGGCTGGGGCCGTACCTGGTCGGGCCGCGCGGGCTGCTGCAGCCGATTGCCGACATCGTCAAGCTCTTCTTCAAGGAGGAGCTGCGGCCCAAGGCGGCCGACTGGTTCCTCTTCAGCCTGGCGCCCATCATTTCGGTGGCCGCCGCCTTCGTCGCGTTCGCGCCCGTGCCGTTCGGCGCCGCGACCACGTTCTTCGGGCTGCTCGACGAGCCGCTCCCGCTGCAGATCGCCGACGTGAACGTCGCGGTGCTGGTGATCTTCGCGGTGGCGTCGATGGGCGTCTACGGGATCATCCTGGCCGGGTGGGCGAGCAACAGCAAGTACTCGCTGCTCGGCGGCCTCCGCAGCGCCGCGCAGATGGTGAGCTACGAGCTGGCGTTCGGCATGGCGCTCGCCACCATCGTCCTGATGGCCGGGTCGCTCTCGCTGCAGGACATCGTCGCGAACCAGTCGGGCACGTGGTTCGGGTTCCTCCCGCAGTGGTACATCTTCGTGCAGCCGGTCGGGTTCCTCGTCTTCTGGATCGCGGGCATCGCCGAGACCAACCGCGCGCCGTTCGACTTCCCGGAAGCCGAGCAGGAACTGGTCGCCGGCTACCACACCGAGTACAGCAGCATGCGCTTCGCCATGTTCTTCATGGCCGAGTACATCAACATGGTCACGGTGTCGGCCGTGGTCGTGAACCTGTTCCTCGGCGGCTGGCACGGCCCCTGGCTGCCCGAGTCGCTCGGCTGGATCTGGTTCCTCGTCAAGCTGTCGGTGCTGCTCTTCATCTACCTGTGGCTGCGCTGGACGCTGCCGCGCTTCCGCTACGACCAGTTGATGGCCTTCGGCTGGAAGGTGCTGCTGCCGGTGGCCACGGTGAATCTGCTGCTGACCGCAGCGGGGGTGATTTACTTTGGGCTCTGATCAGCTCCTCTTTGTCGGCTTCGGGGCGCTGGCGCTCCTGGGCGCGCTCGCCGTGGTGGCGCAGCCGAACCCCGTCTACAGCGTCATCGCCCTCATCGTCTCGTTCTTCGGGCTGTCGGGCCTCTACGTGCTGCTCGAGTCGCCCTTCGTGGCCGTCGTCCAGATCATCATCTACGCCGGCGCCATCATGGTGCTGTTCCTGTTCGTGGTGATGCTACTGAACGCGACGCGCGAGGACGGCAGCGAGTGGGATCGCGCGCATCCGTACTACCGGCCGGGGCCGATGCGCCTCGGCGCGGTGCTGGCGGTCCTGTTCGGCGTTCAGATGATCTGGGCGCTGACGCGGACGGTCGGGCTCGGCGTGGGCGTCGGCGAGACGCGCCCCGCCGTCGAGAGCGTGCGGGACGTGGGCCGGGTCCTGTTCACCGACTACATGTTCGCGTTCGAAGTGACCTCGATCCTGATCCTCGCCGCGATGGTCGGGGCGGTCGTGCTCGCCAGACGGCGGGAGGAGTAAGCGGATGATTCCGCTCAGCTATTACCTGGTGCTGTCGGGGGCGCTGTTCGCCATCGGAACGGCGGGCGTGTTCCTGCGGCGCAACATCATCACGCTGCTGCTGTCGGTCGAGATCATGCTGAACGCCGTGAATCTCACCTTCGTGGCCTTCGGCCGGCAGCAGGGGGTCGTCGACGGCCAGATCATCACGTTCTTCGTGATGACCGTCGCGGCGGCCGAAGCCGCCGTCGGGCTCGGCCTGGTCATCGCCCTGTTCCGCGGCCGCGAGTCGCTCAATCCCGAAGCGTTCACGGCGCTCAAGTGGTGATGTTGTGCTGTCGCTGATTCCCCTGCTTCCGTTCGCCGGCTTCCTCGTCAACGCGTCGATGGGGCGCCGCCTGCCGAAGGCGGCCTCCGGCGGCCTCGCGTCGGCGGTGATGGTCGCCTCGTTCCTCGTTGCCGTGCAGCAGGTGTGGGCGCTGGCCGCCCTGCCCGCCGGCGAGCGCGCCCTCTCGCAGACGGTCTTCACCTGGATCGCCTCCGGCGACTTCGTGATCGACCTCACGTTCCGGCTGGATCCGCTGTCGGCCGTGATGATCCTCGTCATCACGGGCATCGGCTCGCTCATCCACATCTACTCGACCGCCTACATGCACGAGGAGACCGGCAGCGAGTTCGCGCGGTACTTCTCGTACCTGAACCTGTTCGTCTTCTTCATGCTGCTGCTCGTCCTCGGCTCGAACTTCCTCGTGATGTTCGTCGGCTGGGAGGGCGTGGGCCTCTGCTCCTACCTCCTGATCGGCTTCTACTACACGAAGAAGGCCGCCGGCGACGCCAGCAAGAAGGCGTTCATCGTCAACCGCATCGGCGACTACGCGTTCATCCTGGGGACGCTGCTGGCGCTCGTGACGTTCGGCACGCTCGACTTCCAGCAGATTGCCGGCCAGGTGGCCGCGATGCCGCCCGAGGTCACCTTCGGCACCTTCTCGCTCATCACGCTCCTGCTGTTCATCGGGGCCACGGGCAAGTCGGCGCAGATTCCCCTCTACACCTGGCTCCCCGACGCGATGGAGGGCCCGACCCCGGTCTCCGCCCTCATCCACGCGGCGACGATGGTGACGGCGGGCGTGTACATGATCGGGCGGAATGCGGTCCTGTTCGAGGCCGCGCCCCTCACGCTCACCATCGTGGCCGTCGTCGGCGCGCTGACGGCGATCTTCGCCGGCACGATCGCCATCGCCCAGAACGACATCAAGCGCGTCCTGGCGTATTCGACCGTGTCGCAGCTCGGCTACATGTTCCTGGCGATGGGCGTCGGCGCGTTCGGCGCGGGCATCTTCCACCTGTTTACGCACGCCTTCTTCAAGGCGCTGCTGTTCCTCGGGTCGGGCGCGGTCATCCATGCCCTGCACCACGAGCAGGACATCCGCCACATGGGCGGCCTCAAGGCGAAGCTGCCCGTCACCTACTGGACGTTCCTGATCGGCTCGATCGCCATCGCGGGCGTGCCGCCGCTGGCCGGGTTCTTCTCGAAGGACGAGGTCCTCTTCTACACCTTCTACAACGGCCACCAGCTGCTGTGGGTCGTCGGCGTCATCACGTCGCTGCTGACGGCGACCTACATGTTCCGCCTGGTGTTCCTGACCTTTCATGGGGAGTATCGGGGGCCGCAGAGTGCACAAGGTGCCCAGCGTGCCCACGGTGCACATGGTGCGGCAGCGGAGCACTCTGGGCACTCCGAGCACTCCGTGCACGACGCCCCGCCCGCGATGGCGGTGGTGCTGATCCTCCTGGCGATCGGGTCGGCGGTGGTCGGCTTCCTCGGCGTGCCGCACGCGCTCGGCGGGCACAACCAGTTCGGCGAGTGGCTGCATCCGTCGTTCGTGGCGCCGGCGGCGCACGGGATGGCCGAGGCGGCCTCCGCGGCCGATGAGGCGTCGAAGATCGCGCTCGAGCGGCTGCTGATGGCGATCTCGGTCCTGGTCGCGTTGGCGGGCATCGCGCTGGCGTTCGGCGTGTGGGTGCGGCGGCCGGAGATCGCCGACCGCGCCGCGGCGCAGTTCCCCGGGGTGCACCGCCTGCTGCTCAACAAGTACTACGTCGACGAGGCCTACGACGCGGCCGTCGTGCAGCCGATCCACCGGCTGTCGCAGGACGGGCTGTGGCGGGCGATGGACGTGAAGGTGGTCGACGGCGCGGTGAACGCCGCCGGCCAGGCCGTGGGCGGCCTGAGCGCCGTGCTGCGGCTCGTGCAGACCGGGTCGGTGCGCAGCTACGCGGCGTCGACGTTCCTCGGCGCCGTGGTGATCCTCGGCTACTTCCTCTGGAGATAAAGGACGCCGTGACTGGCTTGCCGCTGCTCTCGATCCTGATCGCGCTGCCGCTCCTCGCGGCCGGCCTGCTGCTCTTCGTCGACAACCGCGACGGCGCGCGGGACGGCCTGGTGCGCGGCGTGGGCCTGGGGGCGTCGCTGCTCGTGTTCGTGCTGACGCTCGGCCTGTGGGCCGGCTTCGACCCGTCGGCCACGGCCGCCGAGTTCCAGTTCGTCGAGCGCCACGCCTGGATTCCCGCCTTCGGCATCGACTACTACCTCGGGATCGACGGCATCAGCCTGCTGCTGATCGTGCTGACGGGCTTCCTGACGCCCATCGCGCTGCTGACGGCCTGGGAGTCGGTGCACATGAAGGTGAAGGAGTTCGTCGCCTTCATGCTGGCGCTCGAGGCCGCCATGATCGGCGTCTTCGCGTCGCTCGACGTGTTCCTCTTCTACGTCTTCTGGGACTTCATGCTCATCCCGATGTACTTCCTCATCGGGGTGTGGGGCTACGAGCGCCGGATCTACGCCGCCATCAAGTTCATGCTCTACACGATGGCGGGGAGCGTCCTGATGCTCATCGCCATCATCGGACTCTCGTGGCTGCACTACACGGTCACGGGCGAGTACACCTTCGACCTGCTGAAGCTCTATGCGCTGGAGGTGCCCGCGCACCTGCAGTACTGGTTCTTCCTGGCGTTCGCGCTGGCGTTCGCCATCAAGGTGCCGCTCTTCCCGTTCCACACGTGGCTGCCGGATGCCCACGTCGAGGCGCCGACGCCCGGCTCGGTCATCCTGGCCGGCGTGCTGCTGAAGATGGGCACCTACGGGCTCATCCGCTTCGCCTTCCCGCTCTTCCCCGAGGCCGCGCTCTACTTCGCGCCGCTCCTCGCCACGCTCGCCGTCATCGCGATCGTCTATGGCGCGCTCGTCGCGATGGTGCAGCCCGACATGAAGAAGCTCGTGGCCTACTCGTCGGTGAGCCACATGGGCTTCATCGTGCTCGGGATCGCCGCGATGAACGTGCAGGGCGTGCAGGGCGCCGTCTACCAGATGCTGGCGCACGGCGTCGCCACGGGCGGGCTCTTCGCGCTCGTCGGCATGCTGTCGGACCGGCGGCACACGCGCCTCATCAGCGAGTTTGGCGGCCTGAAGGCGGTGATGCCGCGGCTGACCGCCGCCTTCGTCATCATCATGCTGGCCTCGGTCGGCCTGCCCGGGCTGAACGGGTTCGTCGGCGAGTTCCTGATCATGGTCGGGGCCTTCCGGTGGGCGCCGGGCTACGTGGTCGTGGCCGGGCTCGGCGTGATCCTGTCGGCCGTCTACATGCTGTGGATGTTCCAGCGCGTGTTCCTCGGCGAGATCACGCACGAGGAAAACCGGTCGCAGCCCGACCTGACCGTCCGCGAATGGGCCGTCATCGGCCCGCTCTGCGCGATGGCCATCGTCATGGGCGTCGTGCCAAACGTGTTTCTCAAGCCGATGGAGCCGGCCGTGACGCGCCTGGTCGAGCGGATGGAGCGGCACCAGCCGATGCGGGTGGAGGGCACGGCGCCGCCGCGCCTCGAGGTGGCCGCCGCTCCGGCGCGTGAGGCGCGCGAGTAATCATGGGTACCAGTGCTTTCGACGCCGTCATCCCCGTCATCTGCGTCACGCTCGCCGGCCTCGTCGTGCTGCTGGCCGAGTCGTTCCGCAAGAAGCAGGAGCGCATGCCGCTCGGCGGCCTCGCGCTCATCGGCCTGATCGGCGCGGTCATCGCCTGCGTCCTGCTGTGGGACCGCAACGCGACGAGCTTCGGCATGGTCACCGCCGACAACTACGCGCTCTTCGTCAACCTGATCATCCTCACCGTCGGCATCCTGACCGTCGTCTTCTCGCAGCACACGGTCGAGCGGGACGGCCTGCCCGCCGGCGAGTACTACGCGCTGCTGCTCTTCGCGATCGTCGGCATGATGCTGATGGTGCAGGCCACGGACCTGCTCCTCGTCTTCCTCGCGCTGGAGACGATGTCGATTGCGGTGTACGTGCTGACGGGCATCCGGTTCAACGACGCGCGGGGGACGGAAGCGGCGTTCAAGTACTTCCTGCTCGGCGCCTTCGCCAGCGCGTTCCTCCTCTACGGCATTGCGTTCCTGTTCGGCGTGACCGGGACGACCAGCCTCGACGGCATCGGCACGGTCGTGGCGGCGCAGTCGATGAGCGGCAACCCGATGATCCTCGCCGCGATCGCGCTGCTGATCGTCGGCTTCGGCTTCAAGGTGGGGGTCGTGCCGTTCCACCAGTGGTCGCCCGACGCCTACGAGGGGGCGCCGGCGCTCGTCACGGGCTTCATGTCCACGGGCGTGAAGGCGGCGGCGATGGCCGCGTTCGCCCGGATCTTCCTGTCGTCGCTCGAGCCGATGATCACCGACTGGGCGCCCGTGCTCTGGGGCGTGGCCGCAATCACGATGATCCTCGGCACGGTGGTCGGCGTGGCGCAGACGAACCTGAAGCGGATGCTCGCCTACTCGAGCATCGCGCACGCGGGCTACCTGCTGGTGGGCATCGTCGCCGGCAACGAGGTGGGGAAGGCCGCCATCCTGTTCTATCTGGCCGCCTACGCCCTGACCAACGTGGCCGGCTTCGCCATCATCGGCCTGCTCGGGACGAAGGCGGCGCCGAACGACGACCTGCGCGACTACGCCGGGCTGTGGCACACCCACCCGGCGCTGGCGGGGCTGATGACGATCGTGCTGCTGTCGCTCGGGGGCTTCCCGCCGACGGCCGGCTTCATCGCGAAGTGGTACATCTTCAGCGCGGCCGTCGGATCGGGCTACTACTGGCTGGCGATCATCGGCTTCCTGTCGAGCGTCGTCTCCGTCTTCTTCTACCTGCGCATCGTCGTGATGATGTTCATGACGGAGCGGGACGCGCGTCCGGTGCCGCTGCCGGTGGCGGCGAGCGCGATGGCGGGCCTCGCCGTGACGGTGGCCGCGATCCTGTATCTGGGCATCCTGCCGTCGCGCGTAATCGACCTGGCGGCCGCCTCCATCAGCACGGTCTTCTAGGGGTCTGGCACCGTGACATCGAAAACCGCGCAGTCTCTGCGTACGCCCCCTGTGGAAAACTCGGCGTAAGTGCCGGTCGGCGAGCGCACGTCCACACCGCAGTACGCAGAAACTGCGCGGTTTTCGATGTCACGGTGCCAGACCCCTCAGCACCCTGGCCTCGGTCTCGTCAGGCGTGCCGCTGGCATCCACCCGAATCCAGTCGACAGGGCCCGTCCCCTCGGCCAGTTGCTGCTCGAGCACGGCGCGGGTGGCGTCAGATGCATCACCCCGGCGTGCGGCGATTCGGGCGGCCAGCGCTTCGCCTGGCGCCTCGAGCCACAGCCCGACAAACGGCACTCCGGCCCTGCGCGCCACATCGGCCACCGCCGCCCGGTCTTCCGGCCGGGCCCAGACGGCATCACCCACGACCGCGGAGCCGTGGCCGAGGGCCGTCATGGCCTGCGTGCAGAGCGCGCCGTAGACGCGGGCGTTGGCGGCCGCGCCATAGGCGTCGGCTCCAAGCCGTGCCTCGACGTCGACCCCGTGCAGCACCTTGCGCAGCACGTCGCTTCGGAGGACGAGGGCGCCCGGCGGCACGCCGAGTGACGGGGCGAGCCGCGTCGCCTGTGTCGACTTGCCGGAGCCAGACAGCCCGCCAATCGCCACGAGCACCGGGGGCGCCGGGGTGAGCAGCCGCAGCGCCATCTGCAGGTACCCGCTCGCGAGCCGTTCGAGGTCGTCGCGCCCGCCGGCCTCGCGTTGCAGGCGGGCGGCGGTGGCGCTCGTCTTGGCCCGGATCGCGGCGCGGCACGAGAGAAAGAAGGGGATGAGCGGCAGCGCGTCGAGGTCGCCCGTGGCCGCGAGGTAGTGGCTGAACACGACATTGGCGTGGACCGGCAGGCCCCGGTGGATCAGGTCCATCACCAGGAACGCCAGGTCGTACGCCACGTCGATCGACGACAGCTCGTCGTTGAACTCGATGCCATCGAACAGCACCGGCGTCCCGTCGAGCAGCACCACGTTGCGGAGGTGCAGGTCGCCATGGCACTCCCTGACGAAGCCCGCCTCGCGCCGGCGGTCGAGCCGCGCCGCGTGACGTGCCAGGGCGGCGAGGCCCGCGTGCGTGACCTGCGCGCTCGCCTCCGCGTCGAGCGCACCGGCCTCGGCGGCGAACGCGCGCGCGTTGCCGTCGACGACCCATCGCATGCCCGCGGCCCCGCCATGATCGCGTCGGGGCGTGGCGCTGGCATGCAGGCGGGCCACCGCCCGAGCCAGGCCGGGCATCCACGCGAGGTCCAGGGCCCCGCGGGCGGCCAGCTTGTCAAAGAGCGCCTCCTGCGGGAACCGCCGCATGACGACGACCCAGTCGACGGGGGCGCCGCCGCCATCGAAAGCCAGTGTGCCGTCCGCCTCGCGGGTGACCGCCGAGACCCCGAGATACAGATCAGGCGCCAGCCGGCGGTTGAGGCGGTATTCCGCCTCGCAGGCCTGGCGACGGCGCGCCACGGTCGAGAAGTCGAGGTAGTCGTACCGCACGGCGCGCTTCAGCTTGCAGGCGCGTTCGCCGGCGAGGAAGACCGACGCGCTGTGCGTGTCGATGCGCGTCACCTCCGGCGCCCCGGGGTAGCTGGACGGCTGCGAAAGCCAGTCGAGCACCACCGTCTGGTCGTCGTCGTGCTGGGAGGGGGCCATGCCCCATCATCGCTCCAACCCGCTCTCCGCGCTCGGGGAACCGCCGGTTGAACCTGACCGCCAGCGGGTGCGTAGAATACGGCAGGGAGGCGGACACCGTGCAGACCCTCGGCGCGATCAAGTTCCTGTTCATGGGGCCCGTGATTCTGCTGTTCCTGGTGGTCATCAACATCATGACCTCCCCCGGGCACTGGTGGGTGCAGTGGGCCGCTCTCGGCATCGGCATCGCCTGGGTGATCAGCCTGTTCCGCGTGATCAAGGCCGCGATCGTGCTCGGGGGCCTCGCCGCGCTCATCGCCTACGTCGCCAACCGCGATCGCGGGTGATCACGTACAAACACGAAGGTCACGTCCGCCTCCGCGGCCGGAGGCCGCCGGCGTGACGTGACCTTCGTGTTTGTCCGTCGCTATCGCAGCGCGTTGACGATCGTGTCGTCCTCGCCGGGCGCGACGGTTCGCAGGTCGAGGACCACGCGGTCGTCGACGATGCGGGCGATGATCGGCGGGCGCCCCCCGCGGAGACGCCCTTCCAGCGCGTCGGCGCTCAGGCCCGCGCGCGACACCGCGACGAGGCGCGTCGGCAGTTCCAGCCCGGGTGCGCTGCCGCCGCCCACCGCGGATCCGCCCTCCAGGACCTCGACAGACCAGCCCGCCGCCGCGAGGGTCGCGGCCAGCGCGCGCGCCCGTGCCTCGATGGCCGCCACCGGCATGGCGATCATCCGCGCCACCGGCACGGTGTCCGCGGCGCGGCCGGCGAGGTGCTCGAGGAGCGTCGCCTCGAGCGCGGCGAGCGTGAGCTTGTCGACGCGCAGGGCGCGCATCAGTGGGTGCGCGCGCAGCCGGTCCACGAGCGCCCGCCGCCCGGCGAGGATCCCCGCCTGCGGGCCGCCCAGGATCTTGTCGCCGCTGAAGCAGACGAGATCGACGCCGGCCTCGAGTGAGGCGCGGACGGGTGGTTCAAACGCCCACCCGTCCTGCAGGTTGCCGCTTCCGAGATCCTCGGCGACCGGCACACCCACGGCGCGGCCTGCCTCGACGAGGGCGGGCAGCGATGGCCGCTCCGTGAAGCCCTCGACCCTGAAGTTCGAGGGATGCACCCGCAGGATGAGCGCCGTCTTCGGTCCGGCGGCCACGGTGTAGTCGCTGACGCGCGTGCGGTTGGTGGTGCCGACCTCGCGCAGCGTGGCGCCCGACTGCGCCATGACGTCCGGCACGCGGAAGCCGCCGCCGATCTCGACGAGCTCGCCCCGCGAGATCAGCACCTCCCGTCCGCTCGCCAGGCCCGCCAGCATCAGCATCGTCGCCGCCGCGTTGTTGTTGACGACGACGGCGGCCTCGGCGCCGGTGGCGAGGGTCAGGAGGCGCTCGGCATGGACGGTGCGGGAGCCGCGCGCGCCGCGCTCGAGGTCGTACTCGAGGTTCGAGTAGCCCTGCGCGACGGCGACGAGGTGCGCGAGGGCCGCGGGGGCGAGGGGGGCCCGTCCGAGGTTGGTGTGCACGATGACGCCGGTCGCGTTGATGACCGGCACGAGCGAGCCCCGCATGTCGCGCGCGAGTACGCTGGTGGCCGCCGCCTCGATGGCACGTGCCGCCGCCTCGGGCGAGTCCGGGGCGCCTGGGCCGCCGTCTGTGAGCGTGCGGCGTACGGTCACCGCGCCGTCCCGCAGCGCCTCGAGCGTGGATCCTGCCCCGTACGCCCGCTCGAGCGCCTGCACGGCCGGGCGCTGCCGGATCTGGTCGATCGAGGGAATCACCCTGAAGTCAGGCACGGCACCCATGGTAGGCCACCGGGCGCCGTGGGTGCCACCGATCCGCGAGGCGCCTGACGGCCCCCTCTGGCACCCGGAGCCATGTTACGATCCGTGATTCATGTCCACGACCGAACGGAAGCACCGCCCCCTCGAGCGCTTCTGGCCGTACCAGGAACTTGTCGAAGAGCCGACGGCGGAGGAACTCGCGGCGATCGATCCGGAACTGCACGCGGCGCTCTTCGGCGCGCGCGATCTGCCGTTCTCGATCACGGTGGTCTTCGGCGTGTTCGACGGCCCCGGGTATCCGGCCGCCGTCGCACTCGCGAAGGCCTCGGCCGAGTATCGCGAGACCGGCCGTGACGACGCGGTGCGGCATCGGGCGCGGTACTTCTCGCCGGAGGCGGGCCGGCTGCGCGACCTCTGGGTGCACGTCGGCGAGGCGCCGGGCGTGGAGGTGCTGATCGACGACCGGCCGGTGCCGCACGCGCGCGAGCTGTGGCTCCCGCTCCTCTGGTTCACGCTGCTGCGGTGAGGCCGTGGCCCCCAAGACCGAGATCGATCGGGAGCTGATGCAACTCGAGTCGGACATGAAGCGGCTCGAGGGTGAGTACACCATGTACTTCGCCGGCCGGCTGCCGCGTCCGCCGTGGGAGTCCCGGTCGCGGGTCGATGCGCTCGTGAAGCGGATCGATCGCCTGCACATCCACAACACCGCCGAGCGCTTTCGCTTCAGCACGCTGCAGACGCGCTACTCGACGTTCTGCGATCTCTGGGAGCGCGCGCTGCGCGCCAAGGAAGAGGGGCGGCCGATTCCCGGGCGCCTCCGGGCGGGAGGGGCGTCCGCGCCCGAGGCGCCGGCGGCGCCGGTCACGCCGGCCGAGGCGGCCCGCGGGCGCAAGGACGACCTGATGCACGTCGCCAGCTTCCGCAACCCCGCGACGGAGCCGGACAAGGTGAAGGAGCTCTACGAGCGCGTCGCCGAAGCGCGGCGCGCCACGGGCGAGCCCGCCGTGCCCTTCGAGCGGTTCCGCGATCTGGTGCAGCACCAGGTCGCCAAGCTCGGGCAGGGCGGCGAGGTCGCCTTCAAGGTGGCGCTCAAGGATGGCAAGGTGAACCTGACGTCGCGGGCCATCAAGGCCAGGGATGACGAGGGCGGATGAGGCGGGGGGGATGCGGTGCGGCGGGGAGCGGCGAGGCCGTCGTGCCGGGTCGCGACCGACCCGGCACCGGCTGCAAGTGGTTCAGACGATGGTGACGTTGCCGGCCTGGGGGCCCTTCGGACCATCAACGATTTCGAATTCGACCGGCTGGCCCTCCTCGAGGGAGCGGAAGCCCGAGCCCTGGATCGCCGAGTAGTGCACGAAGACATCGCTGCCTCCGTCGCGCTCGATGAACCCGTAGCCCTTGGCGTTATTGAACCACTTGACCTTGCCTGTGATGCGCATCGTTCTTCTTCCTGGCTTGCTGTGGCGGAGCCACCTGACCGATCGAGTCCCGAATCATCCACGGATGAGCCGGGGTCCTACAAAAAAAGGCCGCGCTCGCGGCCTTCCGCGTGTCCCTCGGGAGGGACCGCAACGGGATGATATCGGCCCGCCATCCGGGTGTCAATTGTCGAGTCCCCTTTCGCGTGCGAAACGGGGAGGTTTCTCCGAATCTTCGCCATCCTTCTTCCTGAGTGAGTGCCCATGCGACGCGCAATTCTGAGTGTTTCCGACAAGACGGGCCTCGTGGCCCTCGGCCAGGGCCTCGCGGCCCGTGGTTTTGAACTCGTGTCCACCGGCGGCACCGCGCGCGCCCTCGCCGACGCGGGGCTGCCCGTCGTCAACGTCTCGGACGTGACGGGATTCCCCGAGATGATGGACGGGCGGGTGAAGACCCTGCATCCGCTGGTGCACGGCGGCATCCTGGCGCGCCGCGATCACGACGAGGATCTGGCCGCGGCCCGTGCGCACGGCATCGGCCTGGTCGACCTCGTTGTCGTCAACCTGTATCCGTTCGTCGAGACGGCGGCGACGCCCGGCGTGGCGTTTCCCGATCTGATCGAGCAGATCGATATCGGCGGCCCGAGCCTCGTCCGGGCGGCGGCGAAGAACTTCCGCGACGTCCTCGTGGTCGTATCGCCCGAAGACTATGCCGGCGTGCTCGAGGCCCTCGACCGCGAGGACGGGCCGACGGTGGCGTTCCGCTTCGAGCTGGCGCGGAAGGCGTTCGCGCACACGGGCGAGTACGACACCGCGATTGCGTCGACGCTTGCGGATGTGTCGGTGGAGGGCGAGGCGTTCGTGCGCGAGGCGGGCGAGGTGTTCGCGCCGTCGCGCCTGCATGTCGACGCGCGCAAGATCCGCGACCTCCGCTACGGCGAGAACCCGCACCAGCCGGCCGCGTGGTACGCCGTCGGCGAGCCGGCGACCGGTCTTGGCGCACCGCAGGTGCTGCAGGGCAAGGAGCTGTCGTACACGAACCTGCTCGACCTCGACGCGGCCGCGCGCATCGTCCTGGAGTTCGACGAGCCGGCGGCCTCCGTCATCAAGCACACCAACCCGTGCGGCGCGGCCACCGGCGCGACGATCGCCGAGGCCTACGTGCGCGCGCGCGAAGCCGATGCCCTCGCCGCCTTCGGCGGCATCGTCGGGTTGAACCGCGCGATCGATGAGGACACGGCCCGGGCGATCGTGTCGACCTTCATCGAGGCGGTGATCGCGCCCGGCG
Organism: Vicinamibacterales bacterium; assembly: GCA_030680175.1. Classification (GTDB taxonomy): domain Bacteria; phylum Acidobacteriota; class Vicinamibacteria; order Vicinamibacterales; family UBA2999; genus JAUXWO01. The sequence continues at coordinate 24,412 of JAUXWO010000075.1, forward strand.
TCGACGAGGCGGCGCGGGCGATCCTGGCGGCCAAGGCGAACATGCGTGTCGTGGTGGCGGATGTGCGCGGCCTGGGCGAGACGGGCGGCGCCGCCATCTGGCGCCGGGACATGCGGTCGGTGCTCGGCGCGTTGCTCGTGCAGGAGCGCGACCAGGTGGTGGAGGCGCGGACGGCGTGGCCCGGCGAGGGGCTGACGGTCGTGACGAAGCGGCAGCCGACGGCGGCGGAGTGGCAGGCGCTCGGCTTCGCATGGCGCGTGATGGCGCACGTGAAGTCGAACACGGTGATCTTCACCGACGCCGTGCGTACGCTGGCGGTCGGCGCGGGCCAGATGAGCCGCGTGGATGCGGTGAAGGTGGCCGCGGCGAAGGCCGCCGGCTGGAAGCTGGAGGAGGGCCAGCGCCCGCTGGCCGGATCGGTCGCCGCGTCGGACGCGTTCTTCCCGTTCCGCGACGGCCTCGACGCGGTGGCCGCGGCCGGCGCGACGGCGGTGGTGCAACCGGGCGGCTCCGTGCGCGACGCCGAAGTGATCGCGGCGGCCGACGAGCACGGCCTGGCGATGGTGTTCACGGGGAAGCGGCACTTCCGGCACTAGCTGCACCCAGCCCGAGGCGTCGGGGGACGGGCCGCTTCTGAACACGAAGGTTACGACGGCCACGAAGAACAGGGCGGGGGGCCATCCGAACCGGCGTCGGACGACGGCCGTTGCTGTCGCTGCACGTTCCTGGCGCCGACGCGTACGCGAAGAAGTGGAGCCAGCTGGATCGCGCTGGCCGGCGACACGCCCGTCAGGAGCCGGCCTTCTCCTCGACGCGCGGCGCGGCCTCGCGCGCGCGGCTCGCGATCGACTGCAGCGACGGCGTCGTCAGCGCCGTGAACTCCCGCGCGTCGGTGTCGTAGCTGCCGACCTTCCTCCCCTGCTGCACCTGCTCGGCGGCATAGTGCAGCAGCGCCAGCGCATCGAGGACGACGTCCTTCGGCGAACACTGCATCTCGTCGACGAGCTGCGTGAAGATCTGCTCGGCGCTGCCGGTGAGTCGCAGCTGCACGCGGGTCATGGTGCCTCCCTGACGCTCATTCTGACTCCGTCTCGAAGCCAATATTAGCATGCTTGGCTTCATTTGAAGTCACGCGAAGCCATATTGTCTCAATTCAGCCTTTTCCATGCGGGGCAGCCTGGGATCTTCCGTGCAGCTCAGTGAAGATGAGCTGCCGGCGGGAGGATACTGACGCCGGACGCCAGGCACATGACGGAAGGTCGCCCGCCGCGCCGCGAGCCAGGGAGCGTGCGCCAGGACGCGCCCGAGGAGATGCCCGGGCACGACCCGGTGGCGGAGTCCCCGGTCGTGGAGATCGAGGCCGATGAGGACTTCACCCGGCGCATCCGCGTGAGCCGTCCGGTCCGTGTCGGAGCCGGTCCGTGACCCGCAAGGGACGCGTCGAGATCGACCTGGAGATCGACGAGGACTTCCGCGTCCGAATCCGCACCGAGTCCCCCCGGGAAGCCATCGAAGTGGTGAACGCCATGATGAAGGAAGCTGAGCGCCGGCGCATGCGGCGCACGTTCTTCGCCGCCGCCCATGTCGTCGTCTTCGGGGTCGCGGCCCTGTCGGTGGCCGGCATGGTGGCCCACGTGTTGAACCTGCGGCCGATGAACGTCCTGTTCCTCGCGGGCATGGGCGCCTGGACGGTCGGGACCGTCATCTATCTCTACTTCGTGATCATCAGGGACGTCTTCGGGCTCACCGTCAAGGTCCCCACTCCACCAACTCACAACTAGCGTCGCCGCCCCTGGTGAACCTCGCCACCGGGGGCGATCTCCTGATATATCAACAGGGGGCCAACGCGGCTCGGCCGCCGCGAGTGACTCCGGCGTGCCGCGGGCAGGAGGGTTGTGTGACGAAGGCACTTGAAGGCAAGGTCGCGGTCGTGGCGGGCGCGACCCGCGGGGCGGGACGCGGGATCGCGACGGCGCTCGGGGAAGCCGGCGCGACCGTCTACTGCACCGGCCGCAGCGTCCCGGGCAGCCCGGGGATGAAGGGCCGCGCGGAGACGATTCAGGAGACGGCCGCGATCGTCACGGCGCGCGGCGGCCACGGCATCGCCGTGCAGGTCGATCACACGGTGCCGTCGCAGGTCGCGCGCCTGTTCGAGCAGGTCGGAGCCTGCGACATCCTCGTCAACGACATCTGGGGCGGCGACGACCTCGTCGAATGGGGGAAGACGCTCTGGGAAACGAAGCTCGAGGACGGGCTGACGCTCATCGATCGCGCCATCAAGACCCACATCATCACCAGCTACCACGGGCTCCCGCGCCTCCGGCCGGGCGGGCTCGTCGTCGAGATCACGGACGGCGACGGGTACTTCTACCGCGGCCACTTCTTCTACGACCTCGTGAAGACCACGGTCATCCGCATGGCGTTCGCGCTGTCGCAGGACCTGCGGGCGCGCGGCATTCCGGCCGTGGCGGTGACGCCGGGCTTCCTCCGCTCCGAGTGGATGCTCGAACACTTCGGCGTGACGGAGGCGAACTGGCGTGACGCGGCCGTGAAGGCGCCCGAGTTCATCGCGTCCGAGACGCCGCTTTTCGTCGGGCGGTGCATCGCCGCGCTCGCGGCCGACCCGAACGTCGCCGCGAAGAACGGGCGCGTCTTCGCGTCGTGGGACCTGGCCGAGGAATACGGCGTCGACGATGCGGACGGCACGCGGCCGCACTTCCTGCGCTGGCTGCAGGCGAATCAGCCCGGGATGGCGGCGGGCATGAAGAAGGCCGACGAGGGGTTCTACGCCTACTGGGGGGCGATGCCGTACGGCATGCCCGGCTCGTAGCGCCGCGGCGCCCCCGGGCGTTCAGCTCTCGGCGGTGCGCGCGACGAGCGCGCGCACGTCGCTGCCCGATGGGGACTGGAAGACGCGCAGATCGAACTGCGGCACGACGGCGAGGACATGGTCGAAGATGTCCGCCTGGATGCCCTCGTAGTTGGCCCACGCCTGGTCGCGGCTGAAGACGTAGATCTCGAGCGGCAACCCTTCCGCCGTCGGCGCCAGCTGGCGCACGAGGAACGTCATGTCCTGGTGGACCATCGGATGACGCCGCAGGTACGCGATCACGTACGCGCGGAACGTGCCGATGTTCGTGAGCCGGCGGCCGTTGACCGGGCTTGACGCATCCACGTGGTGCTCGTGGTTCCACGCGTCGATCTCCTCGCGCCGTTCGGCCAGGTAGTCGGCCATGAACTGGATCCGGCTGAACCGCTCCAGCATCGCCTCGTCGCAGAACGTGATGGACGTCATGTCCAGGTAGATGGCGCGCTTGATGCGCCGCCCTCCGGACTGCTCCATCCCCCGCCAGTTCTTGAACGACTCGCTGATCAGGGCATAGGTCGGGATCGTCGTGATCGTCTTGTCCCAGTTCTGGACCTTGACGGTGGTCAGCGCCACCTCGATCACGTCGCCGTCGGCGCCGTACTTCGGCATCTCGATCCAGTCGCCGGTCGCCACCATCTGGTTCGCCGAGAGCTGGACGCCCGCGACGAACCCGAGAATCGGGTCCTTGAAGACCAGCATCAGCACCGCGGTCATCGCGCCGAGGCCGCTGAAGAGCAGCACGGGCGACTTGCCGATGATGAGGGAGAGCACGGCGATCGCGAGGAGCCCGAACAGGATGATCTTGGCGACCTGCACGAAGCTCTTCACCGGCAGGTCGCGCCCCGCGCGCGACGTCAACGCGATGTCCTCGATCGCGTCGAGCAGGCTCGAGACCGTCCACGCCGCGGCGACGAACATGTAGATGAGGCAGGCCTGCCGGACCAGCGCCATCCACGAGACGTAGTCCGCCAGCACCAGCGGCGCGAAGTGGTAGATGACGAGGGCGGGCGCCAGGTGCGAGAGGCGGTGGAACACGCGCCGCTGCACCAGCCGGTCGTCCCACGAGGAGCGTGACCGCTCGGTCCACTGCTGCAGCGCCCGGACGACGACCTGCTTGGCCACGACGTTGGCCAGCACCGCCAGCATCACGACGCCCGTGATGGCGATCGCCAGCACCAGGAGATCGGCGCCCTCGCGGTCGCCGGCCCACGCCACCAGTCCTCCGTACAGCTCTGCGAACACCGCCGTGCCCTCCTCTGAGGGGGCCGCCGCGGCGGCCCTACTCGAACTTCTGCATCAACTCCCCGGCGCTCACCGTGGCGGGGCCGAACTTCGCCACGACGATGCCCGCCGCTTCATTGGCGAGCCGCACGGCCTGTGACGCCTGCGCGCCGGCCGCGAGCGCGAGCGCGAGCGTGGCAATCACCGTGTCGCCCGCGCCGGTCACGTCCGACACCTCCCGCGCCGTCGCGGGCAGGTAGCCGTCCACGCCGTCGATCGACAGCCACATGCCGTGCTCGCCGCGCGTGATCAGCACGCCGTCGCACCGCGCGCGCTGCTTGAACACCTGCGCGGCCCGCTGCGCGTCGTCGTGCGACTTGATGCGCATGTGCGTGGTCGTCTCCGCCTCGTGGCTGTTGGGCGTCACGAGCGTGGCGCCCGTGTAGTAGTCGATGTGCGGGATCTTGGGATCGACCAGCACCGGAATCGCGCGCTCCTGGCCGAACGCCACGATGTGCGCCACGAGCCGGCGCGTGACGGCGCCCTTCAGGTAGTCGGAGATCACGATGACGCCGGCGTCGGCGGCCCGCGCCATCACCTGCGCCATCAGCGCGTCCTCGACCGCCTCGGTGATCTCCTGGTCGGTCTCGTAGTCCACCCGTGCCACCTGCTGGTTGCGCATCGTCACCAGCCGCACCTTGAGCGTCGTGCGCCGCGACGGGTCCGTGACGATCCCGGCGGCGCCCAGGTCGCGCGCGCGCAGGTCGGCCACGAGCCGGTCGCCGACGATGTCCTTGCCGACGACGCCGATGAGATCCACCCGGGCGCCGAGCGCGCGGACGTTGTGCGCCACGTTGGCGGCCCCGCCGAGGCGGTGCTGCTCGTGGTCGAACTCGATGACGGGCACGGGCGCCTCGGGCGAGATCCGGTGCACGTGGCCGAACAGGAACTGGTCGAGCATCAGGTCGCCGACGATGACGACCTTCGTCGCGGGGAAGGCGGCGATGAGCCGGCGCGCATCATCGGGGGCCAGAGGCGGCAGCAGGCGCGGGTCGCGCACGGTCACGGCAGGCCTCCGTCGCGGTCGGCCGCGAAGGGCAGGGTGAGGAGCACGAGGAACAGCATCAGGAACTCCGAGTCGCCGAAGTTGTACTCGAACTGGCCGGCCGTGATCATCGCCGCGATGGTGCCGAGGGCGGTGGCGGCGAGCGCCTTGTGGCGGGTGCGCCGCATGTGGACCCACGCGCCGGCCGTGGCCGCGCCAAGGAACGCGCACCAGAGCAGCAGCGCCGGCAGGCCGCGCTCCGCCGCGATCTGCATCGGCACGTTGTGCAGATGAGGGTTGGTGTCCTGCACGGCGGTCGCCACGCGGTACTCGGGATACACGGCCTGGATCATGTCCGGCCCGACCCCCGTGAGCGGGTAGTCGCGGACGATCGCCGCGCCGGCCTGCAGCATCGCCACGCGGTCGCGGTTGGTCGGGTCGTTCAGGTCGAACATCGAGTAGACGCGGTCCGTGAGGTCGGCCGGCGCCAGCGCCACCATCGCGGCGATCACGATCGGCAGCGCGCCGACGAGGCGGAAGTCCTTGAGCAGCAGGAGCACCGCCGCGCCGGCCGAGACGCCCACCCACGCGCTCCGCGTGAACGTCAGCACGAGCCCGACGAGGAGCGCCGGCATCACGACGAGCGCCCACGCGCGGTCGCGGCTGTCGTAGAGCAGGCGGGCGATCGCGGCGCAGATGACGAGCATCAGCGTGCCCGAGTACGTCATCCAGTGCGACAGCGTGCCCTGGGGCCGGCGGCCGAGGTGGTCGTAGTTGAGCACGCCGTACTGGACGATGCCGACCAGGGCGCTCGCCGCCCCCACCGTCAGGATGACGCTGACGACGGTGCGGGCACGGGCGCCGCGCGCGAAGTCGTAGACGACGGGGACGATCAGGAAGAGGACGAGCTGCTTGCAATCCTCCACGCTGACGGCCGGGTCGCGCGAGAAGGTGGCGGCCAGCAGGGAGGCGGCCGCGTACGCCAGCAGCGGCCAGAAGAAGCGCGGCGTCTCGAACGGCCGTGGCTGCAGCAGGAACGAGGCGAACCAGCAGAGGAGCGCGGTGGCGAACAGGATCTGCGCGGCCGCGATCGACAGCTGGACGGCCGCCACCATCCCGAGCAGGGCCAGCACGCCGGCCTGTTCGACCTGTTCGCGTCTCGTCGTGCCGATCGTCAGCGGGATGGTAGGCATGGGCGCTTTCGGCGATGCACAGTCAGCGATCAGGGTTCGGTTCCCGGCGGTCGGCTCTCAGCGCTCAGCGTGGCCCGCGCGGCGGCCTTCAGCACCGCCTCCGGTGTGATGCGTGTCAGGCAGCGGAAGTCGCCCGGCACGCAGTGCCGCTGGTGGCACGGGCGGCAGGGCAGCGGACCCGCATCCACCGCCACCGCCGGCACCGCCGGGTCCCGCCACGGCATCGACCGATCGGGCAGCGTCGGGCCGAAGAGCGCCACGATCGGCGTGCGCGTGGCCGAGGCAATGTGCAGCGGTCCGCTGTCGCCGCCGATGTAGAGCGCCGCGCGGCCCACGAGCGCCCGCAGTTCCGACAAATCGAATTCGCCGCAGCGCACGATGGACGAGGCGTGCGCACCGGCGCGCCCTTCGGCGTCGCGCGCCACCTGGTCGGCGGCGTCGGCTTCCGAGGGGCCTGACGAGATGATAATGCGCCGGCGGCCATCTTCGGCGGCGAGTGTCGCCGCCACCTCGGCGAACGATGCGCGCGGCCACCGGCGGAAGGGGTTGCTGGCGCTCACGTGCAGCACGACCAGCGGGGCGTACGGCGGGATGCCGGCCGCCGTCAGCCGCTGCGCGACCCGGCGCGCGGCGGCCGGGTCCTCGGGGATCTCGACGGGGTGCGCCGCCGGGTCCGCGGGCCCCACGCCGAGGGGGCCGAGCAGGTCCCACTGGTTCAGCACCGAGTGGCGTGGCGGCACGAGCGACCGTGTCCACGGCAGCCGCGTGGTGTAGGCGAGCCGGCGCCCGGGCAGGGCGTAGCCGACGCGCAGCGGCGCCCCGGTCGCCCACGTCAGCCAGGCGCTGCGCGGCCCCCCGTGAAAGTCGACGACCGCATCGAAGCGCGCCGCGCGCAGGCGCCGGGCCAGCCACGCGTCATAGGCCACCCGCGCCAGCCCGCGGGGTCTGGCCGCGACGATGATCTCGTCGAGGTGCGGGTTGTGGCGGACGATCGGCTCGGCGGCCGCCTCGACCAGGTACGTCAGGCGCGCCTTGGGGTGGCGCTGGCGCAAGGCGGCGATGGCCGGCGTGGTGAACACCACGTCGCCGATCATCCGCAGCCGGATGAGGAGGATGTTCAGGGCTCGACCGTGGCTTCGTCGATCAGCATCACCGGGATGTCGTCCTTGATCGGGTAGACGCGGTGGCACTGGGCGCACTTCAGGGCCGTGCCGTCCTTGACGAGCGTGACGGGGGTCTTGCAGGCGGGGCAGGCGAGGATCTCGAGCAGTTCCGGGTCAACGGGCATGGGGCCTCCGGGTGGCGGCTCGGGCGCCACCGCCGACGTGGGTGTGCCGTCAAATATAGCAGACCGCCATCGCCGCGACGGGAGGGCCTGTCCTTGGTGGCCCGGGAGGATATGTGAAAAGATGCCGGTAATGCCGCACGCGCGCCTCGTGCTCCTGCTTGTGGGTCTGCTCGTTCCCGTCCCTGTCGTTCGCGCGCAGACGCCTGCGGCGCCCGCCACGCCGGCGGCGCGGCCGGCCGGCGGCCTCGAGGCCTACTACCAGTTCATGCTCGCCCGGCGCCTGGACGGCGAGGGCCATCACGCCGCCGCGCTGGCCGCGCTCGAACGTGCCCGCACGCTCGACCCCTCGTCGGCCGAGATCGTGGCCGAGATCGCCGCCCATCATGCGCGGCAGAATCGCGCGGCCGAGGCCGTGACCGCCGCCGAAGCGGCGCTCGTGATCGACCCGGCGAACGGCGAGGCCAACCGCGTCCTCGGCCTCGTCTACGCCGCCTATGCCGAAGGCGTCGTCCCGCCGCCGCCGGGCACACGGGAGGCCGACTGGTTGCCGCGCGCGATCGCGCGGCTGAAGGCGATCGAGGGCACGCCCGCGATGGCCACCGAACTCGGGCTGCAGCTCACACTCGGCCGGCTGTACGTGCGCGCGGGACAGGCCGACGAGGCCGTGGCCGTCCTCGACGCCGTCGCGTCGCAGGCGCCGTACCTGACCGAGCCGTTCCTGCTGCTGGCCGAGGCGCACACCGCGCGCAACCGGATCACCGAGGCGACGGAGGCGATGGGCGGCGCGGCCCGGGCGAACCCGCGCTACTACGCCACGCTGGGCGATCTGTTCGAGCAGCAGCGCCGCTGGCCGGAGGCGGCCGAGGCCTACCAGCGCGCGCTCGACGAATCGCGCGGCCAGAACCGTGACGTGCGCCTGCGCCTGGCGGCGGCGCTGCTGAACGTGCCGGAGGGCGCCGGCAGCGCGCGCGCCGAGGCGCTGCTCACCGAGCATCTGGCCGCCAACGGCAGCGACGGCCGCGCGCTCTACCTGCTCGCCCAGGCCTACCGCGTGCAGGGCAACACCCAGTCGGCCGAGGCCACCGCGCGCCGGCTGCTCGCGCTCGACCCGACCAACGTGTCGGCGCTCTACGTGCTGTCGCTCTCCCTCTTCGATCGGCACGACTACCAGGGCGTCGTCGACACGCTCGAGCCGTTTGCGGGCGACGCGGCGGCACGCAGCCAGGGCCGCGAGGGCGACGGAGCGCTGCTGCTCGCCCAGCTCGGCACGGCGCACCAGCGCCTCGGCGCGCACGACGCGGCGGTGATGGCCTTCCGGCGCGGGCGCGAGCTGCGTCCCGACATGGTCGACTACGCCAGCTACGTCGTGCAGGCGCTCATCGCCGCGGGCCGCGTCGACGAAGCCGAAACCGAGGCGGCACGCGCGCTCGAGCAGTTCCCGCGGAGCCTGCGGCTGCGGCAGCTGCGCGCGCAGGCGCTCGTGCGCGGCGGGCGCGCCGACGACGGGCTCGCCATCATGGAGGATCTGGCGGCGAGCCGGCCGGGCGACCGTGATGCGCTCTTCGCGCTCGTCGATGCCTACACCGAGGCGAAGCGGTTCGACGCCGCCGTGGCGCGCCTCGATCAGGCGATCGCCGCCGCCCCGGACGTCATCGACTTCCACTTCAAGCTCGGCGCCGTGCAGGAGAGCGCGGGACGGGTCCCCGAAGCGGAGCGCGCGTTCCGCGCGGTGCTCACGCGCGATCCGCTGCACGCCCCGGCGCTCAACTATCTCGGCTACATGCTCGCCGACCGCGGCCTCCGGCTGCCCGAGGCGCTCGCCCTGATCGAACGCGCGCTCGTGGTCGATCCGGAGAATCCGTCGTACCTCGACAGCCTGGGGTGGACGCTCTTCAAGATGGGCCGCGTGCAGGAGGCCGAGGCGCCGCTGCGGAAGGCGGCGGCCGTCATGACGGACAGCTCCGTCGTGCAGGACCATCTGGGCGATCTACTCGCGCGCCGCCGGCAGTGGGCCGCGGCCGTCGAGGCCTGGGAACGCGCGCTGGCCGGTGACCGGGAGTCGGTGGACGTGGCGGCGATCGAGCGCAAGATCCGCGACGCCCGCCGCCGCCGATGACGACACGCCGCTTCCGGGCGTGCGCGCTGGCCGCCATCGTGTCCCTGGCGGCCGGGTGCGCCGCGCGGGCGCCGGCGCGTCCCGGGGCCAGTACCACGAGCGATCCGTCGGCGGTGGCGCGGTTCGCCGAGGCGACGCCCTGGTGTCCGGGACTCCGGACGCTGACAGGCGAACTGCGGCTGGCCGGCCGGGTCGGCGGCGAGCGTGTGCGCGCGCGGCTCATCGCCGGGTTCGCGGCGCCGGCCTCCCTCCGCCTCGAGGCGGTCGCGCCCTTTGGTCCGCCGGGCTTCATCCTCGCGGGGCGCGCGGACCGTGCCACGCTGATCTTCCCGCGCGAGCGGCAGGTGCTCGACGATGCCGCGGTGCCGGACGTGCTCGAGGCGCTGGCCGGCCTGACGCTCGGGGCCGCGGATCTGCGCCGCGTCGTCTCGGGCTGCGTGGGTGACGAGGCCGCGACGGACGGCCAGAATCACGGGGGCGGCTGGACGAGCGTGGCCGTCGGCGATCGACGCGCGTACCTGCGATCGCGCGACGGGCGCGTGGTGATCGTCGCGGCCGACTACGCCGGGTGGCAGCTCGATTACAGCGCGCACGCCGGCGGCATCCCGCGCACGGTGCGCGTGCGCCGCGTGGCGACGGGCGTCGATCTGACCGCCGAGATTGCCTCGCTCGAAATGAACGTGGACGTGCCCGACGCGGCCTTCGACATCGACGTGCCGGCGAGCGCCGTGTCCATCACCCTGGATGACCTCCGCGCCGCGAGCCCCCTCCATGCCCGTGACCCCTGACACCCTGACGATCGCCGCGTGCGCGAAGATCAACCTGGACCTCCGGATCCTCGGCGTCCGCGCCGACGGGTTCCACGACCTGCGCACCGTGTTCCAGACGCTCGCGCTGCACGACGTCGTGACGATCACGCGGCGGCGGGGCGCGTTCACGATCACGTGCTCGGACCCGGAGATCCCGGTCGATCGCCGCAACCTCGTGTGGCGCGCGGCATCCCTCCTGTGGCGGCTGGCGCGACGGCCGGGCGCGGCGCCGAAGGATGTCGCCATCCATCTCGAGAAGCGGATTCCGGCGCAGGCCGGGCTCGGCGGCGGCAGTGCCGACGCCGCCGCCACGCTGATCGGTCTGGCCTCGCTCTGGGCGCTGGATGTCGATGTCGTCACGCTGAGCCGGCTGGCCGCGCGGCTGGGGGCGGACGTGCCGTTCTTCCTCGTGGGCGGCACGGCGCTCGGGCTGGGGCGCGGCGACGACATCTATCCGCTCGTGGATCTGCCGCGGTCCCACGTCGTCGTGGCCCGCCCGGGGTTCGGGGTGTCGACCGTGGAGGCGTACGGCTGGTACGACGCCGACGCCCGGCCCCGGCGCGAACCGCCGGTCCGGCCGGTCCCCGCGCACTGGCCTGCCTGGACGCGCGGGCTCCGCAACGACCTCGAACCGCCCGTCGTCCGGCGCCACCCGACCGTCGGCCGGATCAAGACGGTCCTGCTCGACGGCGGGGCGGCGGTCGCCGCCATGTCCGGCAGCGGGTCGGCGGTGTTTGGGGTGTTTTCGGCCCGTCCGGACGCCGATCGGGCGGCCCGTGCGGTGGCGGATCGTGGCTGGGCGGCCGTCACCACCCGCACGTTGACCCGCGCCGACTACCAGCGCCTGCTGGCCCGTCAGCTTGCCGGACCCCGGACCACTCGTATAGACTAAGGGTTTGCACCGAGTCGGTTGGGGCCCACCTGCCGTGGGGACAGGCCCGGTGTGCCCGTGGTGGGGCGTGGCCAAGCGGTAAGGCGCGGGGCTTTGGACCCCGTATTCGAAGGTTCGAATCCTTCCGCCCCAACCAACTCTTTCGCCGGCCGCGCGCGCGGGGCCGGACAACGCTTCGAACTGGACGAGGACAGGCCGCCTACACGATGCGACCGACGGGCTTTGGGGATCTGAAGATATTCGCCGGCAGCGCGCACCCGCAGCTCTCGCGAGAGATCGCGGAGTTTCTGGGCGTGCCGCTCGGGCAGGCGCGTCTGCGGCGCTTCCCTGATACGGAAGTGTCGTTCCAGATCGACGAGAACATCCGCGGCACGGACGTGTTCATCGTGCAGCCGACGTCGGCCCCGGTCGATCAGCACCTGATGGAGCTGATGATCATGACCGATGCGTTCCGCCGGTCGTCGGCGGCGCGCATCACGGCGGTGCTGCCGTATTACGGCTACGCCCGGCAGGACCGCAAGGACAAGCCGCGCGTGCCGATTTCGGCCAAGCTCGTGGCGAACGTGCTGAGCGCGTCGGGCGCGAACCGCGTGCTCACGATGGACCTGCACAAGGCGCAGATCCAGGGGTTCTTCGACATCCCGGTGGACCATCTGTTCGCGGCCCCGGTGATCATCGACTACCTGGCGCGCCAGGACTTCGGGGCGCTGACGATCGTGGCGCCGGATGCCGGCGGCGCGGAGCGCGCGCGCGCCTATGCCAAGCGGCTCGGCGCCGAGCTGGCGGTGATCGACAAGCGCCGGTCCGACGATGGCACGGCGGAGGTGATGAACGTGATCGGCGACATCGAGGGCCGCACGTGCGTCATCGCCGACGACATCATCGACACGGCGGGTACGATTCAGAAGGCCGCGCAGGCGCTCCGGAACGAGGGCGCGACGCGCGTGCTCGCGTGCGCGGTGCACGGCGTCCTGTCGGGCCCGGCGCTCGAGCGCATCGAGCAGGCGCCGCTCGACAAGCTGATCGTCACCAACACGATCCCGCTGGCCGCGGATCGGGCGCCGGTCGGCAAGATTCACGTGCTGTCGGTGGCGCGGCTGCTCGGGCAGGCGATTCGCAGCATTCACGAGGAAACGTCGGTTTCGTCATTGTTCGTCTAAGGCAGGGAAAGAGTCATGGAAGCGACACTCGCGGCGGTCAAGCGGAGCACCACCGGCAAGAATGAGGCGCGGCGCCTGCGCGCGGCAGGGCAGCTGCCCGCGGTCGTCTACGGCGCGCAGAAGGCCGGCGATGCCGTCGAGCCCCAGCCGGTGGCGGTCGACCCGAAGGCGCTGATGAAGATCATGCGCTCGGAGTCGGGCATCAACACCCTCATCACGCTGTCGGTGGACGGCGGCGGCAGCCAGACGGTCCTCGTGAAGGACTACCTGGTGGATCCGGTCACGAGCCACCTGCTGCACGCCGACTTCTATCGCATCAACATGGATCGCCGGCTCACCGTGACCGTGCCGGTCCTGCTGAAGGGCGAGGCCAAGGGCGTCAAGGTGCAGGGCGGCATCGTCGAGTTCCTGCACCGCGATGTGAAGGTCGAAGTGCTCCCGTCCGAGATTCCGGACCACATCGAGATCGACATCAGCGACCTCGCCCTCGGCCAGTCGGTGCACATGCGCGACGTGGCGGTGGACGTGAAGTGGGTGCCGGTCGATGGCCCCGATCTGATGATCGTCCACATCGTCGCGCCGAAGGTGGCCGAGGCCGCGGCGGCCGAGGCGGGCCCGGCGGCGGCGGCCGAACCCGAGGTGGCCAAGAAGGGCAAGACGCCCGACGCCAAGGCCGCCGACGCCAAGGACGCCAAGAAGGACGTCAAGAAGGACAGCAAGGACAAGAAGTAGTCCGCGGGTCCCGATCGCCACGCAATGAAGCTTCTGGCCGGCCTCGGCAATCCGGGGCCGCGATACCGCGACACCCGCCACAACGCGGGCTTCCTGGTGATCGACGCGCTGGCGTCGCGCTGGGGCGTCGATGGACAGTGGCGCGAGCAGCAGCAGGCGCTGGCGATCAAGACGGTCTTTGCCGGCACGCCCGTGGTGCTGGCCAAGCCGATGACCTTCATGAACCTGAGCGGCCAGGCGGTGGCCGGGCTCGCCGGGTTCTACAAGATCGATCCCGCCGACGTCCTCGTGATCGTCGACGAGGTGGCGCTGCCGGTCGGGCGCCTGCGGGCGCGGCCCGAGGGGAGCGCCGGCGGGCACAACGGGCTGAAGTCCGTGGCCGAGGCCCTCGGCACGCAGGCGTATCCGCGCCTGCGCATCGGGGTCGGGCGCGGCGACACGCGACGGGAGCTGGCGGACCACGTGCTGGGCCGCTTCGACCCCGACGAGCGTGAGGCACTGGAGGCGGCCGTACTGCGGGCCGCCGAGGCCGTCGAGGTCTTCGTGACCGGCGGCATCGGACGCGTGATGAACGCGTTCAACGCAGCGAACGAGAAGGACCCGGGACCGGTCGGGTGACCGGAACGGGGGACTCCTTGCCACTACGACGGTGGCCATCGCCGGGGCGGGCGCGACGCCGGCTTCGACGGGTCCACAAGGAGACGTGATGAGTCAACGCAAGTACGAGCTCGTGTATCTCTTCAAGCCGGAGACACCCGAGCAGACGATGACCGACATGCACACGCAGGTCGAGACCATCGTGGCCCGGCTGGGCGGCACGATCGAGAAGACCGAGAACTGGGGCCGGCGGAAGCTGGCCTACGAGATCGGGCACCACAAGGAGGGCGTGTACGTCCTCGAGGTCATCCTCGGCGGCGGCGAGCTCATGAAGGAGCTGGATCGCCGGCTGAAGGTGTCCGACGACCTGATGCGCCACCTGATCTGCCGCGTGGACGAGGACGAGACCGTCGCGGAGCGCTCGCGCAGCAAGCGGGTCGAGGGGTCACGGCGCCGCCGCATCGCGCGCGGCCTGCCGCCGGATCGCCAGCCCGGCGAGGGTCCCGGCAACACGGACGGCGACGATGACCGTGACGACATGTCGCACGGGGGGGAGAACTAGCCATGGCATTTGGACAGAAGCGGAGCGGTCCCGGCGGCGCCCGCGGTCGCGGCGCGGCGAAGGGGGCGGATGCCAAGGGCGGCCAGCGGCGTGGCCTCTTCCGGCGCAAGAAGGTCTGCAAGTTCTGCGCGGAGAAGATCGACGACATCAACTACAAGGACGCGCGGCTGCTGAGCGGCTTCGTGCCCGAGCGCGGGAAGGTGCTGCCGCGGCGCATCTCCGGCACCTGCGCCCTGCACCAGCGCAAGCTGCGCGTGGCGATCATGCGCGCGCGGCAGCTCGCGCTGCTGCCGTACGTGACGGAGTAAGGGGAAGCCGACCATGGAAGTCATCCTCAGAGACCACGTGGAGCACCTCGGCGACCGCGGCGAGATCGTGAAGGTCGCCGACGGCTACGCCCGCAACTACCTGCTGCCGCGGAAGCTGGCGCTGCCGGCCACGCCGGCCAACAAGAACTGGGTCGCGCGCGAGCGGAAGATCGCCGAGGCCCGGGAGAGCGAGCAGCGCGCCGCCGCGCAGGGCGTGGCCACACGCCTGGCCGCGCTCGACATCACCATCATCCGGCGCGTGGGCGAGAACGACCAGCTGTACGGCTCGGTCACCAACGCCGACATCGCCGAGGTCATCCTGGCGCAGGGGTTCGAGCTGGACCGCCGCAAGATCCTGCTGCCGGACCCGATCAAGGCGCTCGGCGAGTACACCGTGCCCGTGAAGCTGCATCGCGACGTGACGGCGCAGCTCAAGGTCGTGGTGGGCCGCGAGGGCGGCGAGCCCCTGAAGGCCGCCCCCGCCGAGCCCGCGCCCGCCGCCGAGTAGTTCGGGCGCACACGCGCACGACATCGTCATCCGGGCCCCGGCGGTCAGCTGACCGCCGGGGCCCGTTGTTTGTACGTGAGTTCCTCCGGGCGGATCGGTATGATCCGCCAGTGGGTTGCCGGCACGCGCCGGGAGCCGGGAGCCGAACGCCGACCGCTGTCCGCGATTCCCACCTGTGATGTCCGAGTCCACCGTCGCCCCCGCGCAGCGCACCCTGCCGCACAACCTGGACGCCGAGCGTTCGGTGCTCGGCGCGATCCTGATCGACAACGGCATGTTCGACACGGCCATCGAGGTCGTGCGTCCGGAGGCGTTCTTCCGCGACGCGCACCGCCGGCTGTTCGAGAAGATGGTGGCGCTGGCCGAGCGGCGCGAGCCGATCGACCTGCTGACGCTCACCGAGGAGCTCGCGCGGTCGGGCGAGCTCGAGGAGGTGGGCGGGCCGGCCTACATCAGCTCGCTGGTCGACGGCGTGCCGCGGGCGACCAACGTCGAGTACTACGCGAAGATCGTCAAGGAGAAGGCGACCCTCCGCAACCTGATCTTCTCGGCCAACAAGATCCTCTCGAACGCGTACGAGGCCGACCAGGAGGCCGACCTGATCCTCGACGAGGCCGAGAGCGCGATCTTCTCGGTCGCCGAGGACCGCGTGAAGGCGGGCTTCGTCCCGATGCGGGACCTCGTGCGCGACAGCTTCCCGAAGATCGAGAAGCTGTTCGAGCACCAGAGCTACATCACCGGCGTCGGCACGCACCTGCCGGACCTCGACCGCATGACGCGCGGCTTCCAGCCGGGCGACCTCGTCATCGTCGCCGCCCGCCCGTCGATGGGGAAGACGAGCCTCGTGCTGAACTTCTGCCAGCACGTGGCCACGCACGGCGGCGTGGCGGGCCTCTTCAGCCTGGAAATGTCGAAGGAATCGCTCTTCATGCGCATGCTCGCGTCGGAGGCGAAGATCGACAGCTACCGGCTGCTGAGCGGCCAGATCGGGCAGCGCGAGTACGGCAGCATCACGCAGGCGCTCGACTCGCTCGCCGAGGCGCAGCTGTTCGTCGACGACACGGCCGGCATCGGCGTGCTCGAGATGCGCGCGAAGGCCCGCCGGCTGCAGGCCGAGCACGGCCTGAGCGTGCTGGCAATCGACTACGTGCAGTTGATGACGGGGCGTGGCCGCTTCGAGAACCGCACGCTGGAGCTGGCGTCGATCTCGCGCAACCTGAAGGGCCTGGCGAAGGAGCTGAACGTGCCGATCCTGCTGCTGTCGCAGCTGTCGCGCGCCCCGGAGGCGCGGTCCGACAAGCGCCCGCAGCTCTCGGACCTGCGCGAATCGGGCGCCCTCGAGCAGGACGCCGACGTCGTCATCCTCATCTTCCGCGAGGAGATGTACAAGGCCGACAAGAGCGAGCCGAGCGAGATCGACGGCGTGGCGGAGCTCATCATCGCCAAGCAGAGAAACGGCCCGACCGGGCAGGTCAAGACCGCGTTCCTCGCCGGCCAGACGAAGTTCATGCCGCTGGCCAGGGATGTGGGGGAAGGGTAGCGATCTCGTGATGTGATGATGTGGTGATGTGGTGATGTAGTGATCGGATGTCGTGATGTGAGATGTGGGGAGCTTCGGCCGGCATCTATCTTCTGATCTGTGGCGCCCCGGCAACGCGACCCGTAATTTCTCGCAACGACCCACGACCCACGACCCACGACCCACTGCCCACGACCCATTACCCACTACCCACTACCCACTACCTACTACCCACTACCCACCACCCACGACCTCCACCCGGCCCCTGCCATGATTCGCTGCACTGCGGCCCACGTTGACCTTGCGGCTCTCGCGGCGAACTACCGCGCGGTGGCCGCGATGCTTGCCGCGGAAGCACCAGCCACCCCGGGCACCTTGGGCACCCGTGGCACCCCGGGCACCCCGGGCACTTCGGGCACTTCGGGCACTTCGGGCACCCCGGGCACCCCGGGCACCCCGGGCACTTCGGGCACTTCGGGCACTTCGGGCACCCCGGGCACTTCGGGCACCCCGGGCACTTCGGGCACTTCGATCATCGCCGTCGTCAAAGCCAATGCCTACGGGCATGGGGCGGTGCCGGTGGCGCGCGCGCTCGAGGAGGCCGGCGCGCGGTGGCTGGCGGTGGCGGACATCGAGGAGGGCATGGAACTGCGCGAGGCGGGCGTGCGCGCGCGCATCCTCGTGTTCGGGGCGCTCAGCGTGAGCGCACTCGATGGCGTCTTCACGCACGACCTCACGCCCACGCTCTCCAGCCCGTCGGCGGCCCGTGCGCTCGAGACCGCGGCCGCGGCGCGCGGCACCCGCATCCGCTGCCACCTGAAGATCGACACCGGCATGCACCGGCTCGGCTTCCGCCACGAGAACCTGCCGTGGACGGCGCCGGCGCTCATCGCGAGCCCGCACCTCGAGATCGAGGCCGTCTCGACGCACTTCGGCACGGCGGACGATCCGGAGCATCCGCTCTTCGAGTCCCAGCGCGTGGCCTTCGAGGCGGCCAGCGTGGCCCTCGCCGGCCTGGGGGCGGCGCCGCGCGCACGCCACGCGGCAAACAGCGCCGCGCTGCTGCGCGACTCGCGGACGTGGTACGACTTCGTCCGGCCGGGCCTGCTGCTGTACGGCGTCACACCGCCACCGCTTCACTCGACGCTTGCGCTGCGCCCGGTGATGACGCTCACGAGCCGGATCGTGGCGGTCAAGGGGCTGCGCGCGGGCGAGACCGCCGGCTACGGCGCCCGCTTCGAGGCGTCCTGTGCGACGACGATGGCGGTGGTGCCGGCGGGGTATGCGGACGGCCTGGACCGGCGCCTCGAGGGCCGCGGGTCGGTGCTGGTGCGCGGCGTCCGCGCCCCGATCGTCGGCGCCGTCAGCATGGACATGCTGACGATCGACGTGACCGGCATCGACGGCGTGTCGCCAGGCGACGAGGTGGTGTTCCTGGGGTCGCAGGGCGAGGGCGCGCTGCAGACGATCGACGCGCGCGAGATGGCGTCGTGGATCGGCACGATCCCGTACGAGATCCTCTGCCGGCTTGGCGCCCGGGTCGCGAGGCAGTACCGCTGATCACGGACAAACACGAAGGCCACGTCCGCCTCCGCGGCCGGAGGCCGCTACGGCGTGACCTCGCCGAAGCTCGCCTGATACTGGGGCGAGCGGAGGCGGGAAGGTCACGAAGACGCACGAAGAAGTCAGCACAAGGTCGGGCGTCACGACCGGCCTGGTCCGCTACGGCTCCTGTCACGTACAAACACGAAGGACACGAAGGCCACGAAGGGGATCGGTGGGCGGAGACCGGTGGCTGAGCCGAAAGCCGAAAGCTGAAAGCCGACCGCTCCCCCCGCCCACGGCCCTGCTATGATTCCCCCATGCCTGCGACCATTCCCGTGACCCGGACGTCCGCCTCCCGCCTGACGCCGCAACTGCGCGACACCGCGCCATTTGGCGCCGTCTTCAGCGACCACGTGCTCGTGTCGGACTTCGCCGACGGCCAGTGGGGCGAGCCGCGCATCGTGCCGTACGGGCCGCAGGCGCTGCCGGTGGCGCCCGCCGTGGCGCACTACGGCCAGGGCATCTTCGAGGGGCTGAAGGCGTACCCGCAGGAGGGCGGCGGTGTGGCGGTGTTCCGCGTGGACGCGAACCACGCGCGCATGAACCGCACGACCGCCCGGATGGCGATGCCCGAGATCCCGGCCTCGATCTTCATCGACGGCACGCTGGCGCTCGTGGCGCTCGACCGCGACTGGATTCCCGCGACGCCCGGCAGCGCGCTGTACATCCGGCCCGTGATGTTCGCCACGGGCGAGCCGCTCGGCGTGCGGCCGTCGGATCACTACCGCTTCGTGATCGAGACGTGCCCGAGCGGGCCGTACTTCTCCGGCGCGGTCGACCTGCTCGCCGAGGAGACCTACGTGCGCGCGTTTCCGGGCGGCACGGGCGAGGCCAAGTGCGCCGGCAACTACGCGGGCAGCCTCGTGGCCGCGCGCGAGGCCCAGGCACGCGGCTTCCACAACGTGATCTGGCTCGACGGGATCGAGCGGCGCTACGTCGAGGAGGCGGGTCTGATGAACATCGTGTTCGTCATCGACGGCACGGTCGTGACGCCGCCGCTCGGCGGCACGATCCTGCCCGGCATCACCCGCGCCAGCATTCTCACGCTGCTCCGGGATGCGGGCGTGCCGGTCGAGGAGCGCCGCATCGCCATCGACGAGGTCTTCGAGGCGCACGCGGCCGGACGGCTGCACGCGGCCGCCGGCGTCGGCACCGCCGCGACCATTGCCCCCATCGGCCGCCTGCGCCACCGGGATCGCGAGATCGTCGTCGCGCCGATCACCCCCGAGTCGCCGCTCGGCCGCGTCGGCGCGGAACTCGAGGCGATCCGCACCGGGAAGGCCCCCGACCGCCACGCCTGGATGCGCGCGGTATAGCGCTGCCACGCGCGACCACGTACGAACACGAAGGACACGAAGGCCACGAAGAGCACCAGACTCTCTTCAGGGATCTTCGTATCCGACGTTGGGCGTCGAGTCCGTGGCTCGCGCTGACCCGCAACTGACCGGGAGGCGGCCGCGATCATGCGAGATCAAGAAGCAGATGGAACGTCGTGCGTGTCTTCGTGGCCTTCGTGTCCTTCGTGTTTGTCCGTGAACGTCTGAACCTGCCATGAAACAACCCAGGCCGGTGTTCGTCTGCCAGCAGTGCGACGCGCAGTCGCCGAAGTGGCAGGGGCGCTGCACCGAGTGCGGCGCGTGGAACTCCCTCGTCGAGGAGCGTCCCACCGAGGCCGGGCCGGCGGCGGGGGGCACGGCCAGCCTCGCCGGGCACCGCTATGCGCTGCCGGGGTCGGCGGGGCAGGGCGCGCGCAAGTACGCCGACATCACGGCCGAGAACGCCGCGCGTCTCACGACCGGGATCGGCGAGTTCGATCGCGTCCTTGGCGGGGGCATCGTGCCGGGCTCCCTCGTGCTGCTCGGCGGCGAGCCCGGCATCGGCAAGTCCACGCTCCTGTTGCAGGCCGCGGCCAACTTCGCCGTCACGCACGGCCCCGTCCTCTATGCCTCGGGTGAAGAGTCCGAGCACCAGATCAAGTCGCGGGGCGATCGGCTCGGCGTCGGCGACGCGCCGCTCTACCTGATGGCCGAGACCTGCATCGAGCGCATCCTCGAGGAGATCGGCCGGATCCATCCGGCGATGCTCGTCATCGACTCCGTGCAGACGGTCTTCTCGCTCAAGTTCCAGTCCGCGCCGGGCAGCATCGGCCAGGTCCGCGAGGCCGCCACGCAGTTTCTCTTCACGGCCAAGGGGCACAACCTGCCCACCTTCCTCGTCGGGCACGTCACGAAGGAGGGGAGCCTCGCCGGCCCCAAGGCGCTCGAGCACGTCGTCGACACGGTGCTGTACTTCGAGGGCGAGCGCCACCACTCGCACCGCGTCGTGCGCGCGGTCAAGAACCGGTTCGGCGCCATCAGCGAACTCGGGGTGTTCGAGATGACGGGCACGGGCCTGGTCCCCGTGCCGAATCCGTCGGCGATGTTCCTGGCCGAGCGGAGCGTCGCCACGCCGGGATCTGCCGTGCTGTGCTGCGTCGAGGGGTCGCGGCCGCTGCTCGTCGAGGTGCAGGCGCTCGTGAGCACGAGCGCGTACGGGATGCCGCGGCGCATGGCGGTCGGCATCGACCAGAACCGGCTCTCGCTGCTGCTCGCCGTGCTCGAGAAGCGCGCGGGCCTGCTCGTCGGCGGCGACGATGTGTTCGTCAACATCGCCGGGGGCATGAGCCTCGACGAACCCGCGGCCGATCTCGCCATCGTCGGCGCCCTGGCGTCGAGCCTGCGCAACCGGCCGCTGCCGCCCGGCACGGCCGTCTTCGGCGAAGTGGGCCTCGGCGGGGAAGTCCGCGGGGTGCCGCAGGCCCCGCTGCGCATCCGCGAAGCGCAGCAGATGGGGTTCACCCGCGTCGTGATGCCCGCGGCCAACGTGGATCCGGCCCTGGAGCGCGGCGGCGAGGGCGCGATCGAGCTCGTCGGGATCCGCCACGTGGGAGAGGCGCTCGACCACTTGCTGGCTTGACCTTCCGCCCCTCGCGGCTCTAAGGTTCAGGTATTCATCCCGGCGAACCTCTGGAGCGTCATACATGGCCTGGTTCCTCCTGGCCCGGCTGCTGTTTGTCGGGGCCGTCGGCTACAGCGCGTTTCTCCTCAGTCCGGTCGCGGGCAACCCCGCCGCGAGCGTCGCGTTCGGACTGCTGCTCGCGGGCCTCGCCGTGGCCCTCGAACTGCAGCTGCGCGACACCCCCGTCACCCACATGCTCGGCGCCCTTGTCGGCGGCGCCATCGGGCTCGCCATCGCCAAGGGCATCGGCGCGGCCGTGTTCTGGGCCGATCCCGGCGACGAGCGGGTCGCGTTCCTGCACAGCTTCGTCCTGCTCCTGCTGCCGTATCTCGGGCTGGTCGTCGGCGGCCGCAAGGGCGAGTGGCTCGAGCCGGCGCGGCTCGTCACGCTCTTTCGCGCGGCGGGCCCCGAGCGCCGGTACAAGATCCTCGACACGTCGGTCATCATCGACGGCCGCATCGCCGACATCTGCGAGACGAGCTTCATCGACGGCACGCTCGTGATCCCGCAGTTCGTGCTCAAGGAACTGCAGCTCGTGGCCGATTCGGCCGATTCGATGAAGCGCAATCGCGGCCGCCGCGGCCTCGACATCCTCCAGAAGGTCCAGAAGATGTCGGGCGTCGAGGTGATCGTCTCGGACGTCGATTTCCCGGAAGTGAAGGAAGTCGACCTGAAGCTGATCGAGCTGGCGCGCACCCTCACCGGCAAGATCGTCACCAACGACTTCAACCTGAACAAGGTCGCGCAGCTCCGCGGCGTCCAGGTGCTGAACATCAACGACCTCGCCAACGCGCTCAAGCCGGTCGTGCTGCCGGGCGAGATCATGAAGGTGTTCATCCTGAAGGAAGGCAAGGAGTACAACCAGGGGGTCGCGTATCTCGACGACGGCACGATGGTGGTCGTGGACAACGCGCGCAAGATGATCAGCAAGACCATCGACGTGGTCGTCACGAGCGTGCTCCAGACCACGGCGGGCAAGATGATCTTCGGGCGGTACATCGACCCGAGCGCCGCCGCGCAGGCGCAGCAGTCGACGGGGCACGGCGATCGCGACGAGAGCCGGCCGCGGTCCCGGCACGCCGCGCAGCCGCAAATGGGACCCGCGGCGTCCGGTCCGGCCGCCGTGGCGGCGCCGGTGGCGCCGCCCGCCAACGGCACGTGATCCCCTCGTGGCACTGGTGGCGGACGGTGGTGTTCCTGATCCCCGCCATCTCGATCTACACCATCGTCTTCGGCACGCTGTCGATCGTGTCGAGCCTGTTCGACCGGCGAGGCCACTTCGCGCACCGGTGCGCGCAGATGTGGTCGTGGCTCATCCTGGCGACGACGCACGTCGAGGTGGACGTCGAGGGGCTGGAGCACCTGGCCCCCGGGCGCACCTACGTCTTCGTCGCGAACCACCAGTCCATCTACGACATCCCGGTCATCTTCTCCGCGCTCCCGTATCAGCTGCGCATCATCGCCAAGGACTCCCTCGGGACGTTTCCGTTTCTTGGCGCCCATCTGCGGCGCACCGGGCACCTGCTGGTGAACCGGCGGCGGCCCGACCACGCCGCCATGTTCGCCTGGGCCAATGCGCTGACGGGCAAGGGGCTGTCGCTCATCATCTTTCCCGAGGGCACGCGCAGCGCGGACGGCACCGTCGGCCTCTTCAAGGGCGGCAGCTTCGTGCCGGCCATGCACGCGGGCCTGCCCGTTGTCCCGTTGTCGGTGGCCGGCAGCCGCCACGTCATGCGCAAGGGGGAGCTGACGACGCGCCCGGGGCGCGTCCGGCTCATCGTGCATCCGCCGATTCCGGTCGAGCGCCAGCCGTCGCCGGCGGTGGACGAGGTCCGGGCGCTCGCGTCGCGCGTGCGGGCCATCGTGGCCGGGGGGCTCTCGGATTAGCCGGCCGGGCCTCCTTCAGTCGAGACACCCCGGCCGCGGAGGGCCCGCGGGGCGCCGGCCATACCCGCCATCGGGGCGGACCCGATACAATGGCGGGCTGTGGAGGCCCGACTGACGCTCGCGCCGGAACTCGCCTCGATCGTGCGTCCCGCCGTGCTCTGGTGGGCCGGTGCGGTGGTCATCGAGCATGAGCCGCGCCTGGATCCCCTGCTGCGCGACGCCGAGTACCGTGTGCGCGCGAATCCGCCGTCGGAATCCGCCGAGGTGCGCACGATGTACAAGCGTGTCGGGATCGACCCGACCAAGACGCGTCCGTCCAACGAGGCGCTGCTGCGCCGCGTGCGCAAGGGACAGTCGCTGCCCCGCGTCAACGCGCTGGTCGACATCGTCAACTGGTGCTCGGTCGAGTTCCAGCTGCCCTACGGCCTCTACGATCTGGCGCAGGTGCGCGGCGCCGTGACGATGCGCCTCGGGCAGCCGGGCGAGGAGTACGCCGGCATCCGCAAGGACGCCGTGCACGTCGGCGGACGCATCACGCTCGTCGACGACGAGGGGCCGTTCGGCAACCCGACATCGGACTCGGCGCGCACGATGGTCACCGCGGCCACCACCGACGCGCTCGTGGTCGTCTACGCGCCGGCCGGGACCGAGGCGGGCCGGCTGGGCCACGTGCTCGACACCACGGCATCGCGGATCACCGGCATCGCGGGTGGCCGCGAGACCGCGCGGCAACTGTAGTGGGAGTGCCGTGGACAGTCCACTACCGGGCCGCCCGTTGGACGGCCCGCGGCATCGCGGCTGAGCAGAGGCGCCGGTAGTGCCTCTGCAGTCGAGACCGACCACTGGGACGATGTTTGCTGTTGCGATCGTGGCCGCGGGAGGACAGGGCGTGCGTCTCGGCGCGGGCCGGCCCAAGCAGTTCCTCGAGATTGGCGGGCGCACGATGCTCGAGGTGACGGTTGACGCGCTGGCGGCGTGTCCCGGCATCCGCGAGATCGTCGTGGCGCTGCCGGCGGCCGAGGCGGCCGCGCCGCCGCCGTCGCTGCTGGCCGCCCGCGCGATGCCGGTGCGGATCGTGGCAGGCGGGGCGCGCCGGCAGGACTCGGTGGCGAATGCGTTCGCGGCCGTGGACCCGCGGGCCACCATCGTCGCGGTGCACGATGCGGCGCGGCCGTTCGTGAGCGTGGCACTGGTGGCGCGCACGCTGGCCGCGGCCGAGACGCACGGCGCCGCCATCGCGGCGCTGCCCGTGCGCGACACGGTGAAGCAGGGCGGGGCCGTCGGGACGGCGGGCGCACGCGTGATCGCGGCGACGCTGCCGCGCGAGGCCATCTTCCTCGCCCAGACGCCGCAGGCGTTCCGGCGCGAGGTGCTGGCGCGCGCGATCGCGGAGGGCGGGACCGGCGACGCGACCGACGAGGCGATGCTGGCGGAACGCGCGGGCATCCCGGTGCACCTCGTGGAGGGCGACCCCGCGAACATCAAGGTGACGACGATGGATGATCTGGAGGACGCCAGGTCCCGGCAGGGCGCGCGGACGGGCCCCGGACGCGCGGCGCCGGGGATGCGCGTCGGGCACGGCTACGACCTGCACCGGCTGGTGGAGGGGCGGCCGCTGGTGCTGGCCGGCGTGCCGATTCCCTTCGAGCGCGGCCTCGACGGCCACTCCGACGCCGACATCGTCTGCCACGCGGTGACCGATGCGGTGCTCGGCGCGGCCGGCCTCGGGGACATCGGCCGGCTGTATCCCGACACGGACGCGGAGTGGAAGGACGCCGACTCCATCGCGTTGCTCGAGGGGGCGATGGCCCGCGTGCGCGAGGCCGGCTTCGCCATCGGCAACGTGGACGTGACCGTGATCGCCGAGCGCCCGAAGCTCGTGCCGCACCTCGAGGTGATGCGCGCCCGCCTCGCCGCCGCCCTCGGCTGCCCGCCCACCGCGGTCAGCTTGAAGGGGAAGACGAACGAAGGCGTCGACAGCATGGGCCGCCGGGAGTCGATGGCCTGCCACGCCGTGGTGCTGCTTGTGGGGGGAAGCGGGTAGCGGGGGCGTTGTTCGCCATTCGCCGTTCGCCGTTCGCTGTTCGCCATTCGCTATTCGCTGTTCCCCGATCCCTGATCCCTGATCCCCGAAGTGCCATGCGTCTGAGATTCGCTCCCTCGCCGACCGGCCACCTGCACGTGGGCAATGCGCGCACGGCGCTCTTCAACTGGCTGATGGCCCGTCAGAGCGGCGGCACGCTGCTGCTGCGCATCGAGGACACCGACGCCGAGCGGTCCACGCCGGAATCGGAGCGGGCCATCCAGGAGGATCTCCGCTGGATGGGGCTCTCCTGGGATGAGGGCGTCGAGGTGGGCGGGACGCATGGGCCCTATCGCCAGTCGGAACGTCTCGAGATCTACCGCGCGCACGCGGCGCAGCTGCTCGAGTCGCGCCACGCGTACCGGTGCTTCTGTGCGGCGTCGACGCTGGAGGCCGACCGGAAGGCGGCGCTCGCCGCCGGGCGTCCGCCGAAGTACGCCGGCCGCTGCCGCGACATCGCGCCCGAGGCGGCGGCGCGCCGGGTCGAGGCCGGCGAGCCCGCCGTGATTCGCCTGCGCGTGCCCGTGGGCCGCGAGGTGACCTTCGTCGATCTCGTCCGCGGCCCCGTCACGTTCCACACCGAGGTGATCGGCGATCCCGTGCTCGTGCGCTCCGACGGCTCGCCCGCCTACAACTTCGCCGTCGTCGTGGACGATGGGCTGATGGGGATTACGGCGGTGGTGCGCGGGGAGGATCACATCTCGAACACGCCGCGGCAGATCCTGCTCTACGAAGCGTTCGGCTGGACGCCGCCGCGCTTCGCGCACCTCTCGCTGGTGATGGGGCCCGACCACACGCCGCTGTCGAAGCGGCACGGCGTGACGTCGGTGGCCGAGTTCAAGGCCAAGGGCTACCTGCCGGAGGCGCTCGTCAACTACCTCGCGCTGATCGGCTGGTCGCCGGGCGGCGACGACGAACTGCTGCCGCTCGAGGCGCTGGCGGCGCGGTTCGACATCGCCGCCGTCTCGCACAGCGCGGGGGTGTTCGACGAGGACAAGCTTGCGTGGGTCAATCGCCACTACCTGAAGGCGGCGGCGCCCGCGCGCCTGGTCGACCTCAGCCTGCCGTTCCTCGAGGCGGCGGGGTACGTGCCGGAGCCGCCGGGCGCCGAGGCGCGCGCGTGGCTCGAGATGGCCGTGCCGCAGGCAGCGGCCTCCGTGGACCGGCTGGCGCAGGTGCCCGAGCGGCTGCGGCTCGTGTTCGACTTCGATGCGGCCCGCACGTGCGCGGATGCCGTGCTGGCGCAGGAGCTGGCGGAGCCGGCCGCGCGCGCGGTGACGATGGCGCTGGCGGAGGCGCTGGCGGACGCGCCGCGTCTCTCGGACCGCGAGCAGTTCCGCGCGATCGCCGCGCGCGTGAAGGAGCGCAGTGGCCAGAAGGGCCGCGCGCTCTTCCATCCGATTCGCGTGGCCCTCACCGGGGCGGCGGAGGGGCCGGAACTGGATCTGCTCGTGCCCGCGATCGACCGCGCGGCGGAGCTGCCGGAGGGGAGCGGCCTGGCCCGGGTGATGGGGTGCCGCGAGCGCGCGACCGAGCTGGCGCGCCTGCTCGGGCAATCGGCCTCAACGGGTCACCCCGGCCCGCGCGCCCAGTCGTAACAGCACGTCCACGACCCACTACCCACTACCTACTACCCACTACCCACTACCCACCACCCACGACCCACGACCCACTACCCACGACCTACTACCCACCATGATCATCTACGGCATCCACCCCGTCGCCGAAGCGCTGAAGTCGGGCCGCGTGCGCGAAGTGCGCGTCAGCGGGTCTGGCAACGAGCGGGTGCGCGCGCTGCTGGCGGAGGCGGAGGCGCTCGGCATCCGCATTCGCCGTGTGGCGCCGGACGTGCTGGCGCGCGCGGCCGGGGGCGGCGTGCACCAGGGCGTGGTGGCCGACGTGGGTGCGGCCGAGACGATCGGGCTGGAGGATCTGGTGGCCGGGGGCGAGGGCGTGCCGCTCATCGTCGTGCTCGACGGCGTGGAGGACCCGCACAATCTGGGCGCCATCCTGCGGTCGGTGGACGCGGCCGGGGCGACGGGGATCGTGCGGCAGACGCGGCGGGCGGCGCCGCTCGACGGCGCGGCGGCCAAGGCCTCGGCCGGCGCGGTGCATCACGTGCGGGTGGCGGACGTGGTGAACGTGGCGCGGGCGGTGGAGGACCTCAAGGCGGCGGGGGTCTGGACGGTGGGACTCGACGCCGAGGGCGAGATCCCGTATCATGATGTGGATCTGACCTTGCCGACGGCGGTCGTTCTGGGGGCCGAGGGCCACGGACTCCGTCGTCTGGTGCGGGAGCGCTGTGATGTGCGGGCGGCCATTCCGATGGCCGGCCACGTCGGCAGCCTCAATGTTTCGGTGGCGGCGGCCGTGGTCCTGTTCGAGGCCGTACGCCAGCGCCGAAGCCGGGGGAGGTCCTAGGGATTTCAGATTGCAGATTGCAGGTGGCAGATTCTTCACGGTGAAGGTCAGCGAACTGCGGGCTGTGAACTGGGTCGCCGAGGGCCGCCAGGACTCCGGAGGAGAAGAATGGATGCACCTACCAGAGATTTCCGGCCCTTGCGTGTCTGGCATGGGTCGTGCTACCATCCCTGTTTTGTCTGGCTGGCGTAGCTCAGTCCGGTAGAGCGGCTGATTTGTAATCAGCGGGTCGGGGGTTCAAATCCCTCCGCCAGCTCCACGCGGGCGCGGGCGCGGCTTCTGCGGGGGCGGGCACTCTTCCACGGCAGAACGACGAAGGCAGCGCAGTATCACCGCGCCGCGGCGAGGCTCGACGGGGGTGTCGCTCGGGGCGGGTATTTCGGGACGGAACGTCGGTTTGGGCAGGTGGCGGAGCGGTCAATCGCAGCAGACTGTAAATCTGCCGTCCTAGTGGCTACGGAGGTTCGAATCCTCCCCTGCCCACCATTCGACTCGCCCTGAGCCTTCGGCTCAGGGCTCGCTCATGGCAAGCCTTGAATGGCAAGCCCTGATGGGCGAGGGAAGAAGTCGGGGCTCGCTGATGGCAAGCCCTGATGGGGGAGCGTCGAGGAGCGAGGGCGCGCTGACAGCGGGCTTGCCCGCCGAAGCGCCGAGTGAGCGCCAGAGGCGAGGCGCGAAGGCGGGAGTAACTCAGTGGTAGAGTCACAGCCTTCCAAGCTGTTGGTCGCGGGTTCGATCCCCGTCTCCCGCTCCAGTGTTCGCCCGGCCGTCCGGCGGCACGGCTGAGGGCGGCGTCGGGATGCGCCGGGTGCGCCGTAGGGCGTGCCGGGTGTTCGGGCCGGCTTTCGGGTGCGCGCGTGCGGACCCTGAGGGCGGGACGGCGGGGGCCGGCGCGGCCCGCGCCAGAGTGCGGGCCGACACGTCGGCCGGGGCAAGAGCGAAGGCCGATGTAGCTCAGTTGGCAGAGCGCGTCCTTGGTAAGGACGAGGTCACCGGTTCAATCCCGGTCATCGGCTCCAGGATCGTTAGAACGGCAATCAACCTCCGACGCCGGCACGGGGCCGGGTCGTCAGTCCGCGAGAAGCGAGCGAACTCAAGTCATGGCGAAAGAGAAATTCGACCGGTCCAAACCACACGTCAATGTCGGCACCATTGGTCACATCGACCACGGGAAGACTACGCTCACGGCGGCGCTGACGAAAGTCGCGTCCGACAAGGGCTGGGCGAAGTTCATCCCCTACGACGAGGTCGCCAAGGCCTCCGAGTCGCAGGGGCGCCGTGACGATACCAAGATTCTGACGATCGCCACGAGCCACGTCGAGTACAGCACGGCGAACCGGCACTATGCCCACGTCGACTGTCCCGGCCACGCCGACTACATCAAGAACATGATCACGGGCGCGGCGCAGATGGACGGCGCCATCCTGGTCGTGAGCTGTGTCGACGGCCCGATGCCGCAGACGCGCGAGCACGTGCTGCTCGCCCGCCAGGTGAACGTGCCGTTCCTGGTCGTCGCCCTGAAGAAGGTCGACGCCGTGGACGACCCGGAACTGGTGGACCTGGTCGAACTCGAGGTGCGCGAGCTCCTGAAGAGCTACGGCTTCCCGGGCGACGACATCCCGGTCGTGCGCGTGTCGGCCCTCAAGGCCCTCAACGGCGAGGCGGACGGCGTCGAGAGCGTGGTCAACCTGATGGCGGCGCTCGACTCCTACATTCCGCTGCCGGAGCGCGACGTCGACAAGCCGTTCCTGATGCCCATCGAGGACGTGTTCTCGATCTCGGGCCGCGGCACGGTCGTCACCGGGCGCATCGACCGCGGCAAGGTGAAGGTCGGCGAGGAAATCGAGATCGTCGGCTTCAAGCCGACCATCAAGAAGGTCGTCACGGGCGTCGAGATGTTCCGCAAGCTGCTCGACGAGGGCGTGGCGGGCGACAACGTCGGCGTGCTGCTGCGCGGCGTGGAGAAGACGGACGTCGAGCGCGGCCAGGTGCTGGCCAAGCCCGGCTCCATCCTGCCCCACACCAAGTTCAAGGCCGAGGTCTACATCCTCAGCAAGGAAGAGGGCGGCCGTCACACGCCGTTCTTCAACGGCTACCGGCCCCAGTTCTACATCCGCACGACGGACGTGACCGGGTCGCTGAACCTGCCCGAGGGCGTCGAGATGGTGATGCCCGGCGACAACACGACGATCAGCGCCGAGCTGATCACGCCCGTCGCCATCGAGAAGGGCGCCCGCTTCGCGATTCGTGAGGGCGGCCGTACGGTCGGCGCCGGCACGATCACCGAGGTGATCGAGTAACACGCGTTCGCCGTGGACAGGGTGCCAGTGCGCGGGAGGCCGCTTCCGCGCACTGGGCCGTGACCGCCGGCAACGGCTGAGACGTGAGCCATGAGAGACATCATTCAGATGGCGTGTGGTGAGTGCAAGCGCCGGAACTACAGCACCACCAAGAACAAGAAGAAGACGACGGAGCGGCTCGAACTGAGCAAGTACTGCCGGTTCTGCCGGAAGCACACGCCGCACAAGGAACAGAAGTAGGCCCGGCGTTGCCGGGCGCTCCCGGCTGTCAGCGACCAGCGATCGGCGCGTGAGCCGGGAGCCAGCCGCGGAGAGCCGAGAGCCAGGGCGGGCGAAGCGAGTCAGTTCAGGCCAGTAGCTCAACTGGTAGAGCACCGGTCTCCAAAACCGGGGGTTGGGGGTTCGAGTCCCTCCTGGCCTGCCAGTCATCCGCCGGCGCACGCCGTCGTCCGCCGGGCGACGGCAGGGGCGCCGGCCGCGCCAGAGTCAGCGCCGTCGGCCAGGGGGCCGCGGCCGTGTCGGGGAACCGCATCGTGAAGACCGAGACGATCGACGACGTCAAAGGACAGCCGCCCGCCACGACCGGCGAGGGGGGGCCGCGGCTCGCGCCCGTCCGCTGGTGGGGGCGCGCGGGGGAGTTCCTCGGCGAGGTCCGCAGCGAGCTGAAGCGCGTCACGTGGCCCACCCGGACCGAGGTCTACGCGACCACGATCGTCGTCATCGTGACGTCGGTGTTCTTCGGGCTCTACCTGTTCGGGATCGATCTGGTCCTCAACGCGATCGTCCAGCGCATCTTCTCGCGCTTTGGTGCGGCATGACCGAAGGGCTGAGCAAGCACTGGTACATCGTGCACACCTACTCGGGGTTCGAGAAGAAGGTGGCCGAGTCGCTGGGGCAGCGGGTCCAGGCCTACGGGCTGCAGGACGAGATTGGCGAGATTCTCATCCCGACCGAGGATGTCGTGGAGATGCGCGGCGGCCGCAAGGTGGTCAGCTCCAAGCGCTTCTTTCCCGGCTACATCCTCGTCGAGATGACCATGACCGACAACGCGTGGCACGTCGTCAAGAACACGCCGAAGGTCACCGGGTTCGTGGGCGCCGGCGCGAAGCCGATGCCGCTCAGCGCGGATGAGGTCGAGCAGATTCTCGACCAGGTGAAGACGGCCGCCGAGAAGCCCAAGCCGAAGTACTCCTTCGAGAAGGGCGACGCCGTCCGGATCAACGAGGGGCCGTTCACCAGCTTCAACGGCGTGGTCGACGAGGTCAACCACGACAAGAACACGTTGAAGGTCATGGTGACGATCTTCGGCCGCTCGACCCCCGTCGAGCTGGACTTCCTCCAGGTGGAGAAGCTCTAGCCCCGGTGGCCGGAGCCGAGCAGTAGCGGAAAGTCGAGAGCAGCAGAGATGGCGAAGAAGATTCAGGGAATGGTGAAGCTCCAGATCCCGGCGGGCAAGGCCACGCCGGCCCCGCCCGTGGGCACGGCCCTCGGCCCGCACGGGGTCAACATCATGGACTTCTGCAAGGCCTTCAACGCGCGGACGGCGAAGGACGACGGGCTCATCATTCCGGCGGTCGTGACGATCTACTCCGATCGCTCGTACACGTTCGTGACGAAGACGCCCCCGGCCTCCGTGCTGCTCAAGCGCGCGGCCAACGTGGCGAAGGGTTCGGCCGAACCCAACAAGTCGAAGGTGGGGACGGTCACGCTGAAGCAGGTCGAGGAGATCGCCCGGCTGAAGCTCGTCGACCTGAACACGCAGTCGGTCGAGTCGGCCATCAAGAGCGTGTCGGGCACGGCGCGCTCGATGGGGCTCGACGTCATTCAGTAGGCGGGGATTCCGCAGTGAAAGACGTGGGAGGACGCTCCGGCGTCCGCTGGTACCACGGAGGAGGCACATGAGAACACGCGGCAAGAATTACACGGCGGCCAAGGCCAAGGTCGAAGACCGCGCCTATGGCCTGGACGAGGCGCTGCCGCTCGTGCAGCAGCTCAAGTTCGCCAAGTTCGACGAAACCGTCGCCCTGTCGATCCGGCTGGGCGTCGATCCGAAGCACGCCGACCAGATGGTCCGGGGCACCGTGGTGCTCCCGCACGGGCTGGGCAAGACCAAGCGCGTGCTGGTGATCGCCGGGCCGGACAAGCAGCGCGAGGCCACGGAGGCCGGCGCGGATCTGGTGGGCGGCGACGAACTGGTGGACAAGATTCAGGGCGGCTGGATGGACTTCGATGCCGTCGTCGCCACGCCCGACATGATGCGGGTCGTCGGCAAGCTCGGCAAGGTGCTCGGGCCCCGCGGCCTGATGCCGAACCCGAAGACGGGCACGGTCACGACCGACGTGGCCAAAGCCGTCCAGGAGATTCAGGCCGGCAAGGTGGAGTTCCGGGTGGACAAGGGCGGCATCGTGCACGCCCCGGTGGGGAAGACGTCGTTCCCGCCGCAGAACCTGATCGACAACGCGACCGCGCTCCTCGACAGCATCATGAAGGCGAAGCCGTCGGCGGCGAAGGGCAAGTACCTCCGCAGCATCACGGTGTCGTCGACGATGGGGCCGGGCGTGCTGGTGGACGAATCCCGCGTGGAAGCCGCGGTCAAGCGCTAGGCGCGGGAGAAGACGAACCATGGCAGTCACACGAGCCGACAAGGAAACCGAGCTGCAGTTGCTCGAGGGCATGTTCCAGGGCGCGGACGCGGCGATTCTCGTCGACTACCGCGGCGTGAACGTGCCGCAGGTCACCGAGCTGCGCGTCGCGCTGACGAAGGCGAACGCCCGCTACCGGGTGGTCAAGAACACCATCGCGCGGCGCGCGCTCAAGGGCACCGCGTTCGAGGTGCTCACCGAGCACTTCGCGGGCACGACGGGGGTGGCGTACACCGACAGCGATCCGGTCGCGATGGCGAAGACGCTGACCACCTTCATGAAGGCCACGCCCGCCCTGACGATCAAGGCGGCGGTGGTGCAGGGGGTGGCGTTGCCGGCGGCCGGCGTCGCCGACCTCGCGAACCTCCCGGGCAAGCCGGAACTCTACGCCCAGCTGCTGAGCGTGATGCAGGCGCCGATGGTCAACCTGGTGCGCGTGCTGAACGCCGTGCCGCGTGACCTGATGAGCGTGCTGGCGCAGGCCGAGCAGCAGAGGTCCTGATCGCAGATTGCAGGGTGCAGATTGCAGGGTGACGCACGCACTGCGGTCTGACAGTTGATGGACGCGGACTTTTTTTCGAAGAGCAGGAGAGAGCAATGGCCGAAGTGACGCAGCAGCAGGTGGTGGACTACATCAAGGGCATCAGCGTGATGGAGCTGTCGCAGCTCGTCAAGGCGCTGGAGACCGAACTCGGCGTGTCGGCCGCGGCCGCGATGCCGATGATGGGCATGCCGATGATGGGTGGCGGCGGCGCGGCCGCGGCCGTCGAGGAGAAGACCGAGTTCGACGTGGTCCTGACCGACATCGGCGGGAACAAGATCAACGTCATCAAGGTCGTCCGCGAAGTCACCAGCCTCGGGCTGAAGGAAGCCAAGGATCTCGTCGAGAGCGCGCCGAAGCCGATCAAGGAAGCGGTGACGAAGGACGAGGCCGAGGCCATCAAGAAGAAGTTCGAAGAGGCCGGCGCGAAGGTCGAGATCAAGTAGCGCGCCCGTCGGGACGTTCGAGGATCAGGGGGCCGGGATTCCAGGAGCCGGGCCCCACTGATCTCAAAGTCCAAACGTCCAGAGTTCAAGGTTCAAAGGCGGGGCCCCCCGGCCCCGCACCCTTTGGGCGATGGACTCTGAGCTTTGCACTTCACATTCGGGCTTCTGGCAGCCAGGCCGCGAGCAATGTACAGCCTTCCGAAGAACGTCTACCGCGAGCGCAAGGATTTCTCCAAGATCAAGACCACGGTTCCGATTCCGAACCTGATCGAGATCCAGCGGAAGTCGTACGAACGCTTCCTGCAGATGAACCGCCTGCCCTCCGAACGGGAGGATCAGGGCCTGCAGTCGGTGTTCAAGTCGGTGTT
Source organism: Vicinamibacterales bacterium (assembly GCA_030680175.1). Classification (GTDB taxonomy): domain Bacteria; phylum Acidobacteriota; class Vicinamibacteria; order Vicinamibacterales; family UBA2999; genus JAUXWO01. The sequence goes on from JAUXWO010000075.1 coordinate 58,521, forward strand.
CCCGATCAGCGACTTCCGGGAGAATTCGTCGCTCGAGTTCATTGAATACTCGATCGGCAACTGGGAGTGCAAGTGCGGCAAGCTCGCCGGCCTGCACCACATGCGCAAGCCCTGCAAGAGCTGCGGGCACACGCTCATCGCCGATCCGTACGGCGACAAGGACGTGCTCTGCCCGAAGTGCGGCGAGGCGAACCAGGCCCGCGGCGACGTCTGCGACATCTGCGGCCAGACGGTGCAGCTGAAGCTCAAGTACGACGTCGACGAGTGCCAGGAGCGCGGCATGACCTACGCCGTGCCGCTGAAGGTGACGATCCGGCTCGTGGTCTGGAACAAGGACCCGGAGACCGGCGTCAAGACCATCCGCGACATCAAGGAGCAGGAGGTCTACTTCGGCGACATCCCGCTGATGACGGACAACGGCACGTTCATCATCAACGGCACCGAGCGGGTCATCGTCAGCCAGCTCCACCGATCGCCGGGCGCGTTCTTCCACTCCGAGGACAAGAGCCTCTTCGTCGCGCAGATCATCCCGTACCGCGGGTCGTGGGTCGAGTTCGAGTACGACGCCAAGAACCTGCTCTACGTCCGCATCGACCGGAAGCGGAAGTTCCTCGCCTCGGTGTTCCTGCGCGCCCTCGGGCTGCGCGGCGCCGACGAGATCATCCGCACGTTCCACACGGTCGACCGCCTGCACCTCAAGGAGAACGCGGCCCTCTGGGCGGTCAACGACAGCCTGGTCGGGCTGCGGTCGCGCCGCGAGGTCAGCGCCCCGGGCGCCGGCGTCGTGGTCGGCGAGAACAAGAAGATCACCCGCGCCGCGGTCGACGCGATGCGGAAGGCGGGGATTGAGGCGATCGAGGTGGCCGACGAGGCCCTCGAGGGCGCCTTCACGGCCGCCGACGTCGTCGATCCGGGCACGGGCGAAGTGCTGCTCGAGGCCAACGAGGAGCTGACGGCGCGCGTCGTGTCCCTCGCGCAGGAGAAGGGCGTCCCGACCGTGGACATCTTCTTCCCCGAGCGCGACGAGGTGGGGCCGATCGTCTCGGCCACGCTCAAGAAGGACGCGATTCGCACGCACGAGGAGTCGCTCATCGAGATCTACCGGCGGCTGCGCCCGGGCGATCCGCCGACGCTCGACAGCTCGCGCACGCTCTTCGAGAACATGTTCTTCAACCCGCAGAAGTACGACTTCTCGCGGGTCGGCCGGCTCAAGCTCAACACGAAGCTCCACCTGACCACGCCCCTCGACGAGAAGATCCTGCACCCGCAGGACTTCTACGAGGTGATCGGGTACCTGCTGAAGCTCCGGAAGAACCCGGCCAACGTCGACGACATCGATCACCTGGGCAACCGCCGCGTCCGCTCCGTGGGCGAACTCCTCGAGAACCAGTTCCGCATCGGGCTGGTCCGGATGGAGCGCGCCATCAAGGAGAAGATGTCGGTCTACCAGGAGATGGCGACGGCGATGCCGCACGACCTGATCAACGCGAAGCCCGTCATGGCGGCGATTCGCGAGTTCTTCGGGTCGTCGCAGCTCTCGCAGTTCATGGACCAGACCAACCCGCTCTCCGAGGTCACGCACAAGCGGCGGCTGTCGGCGCTCGGGCCGGGCGGCCTGTCCCGCGAGCGCGCGGGCTTCGAGGTCCGCGACGTTCACACCACGCACTACGGCCGCATCTGCCCGATTGAGACGCCGGAAGGCCCGAACATCGGCCTCATCAGCTCGCTGAGCTGCTACGCGCGGATCAACGAGTTCGGCTTCATCGAGTCGCCCTACCGCAAGGTGAAGGACGGCCGGGTCATCGACTACGTGATGGTGACCAATGCCGGCGGCAACCCGAAGTACAAGGCCGGCGACATCGTCGAGTCGGACGACCTGGTCGGCGCCGATGGCCGCGTCAAGAAGAAGGGCGTCGAGGTCGAGCCCTACTCCTACTACCTGTCGGCGTGGGAGGAAGACCAGTACATCATCGCCCAGGCCAACGCGGCCGTGGACGAGGACGGGCGGCTCGTCAACGAGCGCGTGAACGCGCGGCAGGCCGGGAACTTCATTCTCGCGCCGCGCGAGCAGGTGCAGTTCATCGACGTCTCGCCGAAGCAGCTCGTGTCGGTGGCGGCCTCGCTCATCCCGTTCCTCGAGAACGACGACGCGAACCGCGCGCTGATGGGATCGAACATGCAGCGCCAGGCCGTGCCGCTGCTCCGCGCCCGGGCGCCCTACGTGGGCACCGGGATGGAGTACATCACGGCGCGCGATTCGGGCGCCGTCGTGGTGGCGCGCCGGACGGGCACGATCGACTACGTCGACAGCCAGCGCCTCGTCGTGCGCGTCGAGAGCGAGACGGGCGAGGAGACCAGCAAGGAGATGGGCGCGGATATCTATCCGCTCACCAAGTTCAAGCGGTCGAACCAGAACACGTGCATCACGCAGAAGCCCATCGTCTCGGTGGGCCAGAAGGTGCACAAGGGCCAGGTCCTGGCCGACGGCCCCTGCACGGAGCTCGGCGAGCTCGCGCTCGGCCGCAACGTGCTGGTCGCCTTCATGCCGTGGCGCGGCTACAACTTCGAGGACGCGATTCTCGTGTCCGAGAAGCTGGTGAAGGACGACTACTACACCTCGATCCACATCGAGGAGTTCGAGATCGAGGCCCGCGACACGAAGCTCGGCCCCGAGGAGATCACGCGCGACATCCCGAACGTGTCGGAGGGCTACCTGCGCGACCTCGACGACAGCGGCATCATCCGGATCGGCGCGTCGGTGAAGCCGGGCGACATCCTGGTGGGCAAGGTCACGCCGAAGGGCGAGACGCAGCTCACGCCGGAAGAGAAGCTGCTCCGGGCGATCTTCGGCGAGAAGGCCGGCGACGTCCGCGACGCCTCGCTCGTGTGCCCCCCGGGCATCGAGGGCATCGTCGTCGGCGTGAAGATCTTCTCGCGCAAGGGCATCGAGAAGGATGACCGCGCGAAGGCCATCGAGCAGGACGAACTCGACCTGATGGAGAAGAACCTCCAGGACGAGGTGCGCATCCTGCACGAGGAGACCAAGAAGCGCGTCATGCAGCTGCTGCACGGCCGCGAGCTGCGCGCCGACCTGTTCGACGAGTTCGGCCGCGAGCGGCTGCTCAGGAAGGGGACGGCCCTCACCCCCGAGGTGATGCAGGAGGTGCCGTTCCTCGTGCTGGTGCGCGCGAAGGTGGTCACCGAGGATGCCGGCCTCGAGCCGGACCTGCGGACGATCGAGGAGCGCACCGAGCGCCAGATCGAGGTCGTCAAGCAGATCTTCGAGGAGAAGAAGGAGAAGGTGCGCCGGGGCGACGAGCTGCCGCCGGGCGTCATCAAGCTCGTCAAGGTCTACGTCGCCATGAAGCGCAAGCTGTCGGTCGGCGACAAGATGGCGGGCCGGCACGGCAACAAGGGCGTGCTCGCGCGCATCCTCCCCGAGGAGGACATGCCCTACCTGCCGGACGGGACGCCGGTCGAGATCGTCCTCAGCCCGCTCGGCGTGCCGTCGCGCATGAACGTCGGCCAGATCCTGGAGACGCATCTGGGCTGGGCGGCGCACGCGCTCGGGCTCTACTTCGCGACCCCCGTCTTTGACGGCGCGATCGAGAGCGAGATCAAGCACTGGCTGGAGCGCGCGGACCTGCCGACGAGCGGCAAGACGCGCCTCTTCGACGGCATCAACGGCGAGCCGTTCGAGCAGAACGTGACGGTGGGCTATATCTACATGCTCAAGCTGTCGCATCTGGTGGACGACAAGATCCACGCGCGCTCGATCGGGCCGTACTCGCTCATCACCCAGCAGCCGCTGGGCGGCAAGGCCCAGTTCGGCGGCCAGCGCTTCGGCGAGATGGAGGTGTGGGCGCTCGAAGCCTACGGCGCCGCGCACATCCTCCAGGAACTGCTCACGGCCAAGTCGGACGACGTGACGGGCCGCGCGAAGATCTACGAGTCGATCGTCAAGGGCGACGCGTCGTTCACGCCGGGCCTGCCCGAATCGTTCAACGTCCTCATCCGCGAGCTGCAGTCACTCTGCCTCGACGTGGAGCTGATTCCCACGAAACGCCGTCCGGCTGAATTGGCGGAACCCGTCGAAGAGCCGGTGCTGGAGGGCTGAGATACATGAGACCGAGCTTCACGGACAGCAAGACCGCCCTGCGCGCCGACTTCGACGCGATCCGCATCAGCCTCGCGTCGCCGGAGAAGATCGAGCAGTGGTCGTTCGGCGAGGTCACCAAGCCGGAGACCATCAACTACCGCACGTTCAAGCCGGAACGTGACGGGTTGTTCTGCGCGAAGATCTTCGGGCCGATCACCGACTGGGAGTGCCTCTGCGGCAAGTACAAGCGCATGAAGCACCGCGGGGTGATCTGCGACAAGTGCGGCGTCGAGGTCACCCAGGCCAAGGTGCGGCGCGAGCGCCTCGGCCACATCAAGCTGGCGACGCCCGTCAGCCACGTGTGGTTCTTCAAGGGCCTGCCGAGCCGCATCGGCCACCTGCTCGACATCCCGCTGCGGGACCTCGAGCGCGTCCTGTACTTCGAGGCCTACGTCGTCGTCGAACCGGGCGACACGGAGCTCAAGCCCAACCAGCTGCTGACGGAAGACCAGTTCCGGAAGGCGCGCGAGGAGTACGGGCACACGAAGTTCAAGGCGCAGATGGGCGCCGAGGCGATCAAGGAACTGCTGAAGCGCGTCAACATCGAGAAGATGGCGGTCGAGCTGCGCGATCGGATGCGCACCGAGACCTCGACGCAGAAGAAGCTGAAGTTCGCCAAGCGGCTGAAGGTCGTCGACTCGTTCCGCAAGTCGAACAACAAGCCGGAGTGGATGATCCTGGACGTGCTGCCGGTGATTCCGCCGGAGCTGCGCCCGCTCGTCCCGCTCGACGGCGGCCGCTTCGCGACCTCCGACCTGAACGACCTCTACCGGCGCGTCATCAACCGGAACAACCGGTTGAAGAAGCTGATGGAGCTGAAGGCGCCCGACGTGATCATCCGCAACGAGAAGCGGATGCTCCAGGAGGCGGTGGACGCGCTGTTTGACAACGGCCGCCGCGGCCGCGTGCTGCGCGGGGCGAACAACCGCCCGCTGAAGTCGCTGTCGGACACGCTCAAGGGCAAGCAGGGCCGGTTCCGCCAGAACCTGCTCGGCAAGCGCGTCGACTACTCGGGCCGGTCGGTCATCGTCGTCGGCCCCGAGCTGAAGCTGAACCAGTGCGGGCTGCCGAAGAAGATGGCGCTCGAGCTGTTCAAGCCGTTCATCTACAACAAGCTCGAGGAGCGGGGCCTGGTCGCGACCATCAAGCAGGCCAAGGAGATGGTCGAGCAGCAGGTGCCCGAGGTGTGGGACGTGCTCGAGGAGGTCATCCGCGAGCATCCGGTGCTGCTGAACCGCGCGCCGACGCTCCACCGCCTCGGCATCCAGGCCTTCGAACCCGTCCTCGTCGAAGGCAAGGCCATCCGGATCCACCCGCTCGTCTGCACGGCGTTCAACGCCGACTTCGACGGCGACCAGATGGCGGTGCACATCCCGCTGTCGCCGGAGGCGCAGATCGAAGCCTCCGAGCTGATGATGTCGTCGAAGAACGTCCTGTCCCCGGCCAACGGCGCGCCGGTGGCGGTGCCGTCGCAGGACATCGTGCTCGGGTGCTACTACCTGACCAAGGCGAAGCCCGGGGCCAAGGGCGAAGGCCGCGCCTTCGCGACGCTGAACGACGTGATGCTGGCCCTCGAGGCCGGCGCCCTCGAGACGCTGACGCCGATCCGGCTGCGCTACACCGGCGACCTGATGGACCTGACGGCCGCCCGCGACGACCAGGACGTGCTGCACACCGAGGTCCAGTACGTCGACCACAAGATCATCAACACCACGGTCGGGCGCGTGATCTTCAACGCGTCGCTGCCGAAGGGGATGCCGTTCGTCAACGGGCTGCTCAAGAAGAAGGGGCTGCAGCAGCTCGTGCAGCGCTGCTACCTCACCACCGACGTGCCGACGACGGTCGAGATGCTCGACCAGCTGAAGACGCTCGGGTTCAATTACGCGACGCGGTCGGGCCTGTCGATCGGCATCGAGGACCTCATCATCCCGCAGAGCAAGCCGGCGCTGGTCGGCAAGGCGCGTGACGAGGTCATCAAGGTCGAACAGCAGTACCTCGAAGGCGCGATCACCAACGGCGAGCGCTACAACAAGGTGATCGCCGTGTGGTCGGACGTGACCGAGAAGATCGCCGACGAGATGTTCACGGCGATGGAGAAGATGGACCGCGAGGGCATCTTCTTCAACCCGGTCTACATCATGGCCGACTCCGGCGCGCGCGGCAGCAAGCAGCAGATCCGCCAGCTCGCGGGCATGCGCGGCCTGATGGCCAAGCCGTCGGGCGAGATCATCGAGACGCCCATCCGCGCGAACTTCCGCGAGGGGCTGTCGGTGCTCGAGTACTTCATCTCGACGCACGGCGCGCGCAAGGGCCTCGCCGACACGGCGCTCAAGACGGCCGACTCCGGCTACCTGACGCGCCGGCTCGTCGACGTGGCGCAGGACGTCATCATCTCCGACTTCGACTGCGGCACCCTCGACGGCATCGAGGCGCGCGCCATCGTCGAGAGCGGCGAGATCATCGAGCCGCTGCGCGACCGCATCATCGGCCGCGTGTCGCTCGAGCGGATCACGGACCCGATCACCGGCCAGCTGATTCTCGAGCTGAACGACGAGATCGACGAGGACAAGGCCTCGGAGGTCCAGGAAGCCGGCGTCGAGAAGGTGAAGATCCGCTCGGTGCTGACGTGCGCGTCGCGCCGCGGCTGCTGCGCCCGCTGCTACGGCCGCGACCTCGCGACCGGGCGGATGGTGGAGATCGGCCTCGCGGTCGGCGTCATCGCGGCGCAGTCCATCGGCGAGCCCGGCACGCAGCTGACGATGCGGACCTTCCACATCGGCGGCACGGCGTCGCGGGTGTCCGAGCAGTCGGGCCTCGACGCCAAGCACAAGGGCACCGTCCGTTACGACAACCTGGTGGTGGTCGAGCGCCCGCGCGCCGACGGCCAGCCGGGATCGGCCCGGGTCGTCATGAACCGCAACGGCCACATCGTGGTGCAGGACGAGAAGGGCCGCGACCGCGAGCGGTACCAGGTCGTCTACGGCGCCCAGCTCAAGGTGGCCGACGGCGACACCGTCGAGCAGGGCACGATCCTCGTCGAGTGGGATCCGTACACGTTCTCGATCCTCACGGAAGAGACCGGCCAGGTCCGCTTCAAGGACATCGTCGAGGGCGTCACCGTCCACGAGGATGTCGACGAAGTCACCGGCATGTCACGGCTCATCATCGTGGATTCGCCCGATGAGAAGCGGCAGCCGACCGTCGAGATCAAGAACCAGAAGGACGGCAAGGTCACCCGCCGCTACATCATGCCCGTGCACGCGCACATGATGGTGAGCGACGGCGAAGAGGTCCACGCCGGCGCGGTGCTCGCGAAGATTCCGCGCGAGACCACGAAGACGAAGGACATCACGGGCGGCCTGCCGCGCGTCGTCGAGCTGTTCGAGGCGCGCAAGCCGAAGGATCCGGCCGTCATCAGCGAGATCGACGGCACGGTGAAGTACGGCGGGGTCGTGAAGGGCCAGCGCAAGGTCATCATCGTCCCCGACGACCCGAACGCGGAGCCGCGGGAATACGCGATCCCGCGCGGCGTCCACGTCAACGTGCAGGAAGACGACCGGGTGCGCGCGGGCGATCCGCTGATGGACGGCCCGAGCAACCCGCACGACATCCTCCACGTGCTCGGCGAGAAGGAGCTGCAGAAGTACCTGGTCAACGAAATCCAGGAGGTCTACCGGCTCCAGGGCGTGAACATCAACGACAAGCACATCGAGGTCATCTCGCGGCAGATGATGCGGTGGGTGCGCGTCGAGGATGTGGGCGACACCGAGTTCCTCATCGACGAGCAGGTGGACCGCTTCCGCTTCCTCGAAGAGAACGAGCGCGTGCTCGCCAACGGCGGCAAGCCCGCCACGGCGCAGCCGCTGCTGCTCGGCATCACCAAGGCGTCGCTCTCCACCGAGTCGTTCATCTCGGCCGCCTCGTTCCAGGAGACGACCCGCGTGCTCACCGAGGCGTCCATCTCCGGCAAGATCGACTACCTGCGCGGTCTGAAGGAGAACGTCACGATGGGCCGGCTGATTCCCGCCGGCACCGGGTTCGAGTGGTATCGCCACGTGACGATCCCGGCCGACGAGCCGCCGCCGCCGCCGCCGATGATCCAGCCGACCGACGACGAGTTCGAACTCGATCGGGAGATGGAATACCTGGTGGAGGCCGAAGAGGCGCTGGACCGCGGCGGGGACGTGCCCGAGTAGCACCCGCCACGGACGCGAACGACACGACGGGCACGGCGGGCCGCAAGGCGCGTCGTGCCCGTTCCGCTGTACGGGGCCCCGCGCGCCGCCGAGCACGCCCCTGGCGGCCCCCGGAGCCGGCCGGGCCAGGACGGCCTTCTTTTGAGTCGACGCGCCGGCGCGCGTCCGGCTATAGTGCCCTCGATCTCCCCGCTGGAGCGAGGCCGCCATGCACATCCTGCTCGTCTGTCCGTCCGCCGACTACGCCGTCTGGGACCGGGTGAAGGAGAAGAGCGCCGGCGTGACGCGGAAGGCCTTCACGGTCCCGCTGCACCTGGCGACGGTGGCGGCGCTGACACCGGACGAGGACCAGGTACGGATCTGGGACGAGGCGGTCCACGGCCCCATCGACGAGGACACCGACGTCGGCGGGGGCTACGACCTGGTGGGCCTGACCGGGTACCCGAGCCACCTGCCCCGCGCCCGAGACCTCGGGGCGCTCTTCCGCGCCCGTGGCCTGCCGGTCGTGATCGGCGGCGCCGGCGTCACCTCCGAGCCCGAGACGTGCCGCGACCACTTCGATGTCCTGATCCTTGGGGAAGCCGAGCGCGTCTGGCCGCAGTTCCTGCGGGACTTCAAGGCCGGCCGGCACGCCCGCGAGTACAAGGCCGACGTTTACCCTGATCTGAGCGAGTCGCCGGCGCCGCGGTGGGACAGCATCGCCGACACGCTGGCCAGCGGGTACGTGACGGGCGGCATCCAGGTGAACCGCGGGTGCCCCTACGCGTGCGAGTTCTGCAACGTGTGGCTCGACTTCGGCCGCAAGATCCGCACGAAGCCCGTCGACCAGTGCCTCGACGAGCTGGCGACGATGGAGCGGCTCGGGATCCGGCGCGTGCTGGTGTGCACCGACAACTTCATCGGCCACCCGAAGTACGCCAAGGAACTGCTGCGCGCGATGATCGCGCAGAACGAGACGTTCGTCCGCCCGCTGCAGTACTACACCGAGCTCACCTTCAACGTGTCGCGTGATCCGGAGCTGCTGGCGCTGCTGGCCGATGCGACTTTCGTCGGCCTGTTCATCGGCATCGAGTCGGTCAACGAGGAGAGCCTCAAGGAAACACGGAAGCGCCACAACATCCATCGGGGGCTGGTCGAGCAGAGCCGGACGGTGCAGTCGTACGGACTGCCGATCCACGGCTCGTTCATCCTCGGCTTCGATCACGACACGCCCGACGCCTTCCGGCACACGTTCGCGTTCATGCAGGAGGCGTGCATCATCTACCCGCACATCAACCTGCTGAAGGCCCTGCGCAACACCGACCTGTGGACGCGCCTGCACGCCGAGCAGCGGATCATCGACCGGGATCTCACGTTCCCGGACCTCTCCAAGGCGGACCCGGTCCGGGATGCCCTCTCCAACATCGTGCCTGGCAAGATGACGCGCGTCGAGATGTTCGAGGGGTACCGCTGGCTGGTGGAACAGGTCTGGGACTGGCGGAACGTCGAAGCCCGCATTCTCGGGTTCCTTGCCATGATCGAGCGCATGCCCCCGCGCACGGTGGACGAGGTGGTGCGTCACTCGATCGCGTTCAAGCGGGCGGCCTTCCCCCGCTTCCCGGGCGTGGACATGCCGGTCGTGGAGCGCATCCTCGCCCACACGGAGGCCCGCTTCCCGGACATGCTCGACACCATCTGCACGCTGCTCCTCTTCGCCTGCGAGGAGGCGGCCCGGCTGCCTGCGCTGATCGAGGCGCTGACGGTACACATCGAGCGCGAGCGGCGGCTCGCCGCGGCGCCCTCCCGCCTGGCCCGCGTGGGCTAACTCCAAGATTCTGGTGATCTCGTGATGTGGTGATGTGGTGATGTGGTGATCTGATATGCGATGTGGAGATCTCAGATGTAGCTGCTGATCTGCGAATCTGCGGATCTGTGGACCTGCGCGGCGGTGTCGCGCCTGGCCGGCTCGGGCCGCACATCACCAGATCATCCGGTCACCAGATACATCCGGAGATCTCCACATCGCACATCAGATCACCACATCACCACATCACGAGATCACCAGATTCCGGTCTCGTGTCAGAATGCGCGGCATGCGCACCCTGCTGACCGTCCTCGCCCTCGTCGGCCTTGCCGGATGTGGCGCGCCACCGGAGGCGCCCGTGGCCGCGCCGCCGCCCACGCTGGCGCTCGAGGCCGTCCAGCCCGATCTCTTCGCCGCCACCGGCGGACAGCCGAACGCGTGGGCCGACTACGACGGGGACGGCGACCTCGATCTGTTCGTCGGCTTCCGCGGGGCGCCCAGCCGGCTCTATCGCCAGACCGCCGGCCGCTTCGAGGACGTGGCCGCCGCCGCCGGACTCGGCATCGACCTCGAGGTACGGGCGGCCGCATGGGGCGACTACGACGGCGACGGCGATCCCGACCTCTACATCGGCTTCATCGATCTCACGACGCCGAACCGCATCTACCGCAACGATGGGGGCGTGTTCACCGACGTCGCCGGAATGCTGGGGATCCGGCTGACCGGGGTGTCACGCCAGGCCGTGTGGGTGGACTACGACGGGGACGGCGACCTCGACCTGTTCGCGGCCTTCCGCGACGTGCCGAACCGGCTTTTCCGGAATGACGGCGCGCGGTTCACGGACGTGACGGATGCGTCCGGGATCGGCGACCCGCGCCGCTCGGTCGGCGCGGTCTGGTGGGACTTCGATCAGGACGGCGACCTCGACCTCTTCGTCGCGAACCAGAACGGGGACGACAACGGCCTGTTCCGCAACGACGGCGATGGCCGCTTCACGGACGTGGCCGTCGAGATGGGCGTGGCCGCCTCGGGCCGGCCGCCCGAGGACGGCGGCGTCGGGCCGAGCCTCGCCGACTACGACGCCGACGGCGACTTCGACCTCTACGTCGCCAACTACGGGCCGAGCGTGCTCTATCGCAGCACGCCCGGGCAGCCGTTCGTCGACGTGGCGCGCGCGTCCGGCATCCCCGTCGAGACGCATGTGACGACATCGGCCTGGGGCGACCTCGATGGCGACGGCCGGCCGGACCTGTACCTCGCGGCGTTTCTGGCCGGCGACCCGCATTACCGGGACTGGCTGTTCCTGAACCGCGGGGCGATGGCGGAGGGCTGGCGCTTCGAGGAGCAGCTGCCCGCGGCGCTCGTCACCAACGACGCGACGCATGGCGTGCAAATGGTGGACTTCGATGGCGATGGGCGCCTCGACCTGGCCCTGACCAACAACGCCGAGGGCGGAGGGCATCCGCTCTTCCGCAACGTGACGGAGGGCGGCGGCCGCGGGCTGAATGTCCGTGTGGAGGACGCGCGCGGGCGCGCCGTGCTCACGGGCGCCGAGGTGCGCGTCTACGAGGCCGGCACCACGCGGCTGCTCTCGGCCGGGCTCGTCGACGGCGGCTCCGGCTACTGCTCGCAAAGCGCCGCGCCGGTCTTCCTCCCGCTCGGGCCGGACGCGCCGTCGCGCGTGGACATCGAGGTCACGGTGCCCGCCCGCGGCGAACGCCGTGTGACGCGAGTCGAAGGCGTCGCACGGGACGGCAGTGTCCTCAGCGTGACCGTGCGCTGACCAGATAACACGAAGGACACGAAGGACACGAAGTCCAACACGAAACACTCAACTCACCGATCCGGTAGCGCGACCGGGTCCCTTGAATGATCGGTGCTTCGTGGCCTTCGTGTCCTTCGTGTTCCCGTCGGTGTTTACGCGACGCCTTTGCGCTTTTCGACGGCGGCCGAGCGGAGCATGGTGATCGCGGTGTAGAGAATGACCGTCAGCACGAGCACGCGCAGCAGCAGGGTGGGCAGGGAGATGACCAGCCAGATCGCGAGCAGCACGGCGAGCGGGCCGCCGAGCGCGAGGCCGAGCGCCGCGCGCAGGTTGTAGGCGTTGCGCCGCGCGAACTGCAGGCTGGCCACCGGCATGAGGAACGCGCAGGATCCCATCATGATGGGGAACGCGGCCGTCGGGTCCATGCCGAGCACGCTGACGAGCACCATGCACGGCGCGTAGAGCCCGACGCCGAGCGTCATCAGCGCGCCGAGCATGAAGTTGCCGGCCACGCCGATCGCCAGGCGCGTGCCGTCGAGCGCCAGCGCGTTGCCGCCGGGCGCGAGGTCCAGGATCTGCGCGATGACGATGACGGAGGCGCCGAGCAGGGCGGAGCCCATGCCGAGCTGCACCGTGCGCCGGGACATGCCCGAGACCACGCCCGCCCCGAGCCAGGCGCCCGCACAGGCGGCGGCGATCATCAGGAACAGGGTCCGGAACTCCACCTGCACCACCGAGATGAACACCAGCGCCTGCACGACGGCGTTGATGGTGTGGCCGACGTTCAGCGTCCCCGGGATCTGCTCGTCGGGCACCAGCTTCCAGAACTTGTAGGACGCCGTCGTCGTCGCGAAGGAGCCGATGCCGAGCGTGTCGAAGAAGTTGGTGACCGCGCCGATGGCGAGATGGATCGGCCGGGGCATCACCGGTTCGTCCGCCCCGTGCCCGCCCTCGGCGCGCCGTCGACGCGCCATGGTGAACCAGCCGATGAGGTACGACAGGGTGAGGGCGACGAGGGCGGCGAGCAGAATCGTCTTGGCGTCCATGCAGCGGATCCTATCAAGGATGGGGAGTGGGGAGTGGGGAGTGGGGAGTGGCTAGTCGGTAGTGGGTCGTCGGTAGTGGGTGGTGGGTAGTGGGTCGTGGGTTGTGGGTTGTGGGTTGTGGGTTGTGGGTTGTGGGTTGTGGGTCGTGGCGGGGTGGAGGCAGCGTGGGTGGTCGGATACCGACGCCCCACGACCCACTACCTACGACCTACTACCCACGACCCACGACCCACTACCCCACGAACTTGTACCCCGATCCGTGAATCGTCAGGATGTGTTCGGGGGCGTGGGGGGCGCGCTCGATCTTCTGGCGCAGCTTCGCGACGAAGTTGTCGATGGTGCGCGTGGTGGGGAACTCCTCGTAGCCCCAGACCTCGTTCAGGATCTGCTCGCGCGTCACGACCTGGCCGGTGTGCTGCACGAAGTACCGCAGCAGGTCGAACTCGCGGGCGGTGAACTCCACGCGCGCCTTGCCGCGCTTGGCCTGGTGCAGCTTGAAGTCGACCTCGATCTCGCCGATGCGCACCACGTCCTGCGCCGGCGGCCGGCCGCCCGTGCGCCGCAGGACGGCCCGGACGCGCGCGAGGAGCTCGGTGATGGAGAAGGGCTTGGTGACGTAGTCGTCGGCGCCGAGCTCGAGGCCCAGGACCTTGTCGGTCTCGGCGGACCGCGCCGTGAGCATGACGATGGGCGTCGCGCTGGAGCGCGCGCGGAGCTCGCGGCACACGTCGAACCCGTGCTTGCGCGGGAGCATCACGTCGAGCAGCACGAGGTCGGGCTGGAAGGCCGCGGCCTTGGTCAGGCCTTCCTCGCCGTCGGCGGCGGTGGCGACTTCGTAGCCCTCGAGCTCCAGGTTGTCACGCAGGCCAAGCAGCATCTGCGGCTCGTCCTCGATCACCAGAATCCGCTTCATCGACTGCTCCGTCCGTCAGACCCTCGGCCGGGATGGGGAAGCACAATGTGAATGTGCTCCCGCGATCGGGTTCGCTCTCGACGCGCACCCAGCCGCCGTGGCCCCGCATCGTGTGGTCCACGATCGCCAGGCCCAGCCCGCAGCCCTGCGGCCCGCCGCCGAGCTCGCTGTGGACGCGGTAGAACTTCCGGAAGATCCGCTGTTGCTCCCGGCGCGGGATGCCGATGCCGTGGTCCGACACGCTGACGGCGATGTGGCCGCCGGCCCGCCGCACGTCCACGTCGATATCCCGCGCGTCACCAGAATACTTCATTGCGTTGGCCAGCAGGTTCTCGAGGGCCTGCTCCACGGCGTCGCTGTCGGCCAGCACGAGGGGCAGGCCGGGCTCGATGCGGGCCGCCACCTTGAACTGGTTCTGGGTGAACTGGCTGTTCATGGCGGACAGCACCTTGGTGGTGATGTCCGACACCGACGCCGGCCCCATCCGGTACGGCCGCAGCCCCGCTTCCATCTTCGAGAAGTCGAGGATGTTCTCGATGAGGCGCGTCAGCTTCCGCGCCTCGCCGTTGATGATCCGGTAGTACTCGAGGGCGCGCTCCGGGTTGCGGACGCGCCCGAGTTCGAGCGTCTCGGCAAACAGCTGGATCAGCGCGAGCGGCGTCTTCAGGTCGTGTGAGACCGCCGCCACGAAGTTCGACTTCAGCTCGGCGACCCGGACCTCGCGCGCCGCGGCGCCGGCGACGAAGAACACGCCGCCGCCCATCACCACGGCCAGCACGACCATCAGTGCGAGCTGCGGCCGCGTGCTGGCGCTCACGACCTCGGCAATCGGCTGGCCGCCGAAGCCCGTGCGCAGGCGCCAGGTCTCGCGGTGCGTTTCGAGCGGGGCGGCGAACTCCAGCAGTTCCTTGTCGAAGAACACGAGCGGAAAGCTTCGCTCGTCGACGAACGTGTCGAGGCGGGCCCCGTCCGACGCGTAGACGAGGGCCCCGCCGTCGTCGACCAGCGTGATGCTGAGCGGGGGGAAGCCCCGCGGCCCCTGCACGGCGGCGAGGCGCGTCCGGGCCAGCTGCGGCATGTGGCTCGCCCGCAGCGTCTCGGCGTCGACGGCGAAGCCGATGAAGCTCGTCATCCGGTCGCGCGCGGCGCTCGCAAAGCGCATCTGCACCTGGATGTACTTCGTGCGGCCGTCGATGGTCGCGGTGAAGGCGACGATGGCGCGGCGGTACGCGGAGAGCTCGCGGAGGCGGGGCATCAGCGTCCCGGCCAGCTCCGGGTCCGGCCGGAACCGGCGCGCGAGCGCACCCGGTGCCTCCCGCAGGCTGTCGTGGTCGTACACGTACCACGTGCCGGCGTTGTTCTCGCCGATCTCCGACCACACCCAGAACGCCTCGACGAACGGGCTCTCGACGAGGCCTTCGTCGAGCACGGGATCGATCCAGGGGAGGTCCAGCGGCTCGGAGCGGGCCTGGGGGATGCGCAGCAGGACGCTGATGTGCGGCCGGCGCAGCGTCTCCTCGAACGTCTTCGTCAGCGAGTCGGCCGTGTCCTGGCTCAACTGGCGCAGCACGACCTCCGAGGTCTGCTCGAGGTCGCTCAGCGCGCGGAACTGGAAATAGAACAGCACCGCGACCGGGATGGCCACGACGACGGCGAGGCCGGCGGCGAGGCGGACGCCGCGGTCGTGCAGGAAGTGATGGAACGCACTCGGCCGCGTGCCGCGCGCGCGCGCGGCGGGAGGCGGCGGAGTGGGCAGCGCGTCGTCGCCGTTCATGGTGTTCCCTCCGAGCGGCCCCGCGGGCCGCGTGCGCCGGCCGCGCCGTGGGCGCGGCTCCGGTTCCGTCTCTACGGCGTGCGCTGCAGTTGCTGGCCGAGCCAGTCGGCCACCGTCTTCCACCCCGGCAGGTCGGGCCGGTGCGTCAGCAGCGCCCAGACGACCGCGTGCGTGTCGGCCAGCAGTTGCTGGCGGTACGCGCGCGGCAACCCGGCCGTGCAGCGCTGCAGTTCGGCGAGGGCCGCCGGCGCGTTGCCCGTGGCCAGCTCCGCCAGCGCGAGCCGGCTCGCCTGCACCGGGTTCCGCGCCGCGTCGCGCGCCTGGCCCTGCCGGTACGCGGTCAAGGACGCCTGGTAGCGGCCCTGCAGGAACAGCGTATGCCCCAGATTGTAATAGCCGAAGGCCATTTCCGGCATGAGGTGAATGGCCTGGCGGAAGGTGGCCTCCGACTCGGCGAGGCGGCCGGTTTCGCGGTAGAGCACGCCGAGGTTGTTCAGCACCTGCTCGCTCCCGGGATCCGCCTCACGGGCCGCCTCGAAGGCGGCGAGCGCCTCGTCCGTCTGGCCGAGCTCGCCGAGGGTGGCGCCGAGGTTGGCGGCCGCCGGTGCGAATCCCGGCGCAAGGCGCGCGGCCTCGGCAAAGCACGGCGCCGCCCGTTCCATGTCGTCGCGGCGCAGCCACAGCTTGCCCCGTTCGAAATGCGCGGCCGCGGCGTCCGGTGCGGCCGCAATCGCCTCGTCGAGCAGGCGCGCGGCGTTGTCCATGTCGCCCGCCTCGACGCACGCGCTGCCGGCCGCGACGAGCGTCCCCGCGTGCCGGTCGCGATCGAGGACCTCCAGGCAGAGGCGCAGGCGCGCGGCGGCGTCGTCGGTACGGTAGGCGCGCGGCAGCGGCTCGGCTGCGTGGGGGGATTCTGCCAACGTGGCGTCGCCGGCGTCTCCCCGCAGCACGTGCACGTGGCGCCACACACCGCGGCCGGTGGCGGCATCGGGCGCACGCGCGGCGAGCCGAGTCGGGTCGGCCGTGGCCAGCAGCAGCGCGCGGCCATGCGCACGCAGTGCGTCGCGCCAGAGTGCGAGGAGGAAGGCCGGCTGCGTGGTGACGAGGCGCACGCCGCCGGTCTGCGCATTCGCCAGGGCCTCGTCGAGGTGCGGCGCCCAGACGAGCACGGCGCGATCTGCCGGGAGCACCGGAGTGACGGGATGCAGGAACGGCCAGGCGGCCGCCGGGGGCGCGGCGACGACGACGGTGTCCGGGTGTTCGGTGCGCCAGTCGCGGGCGACGGCGAGCGCGGCGGCGTGGGCGCCGGCGTCGCTTGCCGCGACGATCACCGCGATCTCGGCGCCGGAGGGGCGCGACGGCGCGTCGGGCGCCGTGACGGCGGGCGCCAGGAGCGCCGTGAACTCGTCGTAGGTGATCACGATGATGGCGGGGCGCCGGTGGCGTGCCGCGGCGGGCGCCCGTCAGCCAGTTCTACCACACGGCGGCGCCCCCGGAGCGCACCGCCGGTGGATGAGACATCCAGAGAACAATGAAGACATATGATGACCCCACTCCACGGTGCCCGCGGCCCATGCGGGCGCGTATAATGCACGGCAATCATCCTGCGCAGCGGCCAGCGCACCCGGCCGGAAGTTACGTCATCAGCAATGACCACACCAAGTGACACCGTCGATCCCAGCGGACGCCGAGGGTTCTTCGTCCGCATCATTCAGACCGTGCATGCCGCCATCGGCGGCACGGTGGCGTTCGTACTCGGGGGCGCCATCCTCGCGCCGAGCTTCGCGAAACGCGAACCGAGCTGGCTCTCGGCGGGCCGCCTCGATCTGCTGCGCGAGGACGAACCACTCGCCGTGACGCTGCGCGTCTCGCGGCAGGACGGCTACGCGCAGGTGGTGGACCGCAAGGTCGTGTACCTGGTCCGTTCGGGGCAGGACGTGCGCGCGCTGGAGTCGACGTGCACGCACCTCGGATGCCGTACGAGCTACGACCGCGAGGGCAAGCGCATCGTGTGCCCGTGTCACGGCGGCGTGTTCGGCCTGGACGGCCGTGTGCTGAGCGGTCCGCCGCCGGCGCCCCTCACCGCGCTCGAGACGCGCATCGACGGGGACCAGATCCTCGTCCAGGTGTAGCGCGCGATGCTCACACAGCTGCTGAACTGGATCGACTCGCGCACGGGCTATCGCGGCCTGCTGCGCCACGCGCTCGACGAGCCGTTGCCGAAGGGCACGGGCTGGGCGTTCACGACGGGCAGCGTCCTCACGCTGCTCATCGGCGTGCAGTTCGCCACGGGCGTCGGGCTCACGATGTACTACGTGCCGGCGCCCGCGCTCGCCTACGACAGCGTGCGCTTCATCATGGACGAGCTGCCGCTCGGGTGGCTCCTGCGCGGCCTGCACTTCTGGGGCGCCAGCTTCATCGTCATCGCCGCGGGCGTGCACCTGATGCGCGTCTTCCTCATGGGGTCGTACAAGGCGCCGCGCGAGGTGAACTGGATCACCGGCGTCGTGCTGTTCCTGCTGATCCTGGCGTTCTCGCTGAGCGGCTACCTCCTGCCGTGGGACCAGAAGGCGTACTGGGCGACCATCGTCACGATCAACGTGTCGGCGAGCGCGCCGGTCGTGGGCGAGTACATGGCCAACATCCTGCGCGGCGGGTCGGAACTCGGCGCGCTCACGCTCGGCCGCTGGTACTCGGCGCACGTGTTCCTGCTGCCGGCCGTCCTCGTCATCTTCATCGTCGCGCACATCGCGCTGATGCGGAAGCACGGGATCTCCGGACCGATGACGCCGCAGCCCGGCCCGCCGACGGCGTTCTTCCCGTGGCACGTGATGAAGGACACGGTGATGATGGCGGCGGTCTTCGCGCTGCTCGTCACCCTGGCGGTCCTGTTCCCGGCGCATCTGGACGAGATCGCCAACCCCGCCGACGCCGGGTACATCCCGCGGCCGGAGTGGTACTTCCTCTCGCTCTTCCAGCTGCTCAAGTACTTCCCGGGGCCGCTCGAGCCGGTGGCGACGCTCGTGATTCCCGGGCTGATCGTCGGCGCGCTGTTCGCGCTGCCGTTCCTGGACCGGGGCGCCGAGCGGCATCCGTGGCGCGGGAGCCGGCGCGTGGTGACCCTCGCGATGCTGGCGCTCATCGGGGGCATCGGCCACCTCACCGTGCTCGGGCTGCTCGACATGCCGGCGCGCTACGACCCGAACGACTGGGGGCCGCAGTCGATCGCCGGGCGGCAGCTGGCCACGGGCCCGGACAACACGTGCCAGACGTGCCACGTCGTGGGCGGGCCGGCGGCGCCGCTGGCCATCACGCGCATCACCAAGGACGAAGAGTGGCTGCTCTTCCATATGGGCGATCCCGTGGCGATCGCCCCGGGGGCGCGCCCGGAGGATCAGCCGGCGGGGCGGCCGCGGCTCTTCCGGCTGCAGGCCCAGGCCGTCGTCTCCTACCTGCGGCGTGCGCGGGCGGGCGCGGACGACGTCGAGGTGAGCCCCGAGGATCTGACGGCGGCCCTGACCTTCTCGAACATGTGCATCGCGTGCCACACCATCGCGGGCGAGGGCGGCGACACGGGGCCGAATCTGTCACTCGTCGGGATCCGGCGCGACGCGGCGTCGCTGCGGAGCGTGATTTCGGACCCGAGCAGCGAGTATCCGGACACGCTGATGCCGGCCTACGGCGAGCGGATGACGGAGGAGCAGATGAGCGCCATGGTGAACTACCTGGCGAAGAGAAGGTGAAATCCGCCTCCGGTGGGGGAGGGAAGAGACGCCCACTTGCACCTGCCCAGGTGTCGTGCTATATTCGCAAGGTTCTCGTGGAGCTAGGACACCCTATCTAGTTCCATCCGCATCCGGAAGGGCGCCCCGGCACAAGGCCGGTGGCCCCCCGAACTCGGAGCTCCGTGACGCCGTTGCGCGTCCGCCGGTGCCGTCAACACATTCCGTGTAGGGTTTATCGCGCTTCAGGTGCCAAGCCTTTCGGGGCTTCTAGGCCTGAGGCACCACTGAGGCCGCCGCATCGGCGGTGGCCGTGTGGTCGTCATTTGTGATGGATGGGCGCCGGCCCTGGGGCTGGCGTGCGGTGGCATTCGTGCCGCCGGGGCTGGCGCGGGCCCGGACCTTCGCGCGTGTTCAGGAGAGATCGTGCCGACGATCAGCCAGCTGGTCCGCAAGGGCCGTGAAAAGATCGAGTGGAAGACCAAGAGTCCGGCGCTCCACCGCAGCCCGCAGAAGCGTGGCGTGTGTGTGCGGGTCTTCACGCAGACGCCGAAGAAGCCGAACTCCGCGCTTCGTAAGGTGGCGCGTGTTCGTCTGACCAACAAGATCGAGGTCACCACCTATATTCCGGGCGTCGGCCACAACCTGCAGGAGCACTCGCTGGTCCTGATTCGTGGCGGCCGTGTCAAGGATTTGCCGGGCGTGCGGTACCACGTGGTCCGCGGCACCCTCGACGCCGTCGGCGTCCAGGGGCGCAAGCAGGGGCGCTCGAAGTACGGCGCCAAGCGCCCGAAGCAGTAGCTGTTAGCCGTTAGCCGAAAGCCGAGAGCCGAAGATGCCGCGCAGACGAGTAGTTTCCAAGCGTGAGTTGCCGCCGGATGCGGTCTACAGCAGCACGCTCGTGACCAAGTTCATCAGCACCATCATGAGCGATGGGAAGCGGTCGACCGCCGAACAGATCCTCTACAAGAGTTTCGATCTGATCCGCGAGAAGACGGGGGAGGATCCCCTCAAGGTCTTCAAGAAGGCGATCGACAACGTCAAGCCGAGCCTCGAGGTCAAGTCGCGGCGCGTCGGCGGGTCGAACTACCAGGTGCCGATCGAGGTCAACCCGAACCGCCGCCTCTCGCTCAGCATCCGCTGGGTCGTCGGCTACGCCCGCTCGCGCGGCGACGGCAAGACGATGGAAGAGAAGCTCGCGAACGAGTTGATGGATGCCGCGAACCTGCGCGGCGGCGCCGTCAAGAAGCGCGAGGACACGCACCGGATGGCCGACGCCAACAAGGCGTTCGCCCACTACCGGTGGTAACGACACGAGGCGTCCGGCTGTCAGCGTCCGGCTGTCGGCTCGGGGCCACGACCACCACGCGCGGCGCTCTGCGCCGGCGTCCTGGCGCCGGCGGCGGGTTCGCAGGCTGATAGCTGATCGCTGATAGCTGAAAGCAGTATTTGTAATGGCTCGACAGTCTCCTCTGAGTCGGACGCGGAACATCGGCATCATGGCGCACATTGATGCCGGCAAGACCACCACGACCGAGCGCATCCTCTTCTATACGGGCATCACCTACAAGATCGGTGAGGTCCACGAAGGGACCGCCGTCATGGACTGGATGGAGCAGGAGCAGGAGCGCGGCATCACGATCACGTCGGCCGCGACGACCTGTTTCTGGCGCGATCATCGCATCAACATCATCGATACGCCCGGCCACGTCGACTTCACGGTCGAGGTCGAGCGCTCGCTGCGCGTGCTCGACGGCGCCGTCGCCGTGTTCGACGCGGTGTCCGGCGTCGAGCCCCAGTCCGAGACCGTCTGGCGCCAGGCCGACCGCTACCGCGTGCCGCGCATCTGCTTCGTCAACAAGATGGACCGCATCGGCGCGGACTTCAAGGAGACGCTCTCGCAGGTCGAGTCGAAGCTCCAGGGCAACCCCGTTGCCATCCAGCTCCCCATCGGCGCCGAGGACAAGTTCATCGGCGTGGTCGACCTCATCCGCATGAAGGCGATCACCTACAAGGACGAGACGATGGGCGCCGACTACATCGTCGGCGAGATCCCGGCCGACATGCTGGCCGAGGCGCAGCAGTATCGCGAGAAGCTCATCGAGAAGGTGAGCGAGGCCGACGACAAGCTGCTCGAGAAGTACCTGGGCGGCGAGGCGATCAGCGAGGACGAGATCCGCGCGGCCCTCCGCAAGCGCGTGATGACCTCGGTGCGCGAAGAGGACGCCCCCTTCGTGCCCGTCATCTGCGGCACCGCCTTCAAGAACAAGGGCGTCCAGCTCCTGCTCGACGCCGTCGTCGACTTCCTGCCGTCGCCGATCGACGTGCCGGCGGTCGAGGGCCTCGACCCCGACGCGCGCAGCGAGGAGCCGGTGAAGCTCGAGCGCCGTGCGGCCGACGACGAGCCGTTCTCGGCGCTCGCGTTCAAGATCATGACCGACCCCTTCGTGGGGCAGCTCACCTTCTTCCGCGTCTACTCGGGCGTGCTCACCTCGGGCTCCTCGGTGCTGAACGCGACGAAGGGCAAGACCGAGCGCATCGGCCGCATCCTGAAGATGCACGCCAACAAGCGCGAGGAAATCAAGGAAGTCTACGCGGGGGACATCGCCGCCGCCGTGGGCCTGAAGTCGGTCACGACCGGCGACACGCTCTGCGACGAGAAGAAGCCGGTGCTGCTCGAGTCGATGGACTTCCCCGAGCCGGTCATCTCGCTCGCCATCGAGCCGAAGACCAAGGCCGATCAGGAGAAGCTCGGCCAGGGCATGGCCAAGCTGATGGCCGAGGATCCGACCTTCCGCGTCAACACCGACGAGCAGACCAACCAGGTCGTCATCCGCGGCATGGGCGAGCTGCACCTCGAGATCATCGTCGACCGCCTGAAGCGCGAGTTCGGCGTCGAGGCCAGCGTCGGCAAGCCGCAGGTCGCCTACAAGGAGACGCTCACGCGTCCCGCCGAGGGCGACGGCCGCTTCGTGCGGCAGACCGGCGGCCGCGGCCAGTTCGGCCACGCCAAGATCCGCCTGATTCCGCTCGAGCCAGGCAGCGGGTACGAGTTCGTGAGCAAGGTCGTCGGCGGCACCGTTCCGAAGGAATACATCAAGCCGATCGATCAGGGCATCCAGGAGGCGCTCACGCGCGGCATCCTCGCCGGCTACCCGATCGACGACGTGCGCATCGAGCTGTATGACGGCTCGTACCACGAGGTGGACTCGTCGGAAATGGCGTTCAAGATTGCCGGGTCGATGGCGTTCCAGGACGCGGCCAAGAAGGCCAACCCGGTGCTGATGGAGCCCGTGATGCGGGTCGAGGTCGTGTCGCCGAAGGAGTACCTCGGCGACGTGATGGGCGACCTGGCGAGCCGGCGCGGCCGGATCCAGGCGCAGGAGGATCGCGGCGGCACGCAGATCATCTCGGCGCGGGTGCCGCTCAGCGACATGTTCGGGTACGCCACCGACCTGCGGTCGCGCACGCAGGGCCGCGCGACCTACTCGATGCATTTCGATCGCTACGAGCCCGCGCCGTCGCACGTCAGCGAGGAAGTCATCGCGCGCGTGCAGGGCACCAAGTAGCTGTCGCCATTGCAGATTGCAGATTGCAGATTGCGGATTGCAACGCGGAAGACCGGCAGCGAGAGCCGAGAGCTGATAGCCGAAAGCTGAGAGCAGATTATGTTGGGTGACAAGATTCGCATCCGCCTGAAGGCCTACGACGCGCGCGTGCTCGACCAGAGCACGGGCGAGATCGTCGAGACGGCCAAGCGCACGGGCGCGCGGCTGGCGGGACCGATTCCGCTGCCGACCGAGATCAACAAGTGGACCGTGCTGCGCTCGCCGCACGTGGACAAGAAGTCCCGCGAGCAGTTCGAAGTGCGGACGCACAAGCGTCTGATCGACATCTTCGAGCCGACGCCGCAGACGGTGGACGCCCTGATGAAGCTCGACCTGCCCGCCGGGGTGGATGTCGAAATCAAGGCGTTCGGCAAGGAACACGGGAAGTAACCCGGATCCGGGACCGGGCCGGCAAGGCCCGGAAGGGAATCGATGATGGTGAATGGAATCATCGGCAGGAAGATCGGCATGACCCAGCTGTTCCTCGAGGACGGTTCGGTCGAGCCTGCCACGGTGCTGAAGGCGGGACCCTGCGTCGTCGTGCAGGGCAAGGCGGTCGCGACCGACGGCTACGACGCCGTGCAGCTCGGCTTCGTCGAGGAGCGGGCGGCGAAGGTCAACAAGGCGACGGCGGGCCACTTCAAGAAGGCCAACGTCCCGGGCACGCGCGTGCGCCGCGAGGTCGGCGTCGTCGCCGGCCAGGACGCGCCGAAGCCGGGCGACCAGGTGCTCGCGTCGATCTTCAATCAGGGCGAGCGCGTGGACGTAATCGGCACCAGCAAGGGACACGGGTTCCAGGGTGTCGTCAAGCGGCACCACTTCGCGGGCGGCGCGGCGAGCCACGGCTCGATGTTCCATCGCGCGCCGGGCTCGATTGGCGCTTCGTCCTACCCGTCGCGGGTGGTCAAGGGTATGCGCGCCGCGGGCCACATGGGCGATGCGCGGATCACCGTGCGGAACCTGAAGGTGCTGCGCGTGGACCCCGAGAACCACCTGATCGTGGTGCGCGGGGCGGTCCCCGGGGCCAAGGGCGGCTACGTGATCATCCGCAAGGCCGTCGCGGCCAAGCCGGAACCGCAGCCGCAGAAGCAGGAAAAGCCCAAGAAGGGCAAGAAGTAGCTGTCGCCATTGCAGATTGCAGATTGCAGATTGCAGATTTGACGAAGAGCAGACGAAGAGCAAAGTCGCCGTCGCCCTGCGAATAGCGAATAGCGAACAGCGAACAGCGAAGAACCATCATGACTGTTGACGTAGTAAACGCGCAGAACCAGAAGGTGGGTTCGGTCGACCTCCTCGACGAGGTGTTCGGCGGCCGGATCAAGACCGACCTGATCCACGAGTCGGTGGTGCGGGCCAACGCGGCCGACCGCCGCGGGACGCACGCGACGAAGAACCGTGCGCTCGTCTCGGGCAGCGGCAAGAAGCCGTGGCGCCAGAAGGGGACCGGCCGCGCCCGCGTGGGCGAGATCCGCAACCCGCTGTGGCGGGGCGGCGGCACGGTGTTCGGGCCCCAGCCGCGCAGCTACGACTACGCGCTGCCGAAGAAGGTGGAGCGCGGCGCGCTCCGGGCGGCGCTGGCGCAGAAGCTGCGCGACGACGCGGTGGTGATTGTCGACCAGCTGGCGTCGGCCGAGGTGAAGACGAAGGCGGCGATCAGCCTGCTGAAGGCGCTCGGCGTCGAGGGCAAGGCGCTGCTCGTGGACGTGCTGCCCGACGTGAACCTGTCGCTGTCGGTGCGCAACCTGCCCGGCGTGCAGCTGCTGCCGAGCAACCGGATCAACGCGCGCGACGTGATGAACACCCGGAAGGTGGTTCTGACGCGCGCGGCCATGGAGAAGCTCCAGGAGGTGCTCGCCTAGCGGCGCGCACACAGGGCACAGTCATGAAACTCACAGAAGTCATTCGCCGCCCGCTCATCACCGAGAAGACCACGGGGATGCGCGAGGAGGTCCAGACGCTGGTGTTCGAGGTGGCGCGGGACGCCAACAAGATCGACGTCCGCCGCGCGGTCGAGAAGCTGCTCGGGTCCAAGGTGGCCGAGGTGCGGACGTCGCTGACCCACGGCAAGACGAAGCGGCAGGGCCGCTGGGTGGGCCGCCGCCCCGATTGGAAGAAGGCCTACGTCCGCCTCAAGGCCGGCGAGAAGCTGCCGGACTTCCTCGAGGGAGCGTAAGAGGGAATCATGCCCATCAGAAAGTACAAGCCGACGTCGCCGGGCCGCCGGTTCCAGACCGTCCAGGTGTTCGACGAGATCACCGCGACGGAGCCGCACCGGCCCCTGACCGAGTCGCTCCACAAGTCGGGCGGACGCAACAACACGGGCTCGCTCACGAGCTGGTGGCGCGGCGGCGGGCACAAGCGCCTGTACCGCATCATCGACTTCAAGCGCGACAAGCACAACATCCCGGCGACGGTGTCGACCATCGAGTACGACCCGAACCGGTCGGCGCGCATCGCGCTGGTGACCTACGCCGACGGCGAGAAGCGCTACATCCTCCAGCCCGCGGGCATGAAGGTGGGCGACACGGTCGTCTCGGGCGAGCAGGTGGACATCCTGCCGGGCAACACGCTGCCGATCCGGAACATCCCGCTCGGCACGCTGGTGCACAACGTGGAGCTCAAGCCCGGCAAGGGCGGCCAGCTCGCGCGCAGCGCCGGGTCGTCGGTGCAGGTGGTGGCGAAGGAGGGCGAGTACGCCTCGCTCAAGATGCCGTCGGGCGAGATTCGCAAGATTCTCGTGACGTGCCTCGCGACCGTCGGGCAGGTCGGCAACGTCGACCACGAGAACGTGTCGGGCGGCAAGGCCGGCCGGACGCGCTGGAAGGGCAAGCGCCCGCACGTGCGCGGCGTCGTGATGAACCCGGTGGACCACCCGCACGGCGGCGGCGAGGGCAAGACCTCGGGCGGCCGGCATCCGGTGTCGCCGTGGGGCGTGCCCACCAAGGGCTACAAGACGCGCGGCCGCAAGCCGAGCGACAAGTTCATCGTCCAGCGCCGCAAGAAGTAATTCGGGCGAAGAGCCGAGAGCCGAAAGCTGAGAGCCGAGAGCTGATATGAGCCGTTCACTGAAGAAGGGGCCGTTCGTCGACACGCATCTCCTCGAGAAGATCGAGGGGATGAACCGGGCCGGCGAGAAGAAGGTGATCAAGACCTGGTCGCGCCGATCGACGGTGCTGCCGGAGATGGTCGGTCATACCATGGCCGTCCACAACGGCAAGAAGTTCGTGCCGGTCTACGTCACCGAGAACATGGTGGGCCACAAGCTCGGCGAGTTCTCGCCGACGCGGACGTTCAAGGGTCACGCGGCCAAGGCCGACAAGACCGCGGCGAGGGGTTAGGTCATGGTGCGGGCGCAGGCGACATCGAAATACATCCGCACGTCGGCCCAGAAGGCCGGCCTGGTGTGCGATCTGATCCGCGGCAAGGACGTGAACCTGGCGCTGTCGACGCTGCAGTTCAGCCGCAAGAGCGTGGCCCGGGACGTGGCGAAGGTGCTGCGGTCGGCGGTGGCCAACGCGCAGCAGCAGGAGTCGTTCGGGGGCGACGTGGAGCGCCTGTTCGTCTCGGCGTGCTTCGCCAATCAGGGGCCGTCGATGAAGCGGGTGCGGCCGGCGCCGATGGGCCGGGCGTTCCGGGTCATCAAGCGGACGGCGCATCTCACCGTCGAGGTGACCGAGCGCGCCCAGGTCGTGCGTGCGGTCGAGGCCGCCCCGGCCGCCGGCGCGAAGAGCAAGAAGGCCGCGACGGGCGCCGCGCGCGCCGCCGCGGAATAGGAGCAGGGCAGTGGGCCAGAAAGTTCACCCGTACGGATTTCGGATCGGCTTCAACAAGACGTGGCGCTCGCGCTGGTTCGCGGACAAGGACTACGCCGACCTGCTCCACGAGGATTTGAAGCTGCGTGACACGCTGAAGCGGCGGTTCGCCCACGCGGGCGTGTCGAAGATCGAGATCGAGCGCGCGGCCAACAAGCTGAAGATCGACATCCACACCTCGCGCCCCGGCATCATCATCGGGCGCAAGGGGGCGGAGGTCGACAAGCTGAAGCAGGAGATCCAGAAGAAGACCAAGCGCGAGGTCTTCATCAACATCCAGGAGATCCAGAAGCCCGAGCTCGACGCGCAGCTCATCGGCGAGTCGGTCGCCCAGCAGCTCGAGAAGCGCGTGGCGTTCCGCCGGGCGATGCGCAAGGCCGTCGAATCGGCCCTGCGGTTCGGCGCCCGCGGCATCAAGGTGCGCGTGTCCGGCCGGCTCAACGGCGCCGAGATCGCGCGCTCGGAGTGGTACCTGCACGGGCAGCTGCCGCTGCAGACGCTGCGCGCCGACATCGATTACGGCTTCGCCGAGGCCAACACGACCTACGGCAAGATCGGCGTGAAGGTGTGGCTCTACAAGGGCGAGCGGCTGACGCCGCGCGTGGGCCGCGAGGAAGAGTACGGACGCGGCGCGGGCGAGCGCGAGCGGGCGCCGCGGCGCGCACCGCGCGGCGAGATGCGCTGAACGCAGCCGGCCACGCCGGGAGAGCGAACAGCGAATTGCGAATAGCGAATAGCGAAGAACGAGAGCCGTCATCATGTTGATGCCGAAGAAGGTCAAGTATCGGAAACAGCAGCGCGGCCGCATGTGCGGCAAGGCGTGGCGCGGGGGCGCGGTCGCCTTCGGCACGTTCGGGCTGAAGGCCCTCGAGCCCTGCTGGCTGACCGACCGTCAGATCGAGGCGGCCCGCGTGGCCATGACGCGCTTCGTCAAGCGCGGCGGCAAGATCTGGGTGCGCGTGTTCCCGGACAAGCCGGTCACCAAGAAGCCGCAGGAAACGCGCATGGGCAAGGGCAAGGGCGCGCCCGAAGGCTGGGTGTGCGTGATCAAGCCGGGCCGCATCCTCTTCGAGATGGAGGGCGTGGGCGAGACCGACGCCCGCCGCGCGATGGAACTGGCCGCCGCGAAGCTGCCGATCAAGACGAAGTTCGCGACGCGGTTCGCTGAGGAGAAGGCGTGATGAAGGCGACCGAACTGCGCGAGCTCGAGGCCGAGGAACTCCGGATCCGCGAGCGTGATCTCGAGGACCAGGTCTTCCGCCTGCGGATTCAGAAGTCGATGGGGCAGCTCGAAGCCCCGCGGAAGGTGCGCGACGCCCGCAAGGATCTGGCGCGCGTGAAGACCATCCTCAGAGAGAAGGCGAACTAGCCATGGCGGCGAAGACGGAACTGCTGGGCGTGGTCGTGAGCGACCGCATGCAGAAGAGCGTGGTGGTGTCGATCGAGCGGAAGGTGCCGCACCCGGTCTACGGGAAGATTCAGAAGCGCACCTCCCGGTTCATCGCCCACAACGAGAACGACGAGGCGAAGAAGGGCGACCGCGTGGCGATCGTCGAGACGCGGCCCATGAGCGCGCGGAAGCGGTGGACGGTGACGCGCGTCATCGAACGCGCCGCCCAGGTCTAGCGCCGACACGCTGCAGCGAAGAACGACGGAGCACTCGCCATGATTCAGATGCGCACCATTCTCGACGTCGCCGACAACTCGGGGGCACGGAAACTCTCCGTGATCAACCCGATCGGCGGCGCGACCGGCCGCTACGCGCGGCTCGGGGACATCGTCACCGCCGCGGTGAAGGAAGCCACGCCGGAGTCGAACGTGAAGAAGGGACAGGTCGTCAAGGCGGTGATCGTCCGGACCCGCAAGGAGCACCGCCGGCGCGACGGCAGCTACATCCGGTTCGACCGCAACGCCGCCGTCCTGGTCAACGACCAGGGCGAGCCGGTGGGCACCCGCGTCTTCGGCCCTGTGGCCCGCGAACTGCGCGAGCGGCGCTTCATGAAGATCGTCTCGCTCGCGCCGGAGGTCCTGTAGACATCATGGCCAAAGGGCTGACTGCAATTCGGAAGAACGACACGGTGCTGGTGCGCGCCGGCCGCGACCGCGGCAAGCGCGGACGCGTGCTCCGCGTGCTGCCCGAGAAGGGCCGCGTGGTGGTGGAGGGCGTGAACCTCATCAAGCGCCACACCCGCCCCAACCCGCAGAAGAACGTCAAGGGCGGCATCGTCGAGCGCGAAGCGCCGATCCACGCCTCGAACGTCATGCTGGTCGACCCGGACACGAACGAGCCGACGCGGATCGGCCACAAGTTCCTGGCCGACGGCCACAAGGTGCGCATCAGCCGCAAGAGCGGCGCAGTGGTGGACAAATGAGCCGCTTGAAAGACAAGTACGAGCAGGAAGTGAAGCCGGCCCTGACCAAGGAGTTCGGCTACCGCAATGTCATGGCCGTGCCCAAGGTCACCAAGGTGGTGATCAACATGGGCCTCGGCGAGGCGACGCAGAACGCGAAGATCGTCGACGTGGCCGCCGACGAGCTCGCGCGGATCGCGGGCCAGAAGGCCGCCGTGCGCCGCGCGCGCAAGTCGGTCGCGCAGTTCAAGGTGCGCGAGGGCCAGCCCATCGGCGCCATGGTGACGCTGCGCGGGTCGCGGATGTACGAGTTCCTCGACCGCCTCGTCAGCATTGCGCTGCCCCGCGTCCGCGACTTCCGCGGCATCTCGCCGCGCGGCTTCGACGGGCGCGGCAACTACACGCTGGGCCTCCGGGATCAGCTGAACTTTCTCGAGATCGACTACCTCAAGGTCGACAAGGCCCGCGGCATGAACGTGTGCGTGGTGACGACGGCGAAGACGGATGAGGAAGCCCGGAAGCTGCTCCAGCTGATGGGTATGCCGTTCCGCACCAACTAGGCGAGGGGACCGAATCGCAATGGCTACGACCGCCAAGATCGCCAAAGAGAACAAAGCGCCCAAGTTCAAGGTGCGCCTGCGCAACCGGTGCCGCCGCTGCGGCCGCCCGCGGGCGTTCCTCCGGAAGTTCGCGCTCTGCCGCCTCTGCTTCCGCGAGCTCGCGCTCACGGGCGACGTGGCCGGGGTGACGAAGAGTTCGTGGTAGGGCCGGCGCGGTGGCGCGCGGCGTGCGGCCAGGCGGCCGCAGACCCGCGGGCCCGGTGCCAGCCGCGCTGAATGCCGACAGCTGAAAGCCGAGAGCAAGACATATGACCGACCCGATCGCCGACATGCTCACCCGGATCCGCAACGCCGTGTCCTCGCGCCACCCGCGCGTGGACATGCCGGCGTCGAAGTTGAAGGCCGAGATCGCGCGGATCCTCCAGGACGAGGGCTACATCGCGGGCTTCAAGCTCGTCGACGGGCCGCCCGAACGGCCCGGCCGCATGGCGAAGCCGCTCATCCGGCTGCTGCTCAAGTACGGGCCCGGCGGGGAGCGCGTGATCACGGGCATCACGCGCGTGAGCCGGCCCGGCCGCCGCGTCTACACCGCGTCCGGTGAGGTGCCGCACGTGCTCGGCGGCCTCGGCGTCTCGATCCTCACGACCTCGCGGGGCGTGATGACGGGCCGCGCGGCGCAGAAGGCGGGCGTCGGCGGCGAGGTGCTCTGCAACGTCTGGTAATGGCGGGGCGGCGGGATCGGGGACCGGGGACCAGGGCCGTGGACGCATCGCGCGTCCCCCCAGTTCGCGGCGCCTGGTCCCGGGTCCCTGCGGGGTATTGAACATGTCGCGTATTGGCAAGAAACCGATTCCGATTCCGAAGGGCGTCACCGTCAAGGTGGACGGCCCCGTGGTGGACGTGAAGGGCCCGAAGGGCCAGATGCGTCAGGCCGTGCCCCCCGGGATCCTCATCGCCGTCGAGGACGGCACCGTGGTCGCGCGCCGCGAAAGCGAGGCGCGCGAGCTCGGCAAGTTCCACGGCCTGGCGCGCAGCCTGGTGGCCAACGCCGTGCTCGGCGTCGCCGAGGGCTGGAAGCGCGAGCTCGACATCGTCGGCGTCGGCTACCGCGCCGAGGTGAAGGGCAAGCAGGTGCATCTGGCCCTGGGCTACTCGCATCCGGTGGTGTTCGACGTGCCCACGGGGATCGAGGTCGCCATCGAGAAGCAGACGCACATCACGGTGACCGGCGTCGACCGGCAGCTCGTCGGCCAGGTGGCCGCGAACCTGCGGCGCCTGCGCAAGCCCGACCCGTACCAGCAGAAGGGCGTGCGCTACACCGGGGAAGTGCTGAAGAAGAAGGCCGGAAAGACGGGAGCCTAGGCGATGAAGGTCACGACGAGAGACGAGCGCCGGCAGCGCATCAAGTACCGCATCCGCAAGCGCGTGCGGGGCACCGAGGCGCGTCCGCGGCTGAGCGTGTTCCGCAGCGTGTCGCACATCTACGTGCAGGTGATCGACGACATGGCGGGGGCGACGCTGGCGGCGGCGTCGACGACGGAGCCGTCGGTCAAGGCGCAGCTCGGCGGCGAGGCGCGCGGCGGCAACGCGAAGGGCGCCGCGCTCATCGGCAAGGTGATTGCCGAGCGGCTGAAGGAGAAGGGCGTGACGCGGGTCGTGTTTGACCGCAACGGCTTCCTCTATCACGGCCGGGTGCGCGCGGTGGCGGAAGCCGCGCGCGAGGCCGGGCTCGAGTTCTAGCACGCAGGCAACACAGGCACAGCGAGAAGCCAATGATCCGGACACGTGAAAAAATCGACGCAGGGCAGCTCGACATCAAGGACACCGTGGTGTCCATCAACCGCGTGACCAAGGTGGTCAAGGGCGGCAAGAACCTGAGCTTCAGCGCCCTGGTGGTCGTCGGCGACGGCCACGGCGTGGTGGGCTTCGGCGTCGGGAAGGCCAAGGAAGTGCCCTCGGCGATCAAGAAGGGCATCGAGGCGGCGAAGAAGAACCTGATCCGCGTCCCGCTGAAGGGCACGTCGATTCCGCACCCGTCGCTCGGACGGTTCGGCGCGGGCCGCGTGCTGCTGAAGCCGGCGCCCGACGGCACGGGCATCATCGCCGGCGGCGCGGTGCGTGCGGTGGTGGAGTCGGCCGGCATCTCGAACGTGATGACGAAGTCGCTCGGGTCGCCGAACCCCCACAACGTGGTGCGGGCGACGTTTGATGCGCTGACGCAGCTCAAGGACCCGGCCGCGGTGGCCCGGCTCCGCGGCCTCGACAGCGTGGATGAGCTGTCCGGCCGCGTGGCCGTGACCGCCTGAGCGGCGAGGCAGGAGACATGGCGAAGCAGAAGGGCAAGACGCTGAAGGTGACGCTCGTGCGGAGCACGATCGGGTTCAATCGGAACCAGGCCGTGGTCGTGCGCGGGCTCGGGCTGCGGCGCATCCGCCACACGGTGGAAGTGCCCGATACCGTGGCCACGCGGGGGATGCTGCACAAGGTGCGGCACCTGATCGAGGTCGCGGAGTAGTTCAGACGTGGCGCACGGGCGCCAAGCGAGCACATCATGGATCTGAGTAATCTCAAGCCCGCCAAGGGCGCGAAGAAGAACAAGAAGCGCGTCGGCCGCGGGCCGGGGTCGGGCAACGGCAAGACGGCCGGCCGCGGCCACAAGGGCGCGCAGTCGCGCTCGGGCTTCACGTTCAAGCGCGGGTTCGAGGGCGGCCAGATGCCGCTCCACCGGCGCCTGCCGAAGCGCGGCTTCACGAACATCTTCCGGTTGGAATACGCCGTCGTGAACCTCGACACGTTGTCGGAGCGGTTCACGGCCGGCACGGTGGTCACGCCGGAGCTGCTCCGGGAGACCGGCGTGGTCCACGACCGCACGGCGCCGATCAAGGTGCTCGGGCGCGGCGAGGTGGACAAGGCCTTGACGGTGCACGCGCACAAGTTCAGCGGGACGGCCGCCAGCAAGATCGCCGCGGCCGGCGGCGCCACGACAGTGATTGGGGCGGCGGCCCAGTAGGATCCGCCGCCGGGACATCTCATGGTTGAAACGCTCAAGAACCTCTTTGCCGTCGCGGACCTCCGCAACCGCGTGCTGTTCATGCTCGCGATGCTGGGCGTGTACCGGATCGGCAGTCACATCCCGACGCCGGGGGTGAACACCGAGGCCCTGGCGATCCTGGCCGAGCAGGCCAGCGGGACGATGTTCGGGCTGTACGACATGTTCTCGGGCGGCAACCTGTCGCAGGTCACGATCTTCGCGCTGGGCATCATGCCCTACATCAGCTCGTCGATCATCCTGCAGCTCCTGACGGTCGTGTGGCCGTACCTGGAGCGGCTGTCGAAGGAAGGCGAGCTGGGCCGGCGCAAGATCACCCAGTACACGCGGTACCTCACGCTCGTGCTGGCGATCGTGCAGGCCCTCGGCATCTCGATCTTCCTCGAGCGCCAGACGGAAATCGTCGGCGGACTGCCGCTCGTCTACGAGCCGGGCTGGGGGTTCCGGTTCATGTGCGTGCTGACGCTCACGACCGGCACCGTGTTCATCATGTGGCTCGGCGAGCAGATCACCGAGCGCGGCATCGGGAACGGGATGTCGCTCATCATCTTCGCCGGCATCGTCGTCGGCCTGCCGAGCGCGGTGATGGTCACCTTCGACCAGATGCGGACCGGCCAGATCGGCCTCATCCGGCTGCTGCTGCTCGGCATCGTGATGGTGGCGGTCATCGCCGCGATCATCTTCGTCGAGCGCGGGCACCGCCGCATCACCGTCCAGTACGCCAAGCGGGTCGTCGGCCGCCGGCAGTACGGCGGCAGCAGCACGCACATCCCGCTGAAGGTGAACACCGGCGGCGTGATCCCCGTGATCTTCGCCTCGTCGATCCTGGCGTTCCCGGCGAGCTTCGCGGCGGTCGTCCCGCAGGGCGGTTGGGCGGACGCCGCGATCCGCCAGCTGTCGTACGGCATGCCGCTGTACAACCTGACGTACGTCGGGATGATCATCTTCTTCGCGTACTTCTACACGGCGATCATCTTCAATCCCGATGATGTCGCGGAGAACATGCGGAAGTATGGCGGCTTCGTCCCCGGGATTCGCCCCGGCAAGCGGACGGCCGAGTACATCGACACGATCCTGACCCGGATCACGCTGGCCGGCGCGGTCTACCTCGCGCTGATCGCGATTCTGCCGGAGTTCCTGATCACCGGCTTCAAGGTGGCGCCGATTCCGTTCATCGGCGAGAACCTCGACGCCGCGCTGCCGCAATGGTTTACCGAAGGGTTGAACGTGCAGTTCTACTTCGGTGGCACCTCGCTCCTGATTGTCGTCGGCGTCGCCATGGACACCGTGAACCAGATCGAGTCGCAGCTCATCATGCGGCACTACGACGGGTTCATGAAGAAGACGAGGATCAAGGGACGGCGCGGCTGACGATGGCGCTCAACGTCGTGATGATGGGCCCACCCGGCGCGGGGAAGGGCACGCAGGCGGAGCGCTTCGCGCGTGAACACGGGATCCCGAAGATCTCGACGGGCGACATGCTCCGGGAGGCCGTCGCCTCCGGCAGCGCGTTCGGGCGCGAGGTCGCGACCGTGATCGACCGCGGTGACCTCGTCGGCGACGACGTGATGATCGGCATCGTGCGCGAGCGGATCGGCCGGCCCGATGTGAGCCAGGGGTTCGTCCTCGACGGCTTCCCGCGCACGGTGCCCCAGGCGCGGGCGCTCGACGACGCCCTCGCCGACGGCAGCCCGCTGATCGTCGTCGAGATTCAGGTGCCCGACGAGGAGCTGATCCGGCGCGTGCGCGGCCGGCGGATCTGCGAGACGTGCGGGGCCAGTGCGTCGGCGTTCGACGGTGACCCGGCCGCCGAGTCGGAGTGCCGCAAGTGCGGCGGCCGGTTCGTCCAGCGGTCCGACGACGGCGAGGATGTGGTGCGGGAGCGGCTGAAGGTGTACTGGCGGGAGACGCGGCCGATGATCGCCTTCTACCACGAGCGCCCGACGTTCCGCGCGATCAACGGCGCGCAGGCGCCCGAGCAGGTGCGCGC